>JBPCPW010000016.1:0-13565 GCA_050998755.1 Candidatus Dormibacteria bacterium
CACGCGCCGCATGAGACTCCAGTCGGGCGCCTCGACGAGGTGCGGGCCGCGCGGACGCCAAAATTGACCTGGCGCGCTTGACACAGTCTTGTCTCAGGGACAGGCGCACGGAGGTCAATCCCTGTAATCTCAGGTTCGTACCCTAACATCGGTTGTGCTACTTTCGGCACCGGGGGCGAACCAACGGAGGATTCGAATACATTGAGCAGGAGGCTATCGGCGAGTTCCGCCACCATTGGCCTGCTCTTTGGCGCCTTCTTTGCGGGATCGGTGGCCGCTGCCACCCCGACCCTCGCGTATCAGGGCTGCAACACGCAGTCCTCGGCCTCTGCGACCCCCAGTTCCGCCGATCCGAATCAGCCAGTCGATTTCACCATCACCCTTCGCGACTGCAATGGCAATGGGATTGGGGGTGCCCAGGTCACCTTTTCGCAAGCCGCTGGACCTGCTGGTTGTACGGCCACCTTCACTCCGACGCACGCTACGACGGACGCCAACGGCCAGGCGACAACGGTGGTCACGCTGCCGGCGGGCTGCCCGTGTCAGTACACACTGTCAGCCACCGGCGCAGGCATCACCCTGACTACGACGGTCCGGGAGAACGGCTGCCTACCGTTCACCTCAGCCGGGTCGCCGCGGACCGGCATCTCAAGCACGCCACCCGCCCAGGTCCTACCTTGGGCTGTCCTAGCCGCAGGGCTCGCCCTGCTGGTGGCGGCTGCCTTCTCGCTGGCGCGGAGGCGCGCCTAGCTCAGACCGGCTCGGCCACCGCGAGGATGCGGGGGTCGTTCGCGTTGTACGTGGTGCAGGTCAGCAATACGAGTTCGTCATGGTCACTGGGCTGCAGGTAGCGAAGGTCCCCGGGGGGCCAGTTGGGGAAGTATTGCCGGATCACATAATGCAGCGCCGGGGCGCCGGGGCGATCGATGTCCACGTGCTGACCCACGGAGGCTTGCATCAGAGGTGCGAACATGCCCGTTTGGGCATGGGCGTAGAGAAACGAACGTCCGTTGTGCCCGGGCAGCGCCATACCGGGATATGACGCCGCCTTGTACAGAGGCACGGTCCAGCCGTCACCCGGCACGATGGGGAGGTCGATCCCCAGGTCCTTCGACACGACTCGGTACCCCGTCGAGGGTTGCGCGGAGGGCGTCGGGAAAGCCGGCGTGAGGATGGGCAGCACCCTACCCGTCGGCGGCTTGACTGACCTCGGGTGCGAACTGAGGAGAACGGCCGCCACGGAGACAAGGAGCAGACCCAGCACACCGGCTGCAAGCGTCAAACGTCGACGCGTGATCACCCGGGGCTCAGCACAAAGTCGGTTGTCAACCCAGCTAGCCGCTTCGAGACCCCACCCGGAAAACTCACCGTGGCCGTGACCGGAAGTTCCAGTACCCCGGCCTGTTTCTGTACGTAAAGTCTGTAGGCCGCACCGGTCAGCGGCACCTCATAGGTGACTACGACGGAGGTACCGGAGCCACGCGGAACCCGAATGAAGGCCCCCACTATCTGGTGGCTGTGTGCCAGCGAGATGGCATCAACCGCTCCTACCGTGGGCTTATCGCCGCTGGCCGTTGTCAACGAAGTGACCAGGGCCTCCTGCGGAAGCACAAATCGCAGGTAGTCGCGGTAGCTGCCGTCACCAGGGTTGAGCAACAGATCGGTAGGGCCAGTTGAAAGTGGCATGTTGTAGGTCACCGTGACCTGGTGCCAAGCGACTCCCAGCTCGGGGTGCACTTCGGTCAAGACTTGCATTGACTTCTTTACGAACGCGTCACCCTTGGTCGAGCCAACGTTGGCGTCCGCGAGCATCAAGTAGTCAGTCCCGGGGGCGACCAATGCCCCATCGAAATGGGCGCCCGCGGTCGCGGCGGCCAGGGCCGGGTCGTGAAAGTAGGCCTGGATATGTCGTTGGTCAGCCTGGATCTTCAATGCCCGCGCAAGTCGCAGCCAGTCACTCCCCCGGACGTTGAGGATGCTATTGAGTACGGCTCTGGAAATGGGCGGGAGTGCGGCCTTTCCAGTCCCAGGGCCGCTACTGGCGTTGACAAGCACATTGAGGCGCGAGAAAAAGTTTTCTTTGTCGAACTGACCGTAGCCTGGGACCTCGACCGGACCTGTGACCTCCAGCAGTGCGGCGATGGCATACGGGTCGATGGAGATCGTCCCGTCAACACTTTTGGCTGTCGCCTGGTTCAAGAGTTGCTCCGCCGTCTGAGCGCTGGTTGGAAAGTCCGGATCCCAACCAGCGTCTCCAAGCTCGAGACCGTTCTTGTAGAACTTCAGGTAGCGAGCGAGCGGCGTCGGGACGTCTACGCGCTTCTTCATGAGCGGGTTGTAGTCGTCCTGGTTCTTGACTTCGAGGTTCAGGGGGCTCCCGGCGGCGAGGGTGACAGTTCCGATGGCGCCGGAAAACCCTCCCGTCGGCCGGATCTCCGAAGGATTCGGCAGCAGGATGAGGTAGTTCTGCGGACTTGAACCGCCGAGAGCGCTAGGGGCGTACCTGCCTGCCGAGCTGAGTTCGGATGCCTGTGCCGCCGCAGGCTCGAGCGCCAGCAGGGCGCCGTCCAACCTATTGCGGAGTGGCGGCAGGAGCGCGGAGGACCGGTCAGCTCTGAGGCGCGCGACAGCCGTCTGAAGCTCGGGGGCGCGAGGCCCCAGGTTGTTGTCCACTGAGCGAAGCATTTCGAGCAGCCGCATACCCGTGGGTTGTGTTGCGTTCACTGGCCGGGTGAGATCCTCCGCGATCGAAATAACTCCGCCAAGGCCGGCAACACCTGCGCTGCCGGCATCGGCGAGGTCGCGCGCTCCGCGGATTTGGGTGGCCAGTAGGGGGATGCCCCCACCTACTCGAATCAACCAGCTCTGTGCGAGGCGCGCTCGGCCCGTCGCAATCTGATCAGCCGCCTCCCGCTGCAGCGCCCGGGCAGTGGCCACCCTCTCTGCGGTCCAATCTGCGGGAGTTTGACCGAGGGCGGCCTGTGCTTCGCTTGCCAGCCGGGCGGAAGCCTGGAGCTCTTGGAGCGCCTGCAGAATGCCATAGGTCTGTATCGCGACGATTGTGAGAGCGACGGCGCCAAGCGCGGCGCCAACAGCCCGTAGCCGAGGGTGGCGGACCCTCCCGCGCTTCTTGCCTCCGAACTGCCGGTGCCTGGTGCGCCATAGTCCCGACCTATGAATCGAAAGCGCGACTATGAGGAGGATCGCGGTCACACCGGCGCCCCAGGTCAACAGCAATATGGGTGCCACACAACAGTCTAGGCACTCAGTACCGCAAGTCACATACCGCAAGTCACATGTTGACCAGGGGCTGCGCGGCCGGGTAGGCTCAGTCGACTTGGCGGATATGGGTACAGCCACGGCCGCAACCGCGGAGGATGACGGCTAGCTGATGGAGTTGCGGCGCTACGCCCGGACGATCTGGCGCTGGCGCTGGATGGTCCTACTGATCTCGGTCACAGCCGCGGTGACCGGGGGCCTGGCGACCGCGGAGACACCCCGCCTCTATCGCGTCGTGGCGGTTGGTCTGGTGAATCCTAAGCAAGGACTGCCGGGAACCTCATCGAACCCCTCGTCACTCAGCCAGGTCCCGAGCATCGACCAGCTTGTCGAGACTTACGTTGGGCTGGTCAACTCCGCCCCGGTTCGTGACCGACTAGCATCCGCCGGCATCCCCCGGACCGCTGATGCACTTAAGGCCGAGCTGACCGCTGTGCGGCGGCCTGATACGACGCTCATCGACATCGCTGTCACCGACGTCGACCCGGCCGTGGCGCTGCGTATTGCGCGCGAGACCGTTCCCGCGTTCAATTATTCGCTCAACGACCTGCAGAGCAAAGTGATCGGCGGCTCGAGCACACAGCTTGATGCGCTCGTGGCGTGGGAGATTCCGACGGATGTGCCGACCGTGCCAGTCAGCCCTGATGTGCCGAAG
Source organism: Candidatus Dormibacteria bacterium (assembly GCA_050998755.1). Classification (GTDB taxonomy): domain Bacteria; phylum Chloroflexota; class Dormibacteria; order DASZGP01; family DASZGP01; genus JAXDLW01. The sequence goes on from JBPCPW010000016.1 coordinate 3,935, forward strand.
ACAGTTTTCCTCGGGTTTCTTGCCGGAGCGGCTCTCGCGGTGGCGATCGCTTTTCTCATCGATCACCTGGACGACTCGGTCAAAGGTGAGGTTGATGCTGGCGACCGCCTCGGTGTCCCGGTGCTGGGGTCGATCGGGTTTCGTCCGGGGCAGGACGGCCGCTCGGGTGACAAAGCCACGCTATCAGCGCTTTATACCCGCGACCATGTATCGGAGCAGTACCGATCCCTCCGGACCAATATCCTGTACCGAGGTCTGGAGCAGCGCGCGCAGGTAATTGAGGTCACGTCTACAGTGCCGGGCGAGGGTAAGACGACGACAGCATCCAACCTCGCTGTGGTCATGGCCCAGGCGGGCAACAAGGTGATCCTTGTCGATGCGGATTTTCGGCGACCCACTCTCCACGAGGTGTTCGAGCGGCCGGAGAACATCGGACTTGGCAACCTGCTCCTTCGCGACCGCGAGGAAAAGGATCTCATCCTGGCGACATCCATACCCGGCCTCAGCTTGATCTGTAGCGGGCCGACGCCACCCAACCCGTCAGAGCTACTCGGTTCAGCAAATATGGTTGAGCTCCTGGAGCGTCTTCGAAAAAGAGCTGACGTCATCGTCATCGACTCACCCCCAGTTGGGGTGGTCACGGACGCCGCTGTCCTCGGGGCGCGCGCCGATGGAGTGGTCCTTGTAGTCGAGGAGGCCAGGACTTCGAGCCGCGATATCGTGAGGGCCATGCGCAGCCTCACGGCCGTCGACGCCAGAGTGCTGGGGATTGTTCTGAACAAGGTCCGGTCGCGCAAGGCCGACTACTACACCTACGGCGAACCCGATCCCGCTATGCGGCCTGAGAACGCTGAGGCAGCTGTTTCACGCATGGTCGCCGTGCCTGTGCTACCCGAGAAGGCTGAGGTGGCCGCTCCACGGAAGCCGCCTACGCCGCGGCCAAGCGGAGTGAAATCCTGAGTCAGGCCGGCAGCCGCGCTGTTGGAATCTGGCATCCGTCGAAGCGGCGGTGGCTTGCCAAAGCCACAGAACCCCGATACGACGGTCGCGCTGCTGCGCTGACCCTGGCTGCGGTGCTCGCGAGCGCCGTCCTGGGGGTGACTCTGGTCGAGGATCCGCCCATCGTTTGGCTGATGTTCGGTGTACTGTCTGGGCTGGCAGCGGCCTACCTGACCAGTCGCTACCCGTCATACGCGCTTGTCATTCTGGTCTGCCTGGCTCAGTTGTATCCCGCCGTCATAGGGCAGATTGCCTTGCTCGCTCCGAAGTCCAGCGCGCTGGCCGTGAGTTATTGGAAGGAGATTGTGGCCTTGACTTTGGGTGCCATGGTCTTGGCTCGCGGGCACCGCGACTTCTCCGTGCTGGACTGGACTGTCGTGGCGTTCATAGCGGTCGTGCTGTTCTACGTTTTTGTGCCGGCTGGCAGCATCAACCTGTACATCCGTATGGTTGCGGCGCGGGCGGACGCGGTCTATCTGATGCTGTTCTTGGTCGCCCGTCATCTTGTGCACCACCGCCGTACCTTCCAGTGGGTCGAGGTCGGCCTGTTGCTCCTGGGGGCGATTTTCGCTCTCGGCGCGATCCTTGAGCACTTCGCCCCGGCCGGCTGGGCGGTCTTGATCAACGCGCTACTGGGGGGCCTGAGCGACCCTAGCTCGGTGCGTCCAACAACAGAGTTGATCGCGGGCTCGCTGTTTGTGCGCGCCGGATCGTTCATGAGCAACCCCAATGACCTTGCCTACTTCCTTTTGATCGTATTGGGGCTCGTGATCGGCCGGATCGCGCATCGTACCGCGAGCTGGTGGATCGTCGCCATCGCAATCCTGGCGCTCGCAGGTATTGCGGCGGCCCTAACTCGCAGCGCCCTGATGACCGTGCCCGTGATGATGGGCGTTGCACTGCTCGTTGGCCGCCGACGGGGCATCCTGATGACTGTCTTCATCGCCGGATTGTTCGTGGCGCTGCCCGTCGCCGCGAGCGTCGGTTTGACTAAGCGCGTCGGCCTGGCTTTCCAGCCCAACGATCCCGGGACCACGGGACACCTGCTACATCTCCAGCAGAGTGTCGCGCTGCTCCAGACGCACCCGATGGGTCTCGGTCTCGGAACAGCAGGAGAGGTGACTCAGCGCTTCTGGACCAGTGGCGTGCAGATCTTCTACAATGACAGTTGGTATTTCCAGATGAGCACCGAGTTGGGGATCCTCGGATTCCTACTGATCATCGCTTTTCTCGCGCAGCTGCTGCGCGAGTTGTGGCGTAGGTCGCGCGGCGGCTCCCAGGAGGCGCTGGGTGCACTCTGCGCTCTGTCGGCAGTCGCGATCGGAGGCCTCGTGCTTCACACATTTGAGAGTGCCCAGGTGGCATGGGCGGTGATGGTGCTGGCGGGCCTTGCCTGCCGCTCCGACGCCAACGCGGCGCCTCAATTCGAGGTGACATCCCACCATACGTAAACCCCCTGGTTCTCTTCAGGGCGATGGCCGAGCAACGTCGTGAACAGTTCGATTTCGGTCGCCTCTCCGCGCGAAGGCCCCACCGCGACCGTTGATATGCGGAGCCTGGTGAGCTCTCCTCGCATCTCGACGACCTCGGCCGGGCTGGGAGATCTCGCTGGTGCGCCGGATTCAGCATCTCGCATCGATGCCGCCAGGTTCGAGAGTCTGCCTCCCAGGAGCGGCGGCGCAGCGCTGGAGCCGGTGAAATAGCCACTCGGCGTCTTGAAGCGCATGCCCGACTCGGCCTGCCAGAGCATGGGCTCTGTCGATCCCGCGTCTCGCGAGAGGGGAGCCAGCAGCACCACCTCCCCGGGCAGCAGGCGCGCCGGTGGCGACCTGAAAAAGGGTGGAGTCAGGTCTGGTGCGGCGGGGAACGGATAGTTCGGAACAAGTAGGGCGATGGCCGCAACGCCCGCCGAAAGACCGAGCCATCGGACCGGCCAATCGCGCTTCCACGCTGCATCAAGGAAGAGAGCGAAGAGTATCGCGGCCGAAAGGTACACCCCGAGTGCTAGTCGAACCGCGAGGACATCTCGAACCACGGGGAGTCGATCGATTGCGATTCCAGGCAGTGGTATCGGCAAACGTGACCCGGCCAGGTGCAGCCTCGGCCCGAACGAGAGCACAACCAATCCTGCCCCCGTCAGGGCCGCAATGCGGACAGCCAGGAGCCTCCACAGGCGAATGGTGGTCAGCACCATCAGGCCGATCAGCACTACTCCCAGGTACGCTCCCAACTCGCTGAGGTTACCCGTGAACCTCCCGGAGACCGCGACCGCCCAGCCGGGTGCCAGCACCTCCAGACGGGTTGGAACCACGTACGAGAGAAGGTCGGCGACGTAGACGCCGCCGGGTTGGATAGCCCCCAGGACGCGCTCCGGTCCAAAGAACTGGAAGTAGGCTGGCCAACCACAGGTCAGCCCGAACACAGCTACCGACACTCCAAGAACCCGGGCGCCGTGAGGCAGCCTCGGGCGCACTTGATGCCACGCCAGGGCGGCTGTGACCCCCATTGTCATTGCGGCGCCGATCAAAGCGATCCCCAGCACCTCTTCACCCGTCAGAAACTGCACGGCTGTCAGCAGGCCGAGGGCCACCCCCATTGTCCAAACGCCGCGCCGCTGACGGACCAGGATCTCATCGAGAAGCAGAAGTAAGAGCGGCAGGTAGGCCGTCAGCACCAGGTTCGCGTGACCAAAGCTCTGGGCGATCATGTAGGGCGAGAACCCGTACAGCAGGCCGCCCGCCCACGCCGCGCCGACGCTTCCATAGCGGCAGATTGCAAACATCGCGCAGGTGGCCGCCAATGCCGGCGCAAGGGTCATGACAGCGTTGTAGGCAACCACAGGGCCCGCGAGCGCCGTGAGCGGTGCGACGACCATCCCAGGAAGGAACACTGAGGTGTTCCACATCAGGTTCACCCCGCGCGGATAGTTGATGAAATCGGTGAATAGCGGATTGTGTCCGTGGCTGACAGCGAAGGGGGTCCATTGCAGGAACCATGCGAACTGCTCGGCATCTCCGTGGCCGCCGATGATCAGGTATCCGGGACGTTGCCAGATGCGCGCGAAATAGCACACCGCAATCGCCAGGTAGGCGGCCGCCCCGACTACGAGGATGACGCGCCGATGTGTTTTGGGGGCGATCACGACCGCACCAAGTCCCGGTACAGCGCCGCGATGGCGTCATTCATGCGCTCCGCGGAAAAGCGCTGGCGACCAGCACTGGCCGCGCGCCCCATCTGCTGCCGGAGGACGGGGTCGGCGAGCAGGGTCCAGAGTGCAGTCGCGAGGGATTGCGCGTCACCCGCCTCGAACAGTAGGCCGTCCACGCCGTCGCGGACCATCTCGCTATGCCCCCCGATATTCGACGCGACGACTGGCCGTCCGGCGGTGAGGGCGTCGAGCACAGCATTGGGGAAGGGATCAGGCCGGGTCGAGGGAGAGACGACGATGTCAGCCGCAGCGAGCAGGGAGGAGACATCCTGCAGGAAACCCGGCATCGCGGTGCGCCCAGCGAGTCCAGTGGTGCGCAGCTCTTTTTGGAGCTCACGCGCCACCCACTCGTCCCCGGGAAAGCAATCCCCGGCGAGGAGAAGTTGGGCACCGCGACAGTCGTCCGGCAGGGCAGCCATAGCCTTGACCAACAAGTGCTGACCCTTCCATGGATTCAAGCGGGCCGCAACAGTCACCACCGGCAGCGATGGATCCAAGCCGAACTCGCGACAGGCCACCTCGCGAGACGGAAGTTTACTGAACCGTTCCGGATCTACCCCGTCGTGGATCACCTGCGCTATCCGGTTGCCGCGTGGTCCAGCAAATGCGCGCGCGACGGACCTCGACACCGCCACCACCCGCTGAGCGGAGGCGCCAATAATGATGCTCAGGGCGCGCTCAGCGGGGCCGCGGTCGAGATGTTCGCGAAGATGCCACACGTGGGGCACGCTGAGGTGGCGCGCCACCATCGCCCCGGAGACCACCGCACTGGAGTTGCTATGGACGATTTCGACGCGCTCCGCACGTCCCAGACTTGTCAGCGTTCGCGTGGGCCCGGTGGCCGCGCGCACGAATTCCAGGATGCCACGGGGCCGCATGCCTCTGCGGCGCAGCACCGCGAGCGGGGTGACGACAACTTCTGCACCGGCCTGGCGCAACAGCGGCACAAGTGGCCCCTCGCCGGGCACTGCTACCAGCGCGCGGCCCCCAGCAGCAACGTGCGCGCTGACCATCCGCAGCAGGCACCGGTCGGACCCGTAAAGGCCTGTGCTGTGCGCGACATAGAGAACCGTTGGAGCTCTGTCCTGGCTCGCCCGGACGAGGCTAGACAGGCGAGCGCCAAGGACGTCGGCTGCCCCCGCAAAGGAAAAGCGCTCTTCTATCAGAGCCCGACCAGCCTGGCTAAGGCCGCGCATTCGGTCGGGATCCGAGGTGATGGACGCTGCCCGCATGGGCATCTCGGCAACATCGCACACCTCGGCATGCAGACCGGGCGTTACACCGAGCCCTCTAACGCCCACTCGGGTGCTGACCAAAGGCAGGCCGGCCGCCATCGATTCCAGGCTCTTAAAACTGGTGCCAGAACCCGTCTCAAGGGGGCAAAGAGCGATATCGGCGGCCTGAAGGTACGGCACGATGTCGAGGACCTCCCCAACGTAGAGGATCCCCTCGACCGGCCGGCGACCAACTGTGGCGCGCCCGATACCCACCACTGTGATCCCGGCGGCACTGTATAAGGCCGCCTGGCGCTCAAGTATCTCGAGAGCCCGGACATTGGGTGGGTGCGCGGAGCCTATGAAGACGGCGAGCACGCCCGACTCCGGCAAACCAAGCCGGATCCGTAGAGGTCGCTTGTGAACCGGATCCAACGGTCGGATACGGAGTACGTCGACGGCATTGGGTATGACGACCACACTGCGCGCTCCTCCGCGCCGTGCCGCGACAGCATCCTCCTCGCTGCTGGTTATCACCAACTCCGCGCCGCGCAATGCTTGTCCCTCGGCCCGCGCCACCTCCGTAACGAGCGGGCGAGACCACCAGTGCTGGGCCGTGTAAAGGTCAACCTCAAGGCTATTTTCGTCCAATACGAGGGGGATCGCGGCCGGCGTCGCCCGCCTCACCCATGCAAATGGATAGGGGGGAGCCACCACGACGACGTCGGCGGCGCCCAAAGACGCGCGCAGCCGTCGGCGCGGAAGCCATCCAGCGACACGATCGATGAACACCGGTGGATAGCCCGCTCTGCCCAGGGCCGCCATCCATGCGGTTGTGATTGGGTCCAGCGTGCGGTGGTCGGTCCAGTACGGGCCCACCGCCAGGTCGCGCCTCGGCAGCGGAAGATCTGTTCGCTGGAAGGTCAGCGACCAGGACTCTGCTCTCCACCCCGGACCGAGGTTGCTCAGCAGACCCGCCACGCGGACCTGGTGACCGCGCCGCGGCGGGTAGGTTGCCGCCACCGTGACGTAGACCAACTTCAGCGGCATTGACACCCGAGATCCTAATTCCCCGCGGTCCATCCAGCTAGATAGACTCGCACGGTGCTGTCTTACCCTCGACGGATAGCGGACAATTTTCGTCGGTACGGGCGCCCCGTGACGACAGGGATGTACGTGCGCAGCGCGGTGAGAATCCCTGCGCTCCGGCTGCTACGGCGTTTCATTCCGCCAACCATGGCCGACATGCTGGCGCTGTCGAGGTCCCTCCACGTGTCGGCCAGCAGCGCCTGCGCGGCTCTGTTCGGCGATGTACTAGAAACTGAGATTGCGAGTTGGTCAGATGAGTTCGCGGCTGTGTGGGGAGACATAATCAGACGTGACGCGGGGGGTGGCGCCGCCCGCGATATCTGGCCGAAACACTGCGACATGCTCCGCGAGGCCGCGCTGATGTTGTATTGCATGGCGCGGTCCAAGCGGCCGCAGGTCGTCGTCGAAACCGGGGTTGCAATGGGCTACTCGACCTCTGTCCTGCTTGCAGCGCTTTCGCGCAACGGATCGGGCGATTTGTACAGCACCGACGTCAGTGCAGACGTCGGCCAGGTGCTTTCGGAGCAAGAGCAGGCCGGCTGGCATTTTTGGTTGCTGGACCGCTCGAACCCAGCCGCCTCCCTGGCGGGCTACCTGGCCAAGCTGGGGCAGATCGACCTATTTCTTCACGACAGCATGCACACGTACGAGTGGCAGGCGTTGGAGTGCCGGCTGGCACTGGCAAAGATGCGAACAGGCGCGATCTTGGCCAGCGACGACGTCGACGACTCCTACGGATACATGGATATCTGCAACGAGATCGGAGCGCCCCCCGTTCTTCTCTGCGACGGTCGCAAGGTGTTCGGCGCCACCGTACTTACCTAGCTTCGGCCTGCCTCATCCAGAATCCCCAGCAGCGAGGTCGCGGATACCGTCCAGGTGAAGGCCTGGGCTCGGGCGCGCCCCGCGGCCAGGCGACCACGCAGCTCATCGCTCTGAGTCGAGAGCGCCCGGTCCAGCGCAGACGCCATCCCAGCCACGTCCCCCGGCGTGCAGTAGAACGGTAACTCGCCGCCCGCCTCCGGGAGCGCGCCGGCAGTGGTGGAGACAACCGGACGCGACATCGCCATGGCCTCCAGCACGGGCAGACCAAACCCCTCATGCTCTGACGCCACACAGACCACTGCACAACTCTCATAAAGGGCCCGCAGTACATCGTCGGCAACCGCCCCGACCCATGCTGCCCCTTGTCTGGTCGTAGCGTCGCCGAGGCTGGACGCTCCCGTCGCAACCAGTCGCAGCGGCTCGTGGGCGCCGGCAACCAATCCGACCGCCGCGGCCGCGACGCGCATTCCCTTGTGGTGGTCGCCCGCCGCGACCTGGAGGATGAACTTACCTGTCACTCCATGCTCCGCCAACAGCTGTCTCGCCGCCGCCCGGGCGCGCGCCGGTACGGGCGCAAAGAACTGCGGGTCGACACCCGGGGGGATCACCGCGATGCGCGCCAGAGGTACTCCGGTGAAGTGCTCGATATCTCGGGCTGTGCTCTGACTGTCAGTGACGACGCGGGCCGCTCGACGCGCCGCCAGCGTTGTCCAATGGCGCCAGTAGCGACCTTCAGCTCCCGGCTTCGCCTGCGGAATTCGAAACGCCAAACAGTCGTGGATGACCGCCACAGCCGGGGTCCCCGGCGCCCAAGGGATGACCGTCGCTGCGCCCAGGTAGACGTCCGGGCGATCACGGCGCAGGGCTAACGGTAGGCGCACCTGGTTCCACAGAGTGCGGTTGGGCATTCGAATGAACCGTTCACAGGCACCGGCGGAGAAGAGCGGCTGGCCCTCGCCAGAGTTGTAATAGACGAAGAGTTCGCGATCGCCTCTGAGCGCCTCGATCCCGTGTAGGAGTCCGCTCATGTAGCGGCCCAGGCCCGTCATCCGCCATCGCAACCAGCTGCCGTCCGCGGCGATCCTCATCAGCGGACTACCGTCGTGGCCAGGGTCACCGTGCCGATATAGATCAGCCTTCCGGCGGTGCTGCCGGCGAGCCCGCCGCGCTGCCACACGCGACCGAGGAGGACGCTCAGGGCGAACATTTCGAGGGTGCCAATCCCTGCCCCTAAGCCGTGGATCGCAGCAAACAAAAGCGACGACCAGAGGTTGCCGGCGCGAGGGCGTAACGCTCCACGAATGATGACCTCCTCAATTACCGCGGCCAGCAGCAGGAGCGGTGTCCCGGCGGCCGCGTAGGAGCGCAGGGTCGTGGGCACGTCGAGGGAAGTGGGGGAGGGTGATGTGTGGCCCAGCCGGATAGAGATGGCCGCGTTCGCAGCCACCACGGCCAACGCCGCGAGCAGGCCTGTTGCTGAGGCGATCATCAATTCTCGTGGGGCTGGTCGCCACACGCCCAGTCGGCGCAGCGCCGTGCCCAGGTCGCGCCGCACACCGAAGCCTACCCCGGTCAGAACACCTGCGAACCCGGTCGCGGCTGCCAGCGCCACGGTCAGGTTAATTGCCGTCAGGTCGCCTGTGGTGGTGGCGGGCGGGCCCAGGTGCGCTTGGAGGGAGAGCCCCATCGCCAGGCAGAACAGGGCGAGCCCGACGGCGTGCACCGGTGACTCCGGGTGGAACATTGGGAGGCGGTCGCCCACCAGCCGGCGTGCGGGGGCCATCAGGCCGGCGAGCGCCAGTGCGGCACCGACTGCCACAGCTGTCGAACGGGTCAGGACCGCAGATGCAACGACTCCGCCCACCGTGAGAGCAAACGCGCCATCCCTCCAGGCCCGGCTCAGCTCGCCTCGATTGGCTGCGAAAAGCGCCGCCACGGCGGCCCACGACATCACCAGGACGGTGATCACGCGACGGCGGCCGCCTCCAACCAGACCTGTTCCTGTAGGGGCGCCACTATGCCGCGGTCGAACCGATCGGCGACGGCGCGCTGTCCGTTGCGGCCGAGCTGCGCGCAAGTCTGTTGAGAATGGAGCACCGCGCAGACCTCTGCGGTTATTGCGTCCACAGTGTCGCAGGGCACGACTCCTTCAGCGCGTCCGAGCCCCATCCGGCCTGCGACCCTCGCCGTGGTGACGACCGGCAGCCCGGCGGCCAGCGACTCCAACACCTTGAGCTGGGTGCCTCCGGCGCTAAATAGTGGAACCACGCTTACCCAGGCGCTCGCCAGGTACGGC
>JBPCPW010000053.1:0-4785 GCA_050998755.1 Candidatus Dormibacteria bacterium
AAGCCGACTATGCGCGCTAGCGCCCCCCCACCGCTTTTTGGCTGTTTTTTGTCCGTCCCCCCCCCCGCCCCCGGCGCCTTGGTGCTCGAGGGTGAGGACCCGGCCACTGAAGACAGCGTCGATGCCCGGCACTGGCATGCGATCTACTCCAGATTGATGGGGGTGACGCTACGTCGAATCGCCAGCGGCGGAGCCGACGCTGAGTTGGAGGAGCGCGCCGCGCGCTATGAGCGCCGGCTCGAATTCTGGCTACAGAAGGGCTGGGAACTCGATAACGTGTGCGTTGACGAAGTCCGCCGCACCATCTCTGGCGGAGGCGGAACGCTCACGTTCAGCAAGCGGGAATTCCAGCTGGTGAAATTCCTCCTGGAACGTCCCGGCCAAGGCTGCAGTTGCAGCGAGCTGCTCGCGGGAGCCTGGCAGAACCCCGCGCTGCCGGAGGAGGCGGTGCGGACCTGCATCGGTCGCGTTCGCCGCAAGCTCCAGGACGTCGACCTGGCTGTAATCGTGACCGATCCGCGTCGGGGATACCGTCTCGAGTTCACCGATGGCCAGGCCATGACCGCCCCCCTCGCCAGTCAGCTCTGAAGCCTGTTCCCGCCGCGGGACGCGGCTACCCGCTGGTCTTCATCAAGCACGGCTCAATCGACGCGGACGATCTCCGCGCTTCGCTCCCCGCCGGGGGTCGCGAAGGTGACCTTGTCCCCCACTCCACGTCCAATCAGCGCCGTACCCAGCGGTGATTCGTGCGAGATCATCCCTTTCGCAACATCGGCTTCGGCCGGGCCGACCAGGGAGTAGGTGCTCTCCCCGAACTCATCCTTCACGACGACCTTCGAGCCGAGCGCGACGATCCCGTCGGTCGCAACTTCCTCGATCACCATGACGTTGGCGAGGATGCCTTCGATCGTCTGGACACGTCCGTCCAGCATGCCGAGGTCCTGCCGCGCGTCGTGGTAGGCGAAGTTCTCCTTGAGGTCGCCGTCGGACCGTGCGGTTGCCACCCGGTCCACCATTGAGGGCCGCCTCTCGCGAAGGTCGGTCAGCTCGCTCTTGAGTGCCTCAAGGCCGGTCGCCGTCATCGGGATTGGCTTCTCGCCGTCTCTCGCCATGCCAGATCCTAATGACTTGTGCTCGAGTCCGGACGCCAGGATCCGGACCACGGAACATGAAGGCGAGATAATGGCGGACGTGGTCGCGGACTGGGCTCGGCAGCAGTGGGTGGTCTGGTAGCCGATCCTGACGCGCTGGCCCGGCTGGCTCAGCGGTTCACGTACGTCGTTCCAGACCCGTTGCTGCTCGCGGTCGTCCGGCGATACTCGCCGATCGTCGAGATTGGTGCCGGCACTGGATATTGGGCCTACCTCCTACGGCTGGCCGGTGCTGACGTCGTGGCCTACGACCAGCACCCGCCGGGCGAGTGCCTGAACCGCTATCACCCCGACGCTGTGACCTGGTCGGCCGTGCTCGAGGGCGACGCGGCCGCGCTCGCTGCACACACGGACCGGGCACTCTTCATCTGCTGGCCTCCCGCCTTCTCGTCGCTGGGAGAGGTCCTGTTCTTTTATCGGGGCGAGGTCGTCATCTACGTGGGCGATCGCGGCCCCAGGACGGCCTGGTTGACCGGGCTGGAGCGTGACTACGAGCTGGTCGAGCGTCATGATGTGCGGGCCATCGACCCCGAGCCGGGCACCCGCCCGGAGTTGAGCGTCTGGGCCAGGCGGGTCCACTGAGGACCGCTGTCGGATACTAGGGCGATGCATTTCCGACGGAGCATGAGTTGAGCGAGAGGAAGTCCGCCGAGAAGGCTGTCAAAAATGCGGCAGAAAACCCGGTCGTCGAGTATCTCGAACGGGTCGGATATGTAGCGCGCGGGACCCTATACGTGGTCACCGGTCTGCTGGCGCTGGGCGTGGCGCTGGGCAGCACGGGAGGCAAGGCCACCGACCTGACAGGAAGCCTGGTCTTCCTGATCGGCAACCCCTTTGGCAAGCTGGTGTTGGTGGTGATGATTGTCGGGCTGGTCGCCTACTCCATCTGGGGTTTCGTCCGGGCCGCCTTCGATCCCCTCAATCGCGGCGACGATGCGTCCGGTGTGATCGCCCGGCTGGGGTTTGTTTCGAGTGCTCTCTCCTACCTTGCGATCGTCTATTTTGGGGTTCAGCTTCTTGGCGGAGCCGCGCAGCAGACGTCGAACGGCGGCCAGCAGAAGGCGATTGCTTCCATCCTGTCGCATCCGTTTGGGGGCCGGATCACGGTCATCCTGGGGCTGGTTGCGATTGCGGTGGGGTTCGGCCAGTTCCTGGAGGCCTATAAGGCGACGTTCCAGAGGGACCTCAAGCGCGCCGAGATGAGCGACCGGGTGAAGACCGTCGCGGTGAGCCTCGGCCGTTACGGGATGGCCGCTCGCGGGATCACCTTCCTCGGCCTCGGCTGGTTTCTGATCCAGGCCGGGATCCACCACGACCCGGGAGAGGCGCAGGGCTTTGGCGGAGTCTTCCTGTTCCTCCTGCGCGAGCCCTTCGGGCACCTGCTCCTGGCCGTCGTCGCTCTCGGCTTTGTCGCCCTGGGGCTGTACTCATTTGCCTGCGCCCGGTGGGTCAGGCTGATGGGAGACTGAGCCCGCCCCCTCTCGACACACTACCAATAACCCGGGAGCGAAAGGCTAGCCGCGGATCTGTCTGAGCCTTACGTCGAGGAGCTTGCTGACAATGTCCCTGGGTAGCGGCGTGTCGATGGGAAAGTGCAGCGACCCCTTGGTCATCTTGTAGCGCCCCACGTTATCGGGCAGCTCGTTCAGCACCGAGCCGCTATGGGGTAGGTAGCTCAGGTGGTTCTTGAACGCCGCGAACCCGGCGATCACCTTGCCGTTCAGCCTGAACGCCGGTATCCCATACGAGATGCACTGCTCCGCATCGGGGACGATGCTGAGAATTGTCTGGCGAAGCGCGGCGAGGGTCGTTCGTTTCGGCTCGTCAAGAGTCGCCAGGTAGGCATCTATTTCGTCCTCAGACATGACGCCAGTGTGTATGGCGCTGTGCCCATGGGTCAAGCCGGTAACTTCGGACCGCCGGCGCGACATGGGTCGGTCGGTGGCAGCTGGCACCTCCATGGACGTTGGCGGAGCGGGAGGGATTCGAACCCTCGAACCGAGTTGCCCCGGTTACGGCATTTCCAGTGCCGCGCCCTCGACCGGACTAGGCGACCGCTCCGTGCGGGCCTGATTCTAGCGGCGGCTGCTCACTGGCCGACCACCTGCTTGAGCTGTTCGATGTCGCTCGAGCCGAGGATCATGTGCCGGGCTGGTCCTTGAGCCTGAGTGCGTAATCAGTTGCCATCGTCAGCCTCCTTGGTAGAGGCCTGAATTATGGCGTGTGGAGCCTCAGGTAGAGGTCGAGGGCGCCGGTCACCGCCGGGAGGCCCATCCCAAACAGGATCGCCAGCGTCACCACCGAGCGGCCGCTGGGGCGCTCGACCACCCTCCAGATCCTGCGCCCCGCCTCGGCGCCCGCAAGCACGGCGGCGGCGGCGACCGGGACCAGGACAAGGTGGGGGGCCCAAACCAGGCTGCCGACGCCAAAGGCGATGCCGGCGGCGCTCCAGCACCACCGCTCCCCTGCCCCCAGGGTATGGGCGATCGCGAACGCAGCCGCCGCCGGGAGAACCGGCACCGGTAGCCAATTGCGGATGTCGTGCTGCAGCCCGAAGTAGCGCGCGGTGCCGAAATCAGCGGCCAGGCCGGTTATCAACGGGAAGACCGCCGCGACCAGCACCACCCAGCGCCTCCGGCTGAATGACCAGACCAGGCTCAGCGCCATCCCCGTCGCCAGCGCAGAGGCGGGGACGAAGAGCCAGTTGGTGCGGTTCAGGTTCCACTGCTCGTAGATCCGCATGGTGTGCTGGAACGGCGCCTGCACCGCCAGCACCGGGAAGGCCGCGATGCCCCGCACCATGTCAGGCGTCGGTTGAGTCAGCGGCCCAGCGACCCGATCCAGGCTGAACAGCAGCAACAGCGTGCCCAACAGCCCCCACCCGAGGCCGCTCATGGGGCGGCGTCCGATGAGCGCCAACCGGCAGGCGACTATGCCGATAAAGGTCAGCTCAAAACCACTTCCGAGCATGGCATGGGGGAAAGACCATGACGTCTCGTCCAGTCCGAAGTTGCTGTGCCAGATGTCGTCGAACAGGCCGGCGACCATCACCACCGCGAGCCCCGCCCCGCAGAGGACCAGCGCAGCTGGGATGTCCCTGTGGACCAGGGGGACGCGAATGGCCGCGCCGCCAAGCTCCCGGCGCGTCGCCGGCCAGAGCATGATCCCGCCCACGGTCACCACCGTCAGCGCCAGCATCGTGTAGATGAAGATGTGAGGGGGCGAGTAGAGGCTGCCGAACACGTGGGTCGTGTGCCACCGACGATCCCATCCCAGCCCGATCGCTGTGGCCATCAGATAGAAAGTCAGTGCGAGCCACAACAGCGCCAGCGCCAATCGACTGTGGTCAACGCCCTCCCGACGCTCGCTCCTGGTCAGCGTCTCCGCGGCGGTGCTCATCTCAATCGCAGGTTAGACATCCCACGGCTATAAATGTCAAGCGGCAACGGAAATTTCTCCCCAAGCCACCGCTTCTGAGTAGTTTTGCCGATACCTAAGGCAGCCATAGAGTATTCCTACCCAGCGATTGCCCAAGGCGCGCAGGGCCTGGCTGTTGTTCGCGCCCCTGGCGCGTTGGGCATCGTAGTAGCGGCGGGCACCTGTTGAGCGGGTCAGCGAGCAGAAGGCCCACCAG
>JBPCPW010000074.1:0-30475 GCA_050998755.1 Candidatus Dormibacteria bacterium
AGCCCCGGTGGTGACGGACGCTTCGCGCATCTCCGCCGCGGCAACCTCGTCGGTCCTCACTCCATGTGGGTCCTTGGAATGCAGATAGTGCCGGACGGCATAGCCGAACTTGCCCACGCTCATGCCCTCGGCAGGGTCCAGCAGGTCCGACTCGTCAAAGCCCTCGCCGGTGTCCGAGCACGACAGCTTCTGCGCCGCGCGGGCGGCGTGTACGACATGCCCGAATCCAAGCTTGCCCTCGAACAACGACTCCACGAACTGCGGCATGTGCTGCAGCCGCTCGCCGACGCAGATCCTCTCGGCGGCGGCGGTCGAGGTCATCTTGGCGTTGTGACGGAGCCACTGAATGGCCGAGGTGGCGCCCTGGTCCTCCCACTCGTCGGTGGCGGCGAAGGTCCTGGCAGCATGTGCGAACACAACTTCGAGCCGGTCCATCGTCGACCGCAGAAGCACCAGCTGTGAGCCCAGCTCGGAGGGCTCCTCCGCCGGACGGAAGCCATAGGCGAACTGCTCAACCGCGGCGACCAAATCACCCAGCCGCTCGCTCGATACAACTGCCTCCGCCTCCGAACTCATACAAAAGAGTGTATACGAACTTCTGTTCGTCCGTCAAGCGGATTGCTCGCGTGACCCGCCACTCCAGCGCCTCGCCCTGGTACCCTGCGGCGCAGCTGTTAGCGTCTCCGCGATGCTCCCGCCGCGTCAGCCGACCGACGGTTCATGGCCGGCGGGCCACACCAACACGTCAGTCACCCCTGAGAGTGGGTCTCGTAGCCTGCGGGTCGATCCTCGGCGCGGTGCTGGTACTGATGGTCCTGTACCTCGGATTCATGTTCTGGGCGAGCTCCGACGCCAGGACCAACCCCGCCGACTCTGGCTGCTCAAGCTCGACAGGCACGACACATTGCGCCGGTCCGCGCTGACCAGCCGCGCCTGACTCCCGGCTACGCGGGGATCACCGGCAGCAGCAGGTGGCTCGGCCGCGCCGGGTCATGGAAGAGCAGGTTGCGCTGCGGCAACACCCGGGTGGCCACCCCCGAGGTCTCCCCCGTCCCTGGGCAGCGATCGTAGCGCGGGAAGTCGCTGGCCCGCACCTGGACCCGAAGGCGGTGCCCGGGCAGGAACACCTGCGCCGTGGACCAGAGGTCGACCTCGAAGCGGTACACCTGGCCCGGCTCCATCAGCTTCGGCGCGTCCCAACCGTCGCGGAAGCGCAGGCGCAATATCCCGTCGCACACGCCGAATGAGCGTCCGTCCGGGTGCACGTCGCAAAGCCTGACGAAGACGTCGGTGTCGGCGGTCTCCGAGGCAACCCATCCGACGAAGCGCACCGGCCCGGTGACCTCCAGTGGCGCGTCCAGCGCATCGGACGTGAACACCAACACGTCATCCCGCGCCTCGATCCGGCCCTGCTCGGCCGGGCCCTTGAGGTACTTGCCGTTGATCAGGGTGCCACCACCCAGCGTCGGCACAGGGTTCTCGGGGTCGAGGGAGAAGGTCGACGGCTGCCCATCCCCGGGTGCTTCTCGTCGAAGCCCTCCCCCGCCGCGCAGGTGCCATAGCTCCCGTACCGCGCGAGCCGGCGGCCATTCCTGCTCGTCGCGCCAGCGGTTGGTGCCCATGACAAAGATCCGCACCGGGGCCTCGCTGTCGATGCCCGTGTCCCTGCCCCGCATCCGGGCGTCGAACCAGCGGCGATGCAGCTTGTTGAAGTCCTCCTTGAGGTCCATGAACAACGGCGACGCCCGGAAGCCGTAGTCCATCATCCCCACCACCGAGGTCGGCGTTCCGTGGGCCCACGGTCCCACCAGCAACTTCGAGTGGCGACGCACCGCGTCTGAGCCGCTTTCCAACAGTGCCCTGAACAGGTCGAGATCTGGCTGGAGGAAGACGTCGTGCCAACCGGCGATGATCAGGGCGGGCACGTCGATGTCCGACGGTTGAAAGCGCGGCACCGGCGGGAAGTACTCGTACATCGCCGTCTTGTCGAACTGGTGCGCTGGGTCGACGCCGCGGTCGTCGATGGGCGGGAACGGCACCAGCGGCAGACGGCGCATGTGCTCATCGAGGTTGTCGATGTCATCGATCACCGCGGGCATCTCGGCGTACCTCGCGGGATCGGTCCGGGCCGCGCGCATCACGCCAGGAGGAACTATTGTCGACATGGCCCAGCCGGCCAGGACGCCGAGCGACAGAGCGCCGCCACGGTATCGATCGCCGCCGGTGCTGTTGTCCGGGCTCTCAAGCGCGGCAATGGCGCGCAGCGCCGGCGGGCGGCGGGATGCCGCCAGCAGGCAGCACTGGGCCATGTAGGACAGCCCGAACATCCCCACATTGCCATCGGACCACGGCTGCTCGGCGGCCCACTGCACGGTGTCATAGCCGTCGTCCGCCTCGTTGGTGTAGGTCACGTACTCGCCCTCGGACTCGAAGCGCCCGCGGACGTCCTGGACGACCACGACGTAACCCGCCAGCGCCATGCGGATGGGGTCGAGGTCGGACGTGGCGTTGCCGATCAGGGTGCGGTCGTATGGCGTGCGCTGCAGCAGGACCGGGTGGCGCTCATCACCGTCGGGCCGGTAGACATCGGCCATCAGCGACACCCCATCGCGCATCTTCGCCGGCACCCCACGCTCGACAATCAGGCGCCGCGTTGCCGTCACCTGCCGACGAAGCCTCGACTGTTGCCCATTGACGGCAGGACGTATTCCTGGAGTTGGATGCTCTCCACGCGCATCTCCCCGAAGGAGTCCAGCAACGCCGCCAGCGGTCGACGATGATCCTGGCGGTCACGCTGCACCTGGGCCTGGTCCCACCCCCTCTCGGTCAGCCCCGGTTCCGCAAGGATGCGCCGGATCCGGCCCGCGAAGCCGTGCGCCTCGGTTTCGATCATGTGGCCGATGCACTCCTTGATGCACCAGTCCCCCTCGGCAGGCCGCCAGGAGCCGATGTCGGTGGTCAGCGGGCGGGTGCCGCTCGAACCTTCGGGCGGCACCATGCCCGACACCGCTAGGCCTTGGCCGGGGCCTCGGATTCTTTCGGGGCGTATTCGCCCTCGCCGGCCTCCATGCCCTTTTTGATCTCCAGCTTCATGATCTTGCCGGTCGGGCCCTTGGGAAGTTCCTTGAGGATGGTGATCGTCCGCGGGTACTTGTACGCCGCGACCCTCTCCTTGACAAAGGCCTGCAGCTCCGCAGCGTCGATCTTCTCGCCCGGCTTGGGGGCGACCACGGCGTGGACCTCCTCGCCAAACTTTTCGTCAGGCATCCCGATCACCGCCGCCTCGGCGATCCCCGGGTGCTGGTAGATGACCTCCTCGATCTCCCGCGGGTAGACGTTGAAGCCGCCGCGGATGATCATCTCCTTCTTGCGGTCGACGATGAAGAAGAAGCCCTCCTCGTCGACGAAGCCGATGTCACCGGAGTGGAACCAGCCGTCCTTGATGGCCTCGTCGGTGGCCTTCTGGTTGCGCCAGTACTCCTTCATGATGTTGTGGCCCTTGATGCAGATCTCGCCGCGCTCGCCCTGGGCGACCTCCTTGCCCTCGTCGTCGAAGATCTTGACCTGCACTCCCCAGATGGCGGTGCCGATGGAGCCCACCTTCTGGCCCACGTCGAGCTGGTTGAAGGTGGCCGTGGGGCTGGTCTCAGAAAGACCGTAGCCCTCGAGGATCTTGGTCCCGGTGGCCTTCTCCCAGGAGTTGATCACCTCGCCGGGGATCGACGCGCCGCCTGAGACGCAGAGGCGCAGCGAGCCCATGTCGTAGGTGCTGCGCTCGGGATGGTGCAGCAGCGCGAAGTACATAGTCGGTACCCCGAGGAAGAGGGTGATCTTGTCTCGCTGAATCATCTGCAGGGTCTTGTCGGCGTCGAAGCGGGGCAGCAGGGTCATGGTGATGCCCCCATGAATGGCGCCGTTCACGACATTGGAAAGACCGAACGAATGGAACATGGGCAGCGCCGCGAAGATGACGTCGTCGTCTTTGAACTCGAAGACGTGGGTGCCGATGTGGCAGCACTCGAAGAGGTTGAAGTTGGTCAGCGCCGCGCCCTTGGGCTTACCGGTGGTGCCCGAGGTGTAGATCAGCAGGCAGATGTCGTCAGCCCCGGTGGCCACGCTGTCGAAGGTCTTGGGCTCCTCGCCGATCAGCTTGAAGAAGTCGACTGCGCCCTCGGGGGCCTCACCCCCGAGCATGCTGACCTGGATCTTGTGCTTCACCGAGGAGGCGCGGTTGCCGCCCTCCACCGCCTCCTTGGCGAACATGTCCCAGTAGAAGAACGCGCTGGACTCCGAGTCGCTGAGGTAGTAGTCGATCTCGGGAGCCTTGAGCAGCACGTTCATCGGCACCGCGACACACCCCGCCTTGAGGATGCCGAAGTAGATCATGGGGAAGTGCGGGACATTGGGCAGCATCATGCCCACTCGCTCGCCCGGCTTGATGCCCTGGCTGCGCAGTGAGTTGGCCACCTGGTTGGCGGCCTCGTCCAGCTGCCTGTAGGTCATCTTGAAGTCGTCGAGGATGATGGCGACCTTGTCGGGGTTACGCCTGGTGCTCTCCTCGAGGATGGTGGCGAGGTTAAAGCTCATCTGTCTGGTTCCTCCACATGTCCCGCGCCCTTTGCCGGTCGGATGGTCCGTAGCCGAGAAGGGATATCTTCGCCCCCTGTCGAGTTCAGCGTCAACTCCACATGCGGTTTGGAGGGGCTCTAGAAGGTCTTGCGGTTGGCTCGCCGGCCGAGAAGGAAAGACGGAACGCCGAGGATCAGGAGGGCCACCGGGATGGCCACTGCAAGCGGGGCCGCGCCCCCGCTGGTGGCCGTCAGCGGCAGCGCGTGAGGTGTGGGCGACGCGGTGATCACGGCAGCGGCCGGGCAGTAGGCGTTGACCGGGACACCGGCGCAGGGGTCGGGCATTGGCGGTGAGACCGAGGCACTCAGGACCCTGCTGCTCGGTGCGAAGCAGACGCCGTTGGCGGTGTCACCGGCGGGCGCAAGGACCGCGGGGGCGGCGCAAACGCCGTCCCGCTGGGGGTAGTTGGCAGACCCCGGAACCGTGCATGACGGCGGCGCGATGCCGGTGCCCTTTGTGAAGAGAGACGCAGCGCCGGTGGCGCACAGCAGCTGCACGATATTGCTGGAGTCGCTGTTCAAGACCGCGCACCCGACGGCCGGGTTCTCGAGCGTGGCGGGGTCGGCGGACAACCCGGCGGGGTTGCTGTCGGCGCTGTAGCAGTTGGGGTCAGGCTGGCCAGGGTTGGGGGGGCAGGCGGTGTTGCCGGCGGCGCAGCCGGACGCGTCGAGGGCGCCGGTGGCCTCGTTGGCGACGTCGCCGTTGGTGGGGTTGCGATTGCCGCCATTGGCCAGGAAATTGTTGTGCGCCACGTGGTTCCCGCGGGAGTAGAAGAGACAGACCTCACCGGGCGACGGGACGCCGTTGTCGACGCCGCCCTGGCAGAGGGCCGGGCCCGACTCCGGGTCGGGGAAGTCGTGGGTGACCACCCCCCAGCTTCCGTTGTGCTCGATGCGGTTGCCGATCACGCTGATGTGCTGCGTGGCCACCAGCTCGATGCCCGTCCCGATCGCCGAGACGGAGGTCAGGCCACCGCCGGGGGTGTTGGGGTTGTTGTTGTCGTGGATGTAGTTGTTGTAGATCACGTAGCAGCTGTTAGGCCCGGCGGCGATACCGCCCAGGGAGGGCGGCGTGGAGGGCTGCACGCACTGGCCGTACTCCGGCGACGGCCAGTCGTCGTTGTTCTGGGCATTGGAGACCAGGCCGGTGCGATTGTTGCTCCACTCGCCATTCTCAACCAGCAGGTTGCCCCCGGCATTGGTGCTGGACAGGCCCAGGGCGCTGTACTCCGCGGTGGGGTGGTTGAGGATGACGTTGCAGTCCCGGCAGGCGCCGATGTAGTAGGAGGAGTCGCGCATATTGCTGGCGTAGCTGTGGTCGATCACCCCCGGGCCGCCCTCGTCACTGGTGAAGATGCCGTAGTCCCCTGCCGGGCCATCCTTGTTCTCGTAATAGGTGTCGGTGGCGCTGATGTAGTCGCCGCGGAACCCGTGCATGCCGACCTTGCCGTTGCCATCGCCGCCGTTCCACCAGATCTGGTTGCCCGCCTCCTGCACGCGCAGGTAGTTGCAGACGCTCAGGTTCTCGATCGAGACGTTGTCCGCCAGGCCCCCGACGAACGTGTTGTCCGCGCCCGTGTAGCCGAGGATCATGATCCCGTTGCGGCCGATGCTCTTGCCCATATCGTCCTTCGGCCCGAAGTCCTGCAGGGCTTTGTCGGTGGAGCACGTCGTACTCCCGGGGGGCAGGGTGCCGTCGCGCTGCGCCACCGAGGCGCGGGTGCCGTCGACCACCACGGTGTCGCGATTCATGCCACGAAGGTGGATGTTCGACTTCTGGATCAGGATCCCGGCTTTGTCAGAGCCATGCTCGTGGTATACGCCGGGCGCCACCAGGACCCAATCCCCCGGCTGCGCCGCGTCGATCGCCGACTGGATCGAGGTGTACTGCGCGCCCGGGGTGCCCGCGGGCCCCACCAGGAGGACGTGCGGACCTGCGGCGACCGAGGCCGCCGGCGCAGCCAGCAGTCCGAGAAGGGCCGCCACGAGGGCAACGCCCATCGCGCGCAACGCGCCTATGCGCGTCGCCTCCGCAGGCGGGCTGCTCCAAGCGCGACGGCAATCACCACCAGGGCGCCGGGAAGCACGGCACCGGAACCCGGGGCCGCAGCGGAGGTGTTTGGCGTTCCGCCGGTGACCACGGTGGTCGGTATCGGGCTGGCCGGGGCCGGGCAGTAGGCATTGGGCGGTGGGGCCGGGGCGTAGGTGCAGGGATCCATCACGGGCTGCAATGACGCCTGCGCGATGGTCGCGGCCAGGGGCATGATGCAGGCCCCACCGGTGGCATCACCCATGGCGACGCTCCCGGGCGCGAACTGTGCGCATTTGGTCAGATCTGACTGCGGGTAGCTGAATCCCGAGCCCTCCGGCAGCGTGGAGCAGTTGACCGGAAGGCCTGTGGAAGGGATCAGCCCCGAGGCACAGATCAGCGCCAGGGTGGAGGCGGCGACGCCGGCGGAGTCCGCGCCGCTGCACTGGCTCTCCTGGAGCAGCGGAGGGTACTCGCTGACGGTCCCGGCGGGGTCAGTGTTGCCGAGGAAGCAGTTCGGTCCAGGGGCGGCGACGTCGACCGGGGTTTGCTGGTTGAGGAGGTCGCCGTTGGTCACGTTGCCGTTGCCGCCGTTGCCCGAGAGGGTGTTGGCGAGGATGGAGTTCAGCCCCGTCGAGAAGAGGCAGACGACGCTGGGCACATTGGTGCCACCGCGGCAGTTCTCGCTGCTGTCAATGCTCGAGGGGAAGGTCCCAGTGTCCGGGTAATCATGCGCGGCGATGCCCCAGGATGCGTTGTTGGTGACCGTGTTGTGGACCACGGCGTCGCCCTTGGTCCCGGAGAGCTCGATCCCCACCCCCACGGGGCCGAATGCCGCGATACCCGACCCAGGCGCGGATGGGTTGTTGTTGTCGTGGACGAAGTTGTTGCGAATGACGAAGCACTCGTCGGCCCGGGCGGCCGGCTCGGGGCTGGTATGGCCCGCTGGGCAGACCCCCTGCTGGGGCGGCGGGGCGTCGTCATTATTGAGGGTGTTGGGCACGATCCCAGCACGGTTGTGAGCCCACTCACCCAGCTCCAGGATGACGCGGCCGCTGCCGTTGGTACCGGAGTAGCCCAGCGCCGAGTTCTCGGCATGCGCGTGCCGGAGCACGATGTTGCAGTCGGGGCAGGCGCCGATGTAGTAGGCGGAGTCGGCCTGGTTGTTGGCGTAGGTGTAGTCGATCAGGCTGGGCCCGTAGGTGGGGTCAGGGGCGATGTTGCTGGTGAAGATGCCGTACTGCGCGAAGGGACTGGTGCTGACGCTGTCGTGGTAGTAGGTGCTGGTGGCGGTCAGGTGCCCGCCCAGCACGGTCATCGGCATGGTCTGGCCGCTGCTGTCGCCCGCATCCCACCAGACCTCGTTGCCGGCGTGGTCGCCACCCACCTGCATGAAGTTGCAGACGGTCATGTTCTCGATCGAGACTCCACTGACCTTGTAGGCCTCGACGCCGTTGCGGCCCACGTGGTTGCCCCCGCTGTCGGCCGGACCGAGGTCCTGGAGAGCAGCCCCCGTGGGGCAGGCCGAGGAGAGGGCGCTGACCGGGAGGGTCCCGGCTCCGCCGGGCACGCCGGGGAGGTTGGTGCCGTCCACGATGACCCGCTGACGGTCCATGCCGCGAAGGTGGATCCCCGGCCTGGTGATCAGGACGCCGGCTGATTTCGAGCCGTTGGCGGTGGCGTCGTTGCTGCCCTTCTCGTGGTAGACGCCGGGTGCGACCAGCACCCAGTCTCCTGGCTGAGCGTGGTTGACCGCGGCCTGGATGCTGGTGTACTGGGCGCCCGGGGTGCCGGCTGGCCCCACGAGGAAGACATTCGGCCCCACAGCGCGGACCACGGTGGCGGGTGCGAGCGAAAGCAGGGCGACCGCTGCGGTCGCGACGGCTCCCCCCCACGAGGAACGACGCATCGACGTCATCTTAGCCGCAAGCTCCGCTCGGGGTGGGTGGCCCAACTCATGCAGGAGCGGGAACGGGCGGCGATGGCGGGGACTCGGTGCTGCCCGCGACGATCAGCTGGCTGGAGGTCTTCATCAATCCCAGGACGTAGTCGGCATATGGGCCGGTCAGGAAGCGCGGCTGCCCATATTCGTATATCCGGGTGGGCTTGTACTCCACCGCGGCCAGCTTGCCGTCAACAAACGTGTACTTGCCCACCACGCCGTTGCGGGGGTCCTCCTGCCCTGGGTCCGGCGTCCACATCTGGTCGAAGACAAAGTTGCCGTGGGCGTAGGTGATGAGCTTGCCCTTGTAGGTCTCGACGCCCTGGACCGCGTGCGGGTGGTTGCCGATGACCAGATCGGCGCCGTCGTCGATCGCCAGATGTCCGATCTCCCGCGGGTCATCCGGGGCGATGAAGTCATTCGTCGACTGCGGCGTGAGCACGTACTCCTTGCCCCAGTGGAACTGGACCACCACCACATCGGCAGTCGGACGCGCGGCCTCGATCTCCCGCTGCATCTCAGCCCGGGGTATTGCCGCGCCGACGCCGTTGAAACCCAGGAAGGCGAACCGGACACCCTTGACCGTCATGTGAGCTACCAGGCCCAGCCCGCAGGGCTGGATCTGGTGGTCGGTGAGCAGCTTCTCTGTGCTGTTGGTGCCGACAGGCCCGAAATTGGTGAGGTGGTTGTTGGACAGGTTGGCCACGGTGACCCCGGCGTACGCCAGGCCGTTGATGAAGCGCGGGTCGCCGCAGAAGCTCATCCCAGTGGGCGATGCCTTACAGGTGGAGAACAGCGGCGCTTCGAGGTTGATGAACTCGATGTCCCCGCTGTGCAGGTAGTCGGAGGTGGCCTCGAACGGCCAGTTGAAGTCATTGCGCTTGAGCATCTGCTCGTTGGTATTGCGGGCCGGGATGACATCGCCGGTGACCACCATGGTCACCTTGCGCGACGCCGGGATCTTCGAAAGGTCCGGGGCCCTGCCAAAGATGGCGTCCAGGCTGAGGCCGGCGGCGGCAACCGGGCTGCTGCTGGACCTCGCGCTTGGCCCCGGCGAGGCGTGGCCTTGGGGGCTGGCGGTTGCGTGGCTGGAGGCGGACGCCGCCCGATGCGGTGATGCGCTCAGCCGGGTGGCCATCACCCCGAGCGCGGAACCAAGAACCAGCAGCGCGATCAGCACCACCGTGACCTCAACCGGGCCCACCCTCGGGCGCCGCCGAACTTTCACGGGTTGGGCTGCAGGTCGCGGATCACCAGGCGGACACGGCCATGGGCGACCATGCGCTGCTGGTCGTCGCGGATCTCCACCTCCCAGAGGTGCATCTGGCGCCCTCGTTGCAAAGGCGTGGCTACACCCGTGACCTGGCCGCTGGAGATGCTGCGCAGGAAGCTGGTCTGGTTCTCGATGCCCGCCGAGGTCCTCTCGGGCATGACGTTGATCGCCGCGCCGATGGAGGCCAGGCTCTCGATGATGCTGCAGTAGACGCCGCCGTGGACGATGCCCCAGGGTTGAGTGTGCCGCTGGGGGTCCAGATCAACGGTGCCCACAACGCGGTCCGCGGTCGCTGACGTGATGACCAACCCGAGGCCCTTCTCAAAAGAGCCGGCACCCTCGTTGAGCATGGCGGCGTAGTCCTGACCCACGTGCGCTAACTTATCAGCCGTGGCGACGCTCCCCAAGGTGGCTGCCGCGGTGGCCGGTGCGGCCGTGGCCGCGGCCCTCGCGTTCCCGCCGTCGCGACGGCAGACTTTCAGGGTTGCCCGCGTCACCCTGGACGAGCTGGTCATACGCACCGAGACCGGGTTGCTCGGCCGGGTCCTGCTGCTGACCACCGAAGGTCATCGCACCAACTTCCCCCGCACCGTCGTCCTGACCGGGATCGAGGTTGAGGGTGAGACATACGTCCTCCCCTGGTCGCCCGGGGCGCACTGGCTGCAAAATCTGCGCGCCAACCCCGAGGTGGTGGTGGACGATCGAGTCGCCGTGCGCCGAGCACGCGCCCGGGTGGTCGAGGGCGCCACGGCGGAGGCCGTACGCAGCTCTGTCCTGCGCCGCCTGCCGGGGCCGTTGGGATCGCTGATCGAGGCCTCGGGGCTCGTGCTCAAGATGGGTACCCCCGCAGTCCGCTTCGAGCCGCGTTGACCCCAGGGCCTTGACCCGCCGGCTGGCGCTGGTGGTGAACCCGGGCGCCCGTGGCGACCCGGCCAACGCCCTGGCCCGCGCGGAGCAGGCGGCGGCGGCCGCCGATTGGGAGGTGACCGTGGGGCACACAGACATGCGCGGTCATGCGTTCATCCTGGCCCAGGACGCCGCGCAGCAGGGGGTCGACATGGTCGTCGCCGTGGGCGGGGATGGCACAGTGCGTGAAGCTGCCGCGGGCCTGGCGGCAACCGGCGTGCCGCTGGCAATCGTGCCCGCCGGCAGCGGCAACAGCTCGTTTCTGGAGCTCTATGGGGAGGCGCCGTGGGAGGACACGCTGGCCGGTGTCCTGGACGGCGGGAAAAACCGCGCGATAGACCTGATCGAGCTGCAGCCAACGGGCGAGTACGGGCTGCTGGGCTTCAGCGCCGGGTGGTTTGCCCAGATCGTCGAGCTGGCGGCGTCGGCGGCATCCTCGGGAGCCGCCCGCTACGCTGAGGCGGCCGGGATTGCCGCGGCCGCCCCGGTCCAGTTCCCGGCGACCATCCGCGTCGACGGCCGGGTGCTGGCGGAGGGCGACATCGGCCTGATTGCGATCGGCGGGGCGCGGGTCCGGGCGTCGCTGTTCCCGGTGTTTCCCAACTCACTGATGGACGACGGGCTTCTCGAGGTGCTGGTGGTTCGGGCAACCGATAGCGCGGGGTTCAACGACCTGCTCGGGGCGGTCGTCACCGGGCGCGACCTGGAGCACCCGCTGGCTTCCTATGCCCGGGCGGCCGAGGTGGAAATCACAGCGCCCAACGGCCTCCTGGCGGAATTTGACGGCGACCTCTGGGACCGGGCGATCTACTCGATCGACGTGCGCTGTGCCGCGGGTCAGCTGCTCGTCGCTGTCCCCTAGCCTGAACGGCTTTCGAGATGTAGCGACACCAGGGAGGCGAGGCCAGCGGGGGTGAGGTCGGCCAGGCCGCGGTATCCCGCCACCAGGCGCTCGGTATCGTCGCTCATTCCCCTGGCGACCAATTGTGTGGAGAGCTTGCGCTCGGCCAGCGCAGCCCGTTGGTCCACGCTCTCCTGGCAGCTGCCGGTGGCGGCGGGACGCATTCCCTCGAGCACCCGGCCTCCGCGAAGAATCACCTTGAGCCGCGCCCCGATCCGCTTGGAGGGACGCTCGAGGTTCGCTTCCGCAGCGTCCCGGGCTTCCGCAACCACGCGTCGCGCGAGATCCTCACCAGCTCCCCTCCCCTGCAGGTACGGCAGGGCTCGCTCCCTCGCCCAGGCGATGGCCTGACCGACCGGCGCGGTGGCCGCCAGCGCGGTCGTCGTCAGCTCGACGTCGTGAACCAGCGTCAGTGCGGCGGCCACCCGCCACCTTGGGTCGCGGCTCAAAGGCTCGCCGAACAGGTCCTCGACGTCGACACCGCCGGTTTCCAAGGCCGCGGCGACGTTATAACCGGTGGTGAAGCCGAGCGCCGGCACCGGGGTGGCCGGTCCGGCGATGAAAGGCCGGCTCTGGGCCTCCATGCCAATCGTGAGGATCGAGACACCGGCCTCCACGCTCTCGACCTCCGCAAGGTCGATGGGGCCGAGTTCCATTGCCACCTCGGCTGCCGCGGTCAGGTATGCGCAGCCTGGAATCGCCTTGATCGAGAGCGTGCGTAGGTGCCATCGCTCGCCATATCCGGAAAACGCTTCCGGCAGCGGTACCTCGGCGAGCTCTGCCAGCACCCCGCCCGCCGCCTCCAGCAACCCGGGGTGCCCCTGGGCTCCGTCGCTCGCCGCCCGCACGGCGTTGGCCGCATCGAGGATCGGGGCGGCCGCCACCCAGAACTTGGCATCAGACCCCATGAACGCCGGCAGAAGCACGTGCCTGGACTGCGCTAGCGCGAGGCTGAGTGCGGTCGACAACTGGTCGGCTGAGAGTCCCAACAGCACGCCGAAGCCCACCGCCGCCCCCGCCGCGTGCGTATGCGCGGCGATCTGGCCGCGCGCCGAGCCCAGGGTCACCGAGGCCGTGAGCCGCGCTGCGACCTCGGCCGCCGCCACCTGCGCCACCAGGGCACGCTCCCCCGACGCACCGTTGGCGGCGGCACACACCAGGATCGGCAGGCCGCAGGCGTGGCCGAGATGCCCGGCAAACGCGGTCTCGTCAAAGTCCAGGGCCATCGTCGTCAGGGCCGCCGCTGCCGCTTGATGCTCCCAGCCCATTTTGGTTAGGGCGCGCTCTAATCGGTGGTGGACGGGGTGGCGGTGGGTGGCGTGGAGCGCCGCCAGCGATGACATGTCCTGGGCTATGGCCAGGCGCCGGACGTCCGCGGGGATGTCCGCCAGTCGAAGCGACGTCGCCCACTCGCAGGCGCCCGCTATCAGCGTCGACACGCTTTCGAGCTTAGCCGGGAGGTGCTTAGCTGCGCTCCAGCAGGAAGTAGGTGGAGCAGGCACGGTCGAGCAACTCCTTGCTGAGGTTGGCCGGCTGCCCGAGGTAGGCCGCGATCTCCTTGACATGGGCCAGGATGTCCCGGGGGTGCACCCCCCGGGGGGTGCGGGAACGGTAGTACTTGCCGAGGATGTAGTAGGCCGAGGCCTCGCCTCCCGCCAGGCCCATGCGGTCTGCCTCGCGGACGAAGATCTCCTTGAACTCCTCGGGAGAGGGGTCGGGGATGTTGATCTTGTAGCGGATGCGGCGCAGGAATGCCTCGTCAACCAGCTCGGAAGGATCGAGGTTGGTAGAGAAGAAGATCAGCATCCCGAACGGAACCTCGATCTTCTTTCCGACCACCGCCATGTTCAGGTAGTCAACCCCCTCTTCCAAGGGCACGATGAAGCGGTTCAGCAGCTTGCGCGGCGAGACGTCCTGGCGTCCGAAGTCGTCCACCAGAAAGATGCCGCAGTTGGCCTTCATCTGCAGGCCGGCCTCGTAGAACTTGAACGCCGGTTGCCAGACCAGATCCAGCATCGACAGGTCGAGTTCGCCGCCAACCTGCACGAACGGTCGCTTGCAGCGAACCCAGCGCTGGTCGGCCTCGGCCACCGGGGGCCCCACCGGCTCGTGGTGGCTGGGATCGTAGAGCCGGATGACGGCATCGTCGACGGCCAGCGCGTAGGGCATGTAGACGGATCCCCCCAGCAGCAGCTGGGCGGCCCGCGCGATCGAGCTCTTGCCGTTCCCCGGGTGTCCGTAGAGGAAGACGCTGCTGCGGGAGTTGAAGGCCGGCCCCAACACCTCCATGGTCTCTTCGGAAAGGACCATGGAGTCGAGCGTGCCCTTGAGCGCCGCGCGGGTGGCGAAGTTCTCCGGCAACCCCTGCTGGCGGACGGATTCGTTGTACTCCCGCAAGGGCACTGGCGCCGGGCCCATGTACTGGTTGCGGTCGAGGATCTCGCGCGCCCTCTCGCGGCCGGACTCGGTGATCATGTAGGCCAGTCCCTCTTCCAAGGTCTCAAGGTGCCTTTCAGGTCGAGGCGCCTGGCCGATCGACTGGATCAGCGAGTTGTTGGCCAGCTGGGCGATCACCGGGTGCACACACTCGTAGTCCAGGCGAAGCCGGGTCGCCACCTCGTGGGCCGCCAACTGGGTGCTGAAGTGCATCAGCTTGAGGATCAGGTCGCTCATGAAGGTGGCGGAGAGACCCGTCTGCTGAAGATTACGAGGCCTGGGTGGCATGAAGCCCCCGGCGGCCGCCGGGGCGACGCCCATGGCCTGGTCCATTTCCAGGGGTGGCCCAGGTGGCGACGCAGGCGCGGACAGACCGTTTTCCTGCGCCCTGTCCATCTCCCCCAGGGGGGCGCTTCCTATTTGAGCCACGGCCTAGTCATGGTAACAGCGGGGTCCTCGAGTGGGCACGGGCGTACGACCGCTTCAGTCGGGAGCGGGGTTGCCCGCCGGAGGCACCACCGGTGGGCGCAGCGGCGAGGGACTGGGCACCGGGGAGGGCAGAGCGTCCGGCGAGACCGAGTCTGACGCGGCCGGGGCCGGGCTCGAACTGGGTTCCACGGTGGCCACGCAGGCGGAGAGACCAAGCAGCGCGGCCAGAAAGGCAGCGCCGAAGGTCAGGCGGCGACTGGCAGTCAGCACCCGGCCGAGCCTAGCGGCTCAGGGAGCGAACGGCCGAGCGCTGGACCTGTTCCCCCGACTGCCGCGCGTCTCGCGGACCTTGAGGATCGCCAGCCCCCCGACGATGAAGAACACCACGTATACCGAAAAGGTGACCGGGTAGCCGCCCGGCTGGCCCAGTATCTGCTGGCTGCGGAACCCGTCGATCAGGAAACCGCCCACGAACCCGGCGATGACCCCAGAGCCCGCGGTGGCGATGTTCGAGAAGCCGAGGAAGCGGCCGGCCTCGTCGTTGGGGATGACATCCATCATGAACGCCCAGTCGACGGCCAGAAAGGCCCCCGCTGAGATCCCGACCAGGATGCCGAAATACAGCGCCTGGCTGAGGGTGTGGGGGACCTTGAAGAGCCCGCTCGGGAATCCCAACATGAAGTCGGGGAGAACGTGGTAGGGCGAGGCGATCAGTCCGATCGTCCCGAGTATCCCCAGCACGGCGGCGCCGATGATGATGGGTTTTCGCCCGATGCGATGGGACAGCTCCGCGGCGGGCAGGCTGACCAGCAGTGCGACCAAGACGATCACCACCTGGAGATCGCGCGCGGCGAGACTCGCGAGGTCCTCGAGGGCCTGCCCTCTCCCCGGGTAGAAGACGTCCTTGAAGTAGAACAGCGCGTAGCGCTGCAACCCGGCGATCGCCACCAGGATGGTCAGCCGCGAGACCATCAGCCAGAGGAAGTCGCCGTAGCGGCGCGGGCTGATCGCGAAGGTGCCGAAGATGACGTCCTGCCACCGCGTCTTCAGGGCGGGGTCGGGCTTGACGTTGTCGGGGAAGAGCAGCGTCACCACCAACATCGAGGCCAGCAGCACAAAGGCCATCGAACCCAGGGCGAGGTCGAAACGGTGCATCCCGGTGAAGGTCCCGACGACCGCGAATCCCACTGCCAGGCCGAGCAGGTTGCCACCACCGACGAACCCGCTGGCGCGGCTCCGTTCGGCCTCCGGTACGACGTCAGGGAGCAACCCCTGGTAGGGCGCCTGCGCAGCATTCTCGGATAGCTGCAAGAGGAAATAGAGAACGAAAAGGTAGAGGTAGCCGGGGGCCAGGAACACGGCGACGCCGGAGGCCGTTGACGTGCCCCGTGGGGTGAAGATCATCAGGACGAGGAAGATGGCGGAGAGCGTGGTACCCACCACGATGTAGGGCTTGCGGCGTCCAAAGCGGCTGTTGGTGCGGTCCGACACGGAGCCTAGGACCGGCTGCCAGAAAACCGAGACGAAGGTGCCAACTCCCTCCAGGATGGCCACCCCGGCGCCCTTGTGCGCGTCGCCGACGGTGTCCAGGATCAGCCTGGGCAGGACAAAGCTGCCCAGGGGCAGCCAGAGGAAACCGAGCGCCACCCAATAGGTTGTGAGCAGCGCGATTCGCGGGGTGCCCAGCCGCCGAGCCGGCGGCGCGCCGGGGATCGTCGTCGCGGCTGTCATCTGGGCGCTACTGTACGCGTGTGACGCCGGCACCGCTACTTGAGTGCGTCCCCAACGTTTCCGAGGGCCGGCGCGCGGAGGTCATCAAGCAGTTGGTCGCCGTCGTTGCTGCCACCCCCGGGTGCTGCCTGATGGACGTCCACAGCGACCCCGACCACAACCGTAGCGTCCTGACCTTCGCGGGCACCGCTCCGGTGGTCTCCGACGCCGCCCGGGCGCTGGCGCGGGAGGCCATCCGGCTGATAGACATGCGCCAGCACCGCGGCGTCCATCCCCGTATCGGCGCCATCGACGTCATCCCCTTCGCGCCCCTGGCCGGCGCGAACCTCGACCTCTGCGTTCAGGTCGCCCGGTCGACCGGCGAGGCCATCGCCGCCGCCCACGGGATACCCGTATACCTGTACGGTGCCGCAGCCCCATATGGTCAGGACCGCACCCTGGCCGCGCTTCGGAAGGGCGGGTTCGAGGCACTGAATGCCGATGGTCTGAGTGCCGATGGATTCAGTGCCGATGGTCTCCGCTTCGCGCCGGATTTCGGGCCGCCGGTCGCTCACCCCAGCGCGGGCGCGGTGTCGGTCGGCGCCCGTGGGCCGCTGATCGCCTTCAACGTCCTCCTGGAGACAGAGGACGTCGAGGTCGCCCGCCGGGTGGCGCGGGCAGTCCGCGAATCCAGCGGGGGACTGCCTGGCGTGCAGGCGCTGGGCCTGTTCCTACCTGGCCAGGGTTACGCCCAGGTCTCGATGAACCTGCTCGACTTCCGCCGCACCTCGCTGGCCGACCTCCTGGACGCCGTCGGCGAAGCGGCGCGACGGGCCGGGACGCGGGTCTCAACCGCCGAACTGGTGGGGCTTGCGCCCGAGGCAGCGCTGGCGGGGTTGGAGCCTGGGAAGCTCCCGGGCATCCCTGACCGAAGCTTCAGCATCGAGAGCCGTCTGGCTGCCTGCACGGGCTAGACCAATCCCGGCTCGTCCCAGCCGGTATGGTTTGGCGGTCATGGTCGAAACCACCCGGATCTTCCTCTGCCGACACGCCCACCCCGCCAACCCGGAGCGCATCTTCTATGGTCACCTGCCGGGCTTTGGCCTGAGTGAGATGGGTATCCGCCAGGCGCGGGGCCTCGGCGACCACCTCGCCAAGTACCCGGTCCAGCGGGTCTACGCCAGCCCGCTGCAGCGCGCCCAGGAGACCGCCACCGTTGCGGTGTCGCGGCTGAACCAGGAGGTGCCCATCGAAACCCGGGATGCCTTGCTCGAGGCCGCGTTCGGCAAGTACCTGCAGGGCACCAGGCAGTCCCGGGCGGTGCTGGTCAAGCCGCTGTTCTGGGTCCACCTGGTGCGCCCCGGCGCCCTCAGCATCGACGAGCCCGTTCCCGAGCTGGCGCAGAGGGTGGACGTCGTCTGTCGCGAGGCGCTAGTAGCCTGCCGCGGCAACGCGGCCGCGCTGATCAGTCACGCCGACCCCATCAAGGCCTTCTGGAACGTCCACCTGGGACGCGCGAACTGGCGCTTTCATGCCCTGAAGCTGGCCAAGGGTGGTTTCCTGGAGCTGGTCTACGACGGCGACGAGTTGGTGGCAATCCACCCGCACGCGCCGATCGAGACCGAAGACATGATAGTGTCGCTATAACGTGAGCCCTTCGACCACCATGCTGATCTTTGGTATCCACACTAGCTACGTGCTGATCGCGGTGGCCGTGGTCCTGGTGCTGGCTGGACTGGCAGTGGCCATGTCCCGGCGCAGACGGGGACCCGCCTTCGTGCTCCGCGACCTCGAGGATGGGGCCGGGCAGCGCTATATCGAGGAATTCGCGTCAATCGAGCGTGAGTTCGTCGACCACCCCGAGCAAGCGGCAGCCAGGGCCCGGGGCATCGCCGAGGAGGTCATGCGGCGCCGCGGCTTCCCCGACCGCATCGAGCCGAAGCAGCGCATCACCGACCTTGGCGCCCACGACAAGGAGGCCGCGCGCTCCCTGCAGGCGGCGAACACCAACCTCGGTGGCGCGTCCAATGACACCGAGCGGCTGCGCCAGGTGGTGCAGCACTACCGCGCCGTCGTCTACCGCCTGACCGGCACCCCGCTCGACCGGGCGGCCTGACGAGAGGCCGGATCCGGGGCTGGCTCCGGGAGCGGGCCCACCAGCTGGGCCGCGAACGCTGTCCCTACTGCCGGGCGACGCCGATTCACTCCGAGGCGGAGATGGTGGTCTTCACCAACAAGGGCTACCGGTTCCCTCGCGTGTACCTCACCTACTGCCTGATGTGCTCCCAGCTGCTCGGAGCACACCTGCTTGACGACACACCTCCGTGCACCTGCGACGGCCATTTTGAAAGCGACATCGCGGAGTCGGACACCCTGCCCCTGAAGAATCCGCATCGGATGACCGACATCGTCTTCACGTCCTGCGCCACCTGCGGCAAGGTCCTCGAGGCTCGCCTCCACTATTGAGCGTACCCTGCGAGCGTAAGTTCCTTGTCGGGATGCGACGCGGATAGATGCTGTCGAGGTGGGGGCGCTTCATCCATCACCACACGTGGTGGACGCTGCTGCTTTCCGGGGCGGTCCTGGCAACCTCGATCGGGTTCCTTGTCCGCGGCGGCGAGCTCAAGAACCCCCGGTCGCTCAACCTCGAAGCCGGCCACGCCAGTGACCTGATCGACTCCGAGCTGCCGAAGGCAGGCAGCGGCGGTTCGAATTTCGATGTCATGTTCGTTGGCCGGGGAGGCCTCAGGACGACCGACGCCGCATTCAAGGACGCCATGACGCAGGCGCTGGAGCCGCTGCGCCAGGACTCCCGGGTGGCCAGGGTGGTGACGCCCTTCGGCGCAGACCCGGCGCTGGCGCCGGCGCTTCTGGCCGCGGACGGGCGGTCGGCAATCGCAGTGGTCGACCTCAAGGACTCTGGCCGCAGCGCCCGAAATGCCTACCCCGAGCTGCGCGACAAGATTCGGTCAAGCCGGCTGGACGTGCTGGGTTTCAACGGCGAGGCCGACAACCAGGCCTTCGACCACCAGCTCGCGGTGGACCTGCAGCGCGCCGAGTTGATCTCCATCCCCCTGACCATCATCCTGCTGCTGCTGGTTTTCGGTGCCCTGGTTGCCGCCGGGCTCCCGCTGGTCGTCGGCATCGTTTCGATCATCGGTGGGGTTGGCGGCATCTACCTGATCGCGGGCTTCACGGATGTCTCCAGCTACGCCCAGAACGTGGTGACGCTGATCGGGCTTGGGGTCTCCATCGACTACTCCCTGTTCGTGGTCAATCGATTCCGGGAGGAGCTTGCCGCGGGGGCCAGCCGCGAGGACGCCCTGGCGACCACCCTGGCGACGGCCGGGCGGGCCATCACATTCTCGGGGATCACCGTCGCGGTCGGGCTCTCCGGCATGCTCTTCTACCCCGGCAGCTTCCTACCCAGCATGGGGCTTGCGGGCGGGATTGTCGTGGCCATCGCGGTCTTCTATTCGCTGACCCTGCTGCCGGCCCTGCTGGCCCTTCTCGGCCCGCGCGTCAATCGCCTGACGATTCCCGTCAACGTCACCGGCAGCCGCAAAGGCTGGCACAACCTGGCCATGGCCGTCATGCGCCGGCCGCTGGTCGTCCTGTTCCCCACGGTCTCCTTCATCGTTCTCGCGGGCCTGCCCTTCGCTCACCTTCGGATGGCCAACAGCGGGATAGACGCGCTGCCGGCAAGCTCCGAGGTGGTCAGGGCGCATGACCTCGCCAAGCAGCAGTTCCCGGCGCGCGACCAGACCGAGATCGCGGTGGTCGCCAACTTTGCGGCGACGCCTCTGACCTCCGACCGCGTGGGCGCACTCTACGACTACAGCCGGCGCCTGCGCAGCATCCCCGGCGTCACCAGGGTGGAGAGCATTGTCGACTTCGACCCCAGCCTGGACCGCGCGGCCTATGTTCGTCTCCTCACCGCGACCCCGGTGTCGGAGCTCCCACCGAAGATCGCCCAGGCCGTGCACCAGGCGGTGGGCAGGCACATCGTGGTGATCAACGTGTTCAGCAGCCAGGTGGACGAGACCGACGGCGCGCGACAGGTGGTCAAGGACCTGCGGGCTCATCGGGGCGTTGGCGACGGACAGGTCCTGGTCACCGGGCAGACCGCCTTCGACCTCGACATCGTCAACTTCATCGTCGACCGCACCCCCGCGGCGGTCGGCTTCATCGTCGCCGTGACCATCGTGGTCCTGTTCCTCCTGCTGGGCTCCGTGTTGCTGCCACTGAAAGCGGTGGTGATGAACTTCCTCTCGCTCTCGGCATCGTTTGGGGCGATGGTCTGGATCTTCCAGGATGGCCACCTGACCCATCTCCTCGGCTTCCGTCCGCAGTCGATCGACCCTTCGATCCCGGTTCTTCTGTTCTGCATCGTGTTCGGGTTGTCAATGGACTACGAGGTTTTGCTGATGAGCCGGATGAAGGAGGAGTGGGAGCGAACCCACGACAACCGCCACGCCGTGGCCCAGGGGCTGGAGTTGAGTGGACGGCTGGTCACCGGCGCGGCCGCCATCATGGTCGTCGTCTTCATCGGGTTCGGTCTGGCCCAGGTGCTGCTGATCAAGGAGCTGGGACTGGGAATGGCCATCGCGGTGGCGATCGACGCCACGCTGGTCCGGGCGCTGATCGTGCCGGCCACCATGCGCCTCCTGGGTGACCGCAACTGGTGGGCGCCGGCACCGGTTGCGCGGCTGTATCGCCGCCTCGGGTTGGGTGAATCCGCGCGGCCGCCGCGCACCGACGCCAAGGCAGAGACAGCCGGCTAGACCGGTCCAGCCTATGGCGAGGCGGTGGGCCTCGGCGAGGTGAAGGGGGAGGCCGTGGCCCTCGGCGAGCTCCCCGGCGACGGAGATGCAGCCGGGCCCCCGGTGGCCGCCCGGATCTGCTCGAGGATGGGACCAAGCTGCTGGACGTCGGATGCGTAGCCGCCCAGATCGCCCGCCTTGAGCTTGGCCTGGGCGTCGGCGTAGAGCTGTTGCGCCCGGGCGATCAGTTGCCCCACGGTCTGGCTGACCCCCGGGGTGGGCGTGGGCGTGGGCCCGGTCGTTGGCCCGGTGGGTGTAGGTGCTGCCTGGGTCCCGCCAGTGAGTGCCTGCAGCGCCAGGTCCAGGGTGTCCGCCCAGACCACCCGGTGCTCGTCGGCCAGTACCACCTTTTTCAGCTCGGGGATGGCGTTGTTGCCCGCCGACTCCAGGTAAATCGGTTCGACGAAGAGGATCGCATCACCGATGGGGATGACCAGCAGGTTGCCACGCACCACCTTGGACCCATTCTGGTTGAGCAGGCTGAGCTGGGCGGAGATGGTGGGGTCCTGGTCGATTTGGCTCTCGACCTGCTCGGGCCCGGTCACCTGGCGGTCGGTCGGGAAACGGAACGCGACCAACTTGCCGTAGTCCGCGCCGTCGCTGCGGGCAGCGATCCAGGCGACCATGTTCTTCTTGTTCAGCGGGGTGTAGGGCTGGATCAGGGCAAACTCCTCGTGGTCCTGTCCGGGGAGCTTCATGACCACGTAGTAGGGCTGCAGGGCAGCGGTCTGGCCCCCCTGCTGGGTGATCTCGTTGGGTTGGGACCAGGGGTCGGCGCGGTTGTAGAAGGCCTGCGGGTCGTGCATGTGGTAGTTCTCGAGGACCTGTGCCTGGATCGTGAAGAGGTACTCGGGGTAGCGCACGTGCTGGCGCAAGCCCGCCGGCATCTGGGCTATCGGGGTGAGGGCCCCCGGATAGATGCGATCGTAGGTCGCGATCACCGGGTCGTTGGGGTCGGCCACGTAAAAGGTGACGGTGCCATCGTAGGCATCCATGACCGCCTTGACCGAGTTGCGGATGTAGTTGGGGCCGGTCTCCTGGTATGGGTGGCTGTAGGGATATGAGTCGGAACTCGTGAACCCGTCCACGATCCAGTACATCTTGCCGTCCGAGATGACCAGGTATGGGTCCTGGTCAAAGGTCAGGAACGGCACCAGCTGCTTGAGCCGGTCCTGCACCGCCCGCCGGTACAGCAGTTGACTCTGCGGCGTGACCTGGGTGCTCAGAAGGAGGTTCAGGTCACCCAGCTGATAGGCATAGGCCAGCTTTCGCAGCCCGCTGGACATGGCCACGCCATGGGTGCCCTTCCACTGTGAGTACTGCTGGGTGTCGCCCTTCTCGAAGTCGACCTCCTGCTCCTTGCCGCCGACCACGACGTAATCCGAGCTCTTCTCGCCGAAGTAGAGCTGCGGTTGAGTGATGGCCGGCTCGCCCACCGGGGGAATGTCACGCAGGGTCAGGTCGGGCTGACCTTCGGCGGCGACCTTGGTCACCTGGGTGGCCGCGGCACCGTACCCGTGGGTGTACTTGAGATGGAGGTTGACCCAGGTGCGTGGCACACCGTTGAGGTCGGGGTTCAACTCCCGCGCCGACAGCATCAGCTGGTGGTAGCCGTCGCTTAGGTTGTAGCGGTCGATGGCGACGCGGTTGAAGTCGTAGAACGGCCGCAGCGACTGGATCTGGTTGTACGCCGTCTGCAATGGTCCGTAGTCCCAGAGCCGCAGGTTGGATACCGTGCCGACGTTGCCGGCCAGAAGGTCGGGTGTCACCTGCTGCTTGTCGGGGAAGTCCTTGGTGACCAGCCCGTCCAGCCCGAAGGCGGTGTTGGTGGCGTCGATCTCACGCTGGATGTAGTCGTGTTCCTGGGCCGGCTCCGACGGTGTGACGACGGCCCGCTGGTACACGGCCGGGACAAGACCCAGCAGGATCACCGCTGTGACCAGCCAGATACCGACCGGGACCAGGAGTCCGACCGGACGGCGCAGCAGGGCATTGGCGATCATCACCACCGCCAGGAGCAGGCTCAGAACCAGCATCACCCAGTAGACGGGCAGGCGGACGTGGACGTCGGTGTAACCCGCTCCATAGACAAAGCCGTTCTTTGACAGCAGCAGCTGGAACATGGCCAGCCGGTAGTGCACCGCCAGCAGGAGGAAGAATGCCGCGCCCAGCAGTGAAAGGTGGGTGATGGCCCGCGGCGGCAGGGTCTGGGAGTTGACTCGCGAGAGGTAGACGAAGAGGGCGGCGGAAGCACAGACCACCAGTAACGCCAGCAGCCATCCCCACGCGAAGCGGATGATGGGGAGTTGGAAAACATAGAAGCCGATGTCCTGGCCGAACACCGGGTCACTCCGGTTGAAAGACCCTCCTTTCAGCGCCTTGGCGGCATTCTCCCACTGGGCGGACGCCACAAAGGCGAACACCAGCGCCACCACCGCCGCCGCCACCAACACCAGGCGGCCCGCCGCGGCGGTCAGGAAGCGCCGCCGGACACCGATCGCGCTGAGGGCGCTAAATCCCACCTGGCGAACGCTGTAGGCCGAGCTCGCCGCCAACGCCGCGAAGGCCACCACGAAGCTTCCGGCGAAAATCCATCCCTGGTACTGGTACTGGGTGAGGTACAGCTGTGAGTAGCCAAGCGAGCGGTACCAGAGCACGTCGGTGTAGAAACCGACGACCGGGCGCAGGCCGACAAAGAGCAGAAGCAGGAAACCCACGACATACAGCAGCCGCCGCGTCCCTTTGCTCGGCGTGAAGTTCGCCATGTCCGGGGGCTTGCCACGCGGAAAGAGGGGTTCGACGTTACTGAAGAAGTCCCCGCCGCGACGGAACGCCATCTAGTCCGTGTACCTGGTGATGCTCCGGTTCTCCTCGTCGTGCTGTCGCTGGAAGAGCCGGCAACCCTCGTAGTCTGTCAGGCATGGAGGCGAAGGGTGCTTAACGTACGTGAACGTCTCCGTTTTATGCGAGACGTGGCAGTCGGCGTGGTAGCGGCGGAGGGGCCCCGTTTTCTTGAGCAGGATCTGCTCCAGGTAGGGACAACGGCGGGCCACGACTAGGACGCTACCATCCGGAGGGACGGTGTCGAGGGTGCCTAGTTCGGCCCCACCATGGTCCTGACCCGGCTGGCCAGGTCCTTGACCTTGAATGGCTTCTTGAGAGCCTGCACGTTGGTGTACTTCTCAAGCTCGGGCGCCGTGGTCTGGTTGACCAGCGCAGAGACCACCAGGACCTTGGGTTCCTCCTGGCCGTCGGAGCGGATCTTCTGCAGTACCTGGGTGCCGCTCAACTCGCCCGGGAGCATCAGGTCAAGAATGACGAGGTCGGGCTTGTAGGAATCGATCAACTCCAGCCCTTCCTCCCCGGTCTTGGCAGTTTTCACCTCGTATCCCTCCATCTGGCACAGGAGGGTTTCGATGTCGGCGAGGGCGTAGTAGTCCTCGACCACCAGGATCCGTTTCACGCGCCGGATCATAGCATCTGGTCTGGCGCCTCCCAACTCCGTAAGAGGGTCCGCCGAGGTGGTTTCGAGCACCCCCAGGGAACCCGGTCAGCAGGCCCTGATCACAGTTGTCGTCACGTAGGCCTCGACGATCGCGGCGACCGCGAAAAGCGGCACGAAGAACATCGCCCCCCGCCCGTAGTCCGCCAGCGCCAGGCGCATGCCGGCCAACCAACCGTCCGGCGACGGCCGCACCATGCTGGCGCCCACCCGAAGAGCGAACGCGTATGCGAAGACCAGGGCCGGGATCTCGAAGATCCCGTGCGGGCCAATCCCGCAGGCAAAGAACCCGAGGTGGTGCACCTGGAAGTAGTAGCCGCCCAGGTAGCCGACCACAAAGCCGTTGACCATCATCAGCAGTCCGCCAATGACGCCCAGGCTGACCGGGGCGAACGCCAGCATTACCGCGCCGACCAGCACGTTGTGGCTGAAGATGAAACCGGCCAGGTGGGGAGAGCCCGAGACGACCTCGTTCCCCGCAGCGGCACTGCGCACGGCACCGGAGATGATGCCGGTTGGCAGCAGCCCGGAGACGGCGGCAAAACCGCCCACGATCCCACCGAAGATCAGCAGTCCCGCCGATACCGCAATGGCGGGGATCGTGCGTCGATAGGCCCCCGGGACAGCCCGTGACTGCCGCCCCAGCCACCCCCCGACGGACCGCGGTGAGGTGGGCAGACCCACGAACAGCTTCCGCGCGAAGCCTCGGCGGTCCGGAGGACGGCTGTCCTTGGAGAGGATGTTCTCGCGGTTGAAGTTGAGGATGCCGAGTCTGAGGAGCAGGACCGCAACGGTCGCCAGCATCACCGCGACGCCCCAGAGCACCCACTCGAGCCGGCTGATTATCAGCACCGACTCGCCCTGGATGACCCCCGACATCGGGATGATGATGAAGCTGGCCATCACATTGGCCGACCGCAGTGTCTTGGTCTGGCTGCTGACGATGGTTGCGCCGGTGACCATGACCGCTGCCTGGGCCAGCGTCACGATCACCAGCGGCGGGAGCTCGTCGCCGGGGAAAAACCCGGCGGTGAAGAAGATGGCGATGGTGTAGACCACCAGCGCCGAGTAGCTCAACGTGAGGCTGGGCAGCAGCACGGCGCTGATCTTCCCAAGGTAGATCTCGCTCTCACGCAGCTGGGTGGCGAAGAGCGTCTCCAGGGTGTTGCGCTCGCGCTCGCCGCTGAACGACTCCAGTGCCAGGACCAGGGAGAACGACGCCGGTAGGAAGACCACGAAGAAGGCGCCAACCTCCGCCAGGCGTTCCGCGATCCCGTGCGCGCTGGTGCCCAGGTAGTGGGTGGCCAGCGTGACCCCACCAGCCGCCACCAGCGGGATGACAAATGTCAGGCTGGTCATGGCAATGAACAGGCGGGTGTCCGAGGTCGACTCGCGCAACTCGCGCCGCGCGATCAGCCAAACGTATTCGCGCCGCGGCGCCCGCGCGCCGGTGAAGAGGTGGCGTCCCAGCCACGACCTCATGACACGGCCCCGTAGATGGTCGGCAGACGGCCGGCCCGGCCCATCACCTCCATGTAGATGTCCTCGAGCCCGGGGACCATGGTGCGCACGTACCGCGGCTTCAGGCCAAGCTCCTCCTGCAGCTCTCTGAGCGTCCCCTCGGCGAGGATGCGCCCGCCGGCCATGACGGCCAGGCGGTCGGCAACCCGCGCGGTCTCGCGGAGGTTGTGCGTACAGACCACAACTGCCAGCCCCTCACGTTTGAGGGCCAGGATGTAGTCCCAGGTGAGCCGTGCGCCGGCCGGGTCCATTGACGACGTGGGTTCATCCAGCAGGAGAACCGACGGGTGATGCAGCGTGGCGCGAACCAGGGCCACCTTCTGGCGCATCCCCTTGCTGAAACTGCCCATCCAGACCCCCGAGCGCGGTCGGAGGCCGAAGATGCCAAGAAGTTCGTCGATCCGCTTCTGGCGGACCACCGGATCCATGCCCTGGACCCGGCCGAAGAAGTCGAGGTACTCGGGAGCGGTCATCCGCTCGTAGAGTCCAGGGACCTCCGACAGCAATCCCACCTGGGCGCGTACCGCCTCGGCGTCGTCGGCGACCGATACGCCGCCGATGCGGACGGTGCCGTGGGTGGGTTTGAGCACCCCTGCGAGGCAGCGTAGTGTCGTGGTTTTGCCGGCGCCGTTCTCGCCCAGGATCACCAGTGACTCACCGGGGCGCACCGTGAAGCTCACATCCTCGAGGGCCC
Source organism: Candidatus Dormibacteria bacterium (assembly GCA_050998755.1). GTDB lineage: Bacteria > Chloroflexota > Dormibacteria > DASZGP01 > DASZGP01 > JAXDLW01. The sequence goes on from JBPCPW010000074.1 coordinate 26,795, forward strand.
GGAAGTCACCGAAGTCCTTGACCAGGCCGTCAACCTCGACGCCCGCCCCCACGCCGGCTGCTGGTAGGGCTGACATCAAATCCATGTTAGGGCTCGCAGCCTCGAGGGGTGGGGGCGCGAGGGTATGATGTCGGCTCACGATGGCGAAGAACCGTGGCACGTCCACGACCAAGCGCGCCCGCAAGCCCATCCCCGTGGCCGACCCTGCCGCGCGCGAGGGGAGCTGCCGCTACTGCACGGCGTCCGTCCGCCCGGACAACAACTACTGCGCGCACTGCGGCATGCCCACCGACCCCGCCCACGACCGGCCGCTTTTTGTCATCGAGGGCCTGACCAACCTCTTCAACGTTGTCTTCTTCGAATCCCTGCTGGAGCAGGAGCTGAACCGCGCGATCCGCTACGGCCACGACCTCTCAGTCCTGGTGGTCGAGATCGATGATCTCCATGCCCTCGAGGCGGCGTACGGTTACGGCGACACCAACCGCTTGATCCGCGAGGTTGGCGAGGCGATCGCCAGCGCCATTCGGGACCCGGACACCATCGCCGCGACCAACCGGGTAGCCGCCCTGGGCACGCAGCGATTCCTCGTCCTGCTGCCCCACACCAGCGAGGAAGGTGCCTACCGCGCAGCCGAGAAGATCCGCGCCCTGGTGAGCACCACGGTGGTGGACTTCAGCGATGGCGGCAGCGTTGTCACCGTTTCCTGCGGGGTGGCAACGGCGGGCTCCGACAAGATGGCCGACGCCAACCTGGTTGGCCGCGCCACGCAGGCGCTGATCGAAAGTAGGTCGCACGGGGCCAACCACATCCAGGTAAACACCGCCGTTTAGCGCACCGCCTGAACGGCCGGGGCGGGCGTCGAGTTCGCCGCTTCGCGGCTTCTGCGATTCTCGCTCACGTACCTCGTGTACGCTCGCTCCGATTCTCGACCTCTCCTTCGCCGCGGCCGTTGATGCGGCACGCAGTTGAGGGCTCATCACGCCCCAGAGCGCAGCCTCCTAGGTCATTGTCTCACCCATCCCTGGGCTTGCCGCAAGCCCCCCGCTCCGTGCGATGCTGGCGCCTCAGTTTCTTGTGCGGAGGTCCAGGAGTATGCCCGAACATGCGGTGGTGGTAGCCGGCGGAGGCCCGACAGGAATGATGCTGGCGGCCGAGCTGGCCCTGGCTGACGTCGATGTCGTCATCGTTGAACGGCTCGCCACTCCGGATCCCGACCGCGCGCTCGCCGGCGGTCTCCACGCGCGCACGATCGAGGTGCTCGATCAGCGCGGCGTCGCCGACCGGTTTCTCCAGGAGGGGAAGGCGATGCAGATCCAGGGGTTCGGTCGAATCCCCTTGGACATCAGTGATTTCCCCTCCCGCCACAACTACGGGCTCGCCCTCCCGCAGGCTCAGACCGAGACGCTGCTGGCCACCTGGGTCAATGAGCTCGGGGTGACGACCATGCGTGAACGTGACGTGAGAGGGTTCGCCCAGGACGAGACCGGCGTCGACGTCGCGCTGTCCGACGGCACGTCGCTCCGAGCGGACTACCTGGTCGGGTGCGACGGGGGCCGCAGTGTCATCCGAAAAGCGGCCGGCATCGAGTTCGCCGGGTGGGATCCTTCGACGAGCTGGCTCATGGCCGAGGTCGAGATGGTCGAGAAGCCGCAGTTTGGCCTGCGTCCGGGCGGTGGGATCGGCCCGGGCGAGGGCGGAGATCGGATTCGGGTCGTCCTGACGGAATCGCGGGTCGACCACACCAGTGAGCCCACCTTGACGGATGTCAGCGAGGCACTCATCGCCGCCGACGGGACGGACTACGGCGTGCACAGCCTGACCAGCAGTTCCCGATTTACCGACAACACCCGGCAGGCGGTCTCGTATCGGAAGGGGCGCATCCTCCTGGCAGGCGATGCGGCTCACGTGCATGCCCCGCTCGGGGGTCAAGGTCTGAACACCGGAGTCCAGGATGCCGTGAACCTGGGGTGGAAGCTGGCCCAGGTGGTCAAGAAGGCATCCCCCCCGAGCCTGCTGGACACCTACCACGACGAACGGCATCCGATCGGCGCCCGAGTGCTGCAGAACACCATGGCCCAGGTCGCGCTGACCAGCCCCGGCGACCGTCACCAGGCGCTACGCGACTCCATGACCGAGCTGCTCAGCATGGACGGACCACGGAAGAGGATCGCCGCCATGATGTCCGGTCTCGACGTCCACTACGACCTCGGGCCAGGACATCCCCTGCTCGGGCGACGCATGCCCGACCTGGACATCACCACCGCCAGTGGCCCGCTCCGCGTCTATGAGCTCCTGCACACTGCCGGACCGGTGCTGCTAAACCTCGATCAGCCTGGCATCCTCAACATCACGCCGTGGGGAGATCGCGTACAAATGATGAACGCCACATATGCCGGCGTCTGGGACCTTCCAGCACTGGGTGCTGTCGTTGCTCCCACGGCCGTGCTGATTCGGCCCGACGGACACGTCGCCTGGGTGGGGGATGGGACAGACAGAGGATTGCGTGACGCGCTGACCACCTGGTTCGGATCCCGATGACCGGGGCGCGCGCCGCGGGCGAGCGAGCGTTGGTCCTCAGTGGCGGCGGATCGGCAGGCAATGCGTGGCTGATCGGCGTCATCGCTGGTCTATTTGAGGCTGGGTTGGATGTGACCGAGGCCGATCTGATCATCGGGACGTCGGCCGGATCGACGACCGCGGTCCAAATAACGGGCGCGACCGGGGCCGAGCTGCTTGCCGACATCCTCGCCGCGGCATCCCAGCCACCAACTGGACCGGCCGGATCCGACCGTGGACCTGTCTCGATCAGGCCGGTGACGAACCAAATGGAGACGACGAGCGCAATCATCGCCGCGGCTGAGGATGCCGCCGACATGCGCCGCAGGATGGGTGCGTGGGCGCTCGAGACGGCTGCGGGGTCGCACGGGTCTGCGCAAACGCAGTGGCGCACTACCGTCGCCGCTCGGCTGCCCAGTCAGCTCTGGCCAAAGCGGCGGATGCTCATCACCGCGGTCGACGCCGATAGCGGTGAACCGGTCGTGTTCGACCGCCACAGCGGGGTCGACCTGGTGGACGCCGTCGCCGCCAGCTGTTCCAGCGGCTTCGCCTACAGCATCGGCAACAGCCGATACATCGACGGCGGCTACCGACGAAACGAGAATGCCGATCTTGCAGCCGGATACGCACGGGTGCTGGTGCTGTCACCATTCGGCGGCAGATCACGACATCCGCTGGATTGGGGCATGCATCTCGCAACGCAGGTCGAAGAACTTCGCGCACGCGGCAGCAGTGTCGAAACGATCTTTCCGGACAGCACCTCTCGCGACGCGTTCGGCGACAACATGATGGATCTGTCGAGGCGTCCGCCCGCCGCTCGAGCCGGTCACAACCAGGGCCGAGCCCTCGCCGACCGGCTCACCGAATTCTGGCGCTGAGGCATACGAAAAAACTCTGTGTGGTTAGGTTCCTAAGCCGGCGCTGATGTTGGAGAACAGGTTGTGCGCCGGCGCCGCGGTGGCGCTCAGGACAAGGACCACCAGCACCAGGACGACGACCGCAGCTCCCATGGCCGGAAGAAACGCCGACCGCTGATCTGCGCCTTCCTCCTCGTTCACTGCGGCGGCCTTGATGGCCGCGGCTTTCAGGTTCTCGGGAGCTGCCGGGTTGAGGCCGCGGAGGCGA
>JBPCPW010000087.1:0-12451 GCA_050998755.1 Candidatus Dormibacteria bacterium
CGCCAAACTGCCTCAGGGCCACGCCCGTCACTCCGTTCGGCTCCCAGGCCTGCCCTCCCCGCGAGCCAAGCCCCAATTCGCGGGATGATGGATCTCAGGTTGGCGCAGAATTACGCGACTGCCTCAAACTAAATGGCCACCAAAGCCCCCGCTGCTATCAGTGACACCATCGACCCGGCGGTCCTGCTCAGCATCATGGCCAGGGTCAGGGCGGGCGACTTCTCGGCGCGCATGCCGATGGAGTGGACGGGGGTGGCAGGCAAGATCGCCGACACCCTCAATGACGTCATCGAGTCAAACCAGCGCCTGGAGAAGGAGTTGGAGCGGGTCAGCCGAGTGGTGGGCAAGGAAGGGAAGATCGGCCAGCGCGTGACTCTTGGTGGCGTGAACGGGGGCTGGGCGGGGTCGGTGGAGTCGGTCAACACGCTGATCGAGGACCTGGTCCGGCCGACCAGCGAGATGTCGCGGGTGATCGGCGCGGTCGCCGGCGGCGACCTGTCCCAGACCATGGCGCTGGAGATGGACGGGCGGCGCCTCGAGGGGCAGTTCCTGCGCACCGCCCGGACGGTCAACACGATGGTCAGCCAGTTGAGTTCGTTCAGCTCCGAGGTGACGCGCGTGGCCGGCGAGGTGGGCACCGAGGGCAAGCTCGGTGGTCAGGCCCATGTCAAGGGTGTGGGCGGGGTATGGAAAGACCTCACCGACAACGTCAACATGATGGCCGGGAACCTGACCAGCCAGGTGCGCAACATCGCCGACGTCACCACCGCGGTGGCCAACGGGGACCTCAGCAAAAAGGTCACCGTCGACGTCAAGGGCGAGATCCTGGAGCTCAAGAACACGGTCAACGTCATGGTTGACCAGCTCAACAACTTCGCCGGCGAGGTCACCCGCGTGGCCCGCGAGGTGGGGACAGAGGGCAAGCTCGGCGGCCAGGCCCAGGTCAAGGAGGTCGGCGGGGTCTGGAAAGACCTCACCGACAACGTCAACATGATGGCCGGCAACCTGACCACCCAGGTGCGTTCGATTGCCGAGGTCACCACCGCGGTGGCCAACGGCGACCTGTCGAAGAAGGTGACAGTCGACGTCAAGGGCGAGATCGCCGAGCTGAAGAACACCGTCAACGTCATGGTCGATCAGCTCAACAGCTTCGCCGGGGAGGTCACCCGCGTGGCCCGCGAGGTTGGCACCGAGGGCAAGCTCGGGGGACAAGCGCGCGTGGAGGAGGTCGGCGGGGTGTGGAAAGACCTCACCGACAACGTCAACATGATGGCCGGCAACCTGACCACCCAGGTGCGGTCGATCGCTGAGGTGACGACCGCGGTCGCCATGGGCGACCTCAGCAAGAAGATCACCGTTGACGTCAAGGGCGAGATCGCCGAACTGAAGAACACCATCAACGTCATGGTCGACCAGCTCAACAGCTTCGCCGGTGAGGTCACCCGAGTCGCCGGCGAGGTGGGCACCGAGGGCAAGCTCGGCGGGCAGGCCGACGTGCGTGGGGTCGGCGGGGTGTGGAAGGACCTCACCGACAACGTGAACTTCATGGCCAGTAACCTGACCACCCAGGTTCGCAGCATCGCCGAGGTCACCACCGCGGTCGCCAACGGCGACCTGTCCAAGAAGATCACCGTCGACGTCAAGGGTGAGATCCTGGAGCTCAAGGACACCATCAACGTGATGGTCGACCAGCTCAACAGCTTCGCCGGTGAGGTGACCCGCGTGGCCCGCGAGGTGGGCTCAGAGGGCAAGCTCGGTGGCCAGGCCCAGGTTAAAGGTGTCGGGGGGGTCTGGAAAGACCTCACCGACAACGTCAACTTCATGGCCGGCAACCTGACCAGCCAGGTGCGCAATAGCGCCGACGTGACAACCGCGGTCGCCAACGGCGACCTGTCCAAGAAGGTCACCGTGGATGTCCGGGGCGAGATACTGGAGCTGAAGAACACCGTCAACGTCATGGTTGACCAGCTCAACAACTTCTCCGGCGAGGTCACCCGCGTGGCCCGTGAGGTGGGCACCGAGGGCAAGCTGGGTGGGCAGGCCCAGGTGGCCGAGGTGGGTGGCGTCTGGAAGGACCTCACCGACAACGTCAACATGATGGCCGGCAACCTCACCACCCAGGTGCGCTCGATTGCCGAGGTCACCACGGCGGTCGCCAACGGCGACCTCAGCAAGAAGGTCACGGTCGATGTCCGCGGCGAGGTCCTGGAGCTGAAAAACACCGTCAACGTCATGGTCGACCAGCTCAACGCGTTCGCCGCCGAGTCCACCCGTGTTGCCCGCGACGTCGGCACCGAGGGCAAGCTGGGGGGCCAGGCAACCGTGCGTGGCGTGGGTGGCGTCTGGAAGGACCTGACCGACAACGTCAACTTCATGGCCAGCAACCTGACCGACCAGGTTCGTGGCATCGCGCGCGTCGTCACCGCGGTGGCCAACGGCGACCTCAAGCGCAAGCTCACAGTGGAGGCGCGGGGTGAGATCGCCGCGCTGGCCGACACCATCAACGAGATGACGGACACCCTGGCCCTGTTCGCCGACCAGGTCAGCGGGGTTGCGCGCGAGGTCGGTGTCGAGGGACGGCTTGGCGGCCAGGCCAGTGTGCCCGGTGCGGCCGGCACCTGGCGCGACCTGACCGACAACGTCAACCAGTTGGCTGAAACGCTCACCACCCAGATCCGGGCCATCTCGGACGTGGCCACCGCGGTAACCGAAGGTGACCTGACCCGCTCCATCGGGGTCGAGGCCAGCGGCGAGGTGGCGGTCCTCAAGGACAACCTCAACGAGATGATCAGCAACCTGCGCGAGACCACCCAGAAGAACACCGAGCAGGACTGGCTGAAGACCAACCTGGCGCGCTTCACCGGCATGCTCCAGGGACAGCGCGACCTGATGACGGTCTCCCGCATGATCCTCTCGGAGCTGGCGCCGCTGGTCAACGCCGAGCACGGCGTCTTCTACACCATGGCCGGCAACAACGGCGATGAGCCGGTGCTGGAGATGCAGGCCGGCTACGCTTTCAAGGAACGCAAGAACCTGGCCACCCGCTTCAGGATGGGTGAGGGCCTGGTGGGCCAGTGCGCAATTGAACAACAGCGGATCCTTCTGACCAACGTCCCCGAGGACTACGTGAGGATCTCGTCCGGCCTGGGCGAAGCCAAACCGCTGAACATCATCGTGCTCCCAGTGGTGTTCGAGAACGACACCCGCGCGGTGGTCGAGCTGGCGTCGTTCGAGCGCTTCAGCCCCATCCACCAGGACTTCCTCGACCAGCTCACGGAGAGCATCGGCATCGTGCTCAACACCATCGAGGCCAACATGCGCACCGAGGAGGCGCTGAAGAACTCACAGTCGCTGGCGCACGAACTGCAGAGCCAGCAGGAGCAACTCCAGCACACCAACGAGGAGCTGGAGGACAAGGCCAAGCTGCTCGCCGACCAGAACGCGGAGGTCGAGCGCAAGAACCTCGAGGTTGAGAAGGCCAAAGAGGCGGTCGAGGAGAAGGCCGAGCAGCTGGCGGTGACGTCACGCTACAAGTCGGAGTTCCTCGCCAACATGTCGCACGAACTGCGGACCCCGCTCAACAGCCTGCTGATCCTCGCCGAGCAGCTTCGCGAGAATCCGGATCAGAACCTGAGCAGCCGGCAGGTGGAATACGCCAGCATCATCCACTCCTCGGGGAGCGATCTGCTCACCCTGATCAACGACATCCTGGATATCTCGAAGATCGAGTCCGGCACCGTTGCGTTGGAGGTCATCGAGGAGCCCATCTCACAGATCCTCGACGTGGTCGAGCGCACCTTCAAACACGTCGCCGAGACCAAGGGCGTGCGGTTCGCCATCGAAGCCGACCCCGACCTTCCCCTGACCATCCCCACCGACGCCACCCGGCTGCAGCAGGTGCTCAACAACCTGCTCTCGAACGCCTTCAAGTTCACCGATAAAGGCCGCGTGGAGCTCCAGGCAAGGCTCTCGACCTCCGGGTGGAGCACCGACCACGAAACGCTGAACAAGGCCGGGGCGGTGGTGGCCTTCGCCGTCAGTGACACCGGGATCGGCATCGCCAAGGACAAGCAGCGCACGGTCTTCGAGTCCTTCGCGCAGGCCGACGGCTCGACCAGCCGAAAGTACGGAGGCACCGGCCTGGGACTGTCGATAAGCCGTGAGCTGGTCAGGCTGCTGGGGGGCGAGATCAAGCTGCAGAGCACCCCGGGCAAGGGCAGCACCTTCACCGTCTACCTCCCGCTGGTACAGACCACCGTGATGACCCGGCCGCGCGACAACGCCGCCCAGGTGGTGCGGGACATTCCCGAGCTGGAGGAGATCCGCGCCGCAGATGTGCTCAACAGTGCGGACGCGTCGCGGCTGACATTTGTTGACGATCGCATCGCGATCAATGCCGGAGACCGGGTTGTGATGGTCGTCGAGGACGACGCCAACTTCGCCCAGATCCTGATGGAGATGGCGCATGAGCGCCGTTTCAAGGTGATCGTCGCGCTCGACGGTGACGATGCCGTCCAGCTGGCCAAGGAATACAGCCCGGATGCCATCACCCTGGACCTCACGTTGCAGACCGTCAGCGGCTGGACCGTGCTCGACCAGCTGCAGCACGACGTGGGAACGCGCCACATCCCGGTGCACATCATCTCGGTCGCCGAGGAGGAGCTGCGCGGCGAACGCGAGGGCGCCACGACATACCTGACCAAGCCTGTCGCCCGCGACGTCCTCGGGGAACTCTTCAGCAAGATCGAGAACTTCACCGAGAACCGGGTGAAGCGGCTGCTGATCGTGGAGGATGACGCCACCCAGCAACGGCGGATGATCGAGATGATCGGTGAGAGCAACGTGGAGACCCTTGCGGTCTCAACAGGAGAGGAGGCGCTGGCCGCGCTGCAGGAGCAGAAGTTCGACTGCCTGGTGTTGGACCTAGGCCTGCCCGGTATGACCGGTTGGCAGGTGCTCGACCAGGTGCAGAAGGACCCCATCCTCCGCAGTGTTCCAATCGTGGTCTACACCGCCAAGGACCTGACCCGAAAAGAGGAAACCAGACTGCGCAAGGCCACCAAGAGCATCGTGGTCAAGGAGGTCCGCTCCCCCGAGCGGCTGCTCGACGAGGTGACCCATTTCCTCCACCGCGTGGAGTCCGACCTCCCAGAGGCGAGCCGCGCGATGCTCCAGCGGGTCCGCCAGACCGACATGGCCCTGGCCGGCAAGAAGGTGCTGGTGGTCGACGACGACATCCGCAACATTTTTGCGCTGACCGCGCTGCTGGAGCGCCAGAACATGGTGGTGCGGTCCGTCGAGGGCGGAAAGGAAGCCCTGGAGTTGCTGGTGACCGAACCGGACATCGACGTCGCCCTGGTCGATGTGATGATGCCCGAGATGGACGGCTACGCGACCATGAACGCCATCCGCAATCAGCCCCAGTTCGAGAAGCTGCCGATGATCGCGCTCACGGCCAAGGCGATGAAGGGCGACCGCGAGCGTTGCATTGAGGCCGGCGCCTCTGACTACATCGCCAAACCTGTGGACACCGCGCAGCTGCTCTCCATGCTCCGCGTATGGCTCTACCGGTAGACGCCGCTCTGCCGGACCTAGGCCGGGCGGCGCCTGACGCGCGGGAGCTCGAGCGCATCGAGGTGGACCTGCTGCTCGAGGGAGTGCACCAGCACTACGGCTTCGACTTCCGCAAATACGCCGCCGCCCCCCTGCGCCGCGGCATCCGCAACGCGATGTCTGCGGAGGGGGTGGCAACGGTCTCAGGGCTGCAGGAGCGAGTCCTCCACGAGCCGGCCAGCATGCATCGTTTCCTGGGCTGCGTCGGGGTGCATGTGACCGCGCTCTTCCGGGAGCCACCGATGTTCGCGGCCCTGCTGACGGAGGTCTTTCCCCTGCTGCGGACGTACCCGTCGGTGCGTATCTGGATCGCCGGCTGCGCCACCGGCGAAGAAGCCTACTCCCTGGCAGTCCTGCTCGACCAGGCGGAAATACTTGGACGATGCCGGATCTATGCCACCGACATGAATGCCGAGGCGCTGCAACAGGGCCGCCGCGGAACCTACCCCGCGCTGTCGGTGGAATCCGCCCAGGTCCGCTTTACGGAGTCCGGCGGCGCCGGGGACCTGGAATCGTACGCTCGCCGCAGCAGCCGCGCGGCGACCTTTGCCGCCCGCCTGCGCAGCCACGTCACCTGGGCCGAACACAACCTGGTCAGCGACGCATCGTTCAACGAATTCCACCTGGTCATCTGCTCCAACGTGCTGATCTACTTCGACCGGCAGTTGCAGGTCCAGGTACACCGGCTGCTTGATGAGAGCGTGGTCGCCGGCGGGTTCCTTGCGGTCAGTTGCCGGGAGACGCTGGGTGGCAGCCTGGTAAAGGGCAGCTACCGCCGGGTCACGCCCCTGGCTTCGGTGTTCCAGAAGGTGCGGACGTGATACCGGACGTGGCGCAAGCCAACATCCTGGTGGTCGACGACAACCCCAGCAAGCTGCTGGCGCTCCGGGTCGTGCTGCAACCGCTCGGACAGAATATCGTGGAGGCCCGCTCCGGGACGGACGCCCTGCGCCAGCTGCTCAAGGAGGATTTCGCCGTCATCCTGCTGGACGTCCGAATGCCGGACATGGACGGTTACGAGACCGCCGAGATGATCCGCCACCGCCAACGCTCTGAGGTCACCCCGATCATCTTCGTGACGGCCTTCGACAAGGGCGAGACGCAGATGTCGCGTGGCTATTCGCTGGGTGCGGTCGACTTCGTCTTCGCCCCCATCGTCCCGGAGGTCTTGCGTGCGAAGGTCTCGGTATTCGTCGACCTCAACAGGAAGACCGAGGAGCTCAAGCGCATCGCCCAGCGCAATGCCCAGCTCCTCGAGGACGCACAGGAGGCCAGCCGCAGCAAGAGCGCCTTCCTGAACATGGCGGCCCATGAACTGCGCACCCCGCTCTCGGTGCTGCGGGGCTACATCTCCATGCTCTTGGACGGCACGTTGGGCGAGCTCAACGAGAGCTGGCAGAGGCCGATGGAGATCATCAACTGGAAGGCCGAGGAGCTGAACGAATTGGTCAACGACCTCCTGTTCGCGGCCCGGGTGGATGCCGGCAGCATTCCCGCTGAGGTGGTCACGGTCGACCTGCGCGAAGCCGTCGAGCAGGCTGTCGAGCGGGCCAGGCCGCGCGCCCAGCTCCTGCAGGCGGAGACCATCTGCCAGTTGCCCGCGGACGCGGTAATGGTGGACGTCGACGAGGACCACCTGCGCCGCATCCTCGACAATCTGCTGAATAACGCGCTGACCTATGCCTCCGGGCCGCCGTGGGTCGAGGTCACAGTCCGCACCGACCCCCAACCCCACGTCCGGGTGGCGGACCGCGGGATCGGCGTCCCGGCGATAGAGCGCGAACACATCTTCGAGCGCTTCTATCGGGTCAACGACACCACCATCGGTCCCCAGGCGGGCACCGGGCTCGGCCTTTACATCAGCCGCGGCCTGGCCGAACGCCACCAGGGCTCATTGCACCTGCGGGAGAGCGAGGCTGGTCAGGGCAGCCTCTTCGTCCTGAGCCTTCCCGCCTCGTCGACCGCCTTCCCCCGCCCGCGCGCCAACGGGGGAAGGACCCGCGACCGGCGCGTGGCAACCGGCGGCCGGCGGAAAGAGTAGGCGGTCACGGCGAGAGCGGCTCAAGGTACTCGCGATGCGTCTCGTAGTGGCGCGAGGTATCCCACAGGATCGTCTCGGCGAGCGCCTCCCCGCCCAGCCACGGCCAACGATCGCCGGCGAACAGCTCCTCGCCGGTGACAGGCTCGAGGGCCGCCAGCAGCCGGGCCAATGATTCTTTGAACTTCCTCCGCGTGACCTCGGCAGGGTCGTGCAGATGCTCGCGGTGAGTCCGCTCGTTGACCGCTTCGGTGGTGTTCCCAAGATCGGCCTCATCGTACGGCTGGCGTCCCGCTCGGAGGGCCTCGATCACGACCGCGGAGCGGTCGTGCCACCATGCCATATGGGCGACCAGGTCCTTGCCCGTCCAGTCGTCCATCACTGCCTCGAGCAGCCGATCGTCGGGGATGCGCTCAATCACCCCAGCCATCCGCTGGTGTGCCTCCCGGATCGTGCGGATCAGCTCCGACTTGTCCACCGACCGAATCGTATCTGTCCAGGGCCTGCGCAGCCCGTAGTCAGGCTCGGCATCGAATACTCAGCCTCTCAAACGTCGGCCTCGCCGGGCTGCAGGGACGATGCCTCCGATGAGCAGGGCGGCGAGAAGGAGGACCAGTACCGGGAGACCACGGTCATGGCCGCGACCGCCGGCTCGGGGGAGGACGGGAGTCGGCGCCGCAGAAGGTGTAGTGGCGGCCGCGACCATGAGTTCAAAGGCGCCTATGTCGCACCTCGCGCCCTGCGGTCGAGCAATGCCCCGCTCGTCAGTGGCCGGAGGCGGACACGTTGTGAAGTCGGCGTCCAGCGCCGGGCTCCCAGCGCTGATCGCGCGGGTCGGCGCGGGCCCTCCATTGGCGGCCAGAGGACCGAGCGCGGGGTCGGTTGACGACTTGTCGGCGGCAGCCCCGAATTTGCACGTGGTGCCCGAGTCGATGTTGCTGCCCTTGGAGGTGATCGTTCCGCTCTGTTTGAGCCCGCAGTTGTCGGGCGTGTTGACCGAGAGGATCGACGCCTGCACCGAGGTCGTGCCATCCAGTGTGCCCGACAGGAGCCCGCCGCCGGTAGTCACCGAGGAGTTGTTCGCGATCGTGTCATTGAGCAGCGTGCTGCCACCAGTGAAGTCAGTGAATCCCCCACCGCCGGCCACCGAGTCGTTGTTGCTTACGGTGACATTGATCAGAGTGTCGCCGTTTCCGTTGGCCAGCCAGCCACCACCGAAATCGTTGGTGCTCTTGGCGTGGTTGGATCGGAGCGTGGAGCGCGTGAGGGTGGCGGGTCCGCTTTCATCAACGACACCCCCGCCGCCGCCCGAGGTGTTGTCATGGATGTCGAGTGAGTCCATGGTTGCGGCGGCGTTGTTGACGGCACCGTTGTTGACGGCGATTCCACCGCCTTCGCCGAGCCCGTCACCAGGCTTGAAACTGGCGACGTTGTTGCTGACAACTCCGCCGTTAAAGACCAGGGTGCCCCGGCTGCCAACGCCGCCGCCCACCAGCGAACTGACGTCGGCCGAACCCTTATTACCATCGATCACGACATTGGTGAGGGTGACGACCGCCGTGTTGTTATCACCGGATATGCCACCCCCGGTCGGCGAATCACCAACCTGGTTGGTGATCGCCACGGTGTTATTGCGCACGGTGCTGTTGCTGAGCGTCAGCCTTCCCAGCACTTCGATCCCACCACCCGCCCTGTTTGTTCCAGAGGCCACGAACGAGCCGTGCTGCACGGTGACGCCGGACATGGCCAGGACACCTCCGGACCCCACCTGGAGGACGCGACTCTGGTTGTTTCCGTCGATGATCGTCGTGGCTGAGCCCGCGCCCGAAATCGTCATAGCCGACGTTGCAACCAGTTGTCCCCGCGTCAGGGTGTAGGTCCCGCTGGGAACGCTGATGGTATCTCCGCTATCCCCGTTCGCTTTGACAATCGCGGCGCGGAGGCTGCACGTCGAGGGGCATGTATCTCCGACGAGGTCATCCTGTACATTGACGGCGATAGACGACGCAGCCAGGGCCGGCATCGGAAAAGGCATCAGCATGAAGCTGAACGCGGCGACCAACAGGGCCAGCCGTTTCCCGAAAGTAAAGTGGGTCATCCCGTCCTCCCATTTGGAATCGACCAGGACAGCGGCGATCCCAGAGCCATGATAGAGGGAACGCAGGCACGGGCGCGCTAGCGTCGAGCGGCAGATCGGTTTGGTTTAGGGTACAGACCTATGGACAGAATGATCTCCACTCCAGATGGCCGGGCGCTTCGCGTGGAGGAGGGCGGCGATCCCGCAGGCAGGCCGGTCCTCATGCATCACGGCACGCCAGGCACGGGCCACCTCTATGGTCCGCATGCCGCTGACGCGCGGGAGCGGGGCATCCGTCTGATCGCGTATGACCGGCCAGGCTACGGCGGTTCCACGGCGCAGCCAGGGCGTTCGGTCGCCGACTGTGCATTGGATGTCGTCGTAATTTCGGAGGCGCTGGGCATCGACCGGTTGGCGGTCTGGGGTGTATCGGGCGGCGGGCCGCATGCACTGGCTTGCGCAGCCCTACTCCCCGATCTTGTGGTGGCAGCCGCTTCTCTTGCCTCGATCGCTCCATACGGTGCAGCTGGTCTGGATTACTTTGCGGGCATGGGTCAGGAGAACATCGACGACACCAGACTCACCCTGGAGGACGAACCAGCTGCGAGGGCCAAGCTGGGCGATGACCGCGACCGTATGTTGGCTCTGACGGCTGACGACATGGTCAACGCCTTCCCGACTCTCCTGTCTGCCGTGGATGCTGCTGCCCAAACCCGAGAACTAGCGGAGTACCTCGTCTGGTGTAACCGCGACGGCCTCGCCGATGGCGGGGAAGGCTGGTGGGATGATGGGATGGCGCACCTTAAGCCCTGGGGTTTCAGCTTCGAGACAATCCAGGTTCCTGTTCAGTTGTGGCACGGGCAGCATGACCAATTCGTTCCGTACCAGCACGGGGAGTGGCTGGCTAGCAGGATTCCCGGCATCGACGCGCACCTGACGAGGGAAGACGGGCACGTCACTCTGATACAAGGGCGAATCCCCGAGGTGCACGCCTGGCTCTTGGGGCGCTTTCCAACGTAGCCAGAGGGTCAAGCGCACCGCACCACACGCGTGCCTCCTCGCGGTCAGGCTCCTAAAAGAGCCCGGCCCTGGCCTGTGTCACCAACACGGGCGGTTCGGTTGCGCTACTGTTCGCTCTGTGGTCATGGGAGTTCGGAGCGGCATGCGACCCGGGTTGGTCGCGGTGGCTTGCGGTCTGGCGCTCGCCGCGTGCGGCGGGACCTCGACCAGCAGCGGCCCCGCCACCTCGTCCTACCAGGGCAAGACCATCAGCCTCGGCGCCATCCTGTCGCTCACCGGCCCCGGTGCGGTCTACGGCCCCAACTCCCAGAAGGGGATGGAGCTTGCGGTCGAGCAGATCAACAAGACCGGCGGGGTCAACGGCGCCAAGATCACCCTCGAAGTCCAGGACGACGCCTCCGACAAGACCCAGTCAGCCCAGGTTGCCCAGCGCCTGATCCAGCAGGGCCAGGACCTGGCTCTGCTGGGTCCAACCCTGTCCAACTCCGCGGTCGCCGTCCACCCGCTGGCGGAGAGCTTCAAGGTTCCAATCGTGGCGGTCAGCACCACCGGCATCCACATCGTGCCTGACTGCAATTTTCCCAAGACCGACAGGTGCGCTTACGTCTTCCGGGACAGCCTCGGGGAGCAGAACGCGATCCCGGCCAACATCAAAGCCTATGCAGACAAGGCGCACGCCAAGACCGGGGTGCTGCTGGTTGCCAACGACGACAAATTCTCCAGCGACGGGGGCAAGGTCGTGCAGCAGTCGGCCCCGACCTACGGAATCCAGCTCCTTGACACGGTGGGGTTCAGCAAGACTGACAGCGATCTCAGCCTGCCGGTCACCAAGGCGGTCCAGAAGCAACCGGACGTCATCTTCATCACCTCCCTGGGCGGTATCCCCGCAAGGATCATGATCGAGGCCCGCAAGCAGGGATTCAAGGGCCAGTTCCTGGGCGGCAACGGATTCAACACCGCCGTGGTGTCAAAACAGGCCGGCGACGCCGGCAAGGGGGCGCAGAGCGCCAGCGCCTGGTACATCAAGAACACGTTCTCATCCAACAATGAGTTCGTCACGTCCTATCGCTCGAAGTACGGCGTCGACCCCGACCAGTTCGCCGCCCAGGGCTTCACTGGGATCCTGGTCATGGCCGACGCTGCCAAGCGCGCGGCTCTGACCTTTGGCGACGTCCCTGGCGACCGCACCCGGCTGCAGGGCGCCCTGGAGAAGGTGAGCATCGATTCGCCGCTGGGGCCGTTCCAGTTCACCGCCGACCACGACGTCAAGCAGACGATCTGGGTCATCCAGATGGACGGCCAGGGTGGCTTCTCCCTGGTCACATCCGTCAAGCCCAACTAGCCCGTACGGGCGCGGCGCGGGCTGTGCCGGTTTCCTGATCGATGGCGCAGCAGCTTCTCAACGCCGTTTTGATCGGCTCCATCTACGCGCTCTTCGCGGTCGGCTACTCGCTGGTCTTCGGCGTCCTCGACGTCCTCAACCTCGCCCACAGCGCGGTGTTCATGCTGGGGGCGGTCTTCGCCTATTCACTGGTGGTGCTGCACGGATTGCCGCTGTGGGCGGCGGCACCCCTCGCGGTGGGAGGCGCCGGCGCGATGGGCATGGTCATCGAGTTCGTCGCGCCGCGCCAGCTGGGCCGGCGCAACGCACCCCCGATCGCCAACCCGATTGTGACCCGCGCGTCGGCCCTTACCTTCTTGGC
>JBPCPW010000090.1:0-34026 GCA_050998755.1 Candidatus Dormibacteria bacterium
GAGGTCGAGGCCGGGAACGTCACGAACTAAAAGTTGGAGAGCGTCGCCACCCGGCCGTCAACCCAGGTGCAACGCCCCCGTGGCGTCAGGCCCCGCCGAGGGCCCTACCGGTCGCGTCATCTTGAACCTGTTCATCCTAGGCGGGCGCTTTGTCCGGCTCCAGCCAGGAGCCGGTGTCGGACCTGCGGTCTCGCCATGGCTTGAGTTCCGGCCCCACCCACTCCGCCGACCGCTGGTCAAGGATGATGGACGGGTTGTCCTCCATGGCCTCGGCCTCGTCCTCGGTCATCCCCGCGGTGACCCGTTGCCACCAGTGGTCGCGGTCCAGGGCAATCTCCGCCAGCTCGTCCAGCGCCGCGTCCGCGGCAGTGCGCGCCGAGCCCTCGCGGGGCGGGAATCCATAGCTCGACGACCAGGCACGGGGATCCGACGCCAGAAAGATCCGCACCTCGTACACGATTGACGGGCGGTTGTTGCCCGCTGCCTTCAGGCCGCGCGGGTTGACGTCGATGCGCAACGCGCCGAGGACGAATGACTGCGGGGGACGGGCACTGACCGGCGATTCCTCAGACCATGCGGCGTCGCGCGGGGACCGGCCCCGGAAGGTGCGCAGGAGCCATGCGCGCAGGCGGGTGCGAAGCGGCGCGTTCCTCAAAGCCACCCGCGAATGGTGGCGTTAATCCCGGGTGAACGGGGGCTCTATTTCTGGAAGAAGGTGGTGTAACCCAGTCCGAGGGAGGCCGCCGACATGATGCCGGCCGCGGCCCAGGTCAGAGCCTTGCTCAGCGCGCCACTGACATGCTGCTTCATCACCTTGCGGTCGGAGGCCAGAAGAACGATAAGGATGAGCAGTGGTGGGGCCACCACCCCATTGATCACCGCGGTGATGAAGAGCGCCCGGATCGGGTCGATGTGGGCAAAGTTCATCGGCGCGCCCGCGACGGTTGCCCCGATCAGGACTAACGCGCGTAGGTGGGCGTTTTCTACAACGTTTTTTCCACAGGTAAGGCCCCTTTTTCCACCGACCGCTTCCGGGCACAGAAAAGGGGGAGGCCGACGGCCTCCCCCTTGGGGCTAGAGGTGTGCCCTACTTTTCGGGATTGCTGGCACCCTGCGGGGCCGGCTGCTGGATCTCGTCACGGAAGCCGCCCGTCGCCTCACCACGGCTCTCGATGAACTTCTTGAACCGCTCGAGATCGCCCTCGATCCGGCGGGAGACCACCCCCAATGCGTCGCCGACGTTCTCGACCACGCCCTCGGGGTCGTAGACGATGTGCAGCTTGACCCGGGTGCGGCCGGCATCTATCGCCTCGAACTGGACATCGCCGGCGTTGTCGGCGCCGTCGACGTTGCGCCAGGCCACACGCTGGTCCGGCTCCTGCTTGGTGATCGTGGCATCCCACTGCTTGGTCTTGCCGGCGATCTCCGCGGTCCAGTGCAGCTTGGTGTCGTCCAGCTGCTTGACCTCTTTGATGCCTTCCATGAATTCGGGGAAAGTCTCAAACTGGGTCCACTGGTTGTATGCGGTGCTCACCGGGACATTGACCTCGATGCTCTTATCGACTTCGGACATTTCGTCCTCCTATATATCAACCCATCACGTAACTTGATACTAACGATATCATCCCGACGTCTGCAGATTCGCGTTCGCCGGGGCCCATGGAGGGAAAGGGACCACGTTGCCTGACACGCAACCAGGGGTGATCTTCGATATCGACGGCACCCTCCTCGACAACAACTACTTCCACACAATCGCCTGGTGGCGCGCCTTTCAGGGCGCGGGCCTCGATGTCCAGATGGCGCGAATCCACCGCGGTATCGGGATGGGAGGCAGCGAGATGATGGCCGCCCTCATCGGCGAACAGCGCCCCGAGTTGAGCGAGGTCCACGGCCGCGAGTTCGCGCGCTTCCGTGACGAGATGGTGGCGTTCGCCTCGGTCCCTGAACTCCTGCGCGACTGCCGGGAGATGGGCCTGCGCGTGGTCCTGGGGACCTCGGCCAAGCCGGAGAACCTGCCCGCCATGCGCCGGGTGATCGCGGCCGACGACGCCATCGACGCGGTGGTCAGCTCGGCCGATGTGCAGCAGGCCAAGCCGAACCCCGATATCTTTACCACCGCGCTCCAGGAAGGCGACCTCGACCCCGAGCGAACCATGGTTGTTGGGGACACCAGGTGGGACATTGAGGCCGCCCGGCGAGCGGGGCTGGGATGTGTGGCCCTGCTCACCGGCGGATGGAGCACGGCCGAACTCGAATCAGCCGGGGCGCTCGCGGTGTACGACTCCCCGGCAGACCTGCTGCACCACCTGGCTGACTCTCCCCTGGCCGCCCTGCTCCGCTAGTCACTCCTCCTGCTGGAGAGAGACCTCACCTGAGGTCGTTTCAATATGCAGGCTGCCCGCGCCGCGCGGGCGCTCATAGTTCTGGCGGAGAGCATTCGATCGCACCTCGACGTCACTGCCGCGGAGCAGCGAGACCCGGATGTCTCCCGACACCGTCCGTACGGTGCATCGACCCTTCAGCCGCCCGGTCACATCTATGTCCCCCGTTGCCGACCTGGCACCACCGACCCGTCAACCCCGTCAACCTCGATGTCCCCCGAGGCGGTTTCCAGGCGGTGATTGCCGGTGAGATTGCCGTGCAGCGAAACCAGCCCGCTGGCACTGCGCGCGAACACCGTGCCCTCAAGCGCCGTCCGAGCCTGCCCAGATCCACCTCGCCCTCGGCGTGACACTCCACGGTCAGCTCGATGCGGTCATGCTCCCACGCCATCACCTCCACCAGGCCGGCGTCGTTCTCGACGCGCAGCCGGGCGTCCGGGGTCACAGCCGAGGGTGCGGGTCTCGGACTTCTGCGCTGCCACGCCATACCTCACGATTTCGAGCTCTTGCCAGGGGCCCGCGTCCGGCCGTCGGCTACGGGTCTCTCATACTCATCTCTGAGGTTAAATATGAGTGTCCTGATGTTATGAAATCGCCCCCGGCTTGTCAACGAAGGCGCTCCCGGCGGTGCTGAACCGCATACTCTCGCCGTGGCCACCTCTCCCTCGCAGCGCCCCCTGGACTGGCTCCTGCTGGATGGATCGAGCCTTATCTTTCGCGCGTTCTTCGGGGTCCCGCGCACGGTCGTGAGCCCAGCTGGTGCGCCCGTGAACGCGGTGCGGGGGTTTCTTGACTACCTGACTCGGTTCCTGTCCGAGATGCGGCCGGTCAACCTGCTGGTGGCCAGCGATGACGACTGGCGGCCGCAGTTCCGGGTCGATGTGATGCCGACTTACAAGATCCACCGCGTCGCCGAGCCGGTGCCGCCCGAGCTCGCGCCCCAGATGCCGATCATCGACCGCGCCCTCGCCGCGCTGGGAATCGCCCGGGTGGGCGTGCCGGGGTTCGAGGCCGAGGACGTCATCGCCTCAACGTTGCGCCACGCCCGCGGAAGGGTGGACATCATCAGTGGGGACCGGGACCTGTTTGACCTGGTGCGCGACCCGGACATCCGTGTGTTGTATCCGGCCGGCAAGGGCGCCTTTGACGTCATCGACGAGGCCGCGATCGAGCGCAAATACGGGATTCCCGGGAGGGCGTACGGGGCCTTCGCGATCCTCAGGGGCGATCCCTCGGACGGGCTGCCGGGCCTACCCGGGGTCGGGGAGAAAAAGGCCGCCGAGCTGGTGCGCAAGTACGGCAACCTCGAGGCGTTGCTGCGCGACGGACGCCTCAGCGCGGCGGACCGCTCCTACCTGGAAGCGGCGATGAAGGTGGTGCTGCCGGTGCGCGACATCCCGCTGGACCTCCCCATCACCGCTGTTCCGAGCCGGCCCGCCGACCCTGACGGGCTGGCGGCCGTGAAACTTGAGTTCGGGCTAGGCGGGGCTGTCGACCGGCTCCTCACGGTGCTGCCCCGCGACTGAACCGCCGTGCCGCAGCCGGACATACTCGAGATGCGCGATGCGCTCTGCCTCCCCGGCTCCACGCAGCATGGCCCTGAACTCCCAGGCCAGCGCGCGGAAGAGCGGCTGACCGAAGATCCCCGCCAGCAGCAGGGACGAGAACGCCAGCACCGCGTCGATGCTCTCACGGCCCTTGCGCTCCCAGTACACGTCCTGCAGGTTCAGCCACAGCGCAAACTCGTCCAGCGTCAATGCGGCGCCGATGCCAAACGCCAGCGCCGTCAACCTGATGCCGACCCCAGACGCGCGCGAGGTACCGCCGAACTCCACCAGGCTGATGTACCCCACGATCAGCAAAAGAAGGATGCCGTAGACCAGGTGGTGGACGTGGGTTCCGCCGACGCTCACATTGTGGAAAGGGCCGACGTTGTTGCGGATCGCCAGGGTCAGACCACGCGTGGAAATGAAGGTGACGGCAAACGCCAGGGTGGCGAGGAAGAGTCGCTCACGGCGCGGGTTGTGCGGCATGTGGATGCGATAGAGGTGCAGCCAGTGGTGCCAGCCGCGCGGCGGACCGAGGACTGTGACGACCCCGACCGCAGCGGCAACCGCGGCCGCCTCGGCGGGACCGGGCGGCCGCTCGTCAGGCGGCAACCGAGCGGGCACCTATGAACTCCCTGATCAACTTGTTGGTCAGTTCGGGGAACTCGTACTGGGGCACATGGCCGCAGTCGTCCAACACCACCGACTCGCAGTTGGGCAGGGCGCCGGTGACATGATGTTCGAAGCGTGCTGGCACCAGCCAGTCCTTTTCGCCCCAGACGAACAGCGCGGGCACCCGCATCCGCGGCAGCCGGTCCCAGAACCCAAGCTCGCCGCGGGCGGGTTCGAGGTAGACCTGGCGCGCCGCCGAGAAGAACGCCACCCGGCCCCTGGGGGAACGGAAGACCCTGAGGAACTCGTCCGCGAACGCGTCGTACCACCCGTCCGGGAGCCGATCCGGCCGCGCGAACAGCGAGCGCGCCACCTGGGCCACCTGGGCGTGCCCCAGCAGCATCGGTACCAGCGCCATCTCCGGCCGCAGTGCCCGTACCAGGGGTATCGCCACCCGGCCGCGCAGGAATGCCGGCGAGGGGCAGAGGAGCACCATCCGCTCGATGCGCTCCGGCATGGTCAGGCCCGCCTCCAGCGAGATGCGACCTCCCAGCGAGTTGCCCACCAGGGTCGCCTTTTTGACGCCGAGCTGGTCGAGGAAGTCGCGCAGCCAGGAGGCGAAGAATGGAAAGTCGTACGTTCGTACCGGCTTGCCCGACTCGCCGAAGCCCGGCAGGTCGGGCGCCAGCACCCGGTGATCCCGAGCCAGGTCCCAGAGCGTGGGCAGCATCGAGGCGTTGGTGGCGCCGAGACCGTGGAGGAGCACGATGGTCGTCTTGCCGGAGCCCGCTTCAAGGTAGAAGGTGTCGACTCCCCGGGCGCGCACCATGGCCGGGGTGGGGAAGCGCTTTGACCTCCGCCGGCTGGCAAAGAGACCCTCGATCTGCAGCGACATCGCGATGTTGCCCCGGACTCTGATGTCACCCTTCAGGAACGCCTCAACGCCGGACGCCGTCCCCTTGATGATGGCTTCGAGCACCTCCGGGCGGCCGTAGATACGGGTGTTGGACCTGGCGCCGAGGAGGCCCACCCTCCCCTGCTCGATCTCCACGGACCAGGCGTCGGGGCCATCCATCCGCAGCGCCACCCTCGGCGCCCCGGCACCACGGATCCCGGGCACGTTGCGGAGATCCGGGGTGAGTACGGCCCGCTGTCCCGCGGCGGCGGTCCCGCGGCCCTCCAGGAAGTCGAGAAGGGCCTTCGACCCGGGATCTGGAGCGGCGTTGGCTGCGTTCATTTTGCGCAACCACGGCGGCATGGTCGCGGCGCCAATGTAGCATGTTCAGCTGGCGGGAGGCCACTTTTTCCGGGTGGCGGTTTGGACCGCGTGCTCCCCTTGAAAAGCGACACCTGTGCTGGGAGGAAAGTGGGCAAGGCGTCAGGCAGAAAGATGAGGGTGGGCCTGGTACTGGGAGCCGGCGGTGTGATGGGCGGCGCCTGGATCACCGGTGCGCTGTACGCGCTGGCCACGGCCACCGGGTGGGACCCGGCGACGGCCGACTACATCGTGGGCACATCGGCCGGGAGCATGATGGGGGCGCTGCTGGCCTCGGGCGTGCCCCCGTGGTTCATGATCGCGCACTCCGGGGGCGAGTCGTTCGACGGGCTGGTTGACGCTGCCGGCCGGCCGGCAGAGAGCGCCGACCGATCCGGCGGCGCGCGCTACACCCTGCATCGAGCATGGCCGCGCATGCTGTTGGGGTCGCCCGAGCTGGCCCGCCGGCTGCTGGTCAACCCGAGGTCGCTGCCGCCGATCGGCAGCCTGGTGGCCCTCGGCCCGCGCGGGTTCATCTCCACCGAGCCGCTCAAGGATGTCATTCGTCGCGTCGTCCCGACCGGGTGGGCGCCGCACCCCAACTACTGGGCAGTCGCCGCGGACTATGCCAGCCTGAAACGCGTCGCGTTCGGCAGCCCCGGCGCTCCCCGCGCGGACCTCGCCGACGCCGTCGCCGCATCTTGCGCGGTTCCCGGCTTCTACCACCCGGTGACCATCGCGGGGCGGCAGTACCTGGATGGTGGCGTCCACTCGGTGTCGAACCTGGACGTTCTACAGGAAGAGAAGCTCGACCTGGTCATCTGCCTGAACCCGATGTCCTCACGCCACCGCCCCCACGGCCTCAAGCCGGCGGCCCGCGTGGGAGCGCTGATCCGGTCGGGCGCCGGGCGCCGGTTGGCCGCCGAGGCCCGGACCCTGCGCGAGCGTGGCACCGAGGTGGTCCTGGTGCAGCCGACCGTGCCTGACCTGAAGATCATGGGCAACAACTACATGAGCGGCCGCCGCCGCAACGAGGTCATCGAGATGGCCGTGCAGACCGTGACCGCACAGGTCCGGCAGGCAGACAACTGGACCCTCCTGGGCGACCTTCCGCAGGGCGAGCCGGATCGGGTACGACGGCCGGAGGGAGTCCCAGAATCCAAGTGGCCCGAACTCATCGGCATCGGTGCCGGCCCGAAACAAAGGAGCGCCTAAATGGACCTGACAGAACTCCCCGGCAGGGTGGTCGCAGCGGCTCGGCCCGACCGCCTTTTGAATGAAGTGCAGAAACGTATCCATGCCACCCGGGTGCTCGCCGAGACCGGGTTCATCCGGGTGCCGGAGCGACCCGATCGCACCGCTCGTGCCTTTCTCGCCATGCTCCGCTGGGGCAACACGCCCGCTGCCGGGTTCGAGGCCGCCGCCGCCCGGTATCCAGATGAGCCGGCGATCCTCGACGAGATCGGGACGCTGACCTTCGACCAGGTCAATCGTCGCACCAACGCCCTGGCCCACTCGCTGATCGAGGCGGGGATCGGCCACGACGACAACGTGGCGGTCATGTGCCGCAACCACCGGGGATTCATGGAGTCGATAGTCGCCCTGTCCAAGGTAGGCGCGAACACCCTGCTTTTGAACACCTCCTTCGCCGGGCCGCAACTCAATGAGGTGGTCAAGCGGGAGAATGCGGAGGCGATCATCTATGACGCCGAGTTTGGCGAGCTGATCGGCGGTGCGCGCCGGGGCAGGAAGCGGTTTGTCGCCTGGCACCGCGGCGAGCGCATCACCGACCCCACCCTTGAGCAGCTGATCGAGGAGGGAAACCAGGGTTCCGTCTCACCGCCAAAGGAACCAGGGAAGGTGGTGATCCTGACGTCTGGAACGACGGGCACCCCAAAGGGCGCGGCGCGGTCACAACCGAAGACCATGGACCCCGCCGTCGCCCTGCTCTCCTCCATCCCGCTCCGCGCCCGCGACCGTACCCTGATCGCGGCCCCATTGTTCCACTCGTGGGGCTTCGCGCACTTCACGCTGGGGATGCTGATGTCGTCGACATATATCGTGCAGCGCAAGTTCGACCCGGAGGACACACTGGCGGCGATCGAGAACACTGGCGCGACGGTCCTCGCCGTGGTCCCGGTGATGATGCAGCGCATCCTCGAGTTGCCCCCGCGGACCAGGCGGAAGTACGACACATCGACGCTGAGGATCGTGGCTGCCAGCGGCTCCGCCCTACCGGGGGAACTGGCCACCAAGTGGATGGATGAATTTGGGGACACGCTCTACAACCTCTATGGCTCAACCGAGGTGGCATGGGCGACCATCGCCACCCCGGAGGACCTACGGGCGGCCCCAGGGACGGCGGGCAAGCCGCCCTGGAACACCGTGGTGCGTCTCTTCGATAACAAGGATAAGGAGGTGGCGCCCGGCCAGACCGGGCGCATCTTCGTGGCCAACCAATTCGAGTTCGAGGGCTATACCGGGGGCGGTACCAAGGCCGCCATCGACGGCCTGATGAGCACCGGCGACATGGGCCGTTTCGATAAGGACGGTCGCCTGTTCATCGAAGGGCGCGACGACGAGATGATCGTGTCCGGTGGCGAGAACGTGTTCCCCCGTGAGATCGAGGATGTCCTCCACCGGCACAAGTCCGTGGAGGACGTGGCGCTGATCGGGGTCAAGGACCCTCAGTACGGGCAGCGCCTGAAGGCGTTCGTCGTCAAGAAGAAGGGCGCCGGCGTCACCGAGGAGGAGCTGAAGTCCTACGTCAGGGCCAACCTCGCAAGGTACAAGGTACCCCGGGACGTCGAGTTCCTGGACCAGCTCCCACGCAACCCCACCGGCAAGGTTCTCAAGCGCGAGCTGGTGGAGCGAGAGGAGAAGAGCGGCGGGTCCAGCTCCACTTCGTCTGAAGCTGCAACCCCGAAGGTCCAGGCGCGAAGACCCAGGACTGTGGGCGCCGCGAAAAAGGCAAGCACCAAGATCCCCAAGACAGATCTCAAGACAGGTCCCAAGACAGCCCGCGCGACCGCCCCGGCGAAAACTCGAGAACCCAAGAGCCGCTCGCGCACCCGCCCCCGGGCCGCCGGAGGGCAGTGAGGTGAGTGGCGCGGCGCCTACCCTCGCCCCTTTCCTGAGGACTTCTGCGATTGTCCGGCGTACGCCGCCAGGCGGTTCATTCCCTTCGACAGCCTGCACCGTCCAATGCAGCCCATCTGGACCTGCAACTTCCTTGCTCCCGTCCGAAGCGATCCAGCCGCGCTGGCGCGGCTGACACCTCCAGGGATCGCTGAGGTCGAGGCCGGGAACGTCACGAACTAAAAGTCAGAGAGCGTCGCCACCCGGCCGTCAAGCCAGGTGCAACGCCCCCGTGGCGTCAGGCCCCGCCGCGGGCCCTACCGGTCGCGTCCCCTACTCGACCTTTCGCCAGGCCTCCGCGTAAAGCCTGAGCGCCTTTTCCGGAGCGGTCCGTTTGGACACCTCCATGAAGACCTCGTCGGCCGCCTGCTTGAGGTCGGGAAACCCGGACAGGCCGCCGGATGCCAGCGCCGTCGGCCACTGGACGGTGTTCCAGACGACGCATTCAAGCCCCACGCCGGATGACTGCAGGCTCTCATAGAGGTCGCGCGCCAGCTTGGTCAGGGGCCGGCGGACGTTGGTCGCCAACACCCCGGAAACCTTGCCGGCCACGCCGAGCTCCAGGGCCAGGTGGATGGTGTCCGCGGTTACCGGCATCGACACCCCGTCGAGGTAGGTGGGGATCACAACCTTGGTCGCGAATTGCATCGGGCCGCCAAGCGCCTCAAGCGCGGGCCGAGTGTCGAGGATGATGTGATCCACCTCCCCCAGGGCGGCCCCGAAGATGTCCGTCAGCTGCTGCTCGGTGACCTGGTGTTTGTACATCTCGCGGCTACCAGGAACGGCCAACAGGCCCTCCGACGTGGCGACCAGCGCATCCTCGAGCGCGCACTTGCCGGTAACCACATCTTCTATAGTCGCCCCGGTGATGGGGAGCTTCATCTGCGTGGTCAGGGATATCGACGGGTCGAGGTCGATGACCATAACCGAGCCCCACGAGGAGGCCGCCGAGGCCAGCGAGAAAGAGGTCGTGGTCTTGCCCACACCACCCTTACTGCTGGCGACGGCGATGACGTTGCTCATGTTGCAACGGCCATGATAGCCGCGGCCCGGCCCGCAGCGAGAAACCGTGTCGTCTCAGAGTAGCGACAAGCTCAAGACCATCCTCGCCGCGGCGAAGGAGAGATCCCTCGCCGCGCAGGCCGCCGCCGCCGCCCCCCCTAATGCCGAGACCCATCGCGTCGACGCCCTCCTCGACCGTACTGAGTCATTGCCCGACCCCCGCGCCCTGTCCCGTCTGTACCGCGACAAAGAGTTGGTGGACCGGCTGCCTGACGACGAGGAGCAGGCGATTGGCCCGAGCACCTCGACACCCCCGACGGACAGCCGGGCCCCGGCGGTCTATAGCCCGCCGGTCGCCACCGCTATCTCGGGCGGCACGGAGGCGGCGACCCAGCCCAGGCGCCCTCCCCTGAGCCCCACCCAGATCCGGGAGGTGATGCAGGAACTCCAGGAGCATTTCTCCTCCGGGACATACCGGACGTTCGAGGCGAAACCGCTCCCGGATGACGTGATCCCGATGACCGACGACCCGGAGGAGGAGACGGTCGCGGTGCCGGAGGAGCCCCGGGAGATCTTTTACATCCTGGGCGCAGTCCTCGCCCTGGGGATCATCGCCGTCTTTGTAATCCTCGCTCTCAACGGCCCGCTGCGCTACCGCGCCCCGGCAGGAGGGGCCACCCCGAGCCCCTCCGCGCCGTCAATTCGCTAAGGGGTCAGCCCCTCATGGCATCCGCCAGGATGCCTGGAATGCGCGCCGGGTTGCGATCGAACTCGAAGTCGGTGAACCGTCGCTGCACGTTGTGGCCCTGCTTGTTCAGCACGAACCAGGGAGGCTTGGGAAGCATGCTCATCGAACCCTTGGTCATGCTCCGCGGGTAGGCGTAGAACGGGCCGTAGATCACGCTCTTCTGCGGGCGGTCAAACAGCTTGGTGTTGTGCACCCAGCCCATTCCGCTCTGCACGTCCTCCAGGGTGTGCCCGGGGTAGGCGCCCCACGGTAGCTGGGACAACAGGAAGCCGACCCCCGACCACATGTTGATGCCCACAGTGCCGTATTTCAAGTCGGCGATGGCGTCCTCGAACGCCGGCCCCATGTCCTTGATGGTCGCGGGGTGGATGAGTACCACCGCCCCCAAGGTGCCCCAGAGGTTCTCGTTGCAGAACTTCACGGCATTGCGCAGGAACTCGATCGGCCCGTCGCCGGGAATCGTGGTCGTGCTGAGCACGCTGACGAAGCACTCCTGGCGGAAGAGGGTCTCGGCAGCGTCCTTGCTGTCCAACCCGGCGACCAGGGTCCGCGGCACCTCGTTGGCGGGGCGGTCATCCACAATGCGGGCATGACCGTGGCTCTTGACGATGCCCTCCTGGCGCTGCGCCGCGCCGGGATAGTAGGCCTTGCGCGCCGGCGCCTGGCCCATGATCTCGGCCACCTTTGATAAAAGGGCGTCGGCCTTGTCCCAGTTCTCTGGCATCACCACCACCTGGGTGCCGATGCAGTTGAAACCGGCGTTGTGCAACTTGGTGGTCACAATGTGCTCGGCCTGGAAGCGGATGTCACCCTCATCCCAGGGTCCCGGCACCACGATCAGCGGGCTGACATTCCCGAGTTCGCTGGTCATCCGGCGCGAGTTGAGGGGCTTGCCCGTCTTCTTGCGCTCCGCACCCTCCGGACCGGGACCCCAGACGATGGCATCGTGGGTCTTGTCGCTGCCCGTCATGTGGATCTCCTCGATCCCGGGGTGGCCGGTGATGTACTCGCCCACCTCCACGCCGCCATAGGTCATCGCCAGGTACCCGTCGCGGATCAGGGGCTGGAAGACATCCTCGAAGATCGGGCCAAGGTAGTCGTTGACCGGGTTCATCTTCAAAAGCACCACGCTGTGCTCGGTGAGCAGTTTGTGCAGCACATCCATTGGTGCGATGCTGGAGATGTTGCCGGCCCCCAGGACCAGCGAGACGGCGCCATGCTCGGGACGCGTGCGGTAGGCGGACCCCATGTTCTGGGCAAGGTTCGCGGCGGTCACCCCGGGCTCCATCCAGACCTCGCCGTGGACGCCATTGAGCAGGAAGTTGTCGATGGCGTTCTCCGGGAAGACCTTGACCACCACCTGGCCGTCGGGTCGGGTGCGGACATCTTTGCTCTTGACGCTGGTGGTGCCGTCGGCCGCAACCTGGCGCAGCGACTCCAGATATCGATTGAGGCCGAATATCAGCGCCCACGGACCTGAGGCCCATTCCTCGCCGGCGGCCGGGGAATCGAATCCCAGGCCCTTGGCACGGCAGGCGGCCTCGACCCAGCGGCGCGCCGAATCATGGGCGCGCTGACGGATCTCGCCCAGGTACTCGATACGCCGCCCGACGCTGAGAGCCGCCCACGCGTCCCTGCGCTCCTGGAGCGTCGCGACCTGCGCGTCGATGTCGTTTTTGAAGTCCGCGGCGGCGGTTTCAGATGGTGGCGTGGCGGTGATGCTCATGGCGGTGGTACCTCCTGCGGTTGCGCTCGTCAGTCTAGCCCCGGGTGGCGCGTCCGATCCAATTCGTATCCTGGGCGGACGCCGAATGCGCTTTGTCAGTATTGCGACAACGGAGACCAGCGGTGTTGCCCTTGAGACCAGGCGGGTTCACAATAGGGCCGTGGGCTTTGTCGTGATCCGGCGATTCAGGACCGGCGAGGGTCCAGCCTCCTCGCGGGTCTACGCCGACGAGCGGCACGCCCGCGATGTTGCTCGGACCTGGGCCAACGAGGGGTGGGAGGTGGAGGTCATCGCCAGCGGACAGCGCACGGCAAGGACGGTGAAGGTTGCCGTCCCGCCGCCGATGCCGGAGAAGCGCTTCCCCGTCTGACCGGCACCCTACTGACGGCCCCTTGCGCGTCAGCCGTAGGTGTAGAACCCCAGATTCGACTTGCGGCCCAGCATGCCCGCGGCCAGCATCCGCTTGAGCAGTGGCGGGGGCGCATAGGCGGGGTCCTTGAATTCTTCGAACAGGGAGTTGCAGACCTCGTAGGTCACGTCCAGGCCGATGAAGTCGGCCAGCTGCAGGGGCCCCATGGGGTGCGCGCAACCCAGCCGCATGCCGGCATCGATGTCCTCCCGGGTGGCAAAACCCTCCTCGAACATTCGAATTGCAGCGACCAGGTAGGGGATGAGCAGCATGTTCACGATGAACCCGGCCCGGTCCTTGGTCTGGATGACCTGCTTACCCATCTGCTCCCCAAGGCTCCTGCCTACAGCCACGGCCTCGTCACTGGTGCGCAGAGCGCGCACCAGCTCCAGCAGGCTCATTACCGGCACCGGGCTGAAGAAATGCAGGCCGAGGACGTGGCCTGGGCGCCTGGTCGCACCGGCCAGTTCGGCGATGGGGATCGACGAGGTGTTGGACGCCAGGATGGTGCCCGGGTGGCACGCGTCATCCAGCGCCGCGAAGATCTCCCGCTTGAGATCGAGCTTTTCAGGCACGGCCTCGACCACGACGTCGCAATCGGCGAGGTCCTCGAAACGGGTCACGAACGCTATCCGGCCGAGGGCCGCGGCGTGGTCATCGCGGCTGAGCTTGCCTCGGCGGACCGCCGAGTCCATGGATCGTTCCAGGCGCTTCCGCGCCCCCTGCAGAAGCTCCTCGGTGGGCTCACGGATGAGAGTGGACAACCCTGATCGCGCCGCCACTTCGGCAATGCCCGAGCCCATCAGGCCCCCGCCCACCACTCCCAACCGCTGCACCGCGGGTTGCACCATCTCTACCATCCAGCCAATTCTCCGTCAGCCACAAGAGTCGTGGTTGAGTTGAGCTGCGAGCAGGTCCAGGCTTCCGCCCACCACCACCACGTCACCTGACCGCAGGTCGTCGTTGGCCGCCGCCGCACCGACGCCGCGCGACCTCCGGTGACCAAGGCGGCCCGGCCCACTAAATTGGGCGGCGGAACCGCCAGTACCGAGAACCGAGCAGGCGGTCGAGCGAGAAGTGCGACAGCTCTTCCAGGTGCCGGGTGACGACAGCGGCAAGGCGTTGGGCGGCGCCGTCGAGGTCGAGGTGGGCCGGGACCGGCTCGGGTACCACCTCGTCGACTATCCCCAGTTCGACCGCATCCGCGCTGGTCAGGCGCAAGGCGGCCGCCGCCTCCTTCTTCTTGTTGGCGTCGCGCCAGGTGATCGCCGCACAGGCCTCGGGCGAAGCCACCGAGTAGATGGCGTTCTCCAGCATCAGGACGCGGTCGCCCAGGGCCATGGCCAGGGCGCCACCGCTACCCCCCTCCCCGATCACCACGCTGACGATGGGAACGCGGAGCTCGGATTGCACCACCAGGCTCTCGGAGATCGCCCATGCCTGCCCGGAGCGTTCCGCGCCGACGCCGGGGTACGCGCCCGGGGTGTCGATCATCGCCAGCACCGGGACCCCGAAACGTTCCGCCTGGCGCATCAAACGCATCGACTTGCGGTAGCCCTCGGGATGCGCCATACCGTAGTTGCGATACTGCCGTTCGGCCATCGTGCGGCCCTTCTGGTGACCGACGATCATCACCGGCAGTCCCCCCATGCGCGCCGGTCCGCCGACGATCGCGTGGTCTTCGCCCCCATCCCTGTCGCCATGCAGCTCGAAGAAGTCCTCAGTCATCCGCTCGATGTAGTCAAGCGAGTACGGCCGGTCCTCGTGCCGGGCCAGCTCCACGGTCGCCCAGGTGTTCACGCGCGGATCTCGGTGGTCGCGGCGGCCGACCTGGGAACCGGGTACATGGCGACCAGCCGCGCCAGCGCGGTGCGCAGGTCGCGGCGGTCCACGACCCGGTCGACGAAGCCGTGCTCCAGCATGAACTCGGACGTCTGGAAGCCCTCCGGTACCGCTTCGTGCGTGGCCTGGGTGATCACCCGCTCACCAGCAAATCCGATCATTGCCCCGGGCTCGGCCAGGATGACGTCGGCACTGGAGGCAAACGACGCCATCACGCCACCCATCGTGGGGTCGGTGAGGACGCTGACATAGAGCACCGGAACCTCGGCCAGGCGCGACCGAGCGATGCTGGTCTTGGCCATCTGCATCAGGGACAGGATCCCCTCCTGCATCCGCGCCCCACCCGACGCGGTCACTGCGATGAACGGCATCGTACGCGCGGCCGAACGCTCCATCGCCCGCGCGACACGTTCGCCCACGACCTGGCCCATGCTGCCACCGACATACCCGAAATCCATCACCGCGATGCCCACACGCTCCTGCAGGATGAATCCTTCGCCAGTGAGGACTGCGTCATTCAGCCGGGTGCGCTCCTGGGCCACCGTGAGACGTTCCGTGTAGGGGATCAGGTCGACGAAATCGAGGGGGTCTGTCGGCCGAAGGTCACGGTCCCACTCGTGGAAACTCTCGGGATCCAGGAGTTGCCGCAGGCGCTCCCGGGCCCCCAGGCGATAGTGATGCCCGCATTCGGGGCAGAGCCCGGCATTGGCTGCAATGGCCTCCCCGGTGAGGCAACCTCCGCAACGTGGACAGGGTTTGGCGGCGACCACCGCGGGCATCTCGTGCTCCACCTTCATGGACCGGCTCAAGAGCCCCACCTGACCACCGTCGCCGACCACGTCAACCCGGCCCCAAAGGCCACCAGCAGGACCAGGTCCCCGTCGGTCATCCGCCCCGCAGCAGCCGCCTCATCCAGGACCAGGGGGATGGAGGCCGATGACGTGTTGCCGTACCGCGCAATGTTGGTCAGGAAGATGTCGAGCGGACGACCCAACCGTTTGGCCAGGACCTCGACGATTCGGGAGTTGGCCTGGTGCGGCACCACCAGCGTGATGTCCTCTATTGCCACACCCGCCTTGTCGCACGCCGCCCGGCAGGCCAATTCCATCGTCCGGGGCGCCACCCGGAAGGTCTCCTGGCCATCCATGCGGAGGAACATTGCCGTCCCCGCGGCGTCCTGCGGTTCACAGCGAATCAACTCCGCCTGCCGGCCGTCGGCGCCACTGACGAAGCTGAGGATGCCTCCGGCCTCCGACGGTCCCATGACCGCCGCGCCGGCGCCGTCTCCAAACAGGATGCACGTGCCGCGGTCGGTGTAATCCATCAGCCGGGACATGACCTCGGAGCCCACCACCAGCGCCCGTTGACTGGCGCCGCTGGCGATGAACCTCTCGGCTACAGAGACCGCGTACAGCCAGCTGGTGCAGGCGGCGAGGAGGTCGATCGACATCGCCGAGGTGTTGCCGATCATGCGTTGAAGTTCACAGGACACCGACGGGAAGGGGCGATCCGGGGTGCTGGTGCCGACGACGATGAGGTCGATCTCGGTGGGCAGGACCTCGGCGGACCGGAGTGCGCTGCGAGCTGCCGGTAGTGCCATCTCCGCGGTGGTCATCCCGGCGCCGATCCGGCGCTCGGCGATGCCGGTGCGCTGGCGGATCCACTGATCGGAGGTGTCGATACGGTGAGTGAGGTCCTCGTTGGTCAGGCGCTCCTCGGGCACATAACCCCCGAAGCCCAGAAACGCGGCTCGCTGCGGACCTGCACTGTAGGCGATCTCAGGCACCGTTGGCCTCCGCGCTGGAGAACACCAGGGTGGCGTTGTGTCCGCCAAAGCCGAACGAATTGCTCAGAGCATGGGCGACGGGCACGCGGCGTGTCTGCAGCACATGGTCCAGCTGGCAATCGGCGTCGACGGCTTCCAGGTTGATGGTCGGGGGTACCTGCCCGGTCTCTATCGCCTTCACGCAGACCACGGCCTCCAGGGCTCCCGCGGCACCCAGCAGGTGGCCGGTCATTGACTTGGTGCTGCTGACCGGGGGCCCAAGCTTCCCGTTGCCATCCCCGAAGACCTCCCGGATGGCGCGCGCCTCGGTGCGGTCGTTGAGCTCCGTGGAGGTGCCGTGGGCGTTGATATAACCGATCTCGGAGGGATTCACGCTCGCCCGGGCCAGGGCTCGGCGCATCGCGGTCACCGCGCCCCTGCCCTCGGGGTCGGGGGCGGTGATGTGGTAGGCGTCGGCGGTGGCGGCATAGCCGCTGAGGATCGCCAGCGGCACCGCACCGCGGCGCAAAGCGTGCTCCAGCGACTCCAGCACCAGGACGGCGGCGCCTTCGGCAATCACGAACCCGTCGCGGCCTGCGTCGAACGGGCGGCTGGCGCGCTGCGGTTCATCGTTGCGAGCGCTCAGGGTGCGCGCGGCGATGAAGGCCGCCAGCGCCAGCTCGGTGATCGCCGACTCGGCGCCTCCGGCCAGCATCACGTCGGCATCGCCGCGCGCGATGATCGCCGCGGCCTCGCCCAACCCGTGCGCCCCAGAGGCGCACGCGGAAACCAGGCCGAAATTGGGTCCACGCAACCCGAACTCGATCGCCACATTTCCCGACGCCATGTCGCCGATCATCATCGGGATCACCAGCGGGCTGACCCGGCGCGGGCCGTCCTTGTCCAGGACGCGGGTGGCGTTTTCGATTTCCGCAAGCCCGCCGACGCCCGACGCGATCAGCACCCCGACGCGTTCTGGGTCCAGCGTGGAAAACTCCAGCGCCGCGTTTTCGACCGCCTCGCGGCTGGCGACAACAGCGAGCTGAGTGAAGCGCGCCATCCGGTGCGCGCCCTTACGTCCCAGGACCTGTTCGGGGTCGAAATTCTTCACCTCGCCGGCGATGCGCGTCGACAGCCGCGAGGGGTCGAACTGTCGCACCGGCGCGATCCCCGACGCGCCCTCAACCAGCGCTCCCCAGGTCTCAGCGATGTCGTTTCCCACGGGGGTAATGGCGCCCATGCCAGTCACGCAGACCTGCGTCATCTCGTCTTGTGTTCTCCCAGGGTGGCTTGGTGCAACGTGCGGACCGGGCAGAGCCGCGGTCTCCGACCCCCGACAAATGCAACAGCCTGCACCTTAGACCTTAAGCCTGTAGCCCATGGATCGGTTACGGCCACGGTTGAAGACCAAGAAAAAGGAGGCCGGGCCGCTCGGCCCGACCTCCAGCGCTGGACTGGGTCAGCGGGGTCTTAGGCGCGCGCCCTACGGCGAGCGCCGATGATCAGCCCGGCCCCTGCAAGCAGGAGCACGATCGCGATGACCGCGTTGCGGGCCAGGTCGGCGCGGCCGGTGTTCGGCTGGCTGGTCGCGGCCCCCTTGACGCCGGTCACTGCCGCGAACACCTGGGCCAACGGGTTGTTGCTGGTGGTCACGCCCTGCGTGCCACCGACTGGCGGGGTGCCGGCACCAAGGCCGCCACCGCCGGGCGGGGTGCCGGCGCCGAGGCCGCCACCGCCGGGCGGGGTCACAACGGGGTTCTTGCGTACGTAGAAGACAGCCACACCGTGTCCGTTGGCGGGCACGATAACCGACTGCTTGTTGCTATCGGTCTTGTTGGCGCCGCAGGCCACCAGGTGATAGCCGGTCGGGGCGGTCGCGGTCACCGCGTAGGTGCCGGAGTTGACAGTCGTGGGCACCATCGGGTTGGCGACTGGGGTCGTGGTCACGCCCGCCGCTGACAGGGTGCCGGCGGGCACCTCGGTCTTGGTGGCGGTCGTCGCGCAGTCGTAGATGTGACCGGCAAGGTCACCGGTGTCGTGCTGGACGTAGAGCACCGCCACGCCATGTCCGTTGGCGGGCACCGGGACAACCGCGCTGTTGGCCGGGCTGTTGGTGGTGCCGCAGGTGACGAAGTGGTAACCCGTGGGGGCGCTGCCGGTCACGGTGTACCCGGGGGCGGTGTTGCTGTTGACGGTGACCGGGGCCATGGGATTGGACACCGCGGTCGTGGTCACGCCCGCGGCGGACAGGGTGCCACCCGGCACCTCGGTCGTGGTGGCGGTCGTGGCGCAGTCGTAGATGTGGCCGGCAAGGTCACCGGTCTCGTGGGCCACCCAGAAGGTGACTCCGCCAGACCCGTTCGCGGGAACCGCCACGTTGGCTGTGTTGGTGCTGCCGGGGTGGCCGCACTCGACGAACTTGTAGCCGGCAGGTGCCGAGGCCACCACGGTGTAGGTGTCGGCGGGAACCGACCACTGCTGCGGGGCCTGTCCGGGCGCCTTGCTGTAGGTCGCGTTCAGCGCGCCCTTGGTGACGCCCACCATGGCGCCGGCGAGGTCAGACGGGGCGGCGGTGCCGCCGGTGCAGTCGATGACGTGGGCTGCGAGGACGCCCTTGTCCTGCTCCACGTAGAACCAGCCCTCACCCAGTCCCTGCAGCGGGACGGTCACGCTGGCGACGGCCTGGTTGTCCTTGGCCGCGCTCGCGCCCTTGGGATTGGGGCAGTTGTAGGTGAAGTGATACCCCGCGGGGGCGGTGGCGGTCTCGGTGTAGACGCCGGTGGGAACGGGGTTGTAGCTGATCGCATTCGGCGCGCCGGCCTTGCTCAGCGGGCCGCTGACCGCGATGCTGCCGGCGGGCGTGATGTCAGTCATCGCGGCGACCCCGGAGGTGCAGTCGATGATGTGGCCGCCGAGGGCGCCGGTTCCTGGAACCGGCGTGGGGGTGTTGCACTTCTCGCCGGAGCCCGAGGTCCCGGTGCCGAGGCTGCCGCCGCTGGCGTCGAGGAAGCTGACCACATTCTGGCAATCGGCACCCGCCGGGATGGCGGTCGGATTGCTGATGTACAGGAAGTAGCCGACCAGGCCGCCGGTCCCAACCGCGTGGTGGGTGTGGGCCTCGGTGAGAACCGCGTCGTTGAGCTTGAACGACGCCGGGGTGGTTGCGCCGGTCGCGGAGACGGTGTAGTCGACGGTCTGGTAGACCGTGCAGCAGGACCCGTTGTCCTCGACCAGTTGCAGCTGATAGTCCCCGGCGATCGCCTTGTTGCCGGTGAAGAAGGCGTGGTCACTGAGGCTGTTGGTGCCTGCGGGGAGGATGATCTCTCCCTTCCATGGCACCTCGACGCCGTTGGCGTCGACCGCGAGGCATTTCTGCCCCGATACGAAGCCGCCCGGCATCGGGCAGCTTCCACTGCCGAACCAGGCCTGGGAGGAGCGAGTGCCGAAGAAGAGCACGCCCGCCACCACCTGCAGCAGCACAGCCACCGCAAGAAGGGTTGTGACGCGCCAGCCTCGACCGCCGAGTGCGGGGTTGAAGCGGTGGACCGATGAAGCCAAGCGAGTTCTCCTTGTTGTGACTAGTGACAGTCCGACTGTCAGGTTGTTTATGTATTCGCGGGAAAACTCCCGTTACAGCTATGACGCTGAGCGAACCACAAACCTGCTCGCTGATGTCACAATTCGGTGTCGCAATCGCTAGAAAACCCTGTCACACCAAGGCGCTCGGGAGACCATAAACGCGGCGTCTGCGAGTTGTAGGGTACCCGTTACCTCCTCGTCAAGCCGGCCCGCGCGGGCCAGGGCAGACGGGCATGCACCGCTCAGGTAGATGGCGGCCAGATCCTGAACATCGAGGACCATTCCCGGCGAGAGGGCGTCATTCGATAGACCCCCTCTGTCCCCACCAGTCGATCTCCCTCAAAAGCTGCGAGGGTGTCCTCGACCGGGATCAGCGCAAGTTCGCGGGCCTGTTCCTCCGGGTCGTAGTCACCGCCAAACGCCAGGGCCACGCACCGTCCGTAGTCGTCGTACTCATGCGCGGTTACCGGGCGAACGGAAAATGGGCTGCTCACCCACCAAGGCTAGCGTTTGCCTGCTCGCCTTTTGGCGGTGCAGGTGTTGGCGCAGGTGTTGACGCAGGTGTTGACGATGGAATGGCCAGACAGCGGTGAGCGCGCGGCGCGCTCGCGGGTGGGCACAGGGCGGCTCGAGGTCGGCCCAGGGGTCGCCCAGCAGGGCGGTGGGGTCCTCGGCGAGCTGACGGGCGGCTGCAGGAACATCATGTTTCATGAATCCAACCTGCGCCCGGGTTGGAGCGAGGTCCACGTAGTGACGGTAACGGGGCGGCGGCGGCTCGTCACATCACCATGACGAGGCGCGTGACAGGCGCCGGCTTGGTGGGTCCGGGAGTCACTTGACACTTTTCGAACTCTTCGAGTCGTTGGCGGACTGGGGATTACAGGCCGAGGTGCAGCCTGAGCGCCTCATCGACTTGGGCCATAACTGGAGCCGGCAGAGCTCCGATCCGGTGGCCAATGCGCTCGACTGCAATCGAGCGAACCTGTTCAGCCTGGGCCTTTGAGTCACGCGCGAGGCCGGTCTCGGTGGCCCGCAAGTGAACTTGAAAGGGATAGACGCGCTCGACGTTCGACGTAATGGGCACCACGGTGATGACGCCCCTACGCAGCGTCGTCGCGGTCGAGTTCGCGCCGTCGTTGCTCACGATCACCGCCGGTCGCCGCTTGTTGGCTTCCGCGCCGCGTGCTGGATCGAGATCGACCAGCCGGATCTCACCGCGCTTCATTCAGTCTTTGCTGCCGTCCCCAGCGGTCGTCTCCCAGACGCTAGCCTCTCCAGAATCACTCCACTCGCGCCATGCATCGGCGTAGGCGGGACCGAGCTCAGACGTGCGCAGCAGTCGGACTGCCTGATGTAGAACCGCCGACCGCGAGTCGTAGCCCTGGGCGCGGGCGTAGGAATCCAGGAAATCGACGTCGTCGGTCGGCAGGCTGACGCTAACCTTCATACCTGTGATCCTACCGCGGTAGCGTGTCGGGTAGCAAGGTGGGGCACCGGCGCCTGTACGCCGGGTCACCAGAGGTATGAGCCGTTGAGGGTCCGCCTCGGGCGGGTCGTGGACCTCCCACATTCCCGAGCGGTAAAGACACAGGTACTACAGGCCGTCGCGACCGTAACGGAGCTGGACCCCGGCTTCGGGTTGGTGACGCGCTCGCCTCGTACCGAGAAGCGACGCAGTACCGACCGCAGCGCCGCCGCACCCTCTTCGATCTCATCGCGTGGAGGCTGCCAGGCGGGTCCTTCCATCACCTCGAACGACGCGGCCCCTACCGACTGCCAGGCCAGCGCTAGCCGCATCAGGGCCCCGGGGCGCCGCTCCCACACGCGTCGCGAAGTCATCGAATCCCGGCCGCCCGAGCCGCTCGGCGGCGAGCCTGGCCAGGTCGGCGTCCGCGGTCAGCCGCAGCCCGCCATTCGCTCGCGACCGCGCCGTCTGGCGAAGAGCCCCCGCGCTCGTCGGACAGAGCCAGGCCACTCGCTATCGGTAAACATGACAATGGCGGAGGGGGCGAGATTCGAACTCGCGGTGGGTTTCCCCACAACGGTTTTCAAGACCGTCACCTTAAACCACTCGGACACCCCTCCAGAGCCAGACAAGGATAGGATGCCGGGCATGGCATCGCGGCACCACGGCGGCTGAGACGTGCGACTGGGACTGGGGATCGCCGCGGGCTCTGACCCCGACCAGTTGGCAGGCCTGGCCGCCCAGGCCGAGGACCTCGGCTACGACTCGATCTGGACCAACGACAGCCCGGCAGGCGACGGGCTCTCGCAACTCTGGGCCTGGGCGCAGCAGTCCCGGCGGATCAGGCTGTGCGTGGGGGTGATGGCGCTCGACCGCCACCAGCCAGAGGACATCGCCGCCCGGGCTGCCGAGCTGGGCCTGCCGCTGGACCGGGTGCTCATCGGCCTCGGCGCCGGTTTCACCGATGCCCCGCTGAAGGTGGTACGTGAAGGTGTCGCCGGCCTGCGCAGCCACCTGCCCGGGGTCCAGGTGGCGGTCGCGGCGATGGGCCCGAAGATGTGCCGCCTGGCCGGCGAGGTGGGCGACGCTGTGCTCCTCAACTGGATGGACCCCGAGCGCGCGGCGTGGGCCCGTCCCCTGGTTGAAGAGGGCGTCGCTGAGGCGGGCAGGAGACCTGGCGAGGTCTCGATCTTCGGCTATGTCAGGACGGCCCTGGGGCCGGAAGCCGGTGAGCGGCTGCGGCGGGAGGCTGCGATGTACGGCCAGATGCCCCACTACCAAAGGCACTTCGAGGCCATGGGTGCAGAGCCGGCCTCGGTTGGGGTCACGGCGGCCGACCCCTCCGGAATCGCCACCCAGATACAGCGCTACGCGGCCATCGACGAACCCGTCGTGCGGGTGCTCTCCCACAGGTCCATGGGCGACATCCTGGCCGTGGCGCGGGCCGCCATCGGCGCCTGATCGGGCGTCAGGTCAGCCAATGGAGTCCGTCCCGTCCATGAACGGGCGCAGCGCCTCGGGTATCCGCACCGACCCGTCAGCCTGCTGGTGAACCTCCAGCAACGCCGACACCGTTCGCACCAATGCCAGGCCCGAGCCATTGATGGTGTGCACGAACTGCGGCTTCGCGCCCGCCTCGGCGCGGAACCTGATATTCATCCGGCGAGCCTGGAAGTCCCGGAAGTTTGAGCATGAGCTGACCTCCAGGTAACGGTCCAGCCCCGGCGCCCAGGCCTCGATGTCGAACTTCTTGTATTGCGCGAAACCCATGTCGCCGGTGCACATCAGCAGCACGCGGTAGGGCAGGCCCAGCTCCTGCAGCACGATTTCCGCGTCATGGGTCAGCGCCTCATGCTCCGCCTCGGACGACTCCGGGGTGGTCCATTTGACCATTTCGACCTTGTTGAACTGGTGCAGGCGAACGTACCCCCTGGTGTCCCTTCCCGCGGCCCCCGCCTCAGATCTGAAACACGGTGAAAAAGCGACGTGCCGCAGCGGCAGCAGCGCGCCATCAAGGATCTCCTCGCGGTACATGTTGGTCACCGGCACCTCGGCTGTGGGCACCAGCCAGAGGTCGCGGTCGGCGACCCGGAACGAATCCTCGGCGAACTTCGGCAGGTTGGCGGTGCCGGTCATGGCGTCGGAGTTGACCAGGAACGGAGGCTGCACCTCCAGGTAACCGTGGCGCCGCGTCTGTACATCGAGCATGAACTGCGCCAGAGCTCGCTCCAGGCGCGCCCCGTGACCCTTGAGGAAGACGAACCGCGACCCGGCCACCTTGGCGCCACGCTCGAAGTCCATGATGCCCAGCGCCTCACCGATCTGGTAGTGGGACTTCGGCGCGAAATCGAATGCCGGCCGCTCACCCCAGGTGCGGACCTCGACGTTGCCCGACTCGTCAGGGGCCACCGGCACCTCCGGTGCGTGGAGGTTGGGGACCTCGAGGAGCAGGCCCTCGAGCTCCCGCTGGACCTCGGCGCGCTGGTGGTCGAAGGTCCGAAGCTCGGCCTTGAGGACCTCGAGCTGTTTGAGCTCCGGGATCTCGCCCGCGTCCCGGCCCTCGGCACGGGCCCGCCCGATCAGCGGCCCGGCCACCTTCGACAGGCGGTTCTGCTCGGCGGCGCGGGTCTCCGTCTCCTGGATCAGCGTCCGCAGGCGCGCGTCGAGGTCCAGGATGCGGTCGACCGGCGCGTCCGCGACGCCCTTGTTCGCAGCCGCGGCGCGCACCTCTTCCGGGTGATCGCGGATGAACTGCAGCGACAGCACCGGCTCAGGCCTCCTCGGGGCAGTCGGCGGGGGCCGTGGGTCGGTCGCGCATCAGGGGAAAGGCGAGCA
Organism: Candidatus Dormibacteria bacterium; assembly: GCA_050998755.1. GTDB lineage: Bacteria > Chloroflexota > Dormibacteria > DASZGP01 > DASZGP01 > JAXDLW01. The sequence goes on from JBPCPW010000090.1 coordinate 24,305, forward strand.
CCTCGCGGATGTGAGCCGCGCCCGCGAGCAGCATCACCAGGCGGTCGACACCCATGCCGACTCCCCCCGCGGGGGGCATCCCCTGCTCCAGGGCGGCGATGAAGTCCTCATCCATCGGGTGGGTCTCCTCATCACCCGCCGCCTGCGCCTGGAGCTGCTGCTCGAAGCGGGAGCGCTGGTCGAGGGGGTCGGTTAGTTCCGAGAACGCGTTGGCGTACTCACCACCCGCGATGAACAGCTCAAAGCGCTCCGCGAGGCGCGGGTCATCTCGGCGCCGCCGCGCCAGTGGCGAAACCGACACCGGGAAGCCCATGACCAGGGTGGGCTGCACCAGGGTCTTCTCCACCGACCGCTCGAAGATCTCGTATATCAACTCACCCCAATCTCGGGCGCGGGGCACGGCGCCCAGGTCGGAGGCATGCGCCCGAAGCTGCTCGTCGTCCGCCAGGTCCAGGCCGGGGTTCTTCTCGTGGATCAGGTCGAGCATCTCGGCCCGAACCCAGGGGGCGGCGAGGTCGATCGTCTGTCCCTGGTGCTGATGTTCCACGGCGCCATCCCCGAGAACCTCCGCCGCGGCGGCCTTCACCAGGCTCTCGGTGAGCTCCGCCATCCCCTCCAGATCGCTGTACGCCTGGTACGCCTCGAGGATGGTGAACTCCGGGTTGTGCTGGGCGTCGATGCCCTCGTTGCGAAAAGCCCGGCCGATCTCGTAGATGCGCTCCAGTCCACCAATCAGCAGACGCTTGTGGTGCAGCTCGACGGCAATCCGCAGCTTGAGGTCGAGGTCGAGCGTGTTGTGATGGGTCAGGAAGGGCCGCGCCGCGGCGCCGCCGGCGACACGGTGGAGCATCGGGGTCTCCACCTCCTGGAACCCCCGGCCGTCGAGGAAGCGCCGAAGTGCGGTGATCGTCCGGCTCCGCACCGCGAGCATGCGACGCGAGTCGGGGTTGACGATCAGGTCGATGTGGCGCTGTCGAAAGCGCAGTTCGGGATCCTTGAGGCCGTGCCATTTGTCCGGGAGCGGACGCAGGGCTTTGGTCAGCATCTGCAGGCCCGTGAGCTCCAGCGTGACCTCGCCGCTGCGGCTGCGGATGACGTGCCCCTCGGCGCCGACGATGTCGCCCAGGTCGACCATCTTGAACAGCGCGTGACCGGCCTCCCCGAGGGTGTCGGCGCGCGCCATCAGCTGGATCTGCCCGGACTCGTCGGCCAGGTCGGCGAAACCGACTTTGCCCTGCGGTCGATGCCGGGTGACGCGGCCGGCAAGCCGAACTGGACCGGTGCGGGCGTCGGGTGCGTCCCCGGCGCGCTGGAAGTCGGCGCGGGCGGCGGCCACCGAATGGGTGCGGTCGTAGTTGAGCGCGTACGGCTCGACACCCTGGTCGCGCATCGTCTGCAGGTTGACCAGGCGCTGTCGGCGGAGCTCAGCCAGGCCGCCCTCGGGGCGTGCCGGTCGCTCGATCACTTCGTCCGCCATCTCAGCGGAGAAGTCTAGGTTGTACAGCTTCCGAGATAAGGCGACAGCGAAGACGCCACAGCCGGGGCCCTGACGCCCCTGGCGCAACCCTCGGCGGCGGACGGGGCGCCAGGGACGCCACCCCGGCAACCGCAGGGTTATCGCTGTCTCCGTATCCCGAATCCGCTGCGGAGATCAAGGGGACGGGATGTCAGGTCTCAACGGGGGCGGGTGGCGCCGCGGGGGCGTTGTGCCGGGTTGCGTGCGAAGCGATCCAGCCGCGCCAGCGCGGCTGACACCTCGCAGGGATCGCTGAGGTCGAGGCCGGGAACGTCACGAACTAAACGTCAGAGAGCGCAGCCACCCGGCCGTCAACCCAGGTGCAACGCACCCGTGGCGTCAGGCCCCGCCGGGGGCGCTACCGACCCGCGTCATCTTGAACTCTGTTCATCCTAGGCGGGCTCGGCGGCCAGTTCGGCCTCCACTCGGGCCGCAGAGCGGTCCGGTAGCAGCGCGACGAGGAGCGCGGACATGGCGCCCAGCGCACCGCAGCCCAGCCAAAGCAGGGTGGTGTTGCGCTCGTAGAGCCAGCTGCCGAGGGTCGGGCCCACCGTCCAGCCGATCGCCCAGGACAGGCCCCACGCCCCCTGGTAGCGACCACGCAGGTGCCGCGGCGAGGTATTGGCCACCTGGACGCCGCTGGTCGGGAAGGCCGTCATCTCGCCGGCGGTCCAGATCAACACGGTGAGCGCGAGGATTGGCAGGGTGTGGGCGAAGATCGTAGCGGCGAACCCGACCGCGACCAGGAGGTAGCCAACGACGATCACCGGGCGTGTTCGGAAGCGCTGGGTGAAGGAGATCAGGAAGAGCTCGGCGACGACGATGATCGCCCCGTTGAGGCCGATGAGCAGGCCGTAGGTGGCATTGTTGAAGCCATTCTGGTGGACCCACAGGGGGAAGGCGGTCGAAGTTTGCGCGTAGACCGCGGCGACCGCTGTGGTCGCCAGCAGGAAGAGTAGGAACGGCCGGTCGGCAGTGATTGAACGCAGACCCTCGCCGCGGACGGGTGGGTGGGTGCTGCGGGGGGCACCGTGCGGCAGCCACAGGAGCGCGACCAGGCCGAAGGCCAGGGAGGTCGCCGCGTCGGCCATGAAGAGGAGGGTGAACGAGCGGTCCGCCAGCAGCCCGGCCGCCGCGGGGCCGGCGGCGAACCCCGCGTTGATGGCTAGGCGCATAATGCCGACCGCCGCCATGCGCCGCTCCTCGGGCACGAGGTCGGCCAGCATGGCCTGCGACGGAGCGCGAAACATCTGGTTCGAAAGCCCGGTCAGGCCGGACAGCAGGACCAGCAGGGGCAGGCTGCTCACGAGCGCGAGCCCCACTGTGAACACGGCCCCAAGGAGCGACGCGAGCATCATCGTCTCCCGCCGGCCGATGCGGTCCGCCAGATATCCCGACACGACGGATGAGGGGATCGAGCCGAGCCCGAAGGCACCCACCGCCAGGCCTGCCTGGGCCGGGCTGAAGCCCTTGCGGGTCATGAACAGGACCAGGAACACCGCAACGAAGCTGCCGAAGCGGTTGATGAAGGTGCCGGCGTAGAGCACCCATGCGGCGCGCGGGAGCAGACGGACGTTCTGGCGCAGGGAGAGCCGCGGCTGCGGGCCTCCTGTGTCGGTCAGCTGGCCTTCCGGCGCCGGGTCACCTCGCGTGCTGCCGCGGCATCGCTCGCCGCAGCCTTGATGGCCGGTGTCCGCTTAGGACTGGATGTCGACGTGCTCACCTTCTTCGGCGCCGCCTTCTTCGCGGCGGTCTTCGTCACCGCCGTCTTGGTTGCTGCCTTCGCGGCGATCACCTTTGTGTCAGCGACCCTTCGCGGGCTGGCGGCCCGGGCCGACGTCTTGGCGGTGGTCTTTTCGCCGGCGCTGGTCGCCCTCGTGCGCCGGCTGGTTGCGGCGCCGGCGGGTTTTGACCGCCGCCTGGAGGGCGCCGCGGCGGCGTCCGTCTGACCGGCGCGAGCAACGTCCAGGAGCTCCGCGAACGACTCCTCCATGCACTCGCCGAGCCGCGGCAGGTCGGGGAACGCGTGGCGATCCGCGATGTAGCCGAAGTTGATCGTCCCGAGGTAGCTGAAGATCGCGGTCGCCAGCTGCTGTCCGTCATACAGGAAAGCGATGGGCATTGCCGTTTCCAGCTGGCAGCCCAGCGTGTAGAGCGGCCACTGCGGACCAGGCACGTTGGTGACGATGGTGTTGTAGTTCATCGTCCGCAGCGAGACCCTGGCCACCATGGCGTGCAGGGTCGCGGGAGCGAACCCCGCGAGCTTGAGAAGGATGTCGGCACCGAGGGCCTGCTTGCTCTTCTTGAGCCGGTCGATTGCGGCCTTGGACTTGCGCATTCGGGCCGCCGGGAAGGGCTCATCGACAGGGAGCCGCACGATCATCATCGAAAGCACGTTGCCCAGCGCGGTCTTCTCCTTGTCGTCCCGCAGCGAGACCGGCATCAGCGCCTGGATCGACAGGTTGTCGACATCCTCGTCGTGCATCTCGAGGTACTTGCGCAGGCCGCCGCTGACGACGCCCACCACGACATCGTTTATGGTGCCGCCAAAGGCCCGCTTGATTTCCTTGAACTCCTCCAGCTTGAAGCGGCTGTACCAGTAGGTGCGCGTCGGCCCTGTGGGGCCATTCAGGGGGCCTTCCGGGGCGGTCAGCTCACGGCTGACAACCGCGAGCGCACCCGCACCCTCGGCCAGCGCCGCCGCCAGGCGTCCGGGGTTACTGGCCGCCTCGACGGCATTCTTGACGATGCCGACCGGGCTGGCGGCGCGCATCTGCAGTGCCTTGAAGACCAGGCCAAGCGTGCCGGTCTCCTTCTCCGGGCGCCAGCGAGAGCCCTCCACGGGTGGGCGGTAGTCGGGGCTTGTGTCCATCAGGACCGTCGCCAGCTCGAGCGCTGAAAGTCCATCCACCAATGAGTGATGCGTCTTACTCAGCAGGGCCCATCGATTGCCCTCCAGGCCCTCGATGTAGTACAGCTCCCACAGCGGCCGCCGGCGGTCCAGCTGGCGTGAGAAGACGCGCTCGACATAGTCGTTCAACTCCTTGCGACCGCCCGGCGACGGCAGGGCCGCGCGCTTGACGTGGAAGGTGATGTCGAACTTCTCATCGTCCTGCCACACCGGCAGGTCCACGTTCATCGGTAGGAACGCGACCTTCTGGCGGTAGCGCGGCATGAGGTCGAGGCGCGGTTCGATATGCGTGACCAGCGCCCGGTATCGCTCCTCGTGGGACTTCCAGGATCCCGGCTCAAAGACGGCGATCCCGCCGATGTGCATGTGGGTGTTGCGCGTCTCCAGGTGGAGGAACGATGAGTCGAGCGAGTTGAGTCTCTGGACGGGCATCAGCTTCTCCTCCGGGATGTTTGTTCGAGCACCTGGGCGCAGGGATTCAGCGCAAGTATGATGCGCCGAGTCAGCCGGCGGGGACGGGCTCGAGCTCCTCCTCTCCGACGCCCACGCCGAAGTAGCGTGCCTGTGGGTGATGGAACACCAGGGCCGAAACTGTCGCCTCGGGATCCATCATGAAGCCATCGGTGAGCTGGACGCCGACTGATTCCGGCTGTAGGAGGCGGAAGAGGATCTCCTGGTCGGCGAGGTTGGGACACGCGGGGTAGCCAAAGCTCACCCGGATGCCCTGGTACCGCGCCTTCTGCAGGTCCGTCATTGACATCAACGGGGGGTCTGCGATCCCCCAAACCTGGCGGATGTCGTGGTGCAGTTTCTCGGCGAACGCCTCGGCGGTCTCGATGGCCAGCGCCTGCATCGTCTGCGAGAGCACGTATTCGCCCCTCTCCTTCAGTTCCTGGCTGAGCTTGCGGATCCCGGCGCCCGCCGTGGTGACGAACATCGCGACGGTGTCGGGGTCGCCGCCGACAGGCGCGACGAAGTCGGCGAGGCAGAGCTGGTCGCCGCTGGGCTGGCGGGGGAAGTGGAAGCGTGCGGCTTCCTGTCCTGTTGGGCTGTAGACGATGACCTGGTTGCCGTCGGAATTGGCCTTGAAGAACTGGTACACGCCGCGTGCGCGCATCCAGCCGCCCTCAGCCCGCCGTTTGGCGTCATCAATCACCGCCTGCAGCTTGAGGTACTTCGGATCGCCCCTTTCGGCCAGGCGCGCGATATTGCCGCGAAGTCCGAGGTGCTTGCCGAACAGCGTCTGCTCGTTGAGGTACGGCCAGACCTCGCCCGGCCTGAGCGCCAGTTCGTGACGCTCGAGGTCGGGCGCCTCGCGCACCGGCACAACGCTGACGCTCGACGACCGTGATGTGCCCGCCTGCGGCGCCGCCGCCTTCGGCCGCTCGGCCAGCTCGGTGAGTTTTGCCGCCCTTTCCGCAACCTCACCCTCGACCTTTCTGCGGCCCTCGGGAGTGCGCAGCCGATTGGCGATGTCGAGGCCCTCCATCGCGTCCCTGGCGTACACCACCACCGTCTGGTAGGTGGGAAGGATTCGTCGGTACGTGAAGTTGGGCGTGAGCGCGGCGCCACCCACAAGCATCGGGACGTCAACGCCCGCGACCCTCAGGTCCTCGGCGGTCACCACCATCTGCTGGGCCGACTTCACCAACAACCCCGAGAGCCCGATGTAGTCCGGGTTGTGCTCCCGCACGGCGGCGATCAGGGTTTCGGGCGCGACCTTGATCCCCAGGTTGATGATCTCGAACCCGTTGTTACCGAGGATGATCTCGACCAGGTTCTTCCCGATGTCGTGGACGTCGCCCTTGACCGTGGCCAGCAGGATCTTGCCCTTCGAGGAGCCCGCGGTCTTCTCCATGAACCGCTCGAGGTGAGAGACACCGGTCTTCATCACCTCGGCCGACTGCAGCACCTCGGCCACGATCAGCTCGTTGTTGCCGAACAGCCGGCCGACCTCGTCCATCCCGGCCATCAGCGGACCGTTGATGATCTCAAGTGGTAACGCGCCCTCACCCCGCTTGGTCTCCAGGTCGGCGACCAACCCCTCCTTGGTACCCTGCACGATGTAGCTGGCAAGGCGCTCGTCAATTGGCAGGTCGCTGATGGTGACGTCTTGTTGCGGCTTCTTCTCGCGGAAATGCGCGGTGAACGCGGCGATGTCGTCGTCCGATCCGCGGAAGAGAACGTCGTCGCAGAGCTTCTTCTCGTCGGCGGGGATGGTCCCGTACCGCACCAGCTTCTCGGCACTGACGATGGCGAAGTCCAGACCGGCCTTGGTGCAGTGGTACAGGTAGACGCTGTTGAGCACCTCGCGTCCGGCGGGGGGCAGCCCGAAGGACACGTTGCTGATGCCGAGCACGGTGCGAGTCCCCGGAAAACTTTCCTTCAACTGGGTAAGCGCGTTGATGGTCTCTGGTGCCGAGGCGCGGTAGTTCTCGTCGCCGGTGGCGGCGGGGAAGACCAGCGGGTCCCAGATGATGTCCTCGGGGGCCACACCGTACTTCTCGGTCAGCAGACGGTACGACCGCTGGCCTACGGCAACCTTGTTGGCGGTGGTGATCGCCTGTCCCTGTTCGTCGATGCAGCCCACCACCATCGCCGCGCCGAAGCGGTGCGCCAGGGGTGTCACCGCGGCGAAGCGCTTCTCACCGTCCTCGAGGTTGATCGAGTTGAGGATCGCCTTGCCCTGGCTGTAGGGCAGGGCCACTTCGTAGACCCTGGTGTCGGTGGCATCGATGACCAGCGGCGCCTTGACGATCCGCGCCGAGGCCTTGAGGAATTCCTCGATGTCCGCGACCTCGTCGCGGTCGGGGTTGCTGAGGCAGACATCCACCAACTGCGCCCCGGCCTTGACCTGGGCGCGCGCCACCTCGGCGGCCTCCTCCCACGCACCGCTTTCGATCAGGCGGCGGAACTTGCGGCTGCCGATGACGTTGGTTCTCTCGCCGATGATCAGGGGTCGGTTGTCCTCCTCGACCTCGACGTAGTCAATCCCGCTGACGTGGGTCGTCAGCCGCCCGGTCGGGACCTGCCGCGGCCTGTGCGCCTGCGCGGCGGCGGCGATCTGCCGGATGTATTCCGGGGTCGTGCCGCAGCAGCCGCCGACCAGGTTCACCCAGCCGCTCTCCATGAACCGCGCCAGGGTCTCGGTCATCATCCCGGGGGTCTCTGAGTACTCGCCCATCTCGTCAGGCAACCCCGCGTTGGGATAGACCGACACAAACGAGCGGGCCATTGTGGACAGCGTGCGTAGGTGGTCGGTCATGAATTCCGGCCCGGTGGCGCAGTTCAGCCCCACCGAAAGCGGATTGGCATGTTCGATGGAGGTGTAGAACGCATCGATTCCCTGGCCGGCCAGCATGCTGCCCATCGGCTCGATGGTCCCGCTGATCAAAAGCGGCACGCGCACGCCGATTTCGCGCATCGCCGCCCAGGTCCCGAGGAGCCCGGCCTTGGCGTTGCGGGTGTCCTGGATCGTCTCCATCAGGAGCATGTCGACCCCGCCCCGCAGCAACCCTCGCGCCTGCACCCGGTAGTTGTCGGCCAGGTCTTCGAAGCTGATCCCGCCGGTGACCGAAATCGCCCTGGTCGTGGGGCCGATCGAGCCGCTCACCCAGCGTGGTCGGTCGGTGAACTCGGCGGCGACCGCGCGCGCCAGCTTCGCCGCCGCCTCGCTTATCTCCTCGGCGCGGCCGGCAAGTTCGTACTCGCCCATCACCAGTGGGGTGCTGCCAAACGTGTCGGTGCCGACGACGTCCGAACCAGCCTGGTAGTAGTCCCGATGCATCCGAGAGACGATGTCGGGCCGGGTCATCACCAGGTACTCGTTGCAGCCCTCGAGCTCGGGCCCGCCAAAATCCTCGGCGGTGAGGTCGCAACCCTGCAGGTAGGTGCCCTGCGCCCCGTCCAGTACCAGGATCCGCTCCCGCAATGCCTCTTCGAACGCCTGCGAGCGATCACCAACTGGCAGGTCGAGCGGCGGGTTGATGGCGTGTATATCGAGTGGCATCTTGCGTCCAATGCTATAGAGGAGGTGTGGAGCCGGAGAAGTCGACAGCCCTGACGGCGGCGGCCTACGACCTTGCCGCCGACGATTTCGACAATGCGCCGCTGAGCCTGTGGTCGCAGGCCGGCGAGCGAACGGTGGCACGGCTGGGGCTGGCTCCCGGCGGACGGGTGCTCGACGTGTGCTGCGGGACAGGCTCCACCGCCATCCCCGCAGCCAGCGCCGTGGGTCGCTTCGGGACCGTGCTGGGGGTCGACCTCTCGCAAGGTCTGCTGGAGCAGGCCAGCGCCAAGGCCGCGGCGGCCGGGTTGACCAATATCCAGTTCCGATGCGTGGACATCACCGCGCTGCGCTTCCCCAAGGTGTCTTGCGACGCCGTCATATGTCAGTTCGGGATCTTCCAGCTCCCGGACATGGTGGCCGGCACGCGGTTGCTCTGGAGCCTGCTGGCACCAGGTGGTGCGCTGGCCATAACGACCTGGGGCCCGCGGGTGCACGAGCCGGTGCGCTCGGCATTCTGGGCCGCGGTCCGCGCCCGCCGACCGGAGCTGGACAACCAGCACGCTGCCACCCGCCTGGTGGGTACGCCGGACCGGCTGCGCCAACTCTTCCTGGACGCCGGCACCGTGGCGCCGGAGATCGAGTCCGAGTCGACCATCCAGCGTCTGGTGGGTGCCGACGACTTCTGGCTGACGCTGATGGGCTCCGGCAATCGGCGGGTCATCGAGGCCCTCGGCGCCCAGGCGCCGGCGGTACGGCGGGAGGTTGCCGAGTTCGTCGCCCGAGAGAAGGTGACAGAGGTGGAGTCGATCGTCCTCTACGCCCTCGCGCGACGTCCGGAAGCCCCGGACTTGACCCCGTGAGGTGGCGCCGATGCTAAACTCGAAATGTATTCGGCGCGACGCCGCCACAAGTTCCGGAGGACTCGTCCAAATGGCCATCCAGACGCAGCAGCTCATCACCCTCACCGACGATGCCAGGGACCAGCTTCGGACCATGATCGAGAAGAAGGGCAACCCCGGACTCGCGCTGCGTGTGTGGGTCCAGCCGGGCGGATGCAGCGGCTTCTCGTACGGCATGGCACTCGATGACGCGCCCCTCGACGATGACGTTGTCAGCGAGGTGAACGGCCTCAAAGTGATCGTCGACGCCTACTCCTCCCAGCACCTCGGGGGCGCCAAGGTCGATTACGTCGACAGCCTCATGGGCGCCGGTTTCACCGTGCTCAACCCCAATGCCACCTCGTCCTGTGGCTGCGGCAACTCCTTCTCCTCCGCCCAGGGCGGCGG
>JBPCPW010000101.1:0-14446 GCA_050998755.1 Candidatus Dormibacteria bacterium
GACCGACTCTGGAACGGCAGCGCGACGACGCCACCGCAAGAGGACAGACTGATCGTCAGCAACTCTTCGACGGCCTGCTCACGAAGGTCCAGGAAGATGCCTCTTGACACGGATCACCCACATAAGCTGACAGTTTTCCCTGGACCTCGATGACCCTCCGCGCTTTGCTCAGCTGGACCTCGAGCCGCTGATTCTCTTTGCGCAACCGAGCGACCTCGCGGTCACGCGGATCAGTCTCCGGCCGGCCTCGCTTCTGCGCCAGGCCGACCATGGCTCCGTGATCCCGCTGCTTGCGCCATTCGCAAATGAGCGAGGAGTACAGTCCCTCGCGCCGGAGCAGGGCACCTTTCCCGGCCTTGTCCAGCCCGTCGTATTCGGTCAGGACCCTCAGCTTGTAGCCAGCGCCGAACCGCCGATTGCGAGCCCGTGCGACCACCTCAGGATCCGGGTCCCCGTGAGGGCGCGCGGCAACAGCGGCCTCTGCCGCGACTGACATGACAGCCATCTATGTGTCTCTCCTTACCGCCCTCTACGGCTCATGGATTTCGGTCAGGACGGTGTCTCACTCAAGGTTGACACAGAGGGCTGGCTGGTGGTGGAGTGCTCCAAGAGCGCGGTCGCCCACCTCATGCGGATCGCGTGGCGGACGGTCGGCCGCATCCTGGGGCGAGTTGCCCGAGGGCTGGTGAAGCCGCGCCAGCAGCTCGCCGGACTGCGTCGAATCGGGATCGACGAGATCAGCTTCCGCCGAGGCCAGCGTTACCTCACCGTGGTCGTCGACCGCGACAGCGGACGCCTGGTCTGGGCGGCGGAGGGCCGGGACGAGAAGACCCTCCACCGCTTCTTCGACGAGCTTGGCCGGCATCGCGCGTCGCGCATCGTGGAGGTCAGCGCCGGCGGCGCCACCTGGATCTCCAACGTGGTGCGGAGCCATTGCCCGAATGCGGTGATCGGGCTCGACCCCTTCCACTGTGTGGCCTGGGCGACCACGGCCGTGGACGAGATCCGTCGCGAGGTCTGGAACGATGCCCGTCGCAGCGGTCACGCCACCCACGCCACCGCGCTGAAGCGCACTCGCTGGGCCCTCCTCAAGAACACCGAGAACCTCACCGCCCGCCAGCATGCCAAGCTCGCCTGGGTGGAGCGCGTCAACCCGGATTAGGACGGCCACCAGGATCGCCGCCCCACACGATCATCTGGCCCCCGGCGGGGTGGTCTTCCATCCGCATGTGCTGCGCGATGTCGCCGCCGCTGATCCCTCGACGACGATCCTTGGTCGGCCGGCAGCGCTGCCGGTAGTCCTGGCGCCCACGGGCTTTACGCGCATGATGCGAACCGAGGGCGAGCCCGCTGTCGCCCGCGCCGCCGCCCGTGCCGGCATTCCGTACTCACTTTCGACCCTGGGTACGACCTCGGTGGATCGGCTACGGTCACAGGCACCGGATACCGAACTCTGGTTCCAGCTATACCTGTCGCAGGACCATTCGCGCAGCCAGCAGCTCTTGGCTCAGGCGGCGACCAACGGCTACACCACCCTTGTCATCACCGTGGACGTCCCTGTCGCGGGCGCGCGTCTGAGGGATGCGTACAACGGGCTCACGCTGCCACCGACCCTCACACTGCGCACCCTCCTCGCGATGGCCCGCAAGTCTCGGTGGCTTTTCGACACGCTGACCACCGAGCCGTTCGCCTTCGAAGCCCTGGGCGAAGCGGACGACCTCGTCGGTCTGTTCAAAAACGCCTTCGACCCAGGCGTTACGTTCGCCGACCTGGAATGGTTGCGGTCGCAGTGGCGTGGTTCGATGGTCGTCAAGGGCATCCAGCGAGTCGATGACGCGAAGGCGGCAGTGGCAGCCGGCGTCGACGGGATCGCCGTCTCCAACCACGGGGGGCGCCAGCTGGACCGCGCCATGACGCCTCTACGACTGTTGCCCGAGATCGTTGAGGCCATCGGCAGCAGGGCCGATGTCTACATTGATGGCGGAATCCGGTCTGGCGCCGATGTCGCCGCTGCAGTCGCGCTCGGAGCTCGTGCCACCTTCGTAGGACGCATGCCCAAACCTGTTGTGGGCAGTTACAAATGCCTCGCGGCTGGCCGTCAGGGAAACCAGCTGTATTTCAGGCCTTGGCGCCGGCGAGGACGCCCGTCATTTCGCGACCGTCGGAGGGGGCTCCGCCGTCATCATGTCCTTCGGAGGAGGTCACGCCGGGAATCCGTAAGTCGCGGACACCTGATCGGCGCGCAACGGTTGCCCTGACTGGCGCAGGGCCTCCACGAACCTGCGCGCGACCGGCTCGAGGTCGGGCCGGCGGCTGTTCACCTCCTCGAGATAGGTGACCGCCCGGGCCGGCAGCTTGCGGGCCATGAACGCCTCGGCGACGGCTACCAACAGTTCTATCCGGGCGCGTTCCACGTCGTTGCGAATGCGCTCGATCATCTCCAGTGCAGCGCCCCGCCCTTCGGGAACCGCTCGCTCGAGCGCCTCCCACTCGGGCAGGAATTCGCCCGAGGACTCCTCGAGCATCCTGACCGAGTCTTTCAGCAATTCCTCCGGAAGGTATGGCACCGTACCCTTCGCCTCCTCGGCGAGACTCCGCAGTTCGAGCACATCAATCGAGCAGTCGGCAAGCTCGAACCGCACGATCCGCGGATCGGCATGGATCGCGCTGACCAGCGCTGGGTGTAGGTAGAGGCCGAAGTCGCGGAGCCTTCCGCGTAGGCGCTCGAGCTGTTGAGCTCGCCCTATACCCGGCGCCAGTTCCTCGGCAACCAGCGGCCGCTCGCTGGGTCTCGGACTCGGGTCCAGCGCCCACGACAGCAGCAGCAGCCAGAGGAAGGCGAGCACCTGCCTTCGCAGGAGGGCCGGGGCGAGGTCTTCGTCCCCGAACAGGATCGAGAGACCGCCCAGCGTGTGGATCCTCAGACGTCCGTCCAGCGAGGGACGAAAGGGGACCGTCTGCGGCTCGTCCTCCTGAGATTCGACGGTCAGGGCGAGTCGCTCTGCCTCCCACTCCTGGGTCCAGGCGACGGGTGGGCGCTCGAATGTGGCACCGATCTCGGCAATGGTAGTCATCCGCAGCGGCGGCCGCCCACCGGCCACAAAACGCCCGCTGAGATCCTCACGGTCGAATTGACCGTCGAGCATGCGCCAGGCCAGGCCGGCCTCGGTCTCGGCCCAGAGCAACTCGCGCTCCCGGCGACGCTGCCGGCCATAGGCGCCCAGGGCCAAGCCGAGGAGGAAGACGGGGACCCCGCACTCCACCACGGGCAGCGCATTGACGCGACCCCAGCGAAGCAGCCTGCCGAATCCAGCTTGATGACCCAACACCGGCGCGGCCGGGCCGAACACAGACCTCCGCTCTCCTGCGGCCAGGAGGCGGAGCCGCCGCGGGATCTGAGACCAGGATCGCTTGGGAAGAATGAGGACAAGTGCCAGCCAGGTCGTTACCGTCGCGAGGATCAGGTCAGGCGGCATCGACATCGACCTCAGGCTGGAAGAGCCGGGGCAGCGCGGCACGGGCGATTTCATTGAGCCGGCGACCCGCCGCTGACCCATGCCACAACACCCAGGGCCTGCCAATCGCCTCGACGTGTCGGACCTCGGGATCGTCGGGGAGCTCAACGCGGTATTCGAACTCCGGCAGGACGCGGTCAAAGTCCGCACCCGCCGGCTGGCGGTTCTGAACCAGGATGGCCTTGCTCTCTCGCCCGAGAAGCAGGGCATTTGCGGAAGCCACCATCGGGGCAGGAATCGGGCGGCCTTGCTGACCGATGCAAACGAGCAACAGATCCGCCTCCTCGGCCAGAGCCGCGGTGAGGAACCGATCCTGAGTCCCACATGCGATGACAACCGCGTCGTATCGCCTCCGGAGGACCGCGACCGTCCGCGACAGCTGTCTCCGCCCCACGCGATCCGCCGGCACGCAGAGCAGGTCAAGCCACGGCCCGTCGTGGCTCACGAGCTCCATGAAGTCGTCGCCGACATCGCCTGGGTGGCGCTTCAGGTAGTCCCGCACCGGACCAGCGGTCAGGCCGAGACGGGTAGCCAGCTCACCTTCTGAGAGCAGGCAGACGGGGAGTGGGCGGGCCGCCTCGCGATCGCCCCGGACCCGTCCCTCGACCGCCACAAGAGTGGCCAGGTTGTACGCGATGGTGCTCGCCCCCGTCCCGGGCTCAAGGCCCACCACCCCGATCACCGGGCGTTCGCGGGGCCGTAGATCCAGACGAATCAGGGGCAGGAGGGGCTCCTCGCGGGATGGTGAGTCATCATCGACGGCTGAACGCCGCACGACAGCCACGGCCACGATGACCAGCGCGAGCACCAGAACAGCGACGATCGCCAGGATCAGAGGAAGGAGCAGTTCACCTCCTACGCCTTTGGCAAGCGCTGCCGCGAGGCAGGGGTGGTCCCGTCGATGGGATCGGTCGGGGATTGTTACGACAACGCGCTCTGCGAGAGTTTCTTCGCGACCCTTGAGTGCGAGCTCATCGACCGCAACCGGTGGGAGACTCACGCCCGCGCCAAGCTCGACGTCTTCGACTTCATCGAGGTGTTCTACAACCGCCGGCGTCGTCACTCAGGGCTTGGCCAGCGGTCCCCGGAGAAGTTCGAGCAGAGCTGGCTCCTGCAGCAGGCAGCCTGACTTTCATGTCGCACTAGCGTCGACCCAGCGCCCGGAAGACCTGGCTCAACAACCCCTCAACCTCCCGTGCCGTCGCCTGGGCCGGCTCCACCCCGGGGTCTGACCCGGCCATGGCCTCCAGGCGCCGGCGCCCGACCGGACCGACCTGGCGTGGGAAGTCCTCACCCAGCCCACGCTGGCGGCGACGGTAGGCGGCACAGCGGCAGGCATTGCCGCAGAAGCGCGACCGTCGCCCCCGGCCGTCGACACGCAGCTCGGTTCCGCACTGAGCGCACTCCATTATCCCGAACTCAGAATACCGACTTTCATGTCGCACAAGCCGACTGCTATCGATCAAAAGCGCGCGCGCCCACATGTTTTCACAAGAGGGGTCTACCTCCCCCAGCCACCTCTTCCCCGTCGGTGAGTTAACCTAGCCCTTGACCGTCCACCGAACCGGGGTAGGTCCACTACTACCTCTACGTGGTCATCGACATATTCAGCCGCAACGTCACCGGCTGGATGCTCGCCACCTGCGAAAGCGCCGAGCTCGCTGAGAAGCTGCTCGCGGACACCATCCGCAAGCACGGCGTTGACCGTGACCAGCTGACCATCCACGCCGATCGTGGTTCCTCCATGGCGTCCAAGCCGGTGGCCTTCCTGCTCGCCGACCTGGGCGTGACCAAGAGCCACTCGCGTCCCCATTGCCCCAACGACAATCCGTTCTCCGAATCTCATTTCAAGACCCTGAAGAACCGGCCCGACTTCCCCCAGCGGTTCGGCTGCGAGCAGGATGCCCGTGCCTTCTGCCAGCGCTTCTTCAGCTGGTACAACGAGGAGCATCGGCACTCCGGCATTGGCTATCACACGCCGGCCGACGTCCACTACGGTCGGGCTGAGGATCTACGACGCCAGCGCGTCAACGTTCTGTCCGCCGCCTACGTGCTGCATCCCGAACGCTTTGTCCACAAGCCCCCCGAACCTCCCGCGCTGCCGACCGCAGCATGGATCAATCCACCCGCCCCCGCGGAGGCGACGTCCGCTCAGTAATTTCCGAACCGGACCTGTTTCATAGGGGTTGACAAATTCCGCAGGCGACCTGCTCCTCGAACGACCTGGTGAACCGGGAGTCGTGCTCGGCCCAGCTCACGTGTTCCACCACCACTCCGTGCGCAGGGCAGTGGACGCGACCGATCTCGGCTTCGACGTATGCCCGCATGGTGCCGAGGTCCAACGCCCGCCAACGCCGCTTCCCGCGTGGGCCGTCGTAGCCCGGGCAAGGCTTCCGGCAGACGCCGCAACGCGGTCCGCCGCGGCGCGCTGGTACCACCGTGTCCGCAACATCGCGGCCCTCCACCCGAACGTCCTTGACGCTGGCGTTGCCCACGCCGAGCAGCCTTCGCCATATTCTGGAACCACGCACGCTGGACCCTCCTTACGAAGCACGGTCTTCGACACACCGCGATCGTATTCGGGGACGGCGTGCGCCCCATTCAGTTCCGGCTGCTACTCACCCACACAAACGGCAGGAGACCCTGAGAAGGGCGGCGCCGGGTCAAGGAGGCGGGCCTTGGAGGTCCCGGCAGACGCCTTAAGGCGAAGGCCACTGCACCTGTGCGCGTTGGACCTGCACACGAACATCGATCACTGCAACCGGGACTCCGTCAGACGGATGGCTCCCTGGCTGACCCCTCGGTCGGCAAGTTCTTCGGGTTGGATGGTGCCTGAATTTGTGCTCAGAACGATCGCGTTCGGCAGGACAATGTCGTCGACTGCGGCGGAGTAGCGGATCAGGAAGATACGCAAGATGGGGAGGGAGTCGCGATACGCCCGCAGGCTCTCTGCAAGACGTCGTGCGCCCCCGGTCCCCGGCAACAGGAACGACGCGACGGGCGCGCTGGCGGCGCTGCGAGTGTAGGTTCCCGCCAAAACTCCAAGTGTCCGAGCGATTTCTGCTGAGCCTTCCGACATGGCTCCCGCGTCGCTGGGAGAGGGGATGTCTTCCAGGGAGGTCGCTGAGGCGTCAGTCAGGATAAGTCCTTCGTACCACCGTATCCACCCATCAAGATCCATTCCGGAGGCGTTCAGAGCACCGCTGCCGGGCCCGTGCAGCTCGTAAGGCGGAATCCTCATTCCACCCTGCACCAGAGCCCAAACAGCGAACTGGGCAGCCGGACTGGGCCGTATCGAGCGTTCAAAATAGGCTGTTCCGGCCGAGCGCCGAGGCGGCTTCCGGAAGTTGATTCGCACGTGCTACCCCTTATCACGTGAACCGCCGACTTCGCTCGCCAATTGCCGCGGTTCCCTAGTCTTCGGTTGTCCTGTGCGTCACTAGAACTAGATCAATGCGAAATGAGGTCCATAACAATATCAGCAGCCATAGCCCAAACGTCATGATGGGAATGGTTGACGAGGACATCAGCCCGGACTGGTCACTTCGGCCACCTTGAAGCTCCTCCTCGTCAATGCCTTTCCTCCTTGTCGTGGACAAGGGGATGATCTGGCTCTTGGAGGGGCCCTCAGGTGGGGGAATCACTTGGCGCTCCACACGCCGATGGTTCGCAGATCTTTCCTCTGATTCGTTACTGCACTCCTCGATGCGGATGGATCCGCGCGCAAGGGTGGAGCGATGGGCGCCTGCTGTGAGTCGACTCGATTGACCACCTCGTCGCAGCCGGGATGGGCAAACGAATGATGGAGCAGCCTCTGTCGGAGAACGCCCGCTACCGGGGGTCGGTGATCCTCGCCACGAGCAGCGGCACACCATGTTGGCGGTCCTGCACCACGAATAGGAAAGGACGATCGACGGTGACTGAAACCGGCGATCCCCCGATCGCCGACGTGGCCCCCACGATCAGCCCAGAGGCGGCGGCAGCCCGGGTTCCATCTTCGTCCACCGCAAGCCAGGTGCGGTGGAAGGCGCCGAAGACGATCAAGTATCCGGGTTGGCCACCAATGCCGGAGAGGTCCGCGTTCGGCGTGAAGAGCGGGCGCAGCCCCAGCGCCCCCAGCGCTGGAACGAGGTCGAGCGAACTCGAGGTCGTGAACCGAGGCAAGGCCAGCGCGACCCGCGTGCTACTCAGGTGCGCGGTCACGGCGCTCAGAGCGGGCACAAGGCTCAGTGGATCCGTGCCCGGGTCAGGCAGGATGACGATGGCGTCGAGGCGACCACCCTGGTACGGAAGACGCACTGCTGTGTAGCCGGGGCCCGAGGCATAATCCATCGCGGCGATGGCGTGCATGGTGCTGGCCTGCCGCCGGCCTGATGGGGTCTCGAAAGGATCGTCCGCGGTGGCACTGTGCTGGAACGGCATCACCCAGCGCGCGTCGAGGGCCATGGCGCTCGTCAGAACCAGGCGGGTCAGCGGGCCGAGCGCGCCGTCCGGAAGAAGGTCGGGGATTCGCCCGCGGGTTCGGGCCGCGACCCACTCGTTAATCGTCTGCCGGGCTCCCGCCGAATCGCCCTGAAAGTTGACGGTCTTGGGGGCGGCGTCGGCGCGGGTCAGCAACGACGCGTAGGACTGTTGGATCTGAAAACCCTCCTGGAGCCAGGCTGCGCGCGCCAGGCTCAGGGTGTGGCCGTCGATCTCGAGCTCACTATCGAGCCGGACCGTGTCGGCCAGCAGTTGTCCCGGCGTGGACCCGGAGTGGAGCGCCGTGGTCAACTGCGTGGCGGTCGCTCCGCGAGCCCCCGGAGCCAGTAACGCCAGGACATCGAATACGCTGGGGGCCGAAACCACGAGATTGCCGGCGTGCTCTCTGCTTATGACGCCGAGCAGATCACGGTTGAAGAGGAGTTCGCTGGCGGCCGCGTCTCCGGAGCGGGCTCGGGCCAGGAGGGCTGGATCCGGCGGCACCCCGCGAGTATCGCGCGCCACCAGGCTGGAGGTGCCGGAGGTCATCCCGCACGAGGCCATGACCAAAGCGGCGAGGACGCTACGGAGCAGGTACGGTCTCACGTGCATCAGACGCGGCTGCGGGGCTCATGGTTCCCCTCGGCGCCCCCCAGGGTGGACACGCTGTCTTCGCTGAACCGGTTCCGGCGGTCGTTGACCAGCCGTGTCGCGCCGTACACAATCGCTGCGGCGATCAGGCAGCCGGCCCAGCCGATCGCCTCGACCAGCTTCATACCCGCCAACACCAGCAAACCGACCCAGATCACCTCCACGCAAAGGCCCCCGGCGACCATCACGGTTGACAGCTTTGAACCCCGGTGAGGTGGGCGCCACCTTGCGCGGCCGCGGGATCCCCTGATGGTGAGGCCCGGAAGGCCTCGTCCTTGAGGGCCGACCGGATCGGGAGGGGGGTCGGTCAGGCAGTGCAACCCCGACTGTCCACCAGAAGAGCCTCCACCTCGTTCAGGGACATCGGCACCTGGCGCTCGCACAGCGCCTCCGACTCCCCTGCTCAGCCGCGTGATCGGGCCTCCCTCATTTCCCTGTCCCGCTCTCGGTGTCACGTCTGATATCTCCTCCACGGTCGTGCCCGGCCTCCCATCTAGACGCCGGACAAGCTGTTGCCCGCTGCGCGTGCGGTGAGGAGAACCGATGAAGTGGCGTGTGCCTACCCCGTAGTCGCCGGAATCACGCCTGCGTTACAGTTGCCGGCCAAAGGGACGGCAGCAGCCCGTTATGCCTCTTGCGGACGCGGACCGGGTGTCAGTTCACGGCCCAGGGCCGCCTTTACCCGTTCGAAGTCAGTCTCGACGACGCCTATGAGTTCTGTGGCACGGTCGAGATCCCCTGTTGAGGCTGCCACCTGCAACTGTTCACAAGTGTCGGCAACTGCTATCGCCCCCAAACTTCCGCTGCTTCCCTTGAGGCTATGAGCGAGTTCCCCGATGGCCGCGCGATCGCCTTTCTTTAAGGCCTCGCGCAAGGCCGCAACCCGGGAGGCACCGTCCTTGAGGAATAGCTTGACCAGATCGTGACATTCCTTGGACCCCAGCTCCCGCAGCGAGGCCAACGCCTGTTGGTCGAGGATCGCACCTACGATCGGACTGACCGCCGCTGCGGGCGCGGGCGAGACCTCCGCCGTAATCCAGCGGCCGAGCGTCGCTGCAAGGGCCTGCGCCTTAACGGGCTTGCTCAAGTAGGCGTCCATGCCCGCGGCGAGGCACTTCTCCTCGTCGCCCGTCATGGCGCCCGCGGTCATCGCGATGATGGGGGTGTGGCGGTCGGCGCCCTCCCGCCGGCGTATCTCCATTGTGGCCTCGAATCCGTCCATCTCGGGCATCTGGCAGTCCATCAACACCGCGGCATATTGATTGCTGGAGACGGCGCCAACGGCCTCGAGGCCATTGACGGCGACATCCACCCTGTGACCAAGCTTCTGCAGCATTCGCGCCGCGACCCTCTGGTTCACGGGGTTGTCGTCGACCACCAAAAGGTGTGACCGGTTGGCCGCCGCGGCATCGGCGAGACTGTAGCTTGTTACAAGTGGCAACGGCGCGGTGGATCCAGGTCGAGCGAGCACTGTGGAGAGGCAGTCGTAGAGGGCAGAGACCTTGACCGGCTTGGTGAGAAAGGCATCGATGCCGGCCTGTCGGACCACGCGGGCGTCGCCCATCCTGGCCGAGGAGGTGAGCAGGACCAATCGAGGAGTGCCAAAGGCCTGGTCGGCGCGGATGGCCCTGGCCAGCTCGATCCCGTCCATTTCTGGCATGTGAAAGTCCAGGATCGCCACCTCGTAGGGCGCGCCCTCGGTCGCCGCCCGCTTCAGCTCGGTGAGGGCGTCGAGGGCGCGCTCGCAGCTCCGCGGCGGCATGGCCCAAGCCTTGAGGTTCTGCTCCAGGATGACCCGGTTGGTCTGGTTGTCATCAACCACCAGGACCCGCAGTCCGCGAAGATTCGCCTTGCCTTTGTGGCGCTTGAGGCGGCTCGCGGTCACCTTATCGAAGACGCACGTGAACCAAAAAGTACTGCCCTTGCCGAAGTCGCTGGTGACCCCGATCTCGCCGCCCATCCGTGCGGCGAGTTGACGGCAGATGGTGAGTCCAAGACCAGTTCCCCCGAACGTCCGGGTGGTCGAGGCGTCGGCCTGGGTGAAACTCTCGAACAATCCTTCCTGCTGTTCGGGCCTGATTCCGATCCCGGTGTCGGTCACTTCGAAGCGGACCAGCCAGGCGCCCGCTCGATCCTCCGCCAGCCGAGCGCGCAGGACGACCTCGCCCGATTCCGTGAACTTGACCGCATTGTTCAGCAGGTTGACAAGGACCTGGCGGACCCGAACGGGATCGCCGCCCACCGCCTCGGGGATGCCCGGATGGACCATGACTGCGAGCTCCAGGTTCTTCTCATCCGCGCGCGGCGCGATCAGCTCCGCGGCCTCTTCGACGACCTTGCGAAGGTCGAACTCAATCGACTCGATATCCATCATGCCGGCCTCGATCTTGGAGAAGTCAAGGATGTCGTTGATGATGGTGAGCAGGGACTCCGCCGAGCGATCTATGGTCTCGGCATACTCGCGTTGCTCGGTGTTCAGATTGGTATCCAGCAGCAACCCGGTCATCCCGATCACGCCGTTCATGGGAGTCCGGATCTCGTGACTCATGTTGGCCAGAAACTCCGACTTCAGCCGCGACGCCTCCATCGCCTGGGCGTGGGCCGCGTTCAGCTCCTGCTCGATGGCCTTGCGCTCCGTGATGTCACTGAAGGTGACGACGGCCCCGCTTACCCCCCGCCATCGACGATTGGAAAGGCGGCGTACTCGACGGGGAAGGAAGTCCCATCGCTGGGCCACATCACCTCAGTGTCGCGCCTGCAACTCGCGCCGCTTGCCAGCACAACCGAGGTCGGACATTCGGCGATCGGGTAATGCGACCCGTCGGCGCGGGTGTGGTGTACCAGCGAGTGCAGATCCGAGCCCAACATCTCCCTCGGTTCATACCCCAGGGTCGTGGCCGCGGCGGTGTTGACGAAGGTGCAGCGGCCATCGGAATCAAGGCCGTAGATCCCCTCCCCGGCGGACTCGAGGATCGATCGAGTCTGCAGGCCCGTGCGCTCGAGCTCCTCGTTGACGCTCCTCAACTGGTCGAACAACCGGCTGATGCGCACCGCGCCAGAGAGTGGGGAAATCAATGCTGCTGCTCTTTCTGCATCCACATCCGTAAACGGCGAACGGCCCGCCGTCCGGGCCACGGTTACAGCCCCAATGGTCTCCCCGCCGCTGACCATCGGGATCGCCATCACCGGCCCGAGCCCCGCCCGCTCGCTCCCGCGCCGCATCTCATCGCCCCAATCTGGAGCTGCCAGGTCGCCCATGATCAGTTCGCTGTCTCGCACCGCGAGGGTCGCCGGGGATTCCTCGCTCATCACCCCCTCGTCGACCGCCGGACACCCGGCGACGACACAAACGCCGTCTGCCGACACCAGGCTTAGGACGAGCTGATCGCTTTCAAGAAGCTCGCTCACGCGGCATAACAGTTCGGGGTCCAAGACCTCGGATAACTCGATTCGTCCACTTACTTCTGAGAGGCCGCGCGCCATAGTAAGTCGCTCAACGGTGACCCGTTGCCACGCGGCCAACGATCGGGCGAGCTCACCAACTTCGTCGTCGCGCTTGAGGTCGGGAATCTCGATGTCCTCGCCTGCCGCGAGGGATGCAGCCGATTTGAACAGGCGACGCATCGGGCGCAGCGTGGAGTGGAAGAAGAAGAAACCGAGCGCGACCAGGACGACGGCGCTGAGACCCGCGATCGCGACGGTGAGCCTGACCAGATCAGCCGACCGCGCGGCCGCGTCGGCACAGGCGGCGGCAAGGCGGAGTGCCGTGTCGCCTTCCAGCTGGGCCGTAGCCGATCTGAAGTTGTCAAAGAGCCGCTTCCCTTCAACCGAAGCGCCTGCGTCGTCCACGGGAGCCCGCCGCGTTTGGATCAAGCCAACCTCCGAGTCGCTCCATGTCTGCCACGCAGCCGCGGCCTGTTCGGCAGTGCGCACGCTTTTTCTTGCTCCCTGATCGACCTTGGACTCCAGATGGGATTCGACTTGAGCAACCTGGGCGCGCCCGCGACTGTAGGGTTCGAGGAACTGATTGTCGGCGGTAAGGCGATAGCCGCGGAGGCCGGGTTCCTGATCGAGCATGGCGGTCAGGAGGATCTGCGTGTCCATCTGCACCTGGCTCTCTTCGTCGATCTCATCACTGGCGGCGGTGGCTGCCCGCTGCTCAACGACCACCAGAGCTCCCCCTATCAGCGGGATCGCCAGGAGTACCACAAGGATCGCGAGGGTCCGGGACTGCAGTGATCGGAGTGGGATCATCCAGTCCCGTCAGGAGTCGATTCCCGGCGCCGCCGCAGCGCCGATGTCACCCTGGCCACCAGATCGCGGGGGGAGAATGGCTTGACGATATAGTCGTCGGCATTAAGAGAAAACGCCTCGGCCTTCTCTGACGCTTCCGCATCGCCTGTGAGCATGACGATCGTCGTGCCGTGCTTCTCCGGGTCCCCTCGAAGAATCCGGCACACATCCATGCCGCTGATTCCGGGAAGATGAACGTCCAGGACAATGCAGTCGGGCTGCACCCGTCCGGCCACCGCGATCCCCTCCTCACCGCTCTCGGCCTCGAAGACCTCGAACCCGCCGGCGGCCAGACTGGCTCGCGCAAGCTGGCGCACGTCGGCGGCGTCATCCACGACCAGCACGCGCTCTCCTCCCGAGCTCGCTCGGCTCCTGGGCCCTGGGCCTTTGGGACGCGCGAGCTTCACCGCGGCCTCGGCGAGCAGCAGCTCGTCAATTTCCCGCGCCGGTTGCGGGCGGGCATAGTAGAAGCCTTGTGCCTCGTCGCACCCGAGCGCGCGCAGCCTCTCCGCCTGCTCTTCAGTCTCGACCCCTTCGGCCACCACGCTCAGACCAAGGGCGTGGGCCATTCCCATGACGGCGGCGATGATCGCGGTGGCTTCGGGGTCGCGGCCCAGCCCGTCGACGAATGACTTGTCGACCTTGAGCTCGTCGAGGGGGAATCGCTTGAGGTACGCCAGCGACGAATAGCCTGTACCGAAGTCGTCGATCGAGATCTTCAGCCCCAGGGCCTTCAGCTCGCGCAGAGTCGTGATGGCGGACTCGGCGTCGCGCATCACATTGCTTTCGGTGACTTCAACGCAGAGGCTGGCGGGATCGATACCCGCGTCGGCGATGATTCTCCCGATGGCCGTAGCCAGTCCAATCTCGAATTGACGGCCGGACAGATTGACGGAAACCACGACCGGTCGCCGCCCGGGCAGGGATTCGCGCCATGATTTCGCCGCCAAGCATGCTTGTTCCAGAACCCAGGCGCCGATGGGGACGATGAGGCCGGTCTCCTCGGCCAGGGGCACGAACTCCAGAGGGGGCACCAGGCCACGGTCAGGATGATCCCAGCGCAGCAGCGCCTCCACTCCAACCGTACCCTCGGTCAGAAGCGATACCTTGGGCTGGTAGGCCACCCAGAACTCGCCTCCGGACATCGCCCGCCGCAGCGAGTCCTCACCTTTGATCCGAGCTTGCAGCTGGGCTCGCATCTCGTCGGCGAAGAGTTCGTGGTGACCGGGCCCCCGTTCCTTGGCGCGCCGCATGGCGGTTTCGGCCTCGACAATCAGAATGTTCGGGTCGTGCTTGGGATCGCGGCACAGGGTGATGCCAATTCCCGCAGTGAGTGAGATCACGGCGGCATCGAGCCCGATCGGCTCGGCCAGAGCTTCCTCGATGCGCGCGGCGACCAAGTGTGGGCGGCGTGACTGAGTGAGCATCGGAGGTGACATACCGGCAGTGCTCATTGTTCACGTAGGTCTTCTTTTCAACCAGTAGCAGTAGCTCTGGGAGGGGGTCCGGGGGAGGGGTGAACAACC
>JBPCPW010000112.1:0-18079 GCA_050998755.1 Candidatus Dormibacteria bacterium
GGCGCCTCCCGGTGGCTCGATGCAGCCGCCGGGATGGTGTTGAGCGCCGAGAGGGGAAGGCCCGCGGCGGCGAATGCCGCCAGGGCGACAAGAGCGCGCTTCTTAAGCATTGGCCTTTCTCCTGTAGGTGACCAGGCCGGTGACTGCAGCCAGCACCAGCAGGGCCGCGATACCGAGGGTCACGTTTGTGAATGACGGACGCACCGCCGAGGTGGCGGGGAAGGTCGCGGCCCCGGGGCATGTGCTCACCGGGGTGCCCGAGCCGTTCGGCCCAAGCGGGTTGGCCAGGTAGGGGAAACAGTTCTGGAAGGGCTGCTGTGCGGCGTTGACGCCGTCCCCGAAGGCGGGGTTCACAGTACCTGTGCGGCAGGAGCCGCTGGCGGGCTGAAGTGGGCCACCCTGCTGGCAGAGGACTCCATCGACCGCCTGCAGCTCGATGTCGACGACGTCGTCGGCCGGCCGGCGGCCGTTGGGGAAGCCGTCAAGCTGGCCACCCAGGACGCCCATGCGGTTGACCGCGTTGGGGTTGATGGTCGATACGGCGGTCGACATGTTCAGGCGCAGGACCTCTGACGGCTTGGCCGCGGAGCTCTTGGGCTTGTTGATGCCGGGGATGCCGGTAAGGAAGACCGTCTCGAGGTCCTTGCGCTCGCTCCCGCCCGTCCCGAATGCCGCGCCCTGGGGCGCGTTGTCATCGAGGTGGAGGGCACGGAACAGCTTGGCCAGCTCTGGGTCGCTCACCCGGTTGAGGAATTCCGCCGGGAGGGCGCCGTCGCCCGCCGGCGCGGCCGCGTTGAAGGCGTCCTTGTACTTGAGTTGGACGACCGCTTCGTTGACCAACGGGTTGCCCAGCCGGGAGACCTGCTGGTAGTTGCCCGAGGAGCTCTTGGAGCCCGCCGAAAGCGTCTGGATTGACTTGCGGCTGTTGGTTGTCCAGACGCCGATCACGTGGTCGCCGCTGGGGCCTTCGAGCATGGACTTGGGAACCTGGACCGCCAGCTCGTTGACGTTCAGCCCGTTGAGGACGTTGACGCCGCCCGCCGGGTTGACACCCAGGAGGTCGAAGGTGGCACCCAGGTCGACGAAGAAGCCGTCGGTGCGCTGCCCGGCGAAGGTCTTCACCCCGTTGGGAAGGGTCGTCACAGCGGCCTTGGCCAGCGCGTCATACGCGGTGGGCGTGCCCACCGAGTGCGGGCCGACATTGTTCGGCGGAACCAGGACGTTGCTGCCGATCCTGGTGGTCGTGCCGTTGACCGTCATGTCCAGGTTGTAGGTCTCGGTCTCGTTCCAGTTCGTGTAGCCGGAGCCGTTGAAGGTCATCAGGCCGGTGTTGTAGAGGAAGGTCTGGTCGGTCACGCTGTTGATGTGCTTGGTGAACGTGTACGAGAAGACGATGTGGTCGGCGGCATCGCCGACGTTGTCAACGTGGATGTCGTACTTGACATCGTCCGAGAAGGGGTAGAAGTTCGGTCCGCCCGCCGGGATCTCAAAGGGGTACGAGTTGGCGATCAGGGTGACCGAATCCTGCTTCTCAGGACTCGTGAAGGCGTAGACGTCGGTGCTGTCTGCGCTGGGATCCGTGGCGATGGTCGGTGCCTCGCGGTGGCTGGAAGCCGCCGCCGGCAACGATGTGAGCGGGACCGCCAGGGCGAATCCCGATATCGCGGCTATTGCCGCCGCGATAGTTCTCTTATGCATCCGAGCGTGACCTCCTGAACCCAACTGTTAGTGGACGTTGGGCGCAAACCCTTCGGGGCAATGCTCCCTTCGCCTTCCTTCGACAACACTTGCTACGTGTTCCTGTGCACTTTAGATCAGCGCGGCGGCCTGATGTCAAATTCGTATTGCTGATAGCAGCGTTGGTGGCTTTAGTGCCTCGGGCCGGGCGAGATCAATCCTGATGGTGGCCGTCGGACCACCCAGCCGGGAAGCCATTAACGACCTGGTGACTTTGCTGAACGAGAACCTGGGCGATCCGATCTTCAGTTCCGCTCGACTGCAGGAGGGGCTGGACGATCCGTCGGCCCGGTTGGAGGCGGCCCATTCCGAGGGGAGGTTGGTCGGCGCGGCACTTTCCCGCCTGCTGGAGCCCGGAGACGTCGACTACTACCGGAGATTCGGGCCGGAGGCCGCAGATTTGTTCCAGACCGGGCCGATCGGATCGCTGGAAGCCCTTGCGGTCACGCCCTCAGCGCGGCGCAGAGGAGCGGGCCGCGCCCTGCTCGACAGCGCCGTCGCCTGGTGCCAGGCGAATGGGTGCCGCAAGATCGTGGCGGTTTCCTGGATCTCTGGGGCCAGCGGCACCTCGGCACAACTGTTCGCAGCCGCAGGCTTCACGATGGGCGAAACCATCCCCGGCTTCTACCTCGAGGAGAGCCTGCGCGACGGGTGGAACTGCCCCGTCTGCGGCGCCGGTTGTAAATGTGGAGGGCAATTCGTGTACCTCCGTCGGCCCGCCTGAAGCGTCACGTCAGCTGGGGGCGCGCTCCTTGGCCAGCATGATGATGTAATCGAGGTCGGGGACCTTGACCCCCTGGGCCCCGAGTGCCGAGAAGACCTGCGAGCGGTGGTGCGCACAGTGCACCAGCACCTGCATCAGGATCTGTTGGGCAGAAATAGCGAAGCCGAACCAGGGGATTTCGACCGACAGGCCGAGCGACGTCTCGTCGAGGCCCCCGACGAAATCGAAGAAGAACGAATCGAGGTAGGCCACCCGGTCGCCATACCAGGCCAGGTCGTGGTCCGAATAGCCGTCGGCAAGCCCCGCCGGCGTCACCAGGAACTCGGGCGCCTCCCCGACCGCGGCCCGGCCACCCGCGCCGGCGGAGACCAGGGCGGCAAATCCTTCGGCCGTGCCACACATGTGGGCCAGGGTGGAGAGGACCGTTCCATTGGTCCCGCCGGCATCGACGATCAGCAGCCCCGCGTCGGCACGCTCGCAGACCTTGAACACGCGCGCGTCCGCCCAGCGGTTGTAGCGGAAGGACTCGGCCAGGGTGTTCATGCGGCTGATGATGCCATCTGCGGCCGGGCGGCGAGGAACGCCAGGGTGACCCTTGCGGCCTCGCCGGGGGCGTCGACGCTGTAGACGTGCCCCGCCCCTTTGATGATGTGCAGCCGGGAGCCGCGGATGAGTCGCGCGATCAAACGGCCGTTGATCGTGGGGATGAGCCTGTCGTGGTCGCCGTGGATCACCAGGGTCGGCACCCTCAGGAAGGGCAACCGGGTCAGGCTGCTCCAGCGCAGCACCGCCTCGAGTTGGCGCCGGTACCCCATTGGGCTTACGGGCGCGGTGGTGCGCGCCCGCAACGCCGCCTCCAAGGCCTCCGGGTCTTCCAGCGCGCGGTGGAATAGGAATGGCGCGGCGCGGCGGAACATCTCCTCCTGGGTGTAGTGCTCCCTGGTCCGCATCAACCGCAGGATGCCAATTGAGCCCGGCATCGATACCACGCCAGGGCTGGGGCAACCCAGGATCAAGGTGCGGACCCGGTCCCGGTGGCTCAGGGCGATCTCCTGGGCGATCATGCTGCCCAAGGAGGCTCCGTAAACGTGGGCTGTGTCCATTCCCACGGCGTCCATCGCCGCCACGGTGTCCCGGGCCATTCCGCCGATCGTGTAGGGCACATCGGGAGCATCGGATTTGCCTGCGCCCCGGTTGTCCAGGCGCAGTACCCGATGGTCCTTGAGATAGGGCATCATGGCGTCCCAGCCACTCATGTCCATGCCCAGGCCCATCACCAGGACGATCGGTTCGCCGTCCCGGGGCCCGGTGAGCTTGTAATGGATCTTGGTACCACGCACGTCGACGTACGGCATGAGTTAAGTCTATTGACTCCTAGACTTGGCGGGTGCCAGCCGCGGTCGAGATACAGGATCTCCGGCGCACATACCGGACCACCACGGGGGTCCTCCGGCGCAAGCGGCTCGAGCTCGAGGCCGTCCGCGGGATCTCGCTCGAGATCCAGCCACGGCGAGCTCTTCGGTCTGCTGGGGCCCAACGGCGCCGGCAAGACGACGACCATCAAAGTCCTCACCACCCTCTTGCTGCCCACCGCGGGCGTTGTCCGAGTACTGGGCATGGACGTCGTCAGCGAGGCCCGCGAGGTGCGGCGCCAGATCGGCTACGTGTTCGGCGGCGAGCGCGGTCTTTATGAGCGGCTCTCGGCCCTCGACAACCTTCGCTACTTCGCCGAGCTGTACTCCGTGGAACCGCGGGTGCAGGGACGGCGGATTGCAGAGTTGTTGGATCTCGTGGGTCTCAGCGGGCGGGAGAAGGAGCGCGTCGAGGGCTACTCCCGGGGAATGAGGCAGCGCCTGCACATCGCGCGGGGGCTGATCCATGACCCACCCGTCCTCTTCCTCGACGAACCCACCATCGGGGTTGACCCCGTCGGGGCGAGAGAGTTGCGGTCGATCATCGGGGCTCTGCGCGATGCGGGCAAGACAATATTGCTGACGACGCACTATATGTTCGAGGCCGACGCCCTCTGCCAGCGGATCGCGGTGATCACGGCGGGCCAGATCGTGGCCCAGGGGACGCCGCGCGAGCTCAAGGCGGTCGTCGCCGACCGCTCGGTGGTGGAGGTGGAGGCGTACGGCGTACCCGCCGCGGTCATCGAGCGCCTGCGAGGGCTGCCAGGTGTTACGTCGGTGGCGGTCGAGGACCGCGACCAGGCGCAGGTGCTCTCGGTTCACTCCGACCGGGGTGCCAACCTCACCCAGGTTGTCGTCGAGCAACTGGATGGCGTGCGCGTTGAGCGCGTCAGCACCCGCGAACCAACCCTCGAGGACGCCTACATCGCCCTGGTGACCCGCGAGTGACGCGCCCTATTGGGTACCTGAGAGTGGTGGCGATGGGCTGTCTCTACCAGTTCAAGATGAACAGCCAATCCAGCTTCTTTCTGCTCACCTCGACCATCCAACCGGTCATCTTCGCCAGCATCGCCTTCTACCTGTTCCGCGCCGGCGGCCACCCGGGGACCCTGCTCTACGCCGCGTTGGGAGCGGGCTTGATGGGCATCTGGTCGACAACCCTGTTCGGCTGCGGCGGCGCGATTGGGTGGCAGCGCTACCAGGGCACCCTGGAAACCCTGGTGGTGGCGCCCGCGCCACTGCCCGCGGTGCTTCTGGGCATCACCCTCTCGACGGCCAGCGCGGGCGTGTACGCCATGATCGCCACCCTGCTGTGGGGACATTTCCTGTTCGGAATCGGTCTGACCGTGGCCCAACCGCTGATCTTCCTCATCGCCCTGGTGGCGACGGTGTTGAGCCTGGGCATGCTGGGACTGCTGATGGCGTCGACCTTCGTCCTCTATCGCAATGCCAACGCCCTGTCCAACCTGCTGGAGTACCCGGTCTGGCTGGTGACCGGACTGCTGGTGCCGCTCTCCCTGCTACCCGGCTGGACCCATCCGATCGCCTGGGTCCTGGCGCCCACCTGGGGGGTCCAGGCCATCCGCGCGGCTGCGTTCGGGGGTGATGCTGCCTTCCCGATCCTGATGTGCGCGGTGCTGGCGATGACCTACCTGGCCCTAGCGGTGGTCTTCCTGCGGATATTCGAGCGCCAGGCGCGGGTTGACGCCACCCTGTCTTTGACGTGAGGGGAGTCGTCGCCTTCCTGCGGATCTTTTTCATCGGCGGCCTGATCTCATATCGTGCCCTGTTCAACTGGATCAGGCCCGCGATCTACATCCCGTCGATGTTGGGCGCGCCGATCTTCCAGATCCTCTTCTTCACCTACCTCGGGCGCTACAGCGGCGTGCGCAACGATGCGTACTTTGTCGTTGGCAATGCGGTCCAGGTGTGCAGTATGTCGGCGATCTATGCGATGACCATGGCACTGGCCAACGAACGGAACTTCCAGACCCTGGCGCCCCTGCTGGCGACACCGGCCAACCGCATCGCCCTGGTTTTGGGCCGCGGGATCCCGGTGATCGTCAATGGGCTGTTCGTCTCGGTGTTCGGCTTTCTGGTGGGCGTCGTCCTGCTCCACTTCCGACCGGGCTGGGCGACGGTGCCGGCGCTCGCGTTGGTGCTGGTGGTCACCGTGACCTCCTGCACCGGGCTGGGTATGCTGCTGGGCTCCTTCGGTCTGCGCATGCGCGACGTGTTCTTCGTTTCCAACCTGGCCTATTTCCTGATGCTGCTCTTCTGCGGCATCAACGTCCCCCTCGAGGCGCTACCGCAATTCATGCAGGTGATCGGCAACTCCCTGCCCCTGACCCACGGTGTGGCGGCCGCGCGGATCATCGCCAACGGCAATTCGCTCGGTGCGGCGTCAGGCGAGCTCAGTGCCGAAGCCCTGGTCGGAGCCATCTACATGACGGTGGCGTTTCTCCTCTTCCGAGTATTCGAGTGGCAGGGCCGGGCTGCCGGGGTCTTCGAGCGCCTCTGAGTCAGAGTGCCGCGACAGCCGCGACGGTCAGTGCTTCGATGCTCCCGAGCCTCAGCGCGGCCTGCCCAGCCACGTCCGGATCGATGGGGTACTCCGGCCGCTCGACTGCGATCGCCTTCATCCCCGAGGCCAGCGCCGACCGAATCCCGTTGCTGGAGTCCTCGATGGCGGCGCAGTCGGACGCCCGGGCATCAAGCCTTTTCGCCACCGCAAGGTAGATGTCCGGCGACGGCTTGCCCCGCGGCACCTCCTCCGTCGACATCGCCACCTCGAACGCGCCGGCCAACCCCGCCCGGTCCAGGACGGCATCGATGAGGGTGCGCGGCGAGGAGCTCGCCAGGCCGAGGGGCCATCGAGCGCCGATGCCGCGCACCACCTCGACAGCTCCAGGGATGATCGGGAGCGAATCCCGGTAACGCGCGACCATCTCCGCGATCACCGCGGCGGCTACTTCGTCGGCGGTCATCGGCACCGCGAGCTCGACCGCCAGGTAGCGCGCCCACTCAGGGGTGCTCATCCCCATCAGTCGCTGCTGCGTGTCAGGGAGCCAGCGGCCCCCCTGCTCTGCCACGAACCGCCGGCGGACGTCCTCCCAGACCGGCTCGGAATCGATGATCACCCCGTCCAGGTCGAAGACCACCGCGGCCACGGTCACCGGGCGATCAGAGGACGCGGTCCTCATCCACGACGTGGATCGCCGCGTCTTCAGCACCCGATTCCTCGGCCGGCGCGGTCCCGTCCCAGGCATCCGGCTCGCTCCGCTGGACGTCTCCACCGGTGCGCGGGTCGACCAGCTCACCCGCCTCCTCGTCTCCCCTCTCCGCAGTGGTGTCGGGCTCCTCCTCAGACAATCGCTGGTCGAGCGTTTCGGGAACGTATTTCTCCATCGGGTCTGGAACGCGTGGAGTCGCCAGGTCCTTCTCGGCACCGTCGTCCTCGCCGCCGACAACCTCGGCGGGCGCCGGTTCCTCGACACCTCCCATGAGGTCGCTGTCGGCCGAGACGTCATTCCAGGGCTGGTCCCCGGGGCGCTGCTGGTCGCTCATGTCAGTTCTCCTTATAACGCTGATGAGACGGTCACCGGTTCTGTGACCAACCTGATTCCATCCGGGTCGGTGAGGTCCGATGGGCCAGTGACCACCCGCCTGACGGTGAACGACTCCACCCCGGATACGCCGGGCTCGACCGGCGCTGCGCCGCGACCCTGGGCGAGGTTGAGGCCCAGGTGGTGGTGGTAGTTGTCCCAGCTCATGAATCGCATGAACCCGCCCATTTCCGCCATCACCGTCATACCCAGCGTTTCATAGAACGCCTGGCTACGGTCAAGGTCACCGACGTTGAGGTGCATGTGCCCCAGCACCGTCGGCGGCGGGAAGCCTTCCCACTTAGCGCCAGCCAAACCCGCGAGTCGATTGAGGTCGAGGGGCAGCGTGGCCATTTCCACCGCACCCTCGCTCCAT
Source organism: Candidatus Dormibacteria bacterium (assembly GCA_050998755.1). GTDB lineage: Bacteria > Chloroflexota > Dormibacteria > DASZGP01 > DASZGP01 > JAXDLW01. The sequence continues at coordinate 7,855 of JBPCPW010000112.1, forward strand.
GTCCAATCCGCCTCCGGCCGGTCGCGGTAGACCTCTATGTGGTTGCCTTCGGGATCCTCGAAGTAGAGGGCTTCACTCACCAGGTGATCGGCAGCGCCGACGAAGGGCAGGTGCTCGGCCGCCGCGTAACGTACGAAGGCGCCGAGATTCGCCTCCGAGGGGAGGAGGAGCGCGAAATGGTAGAGACCCGCGGTGCGGGGCGGGCGCCGGTGGCCGTCCACCAATCGGGTGAGCCTGAGCAGCGGGGTCCCCTCAGCGCCGAGACTGGCGATGTCGCCGTCGCGGCCCAGTAGCCGCATGCCAAAGTGCTTGTAGAAGTCGACCTGGGCATCGAGGTCGAGGACCTTCAGCGTCACCTCGCCCAATCGCCACGAATCGTTGGTCATGTTCCTCTCAACCCTCGTATTGGTCGTGGCCTTCCCGGACCAGAGGACCAGACCGCCTGACGTGCTGACCCTGGCGGCTATCGTGGTCGGGCCATGAACGTTCAGTCTTCCCGGCTCCGCAGCTCCGAGGCCCTTCTTGTCATCTCGGCCCTGTCGTTTGGGACGCTGCCCATATTCGGCAAACTGGCGTACCGCGCAGGGGTCAACGTCCAGTCGCTCCTCGCCCTCCGATTCCTCCTCGCGGGCGGCCTGCTGTTGGTCCTGCTGGTGCTCCGCCACCGCCCCCTCCCCCGAGGGTCCACGCTCGCCGCCCTCGTCGCCATGGGGTCGCTCGGTTATGTCGGGCAGTCAGCGGCCTACTTCAACAGCCTGCGCTACGTCCCCGCCGCCGTGACGTCCATCCTGCTCTACACCTACCCGGCGATTGTCAGCGTGCTGAGCATTCCGCTCTACGGGGCGCGGCTGAGCCGCCTGCGCGGGGCGGCGCTGGTGCTGGCGCTGGCCGGGTCAGCGCTGGTTGCCGGCGCCGGCCGACAGGGTGGGCTCCGCTGGGAGGGAGTGGTCCTGGGCCTGCTGTCCGCGGTGGTCTACAGCTCCTACATACTGTTCGGTAAACGGGTCATGCGCGATGTCGACCCGGTCACTGCGATCACGGTGATCTCCCTCAGCGCCGGGACCGCCTACATGGCGTTCACCCTGGGGACCGGCTCGCTCACCCTGCCGTCCCAGGCCACCGGCTGGTTCGCCATCATCGGCCTCGCGCTGGTGGCGACGGTGCTCGGCGCCGGGGCGTTTTTGGCTGGGCTTCGCGCGACCGATCCGGGGCGTGCGTCGCTGATAAGCACCCTGGAGCCGCTGTCCACCGCGCTCCTGGCCGCACTCATTTTCGGCGAGACCCTTGGCCCCCTCCAGCTTGCCGGCGGCGCCCTGGTCCTGGCCGCCGTCGTCCTGGTGTCCCGAGCGTAAGCGCGCGACGTTACTCCACGGTCGCCTGGTCCTCTGAACGGCGCGGTATGGCAACGGCGGCCATGATCGGCGGACCGCGTCAGCCCGCCTGCTCACCCCGCGTAGAGGCCCAATCGCCTTTTGTCATGCCGAACATGAAAGCGTCGAATGTCCCCTCTGAACCATCGAGACCGTCGCGCATTCTTCCCTCGCGGGTAAACCCGAGCTTCTCGGCGACGCGCAGGCTCCGGGTGTTGTCAACGCCGGCGCGAAGCTCGACCCTGTAGGTCCCGAGCACCTCGAAGCTGAAGCGCAGGAGGGCTCTCCCGGCCTCGGTCGCGAGCCCTTTCCCAGCCTGCGCCGCGCCGACCCAGTACCCCAACTCAGCGACGCCGCCATGGCTCACCTCAAGGGTGGCGATCCCCACGATCACCCCGCCCTGCACCATGGCGAATGCATAGTGCCGGCCCGCATGCCACCCGGCGACAGCGTCCTGGTTGAACCCCTGAATGTATTCCTCCGTGACGTCCACCGCCCACGGCATCCACGGGAGCAGGTGATCAACGGAGGCGCGGGCGGCGGCATAGATGCCGGCGGCATGCCGCTCCTCCACCGGTTCGAGCACCAGGCGCTCGGTGGGGATTGGTCGCCGATCAATGCCCACAGGCCACACGATAATCGGCGCGGGCCACGTACGATCTGGCCGTGAGCAATTCGCCACCCAGTGAGCGCAAGCCCCGCCGCCGTCCCCCAACCGCCCCCGCCGCCGGCCGACCCGTACGGGCTGAACCGCCGCTCAAGCCTCGCCAGAGCAGGGCCAAGGCATCCATCGCCGAGGGCATCAATCTATCGAGCACCAGGACCGACCCCGTCAAACCGCAGGGACTCCCGGCGCCGCCCGTGGTCGAGACCGAGGGCGACGTCAGGGTAAAGAAGGTCCGAGGCGCCGCAGTCTGTCACCTTCTGAAGGGCACTGGCGGCATCGACGAGGTGGACGTGGAAGCCGTGCGGCGCCTCGCGCGCTCCAACCAGAACCTGGTCTGGGTCGACCTGTCGGAGTACGGAGAGAAGGACCTCGCGCAGGTCGCCCAGCTGCTGGACCTCCATCCCCGCACCGTCAAAGCAACGATGGCGGACTGGGAACGGCCCCGGGTCGACGTGCATCCCAACTACTTCTACATGAGCGTCACAGTGGTGCGCGCCGAACAGGCCAGGCGGAAGCTGGTCGCCGGCGAGTTGAACATCATCGTCGGCGCCAACTTCCTCGTCACCGCCCACAAACTGCCATTGGAGTTTGGCGAAACGGTCCTGGATCGCCTTCGTCAGGCGCCGGAGGTCGCCACCCTGCACACCGCCTACGCGGTGTACATCATCCTGGACGAACTCATCGAGTATTACGAGGGGCTTTTTGAGGACATCGATGAGGAGATCGAGGAGGTGGAGGAGCGCGCGCTGACGGAGGAGTCCGACAAGTTCCTCGCCGACCTGCTCGCACTCAAACGCTACATCTTCGTGCTCGGCCGTTTCGCCGAGCAGCACCGCCGTGTCTTCGCGGTGTTGAGCCGGCCGGACTTCACCAAGGTCTCGGGCGAGGATGTCGTTCCCTATTTGAGGGACCTGCAGGACAAACTCGACCGCTTGATCGACCGGCTGGCCGGAGCCAGGGAGTCGGTGACCCAGGCCTTTGACATCTACGTGTCGCACGTCGCCCACCGTACCAATGCGCTGATCAAAATCCTGACGCTGATCAGCACCGTGGTGTTGCCAACCACGCTCATCGTGGGGTTTTTCTCGACCAATTTCCACGTGATCAAGGCGCTGGAATCCGTGAACGCCTTCTTCGTGATGCTCGTTCTGCTGATCGTCACACCGGTGGCGATCCTGCTCTTCATTCGAGGCCGCAAACTGATCTGAGCTCCGTCCCGCTTTTGGAGGAATCACCACCATGGCCGAAACCGACCAGGCATCAGCATCCAGGCACCAAGGTGACGAATCGCCACCAACCGCCATTGCCCCAGACGCCGTTGCCGAACTGATCGCGATGCGCGTCGAGGAGGCGGCGACCAAGTCCGGGGAGGCGGCCCGCGCCGCCGCCGAGGACGCCAAGGTACACCTGCAGGAGGTCCTGAACCCCGCCCTGATGCGGTTTCACGGGGATGACGTTTCGCTGGGCATCAAGCTCGCCAACGCGGTGACCGGCGCGATGGGTAGCTGGCGCTTCATCATCATCCAGACCGTCCTGGTGGTGATCTGGATCACCGTGAATATCATCGGGCTGATCGCGCACTGGGACCCATACCCGTTCATCCTGCTGAACCTGATGTTCAGCGTCCAGGCGGCCTATGCGTCACCCCTGATCCTGATGGCCGGCAACGTCGCGGCCAGCCGCGACCGCGATCTCTGGGAACACGACTACAAGGTCAACCAGGAAGCCTACGCCAAGATCGAGTCAATCGAATTGCGCACCCAGCAGATGGTCGGGTCAATAAACCAGCTGGTCGAGGAGAAGATGGGCGCGAGCATCGCGGGTGGCAGTCGCCAGGGCTGAACCCTGGCGGCCCGGAATGCGAGCGTTCCGCCGGCTAATCGGGACAGGTCCACGGTCGGAACCGGCCGGTCCAGTCCGTGGCTGGGATGCAGCGGCGAGGATGTCGGCAAGCAGGCTGTCGAACGCGCCGCCGACCGCTACCCCCCCCTCATCTGTGATGAGGCGGTTATGGCGCAGGTGCGGTCCGCGTTGGTGCGGTGCGATGTCCGCTCCTTTCAGCTCTCGCTAAAGCCGAGCATCGCGTCATGGGGATCCGAACCAGGTGGTCAGCGCGTCGCGCAATCCTCTGTCTGTCCCATCCCCCACCCAGGCGACGTGTCCGTCGGGCCGAATCAGTACGGCGGTGGGAGCATCGACAGCACCCAGGACTGGAAGCTCCCAGACGCCGGCATATTTGACGTTCATCAGCTGAACCCGGTCCCCCCACGGCGCGATGTTGAGGACGCAGGACTGATCGAGGTTGAGCAGCACCGGTTTGGCGCTGTGCAGGAGCTCGTACACGCGGAGCGGACCATCGGCGGTGGTGATGTCCAGATCGGGCATGCGCCGTCCGAGCAGGGGATGTCCTGGTCCGAGGTCGTAAGCGGTGTCGAGACCCGACATCATGGCGGCGATCCTCTGCCGTGGTCCGTCCATGCTGAGCAGCTCGGTCATGGTGTCGCGCAGCGCCTGGTGACGGTCGCCGGGGCTCTAGGCTGGTTTATGAGGCCACGGACCCGGCGGGGCGAGAAACGAGGATCCCACTATGAGAAGGCCGAGAGCGCGGCCCGCGAATCCCAGGAGCGCACCGCCGCCCCGGCGGGCAGGGGCGCTCCCGGGCCTTCGTAGAACCTAGGGATGCTGCCTCGGCTGGAGATCGAAGAGCCGCTGACTAAGCGGGGTGGGCTGACCGCAACCCCCCTGGCACTACCTGAATGGTTGGATCTCGACGTCGAGGTCAAGCGCGTCCCATGCCCGGTCTCCTCCGACAACTTGCACGCCGAGTCGCTGGGCGGTCGCAATGCAGCAGCAATCAGCGAGCGACAGTCCCAGGTTCTTCTTACGCGACTGCCGCCGAATGAGCTTGACGCCCACCGCGTCGTCGGCGACGAAGGGCTCGATCTGCACTCCGAGATCTCGGAGGTCCTGCTCTAGCCGGTCGGTCTGCATGCCATCCTCATCTGCCCGATAGAGCACCTCGGCCAGGTTCACCGTGGACAGCGCGGAGACGGAGAGTACCTTCTCGACCGCATCGGATCCATGCTCGTCGAAGATCCACGCCAGTACCGCGGACGCGTCGACGACGCACCGTGGCGTGGTCAGCCTCTGCGCCTCCGCCCTGCAGGGTTGGCCGCCGCGCCCGGACGCCGGCGCCGGTCCGCCTCCTCCTCCAACGCCAGGTCCGCGACTCGATCCGCAAAAAGCCTCTCCACTGCGCCGGCGGGGGCTGCGGCGGCTCGAGCTTCAGCGCGGATCCGAGCCTTGATTGCGTCCCGCGTCTCCAGGACGATGCTCCCGCCCTGAGCCCGCATCACGACTTCATCCCCGGTTGCCAGGCCCGCAACCTGCCTCAGGTTCGCCGGGATCACCACCCTTCCTTTCTCCCCTACGCGCGCTGTGTGAGTCACCATGCTGGAATAGTACCACCCTATGTGATCGGTGACACGCGCATGAGATGTCCCACACCACTGACTGAGGCTGCCGGGGCGCTTCCGCGTCGACGCCCTCAAGATCGACCGCTCCTTCGTGCTCGAGATCACGCGCGAACCGGAGAAGTCGGCGGTGGCGCGCACCATCATCAACCTGGGCCAGGTCCTCGGCCTGGCGACGGTAGCCGAGGGCATCGAGACGGCCGAGCAACTGGCCCACCTGAGGGAGCTGGGTTGCGAGCTGGGACAGGGGTACCTGTTTGCCCGGCCGGGCCCTCCCGAGGCCATCGATCGCCTGATCCGGAGGGGCCTGCGGGGCACTCCCCGCAAGGGCGGCCACGAGGAACACGACACCAAAACCGGTTCGGCCGTGCCCCTCTTGTAGCCAGGTGTTGTCCAGTCCTTTTAGAGGCTCAGTCGACCCCCGGCTGGGCGATCCCTTGTCTTGACCTCCTCCTCAGCCTGGATCACGTGCATCACCGCGTTGATCAACGCCAGGTGGGTGAAGGCCTGCGGGAAGTTGCCCAGGTGCCGCCCGCTCTTGCCCTCGATCTCCTCCGCGTACAGTTCGAGCGGGCTGGCGTAGGACAGGAGCTTCTCGCAGAGCAGGCGAGCCATGCGGTGCTCGCCGATTGCCGAGAGCGCTGAGACCATCCAGAAGCTGCAGATCGCGAAGCTCCCCTCCTCACCGGTGAGCCCATCATCGGTCTCGGCGACCCGGTACCGCTGGATCAGACCGTCCACGCTCAGCTCGCGGCGGATGGCAAGAACGGTCGAGCGGATCCGAGGGTCGGTGGGAGGCAGGAAGCCGAAGAGCGGCATCAGGAGTAACGACGCGTCCAGGGCCTCGGTCTCGTAGTGTGCGGTGAAGACGCCGCGGTCGTCGACGCCGTTGAGGCAGATATCGGCATGGATCTCGTCGGCGCCGGCCTGCCATCGCTCGGCCTCATCCGCCTCCTCGCGCAGCCGCGCCAGCCGTGCGCCGCGGTCGGCCGCCACCCAGCACATCAGCTTGGACGACGTGAAATGCTTTGGTTCGCCGCGCACCTCCCACATCCCGCAGTCGGGTTCGCGCCAGTGCTCAAGCGCCTGCTCCACCTGGCGTTTGAGGATCGGCCACAGCCGCTCGTCAAGGTGGTCGCGGGATGTGGCATGCAGGTACACCGCCTCGATTACCGAACCCCAGACGTCGTTCTGCCGCTGCTTGTAGGCACCATTTCCGATGCGCACCGGACTCGCGCCGTCATAGCCGGTGAGGTGGTCCAGCGTCGACTCGTCAAGGTCTTTTTCGCCGTCGATCCCATAGACGATCTGGAGATCGGGATCACGCTCGGCGATATCCGCGATGAAGTAGAAGTAGTCGTTGGCCTCCCAGTCAAAGCCCAGGTTGTACAAACCCCAAAGGGTCAGCGACGAGTCGCGAATCCAGCTGTAGCGATAGTCCCAGTTGCGCTCACCGCCGGGGGTCTCAGGAAGAGAGGTGGTGGGCGCCGCGACCACCGCGCCGGTGTTTGCGTACGTCAGGCCCTTGAGCGTCAGGGCGCTGCGCTGCAGGTAGCTGCGCCAGCGGTGGTCGGGGAAGTTGCCGCGCGCCAGCCAATGCTGCCAGTGGTGCGCCGTCCAAACCAGGCGCTCGTATGCCTGGTCGTAGGTCAGCGGAGGTTCGTGTTTGCTCCAGGACAGGGCACAGAAGCGCGTGTCACCGGCCTTCAGCAGGGTTCGGGCGGTCGCCCGTTGGCCCTCGAAGCCAATCCGCATGTCGGAGGTCAGCTTGAGCTCAAGATCGACACCGTCGCTGCTCGCGAGGCCCTGGTGGTATCCGCGGTCGGTGTAGGCCCAGTTGGCGCGCTGCCGGCCATAGTTGAATACCGGCTTGCAGTCCATGACCAGCTGCACCTCTCCCTGCACACAGCGCACGGTGCGCAGCAGCACGTGCTCGGCATCGTAATCGGTGGGCGATCGACGGAAGGTCTGCGAAAGGTCCATGTCGTGGTGCCAGCGGCCGATCAGCAGGACATCGCGGATGATCACCCAGCCGCCGTTGGCCTCCCAGCTGGTCTCCAGGACCATGGTCCCCGGCAGGTATCGGCGCGACGCGGGGACCTTGATGTCGGCCGGTCCGAGCCGGAAACCGCCGGCTGCGCGGTCCAGGATGGAGCCAAAGATGCTGGGCGAATCCATGCGCGGCAGGCACATCCATTCCACGTTTCCACTTGGCGAGATCAACGCGGTGACCTCGCAGTCGGACAGAAAACCGTAATCGGCGATTGGCGGGAAGGGTGACATCGCCGCGAGGTCCTGTTTCATCAGGGCGGCCTCGGGCGCGGGGTTGTTGATGCCATTCGCCGCGGGTACGGCGGTGACGGCGGGAACAGGCGGGGTGCCGTTGGTCGACGAAGGGATTGGCCTTCCCGATGTGCGGCGCATCCGCGCAGTATGCGCCGGAAGAAGCGGGATGCATAAATGGGTAGAAGCGGAGGAGGCACATTTTGCGGCGGCGTTCGCGCCTAATTTAACTGGGCAGGCGGCGTGGCAGCGCGGATCCATGATTACTCAAGTCTCTCAGGGAGGCCCCGCCGTCACGGCTACCGGCAGTCGCCCTGACTCCTACCCGAGGTCGACGTCCAGGCGCCGCGCTGCCGGCCACGCCGCCGGCGGAGTGAGGCTGGCCAGCAAGATCACGCCCGCGCCACTGGCCAGAGTCGCGGACGAAGATAGTGACGATGACGACCGTCAACGTTGATGGGGTCGCCCTCGGCATCGACTCCTTCGGCGACCACGACGCACCGCTCGTCCTGCTAGCCGGCGGAACGACGATGCTCTCCTGGCCCGACTCGCTCTGCGAGCACCTCGCCGCGGGCCGGCGCCGTGTGGTGCGCTACGACTTGCGCGATAGCGGCCAGTCGACGATGGCGGACCCGGAGACGCCTGCCTACACCCTGCGCGACCTCGCGGCCGATGCCGCAGCCCTCGCCGTCGCGCTCGGCGGCGGCCCTGCACATCTCGGGGGGATCGGCGTCGGCGGGATGGTCGCCCAGGTGGCCGCGATCGAGCATCCGGGCGCGTTCTCGGCGCTCACCCTGGCCGGCACCCGCGCGGTCGCGCCCGGCCCGCCCGATGATGACCTCCCCGACCATGACCAGGCGACAATGAGCCGCCTGTTTGCGCGTTCGATGCCCGACTGGACCGACCGCGAGGCGGTGGCGGAGTTCGCGGCGGCAGGCGCGGAGATCCTCGGCGACGACCCCGAAGCCGCGCGCGCGGTCGCCGCGCGCATCTGGGACCGCACGCCCGATAGCACGCCCTCGGTCCAGATGGCGAACCAGATGGGCATGGTCTTCTCCAGGCTCGACTGCAAACCCCGCTGGCGCGACCGCCTGCCCGAGATCGAGATCCCTACGCTGGTCGTCCATGGTCGGCGCGACCTGTTCTTCCCCGTGGGCAACGGCGAGGCGATCGCCCGCGAGATTCCGGGGGCCCGGCTGCTCGTCCTCGAACAGGCCGCGACTGCCATTCCGGATGCCGCGGCCGGCGCGGTCGCCGCGGCGATGCTCGCGCTCGGATAGCCGATAGCGCGCATGTGATGGCTCCGCGGCGTCGCCCAACCCTTGAGGGTGGGAATCGGTTCGCGTCACTCATGTCGTCCTCCCGACGTCGTTGGATGCGAATAACCTGCCGCAGAGAAGCCCGAGCCGGATCAGCTGAGCGAACAGAGTCGGCTGCGTGAAAACGCTCCACCCCGCATACCGCGTCACCGACAAGGCTGCCTCGCTGAAGTTCTATAGCGCGCTCGGCTACGTCGAGGTCGGTCGCGTCGAGCTCGGCAAGGGCGCGAGCTTGACCTTGATCAAATTCCCCGGCGAGAAAGAGGCGACGCTCGAGCTGGTGCACCGGCCCGGCGACCAACCGGTGGACGTCGGCACCGGGTTCAGCCACCTTGCGGTCCAGGTTGACGACCTCGCCGCCACACTTGAGGCAATGTCGCAGTCGGGTCTCAGCCCCGGCCCGGCGGAACGCCCCGGCGGCCCCGAAGGCCCCCAGACTGCATGGATCGTCGACCCTGACGGCTATCGCATCGAGCTGGTGCAGTGGCCGCGCGGACATCCAGACGGGATTACCGACGCGGACTTCGACTAGCACGGCCAGCCTGGAACTCAGATGTGAGCTCCAACGAGCCATCGACATCGCTTACTGCTGTCACCCCCGCCGCCGGGTTCACGCGCGCCGCCAACGGCCTGATGATCATCCGCGAAGAACCGACCAAAATCGAGGGCTGAGTGCCGAGCTCCACTACCCAGGGATGGTGGCGCTTGCTCGCGATCGCGTAGGGCCGCGTGGGTAGCCTGGGCCGGGATCGCCCGTCGCGACACGAGCCGCGCATGGCCGACTCATAGCGTCAATAAATGAAGCGGGTTTGAGCCCACTAATCGGCCAGCTCCTGGATGGCCATCTATATGGGATACCACGCTTCGGCGTCGAAAGGCCTGCGGGAGGTGGCTGCGTCTTGGCGCCGGCCGACGTCGCCGCCGACCCCGCTCGAACCTGCGAGGACTTCGACGTGGCCATCAAGGGACGAGCCGACAGGTCACGGACCCCTAATGGGGGGATGAACCCCCGGTCCACCCGTAACCCTCATCACACAGCAGTAGTAGATGGGGGTGGGGTCCGGGGAGGGGGTTGCATAACTCCCTCTTGTGGGGAAAAGTCGTCTGGCAGCC
>JBPCPW010000003.1:0-44716 GCA_050998755.1 Candidatus Dormibacteria bacterium
CAGCGGTCTCAAGCCCCGCGCGGCCACCTGTTTCTAAGATGGGGGCCTACCTCCCTCATGACACCCTCTCCCCGTAGATGAATTAAGCTAGCCCCTGACCGTCCACCAAACCGGGGTAGGTCCAGACAGTCCCGCCGACAAGCGTCTCCTCAGGGCCACCGAGATCCTCAGCCAGGTCCTGTTGCAGGACGTCGAGGACGCTGGCGAGCCTGGCGGCCGGACCAAGAAGATCCGCCAGGGAACCAGTGCCGAGCGCATCGTCTCCGTCCACGACCCTGAGATGCGCCACGGCCGCAAGAGCAAGGCGGTGCGTTTCGACGGACACAAAATGGCCCTGGTGACCGACGTCGACAGCCAGCTCATCACCGCCGTCGACGTCATCCCCGGGGGCGCCAAGGACCAGGATGGCAGCCTCGAACTGGTCCAGCAGAGCGAGGCCAACACCGGTCTTGGCACCGAAGCCGCGCTGGGCGACATGGCCTACGGCGCAGGCGAGAACCGCGAGCGCTTCGCAGACGCCGGCATCGAGCTCTTTGCCAAGGTTCCCCGCCTCCACCACGGCGAGTACTTCACCAAGGACCAGTTCGACATCGACACTGACAAGCTGACCTGTCGTTGTCCCGCGGGCCAGGTGACCGACCACCTCATCGGGGCAGGCAGCAGCTTCAAGTTCAAGGCTTCGGTCTGCGCGGCGTGCCCGCTGCGTCAGGGTTGTTTCGTGCCGGGACGAAAGGGTCGCCAGGTGTCGCTGCATCCCCAGGAGGCAATGATTCAAGCCGCCAGGAAGTGGCAACAAAGTTCGGCCTTCGACGACTTCCGACAACAGCGCCAGGTGGTCGAACATCGCATCGCTCGCATGGCCCAGCTCGGCGTGCGCCAAGCGCGCTACTTTGGTCGCCACAAGACCCTCTTCCAGGTCCTCATGGCGGCGTCCGTTGCAAATCTCACCCTGGTAATGGCCAAGACCGAGGGTTCAACGGCCTCCAACGGCTCCCGCGAACGCCTTCACCGGGCCCTCGGGACCGCATCTGCCGTCCTCCAGAGCCTCCGCGCCACACTGGCGTCCATCACGAAGCCCCAATCGCTCATCTCAGCCTCCCTACCCGCCAGGACCAGCAACCGGGCGAATCACCTTCAGAATGGCCACTTCCCGGCCGGGTCTCTAGGCGGTCAGTCTCTCGGCGACAGTGTCCTCATAGGCCGCCGGCTCGTCGGCGGCAGCGGTCCACCCCCCCTTGAGGAGGGTGGCCGCCAGTGCGACGGCCACCACCAGGACCACGGCGCTTATGGTCCACGTCAGGTGGAAGCCGTCGCTCAATGACGGCGCAGTTCCGTGCCCCTGGGCCAGGAGCTGCCGTGTGCGCTCGCTCGAGACGGTCGCGAAAACGGCCAGGCCGAGGGCAGCGCCGACCTGGGTCACGGTGTTGAGAATGCCGCCCGCGACCCCGGCGTCGCTGGGCGTCGAGTCGGCCATCGCGATCATCGACAGGGATGTGAAAGAGAGCCCCGCACCGGCGCCCACCAGGATCATCGCGGGGAGGAACCAGGTCACGTACTGGGCCTCGGTGGGCGACAGTGCGAAGAGGACCATCGATGCGGTCACGAAGCACAGTCCGACAAGCAGGACCCGGCGGGCGCCGAAGTGGGTGATCAACCTGGCGGCCCACGAGATCGAGAGCGCCGCCATCGCCACGGTGTTGGGTAGGAAGGCGAGGCCTACCTGCATCGGCCCGTAGTGAAGGACTTTCTGCATGTCGAGGGTGCCGAGGAAGAAGAAGCCGAAGAACGCGGCCACCATCAGCGCCTGGATCAGGTTGGCCCCGGAGAAGTTGCGGCTGGCGAACAGGCCCAGCGGCATCAGCGGCCTGGCCGCGGTGCGCTGGCGGGCCACGAAGGCGGCGAGCAGGCACAGCGCCAGCGCGCCGAACCCCAGCGTGTGGACTGATCCCAGCCCGTATCGATCGGACTCGACGATGGTGTAGATCCCCAGCATCAGGGCCGCGGTCACGAGCACCGCACCGGCAACGTCGGCGCCCTCGGACAGACCGATGCCCTTGTCATCGTCGATCATGCGCTGTCCCAGGAGGGCGGTCGCCACCCCGATCGGGAGGTTGATGAAGAAGATCCAATGCCAGCTGGCGTTCTGTGTGATGACGCCGCCGAGGAGGAGGCCGACGGCTCCGCCGGCAGACGCGACGAAGGCGAAGATGCCCAGGGCCCTGGCCCGTTCCGAGGGCTCCTGGAACATCGTCACGACCATCCCCAGGATCACTGACGAGCTGACCGCGCCGCCGATGCCCTGGACGAACCTCGCTCCGATCAGCACCGGCTGGCTGAACGACAATCCGCACAGAACCGACGCGGCCGTGAACATCAGGAGCCCGGCGAGGAACACCCGCTTGCGGCCGACAAGGTCGCCCAGCCGTCCGGCCAGCAGCAGGAAGCCGCCGAAGGCCACCAGGTAGGCGTTGATGACCCACGCCAGGCCGGCCTGGGTGAACCCGAGGTCACGCTGGATCGCAGGCAGGGCGACGTTGACGACAGTGGTGTCCACGACGACCATCAGGAACCCGGCGCACAGAATCAGAAGGGCGACCCACCGCGAGGCCGACGCCCTGCCGCGCCGCTCCTGGACGAACTCAGGCATCGGACCTGGGGTGGTAGATCAACAGCATGAAGCGATACTCGTCGATCAAGCGGGCTCCCGTCAGGGCGCGAACCAGGTCCCGCGCTAGCTGACTACACTCACGGCGGCGTAGATACTGCCGAGGAACCGGCTCGGCACCGAGGCGAGCTCGCGGGTCTGGCCGAAGCCGGCGTCGGAGGCGGTCTGCACCCAACGCTTTATCCCTCAAGAAATGGAGAGAGTTGGCCATCACCACGCCGTCCAGGTCGTCGATGCCGTGGTCACGGGTGAAGTCGCCGGCGACGACCTCCAACTCGGTCGAGGGGAACCGTGCGGCCATCGACTCCGAGAGCTCGCGGAGGGCTCGGCGGTCCCTGTCGACCGCAGTTATGCTGCCGCCGGCTCCGAGCAACTCCGCCAGGGCGAGGGTGAAGGCGCCCCTGCCGGCGCCGAGGTCAGCCCAGTTTCCTCCCGACGGGCCGACCCCGCCGCGGATAAGTCGCACGTGGTCGGCGTGGTCCAAGCTGCCAATCTTGGCGCATCTACTCAGCGCGCCCCCGTGAAGCGACGGATCTTCTCGTCGCTGCCGAGGTCGTAGGTGGTGAGCCAACGGCGGCAATGGAACAGCGCACGGAGCAGGGGGTTCGAGGGCCGTGGTCTTGCCGCCACCTTCTGGACTCTGTCAATAACTAGACCGGTCTGCATAATCTGTTACTATACTCCCATGTCAAAAGGAATGGAGACCAGGCAGCGTTTCATCGATTCGACGGCTCGACTGCTCCGCCGCAACGGCTACAGCGGCACCGGGGTGCTCGACGTGATCGCCGACAGCGGTGCGCCTCGCGGTTCGCTCTACTTCCATTTCCCGGGCGGCAAAGAGGAGCTGGCGATCGCCGCCATGGACCAGGCCAATGAGCAGGTCGTGGCCTGGATCGCGCGCACCAACCTGCGGCAGTTCTTCCACCAGTACGCCCGGTGGATCGAGAAGACCGAGTGCCTCGACGGCTGTCCCATCGCCGCCCTGACCGCCGAGTCGAGCCTGTCTCCGCGGATCCGCCACGCTGTCAGCGGGGCCCTACAGTCAATGGAGAACGCCTTCGCCGCCAAACTGCGTGGTCTCGGCCATCCTGATGAGCGCGCCCAGGAGCTGGCCGGGATGCTGGTGTGCGTCTTCGAGGGTGCGGTGATCCAATGTCGGGCGCGGGCCGACGCCCAGCCGATGCGGGACGCCTACGACCGCCTCGAAACGATGCTGGCGGCCACCGTCGCCTAGGCCGCGCGGCTAGGCCAAGCGTTCGACCTGCGACTAGGTCTTGGCGCGGGCGTGTTGAGGCCGCGGCTGGACTGCTGGACGACCATCCGGACCAGCTGGGCGGTGGCGTCAAGCCGCTACGGGGCTCAGATGGCAGCGATCACCGGTACTCCGGACTGGGCGCAAGGAAGTCAAACCGCTCCCCCTGGTCCCAGGCGCTGCGCTGGTTGCCGTATGCCGGGATGCCGCCAGCCTGCTCGATGATCCGGGCGAGGTGCATGAGGTTCCACGTCATGAAGGTCGTATTGCGGTTGGTGAAATCGTTCTCCGGACCACCCGAGCCGGCGTCCAGATACGACGGTCCGGGGCCGACCTCACCGATCCATCCCGCGTCAGCCTGCGGCGGGATGACGTAGCCCAGGTGCTGCAGGCTGTACAGGATGTCCATGGCGCAGTGTTTGACGCCGTCCTCGTTACCGGTGATGAGGGCGCCGCCGACCCGGCCGTAGAACGCGTACTGGCCGTGCTCGTTGAGCTGACTGGACTGGGCATACAGCCGTTCGATGATCTTCTTGGTGACGCTGGAGTTGTCGCCGAGCCAGATGGGACCGGCGACGACCAGGATGTTGGCCGCCTTGACCCGCTCCCAGATCTGGGGCCACTCGTCGCTGGCCCATCCCTGGGCTGTCATGTCCGGATAGACGCCGGTGGCGATATCGTGATCGATGGCGCGCAGGACCTCGACCTCGACTCCGTGCCGTCGCATGATCGAGGCACTCACCTCGATCAACCCCTCGGTGTTGGACACCTCGGGCGAGCGCTTGAGCGTGCCGTTGAGGAACATGGCCCGCAGGCCGGTGAAGTCCCATTTCTGCTCGATGTCGGTCATGGTGGTAAGCGGCTAGTTCAGCCGCTCGACGATCATCGCCATGCCCTGGCCGCCGCCGACGCACATGGTCTCCAGGCCGATGGTCCTGTCGTGGGTGACCAGGTCGTTCAGCAGCGTGGTCATGATGCGCGCGCCCGTCATGCCGAAGGGGTGACCAAGGGCAATTGCCCCGCCGTGGGGATTGAGGCGATCCATGTCCCAATCCAGCTCGCGCGAAACCGCCAGCACCTGCGACGCGAAGGCCTCGTTGAGCTCGATGACCTCCATGTCGTCGACCGTCATCCCCGCCGACTTCAGCACCTTGCGGCAGGCCTCGATCGGGCCGACGCCCATGATGGTGGGGTCCACGCCGCTGACCGACGACGCGAGGATGCGGGCCAGCGGCTTGAGACCCAACTCAGCTGCCCGGCCCTCCTCCACGATGATCACCGCGGCGGCCCCGTCGTTTAGGGGACACGCGTTCCCGGCGGTGACCCGGCCGTCCTCGCGGAAGACCGGTTGTAGCGTGGACAGTTTCTCGACTGTGGTATCCGGGCGGATACCGTCGTCCTGTCTCACCACGGTACCGTCGGGAGTGGTGACGGGGATGATCTCGCGCTCGAAGACCCCCGCCTTCTGCGCCGCCGTGGCCTTCATCTGGCTGCGGTACGCGTAGTGGTCCATCTCCTCGCGCGTCACCCCGAACTGGTCTGCGACGTTCTCGGCGGTGAGGCCCATCGCCATGTAGCCCTGGGCGCAGGCGTCATCGCCCAGGAGCAGTGGGTTCTTGTCCGCATCGATCATCCCGCCACGGCCGACGCGGCTGTACGACTCGACACCTGCGCACACGAACACCGTCCCCTCGCCGGACTTGATCGCGTGGAACCCCATCCGGATTGCCTGCAGGCTCGACGCGCAGAAACGGTTGACGGTTGTGCCCGGCACGCTCATCGGCAGGCCGCTGAGGAAGACCGCCTGGCGGCCGATGTTCATTCCCTGCTGGCCGGCGGGGTAGCCGCAGCCGCACAGCAGGTCATCGATCTCATCGTGTGGCAACCCGGGGACCTTTTCCAGCACCTTCGCGACCGCGAAACCGACGAGGTCGTCGGGGCGAACGTCCACCAGCGAGCCCTTACCCGCCCTGCCGATGGGCGTCCGGCCGGCGGCGACGATCACAGCTTGTGGCACGATTAAGTCTAAGGGGGCACGATGGCGCCGATGATGCGTGCTGAGCGAGCGGCAGGGCCGGGGGCTGTGGTTGTCCTTTGCTTGGCCATGCTGTTCATGCTGGTGGGGTGCGACGTGGGCGGCACCCCCAGCGCGCTGACGGCTGATCAGAGTGTGCGGGTGCATGGCCAGCTGATCGGCCCTGACCGCAAGCCCGTCCCCGGCACCCGGGTGGCCCTCTATCGCCGCCCCGGTGCCTTCGAAGCCGTCGGCAACTTCTTCACCGTTGTTGCCTCGGTGGGTCTCGCCTGCCTGGCGGACAACGGCCCCCAGCTGTGCCGAGACGCCCGGCGGACGGTCAGCGCGGATGACGGCACCTTCAGCTTCACGATGAAGGGCAGCGAAACCTACGAAGGGGGAGGACACGACGCCGCCAGCTTCGACCTCTCGGCGGCGCTGCCGGCGCGCGGCGACCAACTCACAGGACCGGACACTGTCGAGGGTTTCAAGATCCAGGTGGCGGACCTACAGGTACCCGATGTCCACTTCTGGCAGCCCCAGCTGACCTTCGCCGGGTCGGGACCATCGGCGCGATTGACGTGGTCTGCCCTGCCGGCGGGCTTTGGCGATCGACCGATATTTGAGGCGGAGTTCGAGGACCCGACGGGGAACCTGATATGGGCTTATCCCGACCTCCAGAGTCCCGCCGCCCTGGACGCTCGCATGCTGGAGGACCACAACGGTGGGGTCGCGGTGCATGCCCGGCCTCACCAGGTGGGCATCGGCACGGTTTTCGAATTCGATTATCGAACGCCCAGCGTGATCTTCCGCGGTTCCGCCGGGGCGCCGATCTCGCGGCAGCGAGCCTGCTACGTCGCGGTGGACACCAGCCCGCCGGTCCGCCAGCACCCCTGCACGCTGACCGATGGAGATATCGGGGCGCTCTTCCAGCCGCAGACCGGCTGCGTTCAGAAAGCGGGCGCCACGCCATGCCCCAGCGCGCAGACCAACGCGCCCTACGTCGACCTTGGCGCCCCCGCATCGGTGGACCTGGTGGTGGTCCACGGATGTGCGACAACCTGCCTGGTGGACACCTCAACGGACGCCGTCCGTTGGACCCCCGCAGGAGGATCCGCTGGCACCGTCTCGCCCCCTGCCAACGGCCTGGCCGCGATCCCGCTGACCCCCGGCACCCGGGCACGCTATCTCCGGGCCGGCGTGGGCGTCATCAGCAACCTCACCGAGGTGTCGGTGTGGGGCGCCTCAGGCCAGCCGCTGCCGCCCCCGACCGAGCCCGCACCGCCTCCACCTCGACCGCTCTCCAGCGGGGGACACCGGGCGAGCGTTGCCCTCTCCGACGCTCAATTCAGGCTGCTGCTGATCGTCAACGTGCTGGGCCTGCCGGCCATTGGCGCCCTCGTGGTCGCCCTGATCCGTCGGCGCGCCGCCAGGCCGAGCGCTCGCTGATACGCTGGCAGTGATGGCCGACCCGCACTTCGGAACCCCCACACCGGCCAACGAAGCGGTCAGGACCTACGCGCCGGGAAACCCTGAGCGCGAATCCGTCAGGGCCCGGCTGGCTTCGCTGTCCGACGACGTCACGGAGATCCCCATGATCATCGGCGGCAGGCCGGTGACCACCGCCGAGCGGCATCAGGTGCGCGCCCCGCATCGCCACGCGCTGGTGGTCGGTGAGTTCTCAGGCGGCGGCACCCGGGAGGTGGACGCCGCGATCACCGCGGCGCTGGCGGCGCGCGCCTCCTGGGCGGAGAGCAGCTACACCCAGCGCGCCTCGGTGTTCCTCCGCGCGGCGGCCCTGCTGGCGGGTCCCTGGCGCGACACCGTCAACGCCGCCACCATGCTGGGGCAGAGCAAGACGGTGCAACAGGCCGAGATCGACGCCGCCTGCGAACTGATCGACTTCTGGCGCTTCAACGTCCACTTCGGCAGCCAGC
The DNA here is from genome assembly GCA_050998755.1 of Candidatus Dormibacteria bacterium. Classification (GTDB taxonomy): domain Bacteria; phylum Chloroflexota; class Dormibacteria; order DASZGP01; family DASZGP01; genus JAXDLW01. The sequence goes on from JBPCPW010000003.1 coordinate 7,869, forward strand.
TCCAGGCAGCGCAGCCCCTCAGCGATGCCACCGCCTGGAACCGCCTGGAATACCGCCCGCTCGAGGGGTTCGTGTTCGCGGTCACACCGTTCAACTTCACCTCGATTGCCGGTAACCTGCCGACCGCTCCGGCCTTGATGGGAAATGTGGTGGTCTGGAAGCCGGCCTCCCAGACGCTACTGGCTTGTCACTTCCTGATGGAGGTGCTGCGCGAGGCCGGCCTGCCCGACGGGGTCATCAACATGGTGTCGGGCAAGCCCGCCCCGATCAGTCAGCAGGCGCTTTCCGATCCCGCGCTGGCGGGCGTGCATTTCACGGGCTCAACGGCTGTCTTCCAGTCGATGTGGAAGCGTGTCGGCAACAACATCGCCGCCTATCGGACCTACCCGCGGCTGGTGGGCGAGACCGGCGGCAAGGACTTCGTCATCGCCCACGAGTCGGCGGACGAGAAGGCCCTGGTCACCGCCCTGGTTCGAGGCGCATTCGAGTACCAGGGGCAGAAATGCTCGGCGGCCTCCCGCGCCTACGTGCCGCGCTCGATGTGGAAGCGCATCAGGGCCGAGCTGGCCGACCAGGTGGAGAGCATCCGGATGGGCGACGTGGCTGATTTCGGCAATTTCATGGGGGCGGTGATCAACGAGTCGGCCTTCAAGAAACATCGCGGCGCGATTGCCTACGCGAAGAGCAACAGCAGCAGCAGCATCGTCGCCGGCGGGCGAACCGATTCGAGTGAGGGTTGGTTCGTTCGGCCGACGGTACTGGAGACCAGCGACCCCGGCTTCAGGCTGCTGGAGGAGGAGCTGTTCGGGCCCATTCTCACCGTCTTCCCATACCCCGACAAGGAGTGGGACAAGACGCTAGCCCTGGTCGATCGGACCAGTCCCTATGCCCTCACCGGCGCGGTTTTCGCCCGCGACCGCGAAGCCGTCGCGCGCGCCGACGCCCGGCTGGTCAACGCGGCCGGCAACTTCTATATCAACGACAAGCCGACCGGCGCCGTGGTGGGTCAGCAGCCGTTCGGCGGCGCACGCGGCTCGGGCACCAACGACAAGGCGGGATCTCACCTCAACCTGCTGCGCTGGGTCAGTGCGCGGACCGTCAAAGAAACGTATGTGCCGGCCACCGACTATCGCCACCCATACATGGACGAGGAGTAGTCCCTCCGGAGCATCAGCGCGCCCCCTCAGCCTGATGTGAGGGAAGCGAATTGGCACGCGAGGGCGTTAACTATGTGGATGAGTTCCCTCGCACCGACCGCTGTCACCGCCCCCCCGAGCCTGCTCAAGCAGGCGCGCCTGGCGCAGACGCTGGCCCTGGGTTGGCTGGTGGTCGAACTGGTCCTGGCGATCGCGGCCGGCATCCTCGCCCGGTCGATTGCGCTGACCGCCTTTGGCGCGGACAGCGCGGTCGAGGTGGTCACGGCCGCCGTGGTTTTTGCCCAGCTCTGGTCGCCGGGCGCTGAGGCCCTGGGCAGCGACACGCCGGCGGCCCGCCGCGCCTCCCGCGTGGTTGGTTTTGGGCTCTACGCCGTCGCCGCGTACATCGTGGCTGCGAGTGCGTTCGGGTTGCTGTCGGGGTTACGGCCAGAAGCCACCAGCTTCGGCGTGGCCGTGGCGCTGCTCTCGGTGGTGGTCATGTTGGGGCTCTGGCGCTGGCGCCTCCAACTGTCGGAACGGCTCCACAGCGCGCCGCTGCGCGCTGATGCGGCGTGCTCTGCCGTCTGCCTTTACATGGGCCTCACGCTGCTGGCCGGGCTGGCCCTGAACCGGCTGTTCGGCTGGTGGTGGGCCGACCTCGTCGCCGGGCTGGCGATGCTGCCCTGGATCATCAAGGAGGCCAGGGAGGCGATGGAGGCGGCACGCACCGGCCACCACTGCGATACCTGCTAGAGGAATCTCTCCGCTAGCCTGGTGGCGGCGTCCATCCCGGGTTTGCCGGCCAGGCGCATGACCTGCGGCGCCACGGAATTCATGCCCACCAGCGACTGGTAGTAAGCCGGGATGAAGAGCTCGGCCGAGCCGCGCGAGATGGCTTTGCAGATCGCCTTGCCGACATCGGAGGCGGGGGCGCCCAGGGGCTTGGTCGGAAGGATGCCTTCGTCGCCCTTGGAGTTGACCACGAACTCGGTGGCGATCGGCCCCGGGCAGATCAACGTCGCGCCCACCCCGGTGCCCCGCAGTTCCATCCGAAGCGCATCGGTGAGTGCCTTGAGGGCGAACTTGGTCGAGGAGTACCCACCCAGTCCTGGAGTGGAGATGTGGGAGGCGACCGAGCCGACATTGATGATCCGACCGCGTTTGCGACGAAGCATCCCGGGGAGCGCCGCCAGCGTCGCGACGTGGGGCGCCATGACGTTGACCTCGAACACGTAGCGAAGGTCCTTGGGATCTATCGCGCCCACCGGGCCGGTCAGGCCGAGCCCGGCGTTGTTGACGAGCACATCCAGCCCTCCCATGGCTGTTTCCGCACGCGCCACCATGGCCTTGACCTCGGCCTCATTGGACATGTCAGCGACGATCACGTGGACCTCGGCGCCCAGCGCCCGACAGCTCCGCGCCACCGCGTCCAGGGACTTCTTGGTCCTGGCGGCGATGGTCAGGGTCGCGCCGCGGCGAGCCAGTTCCTCAGCGGCGGCAGCACCGATACCGCGGGAAGCCCCGGTGACCAGGACGCGGGCGCCGTCGACTTTCACGGCGTCCACTCCAGTCCTATGTCGGTCAGTTCGCGGTAGCCGTCGGCAGTAACCACGACGGTGTTCTCCAGCCTAACGCTGCCGTCGGCCTCGCTATACAGCCCGGGCTCGATGGTCACCACGTCGCCCTCCTTCAATTGGTTGTCGAAGCTGTTGATCCGGGGGGCCTCGTGGACCATCAACCCGACGCCATGGCCCGTCCCGTGGTTCATGATGGCCACCCCCTGGCGCTCGAAACCCTCGGTGGAGGCGCCGAAGCCGGCGTCGTACAGGGCCTGGCACACGGCGTTATGAATCGCTCGACCGCTGACCCCATCCCTGACCATGGAGAGGGCCTTCTGGTGTGTGGTCTTGACCGCCTCGTACATCCGCACCCAGTTTTCGGACGGTTCTCCGACGACGTAGGTTCGTGTGATGTCTCCGAAGTAGTGGCTGGCCTTGTCGACGGGGTAGATGTCGATGATGATCCCGGTGTTGGCATCGAGGTGGCCGGTGTCGGAGACGTGCGGATCGGCGGCACCGGGGCCCGCGGTGACGATGGTGGACTCGGTTACGCAGTTGTGCCGCAGCAGCTCTTGCTCGATCGTCGCGACGACCACGGCACTGGTCAGTGGCTGTCCGTCGTGCCACAGCTTGCCGTCGCGGATCTCCGCCTTTTTCAGGAGCTCGCGCGCGTTTCGCATAGACGAGACCGCGGCCGCCTGGGTCGTGGCAATCGCATCCTGCTCCTCGGGCGTCTTGTGCCGTCGTTCGATGCGGAAGAGGTCGTTGGCAACTTCGACCACCACGTCGTGCTCCTCCAGGGCGCGGGCCAGCGCGATGGGGAAGTCAGCCTCGACCCGGATGCGGTCGGCGCCGAGCTCGGTGAGCACGCCGGCTATGCCGGCCGCATGGGCGTCGTACTCCCCCCCCGACTGGTAGCGTTCGCGCCACTCTGGGCTGTCGAACTGTCGCACCTCGGATACCGCTGCCTGCTTCCTGGCACGGCCGATCTCCAGGCCGCCCACCAGCAGGACGTGGCGGTCCCCCGACTCTATGTACACCACCGGATCGGGTGCCGAGAACTGCGTGCGCCAGAGGATGTTGGGGTGACGGAGGGTGTCCCCGTAGAGCACGATCGCGTCGGTCAAATGCACCTCCATGATGGTGGTCGGCAAGGGACTCGAACCCCTGACCTCTCGGATGTGAACCGAGCGCTCTAACCAACTGAGCTAGCCGACCGCCGGAAGACGATTGTATTGGGATCGCGCCGGGTAGGGCCCGGACCGACTGGCATACGATCGACTGGCATACGATCGGCTGGCATACTTGGCCGCAATGGCTCAGCGTCGACGCCGAGCCGGGTTGAGTGATGGCGGGCGCCGGGGCAGGAACCAGTGGGGACCCGCTGCAGGGACCCCAGCGGTTTCCGCCGCCACCGGGCCCGTGCTCCCACCCCGCCGGAGAACAAGGTGGCCGTGGATAGTGCTCGCCGTGCTCCTGCTGGCGTTGGTCCCAGCTGGCTATTTTGGCTACCCGCTGGTCAGCACGCTATTCGCCATCAGCAGGGCGGGCAGCGGCGTCAACACCGATGCCGGCGGCAATGCCCCCAACACCACCGTGGCTCCCCAGGGCACCGTGATGGTGCTGCTGATGGGCTCCGACGAACGCCACGACAAGAGCGGGAACATCGTCTCGGGCGACATCGCTCACTCCGACACGATGATCTTGGCCGCGGTCGACACCGACCACAAGGTGGTCCGCATGCTCAGTGTCCCACGTGACCTGCTGGTCACCATCCCCGGTTACGGCCCCAACCATCGCATCAACGAGGCCTACACCATCGGCGAGGGCAAGCACGTGGCCGGCGGCGGCCCGTCGCTGGCGGTCAAGACCATGGAGCAGCTGACGGGAATCCGCATCCCCTACTACGCGGTGATCACCTTCGACGGTTTCCGCCAGGGGGTGGATGCCGTCAATGGCGTGACCATCGACGTCCAGCGACCCATCACCGACCACGACTACCCGGGGGAGCACTACGACTACGTGCCTGTCTACGTGCCCGCGGGCCGCCAGTTGATGAACGGGGAGCGGTCGCTGGAGTACGTGCGGTCGCGGCACGACGACCCCATCGGCGACTTCGGCCGCAATGTGCGCCAGCAGCACTTCCTGGCCGCTCTCAGCGCCAAGGTCCTGCGGCCCGAGCGGTTCGGGCAGTTCACGCAGTTCCTGGACATCGTCAAGAGCAACCTGCGCACCAACCTCTCGCCGGCGCAGATGCTGCAACTGGGCAACACGCTGATCGGCGGCCTGAAGACCCAGACCTACGCCGTTGGACCCAACTTCGCCCACGACCCAACACCCCGCCAGTACGCGCTGTATGGCGCGGTGCTGATTCCTGACAAGGCCGCCGTCGACCAATTGGTCCAGGCGTTTCTCCACGGCGACCCCGCGCCCACGGGAAACGCTGCCGGGCCCAGCCCAGCCGCAGGCTAGTGGCTAGATGCGATCAGGAGATGTCGTGCCACTGCCCGTTGTCGAACTCCGAGGACCCGCTGCCCTCCTCGTCGTCGGCCTTGAGGTGGAAGCGCGCGGCCACCGTCTGCTCTGCCATCCGCCGCGGTAGGCCCAGTTTGATCATCGCGCGCGTCTCGTCGGCCATGACCTTGTCGCGGGCCGCCTCGATGGCGGCAATGATGTCGTCGACCAGCACGCCGGGATTTTAGTGCAAGCCATCGCACCCGGATGCTGACCGTCGATCAAGCCCGGCTACGCCTGGTGGACCTCGTCGGCGTCCTTCCCCCACGCCCCACGCCGCTGGCCGATGCTCGAGGCCTGGTTCTCGCCGGCGCGCTCAGGGCCCGCCGCGACCTGCCGGGTTTCGACAACTCGGCGATGGACGGCTTCGCCGTCCGCGCCATCGACACCTCGGCCGCGTCGGAGGCTCGGCCGGCGCGGCTGGCACTGGCCGGGGAGGTGGCTGCCGGCTCGGTCTACGCCGGCCAGCTGCAGCCGGGGACCGCGGTGCGCATCATGACCGGCGCGCCAATTCCGGCAGGGGCCGATGCCGTCGTTCAGGTGGAACGCACGGCGATGGACGGCGACGTGGTGCTGGTTCTCGACGAGGCGCAGCCAGGGGGCAGCGTGCGCCGGGCCGGTGCGGACGTCCGCCGCGGCGAGGAGGCCCTGGCGAGGGGAACCTGGCTCGGCGCCGCGCAGCTTGCCCTGCTCGCGGCGCTGGGCGAGACCGCGCCCGTCTGCCACCCTCGACCGCGGGTGGCCATCATCGCCACGGGAGACGAGCTGGTCGATCCCTCGGTGGAGCCTGGCCCTGGTCAACTGGCCGACGTCGTCGGCACCGCGCTGCCCGCGGCGGTGGCCGAGGCGGGGGGAGAAGCGCGAGTCATTCAGCGCGCCCGGGACACCGAGGAGGACGTGCGGCGGGCGTTTTCTGAGACCCGCGACGCCGACCTGGTGGTCACCGTCGGCGGGGTCAGCATGGGCGAGTACGACTACGTTCGCCGGGTCATCGAGGGCGACGGCGAGCTGGACTTCTGGCGTGTCGCCATGCGTCCTGGCAAGCCCCTCGCGGTGGGGCGTGTGGGCGGGAAGCCGGTGGTCGGGCTGCCGGGGAACCCGGTGTCGGCATTGGTGGCGTTTGAGGTCTACGTTCTGCCGGCGATGCTGGCGATGTCCGGCCGCAGCGGCTGGGCGCGCCCGCGACTGGTATGCACCCTGACCGCCGAGGCGTCGACACCCGTCGGGCTGCGCACGTTCCTTCGGGCGATGGTCACGCGCGGCGAGGGCGGCCCCGAGGTCACCCCGCTGGGCGGCCAGGGATCGCATCAGCTGCGCGACCTGGCGACGGCCAATGCGCTCATCGACGTCGCCGAGGAGACGTCGGTGGTCCGGGCGGGGCAGGAGGTCGAGGTGATCCTGTTGGATCATGCCGTAGGACCGTCGCCGTGGTGAGGACCATTGTCGTCGCTGCGCTTGGCTGTGCTCTCCTTGCGCTGGCCGGGTGTTCCCCTCAGGCCACTGCCCCTGTCCCGGCACCCGGATCATCTCCTTCCGCCACGCCCGTGCCGTTGGACTGGAGCCTCCATTCCGACCTGCCACAGGGCTTCACCCTGGGGACGCCCACCGCCTGGGACGTGGCATTCCGCGACTCGCCAACGTTCGACGCGGACCTCGCCGCCGTCGGCCAGCACAGTCCCGAGCTGGCGGCATTCTTCAAGCAATCGTTTGACTCCGACGCCCAGGTCCGCTTCATTGCCGCCGACTCGCGCAGCATCGCCACCGGGTTCACCGCCAATGTCCAGGTCATCAGCAGCGACCTCGGCCCGGTCGGCGTCGCGCCCGGACTCAAGGACCTCGCCGACGCCAAGGTCAAGCTCCTCTCGACGCAGAACACCGTCGTCCAACCCGTGGAGCGCGCGGGCAACCATCTCGCCGGCCAGCAGGCAGTGCGGCTGGACTACGCCCTCACAGGACCCCCCGGCGCCCCGCAGGTGCGCTCCTATCTGACCGTCGTCGAGCGCAGCGGCCGAAGGTACGAATACGAGTTGACGATGGGTGCGAGACCCGATGCCGCGGGCACCACGTTCGCCACGCTGAGCAACTTGTTCACGCTGTTCCGGCCATCCGGCGCGACTCCCTCACCGGTGCCCTCCCGGTAGGACTAACATGACGGTTCCGAGTCCAGTGAGGTGGGGTGAAAATGGCCAGGTTTACGCCGCAGAACATCCGTAACATCGCCATCCTGGGCCACAGCCACGACGGCAAGACCAGCCTGGCCGAGGCCCTCCTCCACTCCGCGGGAGCAATACCCAGGCTGGGCAGCACCGACGCCGGTACCGCAACCATGGATTTCGATCCCGAGGAGCACAAGCACAACATCTCCATCGGTGCCGGGGTCGCACATCTGGAGTGGAAGGGCACCAAGATCAACCTCGTCGACTGCCCCGGCTTCTCGGACTTCATCGGCGAGGCGGTGGGCGCCCTGCGCGCCGTCGAGGCCGCGATGGTCGTGGTGGGGGCCAACAGCGACGTCTCGGTGGGCACCGAGGCGGCGTGGGAGCTGCTCAGCGAGAAGGGCGAACCGCGGCTGGTGGTGGTCAACAAGATGGACAAGGAGAACGCCAATTTCCTGGGCGTTCTGCGCACCCTCCAGGAGACATTCGAGCCCAGGCCGGTCCCGCTGCACCTGCCCATCGGCCAGGAGGCGGACTTCAGGGGCGTGGTCGACCTGCTGCACCGCAAGGCCTACATCTACCAGGACGGCAAGGTCACCGAGGCGCCGATACCAGCCGACATGGAGGCCGACGTCGAGAGCTTCCGGACCCAGCTGGTGGAGGCCGCCTGCATGGCCGATGACAACCTCCTCGAGCACTATCTCGCTGACGAGGGCGCCAGCATCTCGGACGAGGAGATCGTGCGCGCCACCCATGAGGGAATCCGGGCCGGCCTGGTGGTGCCTGTGATGTGCGCATCGGCGACGTCCGAGATCGGCGAGCTGCAGATCCTCGACGCGCTGGTCGAGCTGATGCCGTCGGCGGCCGAGCAGCCGGCGTCCGAGGCCGAGGAGCACGGGGGCCTGGTTCCCGATGCCGACGGCCCAGCGGCGGCGGTGTGTTTCAAGACCACCGCCGACCCCTTCGTCGGCCGCATCAGCTACCTCAAGGTGATCTCCGGAACGCTGCGCCCCGACATGCAGCTGATGAACCTCACCCGCCGCCAGCCCGAGCGCCTGACCGCGCTGAGCATGCCCCTGGGCAAGACCCTGCAGGCGGTCACCGAGCTGTGCGCCGGCGACATCGGCGCGATCACCAAGCTGTCCGCCACCCTGACCGGGGACGTGCTGGCGGCCAGGGACGTCGAGGTCCAGGTCCACGCGCCGGCGCTACCGGTGCGGAACTACCAGATGGCGGTCAGCGCGAAGAACAAGGGCGATGAGGAGAAGGTCTTCGCCGGGCTGCACAAGCTGCTGGACGAGGATCCCACCCTGGCCCTGGCCCGAGAGGACACCACCCACGAGCAGATCCTCAGCGGGATGGGCGACGTGCACCTCGCCGTCAACCTCGAAAAGCTGAAGCGGAAGTACGGCGTCGACGGCGAGCTTCACTTCCCCAGGGTGCCGTACCGCGAGACCATCGCCGGGAGCGCCCGTGTCGACAAGAAGCACAAGAAGCAATCCGGGGGCGCCGGGATGTACGGACACTGCGTCATCGAGGTCTCGCCCGCCCCCCGCGACACCGGACTGCAGTGGGAGGACAAGATCTTCGGCGGCTCGATCCCGCAGAACTTCCGACCGTCAGTCGAGAAGGGCGTCCGCAAGGCAATGGAGGAGGGCGTCCTGGTGGGTTCCCCGATCGTCGACGTTCATGTGCGGCTGGTGGACGGTTCGACGCACCCCGTCGACGGCAAGGACATCGCCTTCCAGATCGCCGGCTCGATGGCCATGCGCGAGGCGTGCCGGGAGGCCCACCCAGTGCTCCTGGAGCCGATCATGAGCGTCACCGTCGCCGTCCCCGAGAGGTTCATGGGCGACATCATGTCCCTGCTCAGCGGCAAGCGCGGCAAGGTCGGCGGCATGGACGCTCTGCCCGGCGGCAAGTCCCAGGTCACCGCCCACGTGCCGCTCAAGGAGATGTACGAGTTCCCCAAGGAGCTACGGTCGATGACCCAGGGTCGGGGCACCTACACCATGGAGATGAGCCGGTACGAGGAGGTTCCTGCCCACGTGGCCCAGGCGCTGGTCGAGCAGTACCACAAGGACAACGCAGGCAAGATCGCCCAGGAAGCATGACCGCGGCACGCAGCCCGCGGGCCAGATGAGCGAGCCGCTGTTTCGACAGCACGGCGCGAAGTTCATGCCGACGCGGGCAGCCACCGGCCCATGGGACCCGAACGCCCTCCACGGCGGCGCGGCTGGGGCCCTCATGGCCTGGGCCATGGAGGGGGTGGAGCCCGACCGCGAGATGCCATTCGTCCGCGTCACCTGCGAACTGCTGCGTCCGGTCCCGGTCGCCCCGCTCTCGGTGACGGCAAGGCTGAGCCGGCCCGGCAAGCGGGTGCAACTGGTCGAGGCCGCGATCCGCGACGGAGAGCGGTTGGTGGCCCGCGCCACGGGGCTTCGGATCCGCAACGGCGACGCCGACGTGCCCGGGGACGCGGTGCCGGTTCCACCGCCCCCGCCCGGCCCCGAGGCCGGCCATGCGCCGGCGGGGGTGGAATCATGGGGACGGGGACTTATCACCGCGCTGGAGTTGCGCGTGGTCAGCGGGGAGGTGATCGAACCCGGGCCGGCGACCTGCTGGTTTCGCTTTCGAGGCGCCCTGATCGAGGGGCAGTCCCCCACCCCTCTGCAGCACGCGGTGGCCGCCGCGGACTTCGGCAACGGGCTGTCAGGCGTGCTGGACTTCCGAACCCACCTGTACATCAACCCCGACCTGACCGTCTACCTGCACCGCTATCCGCGTGGCGATTGGGTCGGGCTGGAGTCGTCTACCTGGGTCCACGACCATGGCGTGGGGATGGCCGAAAGCCGGCTCTGGGACCGCGAGGGCCCGATCGGGCGCTCCGTTCAGTCTTTACTCATAGGCCGGCGACCGTGAGGACGGCGGGCGGGCGCCTTGCCTATACTCGTTTTCAGAGCCGGTGCGGGAACCCGGCAGGAGGGATGGGACCTCGCCCCCGGGACGGGACGAGGGTTCCTGATCCGGAACATCTTTGAAAGTTCGAAAATCCCCTGCGACGAGGTATATGAGCAAGGTAATTGCTGTCGCCAACCAGAAGGGGGGAGTCGGCAAGTCGACAACCGCATTGAACCTGGCCTACGCGCTCCACGAGCGCAAGAAGCGGGTCCTGATGGTCGACCTTGACTCCCAGGCCCACCTGACCCTGATGGCCGGCGTGGAACTGGCACCGGGCGACATGTCCGCCTACGACCTGATCGTGTCAGGCGCGATGGCCGCTGACGCCCTGCAGGAGGTCGACAAAGGCCTGGACATCCTTCCCGGCAGCATCCAGCTGGCGGCCGGCGAGGTTGCCCTGGGGCGCCGTCAACGCCGCGAATACCGGCTGCGCGAGACCCTCGAGCCGATCCGCTCCAGCTACGACTTCGTGGTGATGGACTGCCCTCCCAACCTCGGGCTGCTGACCGTCAATGCCCTCACCGCCGCGGACAGCGTCCTCATCCCCCTGCAGGCCGACTTCCTGGCTCTAAAGGGCATGCAGCTGCTGCTCAACACGATCTCCGAGGTGCGCGGGAGCACCAACAGCACACTCGACATCATCGGGATCCTGCCCACCATGTTCCGTCCCCGCTCACTCCACTCCGCCGAGGTCGAGCAGAGCGTTCGCGAGTTCTTCGGCAAGACCATCTTCAAGACCGTGGTGCGATCCTCGGTCAGGTTCCCCGAGTCGGCCGCGGGATTCCGCTCGATCCTCGACTACGCCCCCAAACACCCGGGGGCCAAGGCCTATCGTGACCTCGCCAAAGAGGTCATCGACCGGACCGGTCGCGGTTAAGGGTTCCTGGTATTGACTTACATCCCATTGTGTGTAGCATCTGCGATGGACCCAAGATCTAGTAGCCAGACGCTCCACCACTTCAACCACTTCGGGCTGGGAGGCTGATCTTGCCGCCAATTTTCAAAGCCGCATTCGTCAGGGCGTGGCAGATGATGCTCAACGTTTTCACCACGCGCAGCACCAGGGAGTTCGAGCGCTTCACCCGGATGCCGCTCCCGGCAGGCAGCGGTGCCGCTGCGTCCTACACCGCGCCGGGCGCCTCGCCGTCCGTTCTGAACGTGACGACTGTGTCTGCGGACGCTGTGGCGGGTGAGAATCCAACGCTCTGTGAGGAGACCTTCACCAGGCTGATCAGCGCCAGCCGCTTCGACTCGGCATGGGATCTGCTCACCCCCGATTCCCAGGCCTCGTGGAGCAATCGCGAGAGCTTCACCCGGGAGATGGGCGCCCGCCAACCGGGCCGGGGCCTGTTGGGCAGCAAGGTGCGCGAGGTCAGGATGCTGGCCCAGTGGACCGACGAGCACACCAGCAAGACCTACAACGAGGTCGCCGAGCTGGTGGTCGACTACCGTGTGCGGCGCCAGGCCAGGGAGAGCATCGTGACCCAGGATGTTCACCTGGTGAATGTGAACGGCGGCTGGAAGTCCCTCTGCTACCGCACCTGATCTCGACCCGCTAGGCACCCAATCTCAGCGTCGTTACCGGCACTTCGTGCCTCCTGCGATGCTCGCTCACGTACTGCGTGTACGCTCGCTGCGCTTCTCGGCAACTCCTTGACCTTGGGCACCGATCGGGCCTCGACTGTTTGTGTATCCAACGCCCCCAGGCTCCTTTCCGGGATGGCTCAGACGGTGGCGACGCGGATCTGAGGATCCAGAAGTGCTAGGTCGTTCGGGTCGCTCGTCAGCACCACGGCGTTGCCCTGACGACGGGCGCAGAGCACGACCGAGGCGTCGATCACGTCCGACGTTTTGGCGCGACCGCATAGCGCACCAGCCGCCCGGGCAATGAGCTCGGTCAGAGGCTCCGTGCGGGTGCTGCGATCAGCGACCAGGACGCCCAGGCGGGCCTGTCGAGATCCGTTTCGCCAGGCTTGGGCGAGGGCCCCAGCAGGGATCGCGATATCGACCTCGCGGTCGATCGCCTCCCGGATGACCTGGCGAACCCGGCTGTCGCCACGGTCAAATGCGATCAATGCGCCGGCGTCAAGGGTCAGGTTGCGAGAACTTCGCGCGCCCACGCCTCGTCTTCCGCTGACGGTGGACCGTAGTCGCGGTCCATGTCATCCAGCAACTGCCACAACGTGATGGTCTGTTCGTTCCGGGCCAGGAGTTGCTCCATGTAAGCACTCACCGACGGCGCCTCGCCCCGGGCGACGCGGTCTTTGACCTCCTGCAGTCGGCCAGGACTGAGCGACACCGTCACGCGGTCTTGACCAGGCTTGGAGAGTGCGCTTTTCATACAATCATCATACTTCGCCCGGTACGGGCCAGAAGGGCGGTCGCAAATGCCGGCCCCCCAACCAGCACTCGCGACCGTTGTCCCCCCTCATGGCGGCGCTGACGCGAGTCAGCGTCCAGCGCTCAAACGGCGCCGGCGACCGCCACGACACCTGCCGGCTCAAGACTCTCCACCTGGTCGGCGTCGGCGCTGGGCTTGGGGCTCAGCATCTGCATGACCTCCGCCAGGATCTCCGTCGTGTACCGGTGCAGTCCGTCCTTACCCTCCCACTCGCGGGTGCGCAACTTCCCTTCGATGTACACCAGGCGACCCTTGGCCAGGTAGTCGGCGCAGATCTCGCCGAGGCGGCCCAGGGCGACAATCGAGTGGTACTGCACCTCGTCGTGGCGCTGCCCGTCCTCGCTCTTGCGGTACTCGGTGGTGACCAGCCGCATGTTGATCAGCTTGCCGCCGCTGGCTGTGTCGTGCACCTCGGGGTCGCGGGTCAGGCGTCCCACCATGATGACCCGGTTGATCATTGCTCTCCCTCCTCGAGACCGGCGATTTCAGTACCGCTGCGGCCCCTCAACGTGGTTGACTCTCCGGGCCGAAAATGCCCGGGAAGACACTGGTCGGGTCGACGGCCACGCCGGCCTCACGCACCTCGAAGTGCAGGTGAGGACCGGTGCTCATGCCGGTTGACCCCTCGCGGCCGAGGACAGTCCCTGCGGAGACCCGCTGACCGCTGAAAATCGCCACCTCCTGGAGGTGGGCATACATTGTTTCCAGGCCGTCGTCGTGGTGCACCACGACGTGTAGCCCATACCCGCCGCCATAACCCGCGGGCGGGAAGACCTCCGCCTGGCCCGACAGCACGGCGACGACCTGCGAGCCGTCCGGCGCCGCCAGGTCGATGCCGAAATGGAAGTGGGCACAGGCCCCCCGGCGCGGCTCGAAGCCTAGCCCGGTGCAGCCGTAGGGCTGGGTTACGGCCCAGGTGGTCATCGGCCGTACCGGGCCGGCAGCGGCCGGCCGGCCCTGGGACGACGCGCCGGCCAGGGCCGCGACGACCACCAACGCCAGCATGACCGGCATCGCAAGCACTGCTGCGACCACGAAGAGCAGGAACCGTGGCAGACCGCGTCGATGCTCCCAGGCGAACAGACCGATGCGCAGAGCCGGCAGCCCCATCAGTGGGCCGCGCTGTGCGAGCGCGTGTGGTGCTCCGGCTCGACCGCGTGCTCGAACGCCTTCACCGCGCCGTGGCCGGCGTGCTTGGCGTACAGCATCGCCTTGGACTCCGCATGACTGGCCGCGTGCAGTGCGCTCGGCACCCGAAGCACAAGGTAGAGCGCAACGATGCCGTGGACTGCCGACAGCACGCCATGGTCTTCGAACAGCAGCATCAGAGAGACCCGCAGGATCAGAACCTGGACCACCTGCGTGAATACCGTGGTGAAGAAGAGCCGGTGCCACGACGCGGCGTAGGAGTCGAGCTCGGGAAGCAACATGCACACGAAAGCCAGGGGCGCTCCGGCGACCAGGATGACCAGGAGCAGGTTGCGGGCGACAGATGTGATCACCAGCAGGACCAGCATCACCGCCACAAGGAACAGAAGGACGGCCAGGATGACGTTTTCCGCCGGCCCTCCGAGCATCAGTTCCCAGAGGTTGGAGTTGACTCCGGGGAGCGACTGATGGGTCCAGATGGTGTCGACCGCGGCGTTGTTGAGGTCAACGGCCTGCTGCATGAGGGCCAGGCCGAAGGTGACCAGGACGATGACCACCAGCATCCGTGGGAGCATCGCCTTGAGCGTGTAGCGCGCCCTGAACGAGTGCTCGAACATCGAGCGCATGAAGGCGTACGTGAGGATGCCGGCCAGCATGGTCATGGCCATCGCCGAGGTGAGCGCGTAGAGGGTTCGCAACGACGAGTTGTCCGTGAACCGGCAGCCGGCGGGCTCCAACCGCCGGGGGCTGAAGCTGTGGAAGCAGAGATTGCCCGGGCCGGTATGACTGTTGAAGTTGCCAGTCCACAGGACGTAGTACTCGGTGACCGCATTGAACACCGTGGCCGCGCGGGTGACCAGGCCGCCAAGCAATCCGGAGACCAGCTGCAGGAGCTGGTCCGGACCGAGGGCCGGCTGCAGGCCGAGAAGGCGGGAGGGGTCCACCGCGGGCGCCACCTCAGCGAACATGCCGCTACTTCGCCGCGGCGACCAGGACACGGACCAGGGTGCCGGCAAGCTCCACGCCCAGTGTGCCGAATACGATTCGGCCGATCCAGCGCTTTGACTCGTTGACCGCCCGAGGCTCGATCGACACCATCTTCCAGAGGAAGGCCATTACAAAGGCGAGCGCGCCAACGCTGGCGACCAGCGCCTGGCCCATGGTGATCCAGCGATCGATCACCTGCTGCAGCAGCGTCAGGTCGGTCACCGGCCTGCTCCCCGGGCCGCGGCCAGCAGCATCGGCAGGATGTGGCGCTCGGCGTAATCACGTGTGGCGCCGGCCAGGAGCTGGATGCTCGCCCACTGCCCCCGGTAGAGACGCGCGTCGTCGCTGTTGATGCGCTGCAGCAGGCTGCTCAGCCCCGGGCGCTTGGCGCTCGGCGCGCCGCTTGGAGTCGACAGTGCCGGCATGCCCGGTATACCCATGACCGCCGGTGCTGGCGCTGCGGCCGCCACCTTGACATTCAGCGACTGGGCCGAAGGGTGCCCGTGCACCAGTTGATATCCCAGCACCACGCAGGCTGCTGCTACAGCCACCTCCACGCCCACGGCCAATACCTTCCAGTCGGCCAACAATCCCCACCCCATTTCCAACGGCCCCCTCCGCCGGCAGCTATTGAATTCTGCCCTGTGGTCCTGCCCCCACCACAGCTCCCATCGAGTATCACATCAAATCTGTCGTGTTGTCAAGACCTAAATCCTGGGCGCCGCAGCCCGTAACGCGAGCTATACACGAAACGTATAGCTGTTCTATAATGTTTAGTTACTACATGGGCGCCAAAGGCGCCGGGAGGTTAACACCATGAGCGAGCTCGAGAACAAGGTCGAAGGCAACGTCAAGGAAGGCGCCGGGAAGGTAACCGGTGACCCTGGGCTCGAGGCCGAGGGCGCGGGTCAGAAGGCTGTCGGGAACGTCCAGGAGGGTGCCCGCAAGGTGGGCGGAGCGGTCGAAGAGGCCGTTGGCAAGGTCACTGACGACCCGGCGAAAGAGGCCGAGGGCGAGGTCAAGCAGGCCTAGTCTGGCGGGCGCCCACGCGGTGCCCCAAATGCTTCTACAAGCGGCGGTCCCATGCACGGGGCCGCCGCCTTGCTTTAGCCGGCCTCTGCCCCCCTGGCCAGGATCAGTCGGAGCGCCTTCGCTCCGGCATCCAGGCGGTGCCGCCGCTGCGCTGCGGCCGGGTGACCGCCCCCTGGCTCGCTGACGACACCAGTGCCGCGTACTTCGCGAACACCCCGGTGCGATACCGGGCCGGTGGTTGCTCCCAGCTCGCCAACCTCTCCGCCAGCTCCTCCTCGGTGACCCCCAGTGTCAGCCGGCGCTTGGCGACGTCAAAGGTCACCTGGTCGCCCTCGCGGACGGCGGCGATGGGGCCGCCGCGGAACGCCTCCGGGGAGACGTGTGCGGCCATGAAGCCGTGGGTCGCCCCACTGAAGCGCCCATCAGTCAGAAGGGCGACCTTGTCCGACAGCCCCTGCCCGACGATGGCCGCGGTGACACCCAACATCTCGCGCATCCCCGGTCCGCCCGCCGGGCCCTCGTAGCGAATCACCACCACGTCCCCGGGCTGGATGCGCTGTTCCTGGACCGCGGCGAATGCCTGCTCCTCGGACTCGAACACCCGCGCCGGCCCGGTGTGGCTGAGGCGGTCGTGGCCGGCCAGCTTGACCACGCACCCCTCCGGCGCCAGGTTGCCGTAGAGGATGGCGATTCCCCCATGCTCCTTGAGGGGACGGCCCAAAGGCCTGATCACCTTCTGCCCCTCCGCCTCATGCGACTGCGCGGCGATCTCGCGCAAGGTGCGGCCGTCGACGTTGCGCTCATCAGCGTTGAGCAGGTTGCCTTCGATCAGCCGCGACATCAGCACGCCGAGTCCGCCGGCGCGATCCATGTCGGTGGCCACGAAAGCACCCCCCGGCTTGAGGCTGGCAATGATCGGGGTACGGTGCGAGATGCGGTCGAAGTCATCGATGTTGAGGCGCTGCTCCGCCTCCGCGGCGATCGCCAGCATGTGCAACACCGCATTGGTCGATCCGCCCGTCGCCGCAACCGAGGTGATGGCGTTTTCCAGCGACCTCTTGTTGATCAGCGATCTTGGCCGCAGGTCCTCGTTGACCACACGCACCGCCAGGCGACCGCAGTCGCGCGCCACCTGGGCCTTGCGCTCGTCCTCCGCGGGCACCTCGTTCGCGCCTCCGGGTGACAGCCCCAGGAACTCCAGCGCGGTAGCCATGGTGTTGGCGGTGAACTGCCCGCCACAGGCGCCGGGACCGGGGCAGGCGATCGACTCGATCTCCTCCAGTTCCTCGTCGCTGATGGTGCCCGCGGCGTGCGCCCCCACCGCCTCGAAGACCTCCTGGATGGTGATGTCCTTGCCGCGGTACCGGCCGGGGCGGATCGAGCCGCTGTAGAGCACCAGGCCGGGAAGGTCCATGCGAGCCAGGGCCATCGCCCCCGCGGGAATGGTCTTGTCGCAGCCGACGATCATCACCAGGCCGTCAAACGAGTGCCCCCGGCACACCAGTTCGATGGAGTCGGCGATGACCTCCCGGCTGACCAGCGATGCCTTCATGCCCTCGGTGCCCATGGTCACGCCGTCCGAGACACTGATGGTGTTGAACTCCATCGGGGTCCCACCAGCCTCCCGGATCCCCTGCTTGACGTGCTCGGCCAGCTCCCGGTGGTTGTAGTTGCAGGTCATCGTCTCGATCCAGCAGTGACCCACGCCGATGATCGGCTTCTCGAGGTCCTCGCGGCTGAAGCCGATGGCCCGCAGGTAGGCACGGGCGGGGGCGCGGCTGGGCCCATGCAGCATGGCGGCGGAGTTCCTGGGCTTGGAGTCCGGCATCAGGAGGGCAAGGATAGCGGCGAACAGTCGCCAGCGGGCACCATCCCATCCAACCCAACCCAGGTGGCGTATAGCCTTGTGAAGCCATGCAACTGATGCACGTGTTCATCGGCCGTTTCGACCTGCAGGTTCCCCTGCTGACGATCCTCGTCGGCGCGGGCGCGGTGGTCGCCGCATCCTTCGGCCTGATCTACCTTCTCCCCGCCCGCGCGGAGAAGCCGGACGGCGACCGCGCGGTGGTGCCGCGGCCCGTGGTGATGCTGCTCCAGTCGATCGCGGTGGCATACCTCGCGTTCGTCATCGGCGTCGGCCTCCTCGGACGCCAGGAGACGGTCCTCAACGCCGCGGTGATCCTCTTCTGGGTCATCACCCTGCCGGTTCTGCCACTGCTCCACTGCGTGGTCGGCGGCATGTACGAGGTGGCCAGCCCGTTCGCCCTGCTGGCGCGCCTGGTCACTTCCGGCGGGTCGGCGCGGAAGAAGCTGGACCCCCGCATCGTCAGGGCGGGCTACTGGCCGGCGGTCGCCCTCATGTTCCTGCTCTTCTGGTTCGAGCTCGCCCTCCGCATCGTCCCCTCCTCGCCGCGTGCGCTTGGTGTCCTGGCAATCCTGTACACCGGCTTCCAGGTGGCCATGGGGGCCTGGCTGGGCGAGGGGTGGTACCGGGGCGGCGAGGTATTCCAGGCCATGACCACCCTCGCCAGCACCATCGCCGGGGTGGCGATGCACCGCGACGACGAGGGTTTCGTCCGCCTCCGGACCGGCTTCCGGCCTGCCCGGTTCCTCCCCGAGGGCACAGGTCGCGAGGCGCTGATCACCATCTGGCTGGCGGGGGTCCTGGCCGACGGGGTCCGGGTGACCCCGATCTGGAACTTCATCCTGGACCACACCACCGCCATGACCAATTTCGGGTCGCTGGGCGCCGTGGATCTCGGTGACCTGGCCCGCGACACCGCCGAGATCCTCTTCACCTGGCTGGCCTTCGGGATCTTTTTCTGGGCCTTCACCAGGCTGGCCGCCTGGCTTTGCCGTCGCGATCCGAGGGAGCTGGCCCGCGTGGTCTCCCCCTCCCTGATACCCATCGCCCTGGCCTATCTGCTGGCGCATAACCTCACCCAGTTGGTGGTCGTCGGTCCGCTGGTCGTCAGCCCGGCGGACGCCGCCGCGGCGCAGTTCGCCATCACCACCAACAGCCACTCAATTGCGCCAGAGCTGGTGTTCTGGGTCCAGGTCGCCGCGATCGTGATCGGGCACGTGGTGGCCGTGATCATGGCCCATGCTCGCCTCGCCCGGGTGGAGAAGAACGGTGCCATCGCCATCCGCGGAGACCTGGGGTGGCTGGCGGCGATGGTCCTCTACACCGGCACGTCACTGTGGGTCCTGGCGCAGCCGATCACCAACGGCGGCTGACCGCGCGGGCGCGAGCGCGCCAATAAACTCTGCCAGTGCCTGCCTGGGTAACCCCCCTGATCTTTCTAGGTTTCAGCGCCGGGCTGTCGAATTTCGGCGGCGCGGTGGGACTCGGAGTCCTCCCATTGGACACTCGCCGGCGCCTGGAGATCCTCGGGATCTTTGTGGCGATGGAGGTCGTAATGCCGGCGATCGGGCTGGTCGTGGGGGCCAGGGTCAGCGGGGCTGTTGGAGCCCGCGCCAACCTCTTCGCCGGCCTGGTGCTGATCGCGATCGGCGCCTACACGCTGAAGGAGACGCGCAAGGAGACCCACGACCTCGACATCCCGGTGCGGCGACGCACGGTGGTACTGCTGGCCATCGCGCTGTCGCTGGACAACCTGGTGGTGGGCTTCGGCCTTGGACTGCTCAATGCCCCGGTGCTGATCGCCGCTGGGTTCATGGGCATCTGCAGCCTGGTGCTCACGGTGATCGGCCTGGAGCTGGGTCGACGGCTCGGAAAGCTGGTGGGTGAGCGTTCGGAGCTGTTCTCGGGGATCGTGTTGATCCTGGCCGGGGTCTTCGTCATCGTCCACGGCTAGCTGTGCAGCTTCCGAGATAAGGAGACAGCGAAGACGCCACAGCCGGGGCCCTGACGCCCCTGGCGCAACCCCCGGCGCGTTACCGGCGCGGTCGTTGTGCGTGCACGGTTGCGACCAACGCGTAACACGATCGTCTCAGCTTGTCCCGTTGGAGGCCGGTATTCGGGTATGGGCTGATTAATGGGGCCATGGCAATTGATCTGGCTACCTCACCCACCCGCAGGGTCGACAGCGACTCCACTCTGAACCACGCGCTCCGGGAGCGCCTCGTACATCGCGGCTGGAGCTTCCGCACCGCAGGTGCCAGCGTCACGGCACACCGCCCGGAGTGGCCTGGCCAACTGTGTGTCCTGGTCCGCGCCGCCGAGGAGGAGACCCCGGTGATGCTCGGGCTGGCCGTCGAGTTCAGCAGCATGCCGCTCCGCGGAGAGCGTTTCCGCGACGTGTTCAACAGTGAGCGCGAGGAGCTGCTGCGCAGCTACGGCAACTTCCGCCTTCTGCAACAGTCCGGCGATGGCAGTTGGGTGAAGCCCCTCAGCCACCGCTCCTTCCTGCACGGAATGGTGGACGGGATCAGTCGCAAGACTCACCTCGCCGTCTTCGACCGGAGCAGCGACGACAGGGGCGACCTGGCCGAGGCCTTTGCCGCCGACTCCAACCGCTTCGTGGAGACGGGTTCGCCGATCGGCGCGGTGCTGCAGCGGCTCTACCAGCGCACTGTGCTCAGCGTCCCCGTGACCGACGTCGGGCTGCCCGACGTGGTCCGGCCGTCGATTGGGGTGTTTCCGCTTACCGCTGGCTCGTCCGACTCTCCGTATCCCTGGAGGCGCTGACCCGCTCGAGCGCGGCCTCAACGGCCCGGTGCAACCGGTTGGTCCGCCGAATCAGCGCCATCTGGTACGCGACGCGGACCTCGACGGGGGCGTCGGCGGCAAAGGGCTCGGGGAGGTCGGCAAGGTCGTCCTCGAAGTGCGGCAGGACGTTGCGACAGACCGCAGCCAGGTAGCGGTAGTCCTCTCGCAGGCGGGCGAGTTGGCTGGGGTCGCGGGTGGTTGCGCGGTCGGCCGCAAGGTGGGCAAGGAGATGGAGCCTGGGGAGCATCATGGCGAGGATCTTCACGCTCTTTACAACGCCGACCCGCGCCCAAACCGACGCTCGTTACCAGACCGTCACCAAAGCACAACGCCCGGTGACCACCACGGGGTGGAAATATGCCTGTGAACAGTCATCATGGAGGCCAATCGCCCCGCCTGCAAAACGGGCTTGAAAAATAGGCAAAGAAGTAGGGATGAAAAAAACGATGAGGGTCCTGCTCGTCGATGACGACAGTCCGAACCTGGAGCTGTATCGCCTGGCGTTCACCATGCGCGGGCACGCCGTCCTCACCGCGCACTCGGGGGAGCAGGCGATCGAGCTCTTCACATCGGAGCACCCGGACGCTGTGATCTGCGACCTGATCCTCGGTGACATGGTCGGCACGGAGGCCATCGAGCGCATGCGCGCCCTGGGCGAGGCCCGCTTCTACCTGCTCTCGGAGGCCGAGCCGATCGTGCTCTCCACCGCTGCCGAACGCAGCGGCGTCACCGGCTTCCAGAAGCTCGGCGTCCCCGTCAGCGACGTCGTTCGGGTGGTCAGCGAGGAGTTCGCCGCGGCCATCGCCTAGCTGCCCCATTGGGCAGAGGTCTGCTGGCTCTGAGCAGCCCGGCCGGGCCCCCGGTTAGTTGCTCAGAGCCACTTCCGGTGGGTGCCGCTCGAACCGGCGCGGTCGCAGTGGTCCCAGGAGTTCCTGCGCGTGGCCGTCAAGGATCTCAATCGATGCCAGTCGAGCCTGGTGCGGCGCCAGTAGGAACCCGTTGCGGTAGTGCCCGGTGAAGGCGTACAAGCCAGGCCGACCAGGGATTGCGCCGACGATGGGGAGCTCGTCGGGGGTTGCGGGCCGGAGCCCGACGCGGGTTGCGGCCGCAATGCCGCGCAAGCCGGGCCAGGTGAGTGGAATGACATCCCGCAGCGTCTCGGCCTCGGCGTCTGCGGCCAGGGAGAAGCCGGCCTCCTCGACAGTCCCGCCCAGCACGACTGTGCTGTCGGCCTTGGTCAGGACGTAGTTGTGACCCGAATAGATGATGTGATCCGGGCCGGATGCATCACGGAAAACCAGTAACTGCCCCTTCACCGGGCGCACCGGCACCGCCTCCCCGCCCAACTCCCCCGCCCAGCTGCCGGCGGCCAGCACCGCGCGATCGAAATCCATGAGTCTGCCGTCCGCCAGCCGGAGCGCCGCGCCGGGGGTGTGCCGGGGCAGGGCGACCACCTCGCCGTCCACGGTCTGCACACCGTGCCGCGCGGCGGCCTCCTGGAGCGCCGCCAGCAGCCAGTCCGGCTGGACCTGGGCCTCGTCGAAGCTCAGCAGGGCGCCCGCCAGGCCGTCGGGTAGCCCCGGGCGCAGCCTGCGCAGGGCGCGCGGGCTCAGCCACTGCGACGGCATGCCGGCGGCCTCGTAGCTGCCGACCCCCTCGCGGATCGCACCCGCGTCGGCTTCAGTCGCCGCCAGCCGCAGCACCCCGCTGCGGCGGAAGCCGACATCCCGGCGGGAGTCCTCCGCCAGGGTCTGCAGGAACTGCGGGTAGAAGCGCAGCGCCTCGACACCGAAGCGCAGCAGGTGCGAGGTGACCGACGACTCCGGCATCGGAGCGAGCATCCCGGCGGCGACCAGTGAAGTCCGCGGGCGGGCGGATTGCACGATCACCACCTGCGCGCCGCGCCGCGCCAGCTCCCAGGCGAGGGTCAGGCCGGCAATCCCCGAGCCGACGACTCCCACACGGGCAATTGAGGTCATGCCGGCGCCAGTTCCGGGTGCCGCTCGAGGTACGCCCACGCGGCGGCCTGGTCGTGGGGCGGCAGCGCACCGTCCAGAATCGCCTCAACCAGGGCCGCTTGTACAGTTGAGATCCACGGGCCGGCGGCGTGTCCAAAGTGGTCCATCAGCTGGTGCCCGTTGAGCGGCGATTGTGCCTCGTGGGAGACGTCGGTGTCCACCCCGGCAACCCGCCGGCGCAGCTCGTCCATCTTCGCCGCCGCCTCCTCAGGGGGGTATTCGCTGGCGGCCATGTCGCCGCTGGCGAGGTCCAGCAACGCGGGCAGGAGGTCGCCCCCATCACGCACCAATCGCCGCACAGCGCCATCCGTCCAGTCGCTCGAGTACTGGATCGGTCGCATATGCAGGACCACCAACTGGGCGACGTCCTCGACCTCGTTGTTGCTGAAGCGCAGCCGGCGCAGGGCGGCGACCGAGGCCTGGGCGCCGAATTCAGGGTGGCCCAAAAAGGTGATGCGATCGCCGTCGCGGGCCGCGGTCGCCGGCTTCCCGGCATCATGAAACAGCATGCCCAGGCGCAGGCGTAACTCCATGGCAAGTGCCAGCTGTGGTCCGGGCCGGGCGGCGACCGAGTCAAGGGCGGCCAGCGAGTGCTGCAACACGTCGAGGTGGTGGAAACCGCTCTGGTCGACGCCCTCCATGGCCGTGATCTCGGGCAGCAGACGTTCAGCGATGCCTGTCTGCCACAGGAGGGAGATCGCCCGTCCGGGCCGTGGACCCAAGAGCATCCGGCGGAACTCGTCATTCACCCGTTCGACGCTGACCACCGACTGCAGGCGGTCGAGGTTGGCGCGGATCGCGGGCGGTATGTCCTGGTGCATGGCGAACTCCAGCGCCACGGAGAACCGCACCGCGCGCACGGCGCGTAGTGGGTCCTCGGCGAAGGTACCCGCCGCGGGCAATGGGGTGCGCAGCAACCGTGCGTGGAGGTCGTCCAACCCACGCCCGGTGAGGTCGAAGACGTTGCCATCCGCGTCGGCCATGAGCGCGTTGACCGTGAAGTCGCGGCGGCGCATGTCGTCCTCCAGGGTGGCTGGCTTGACGTCCGGCTTGCGGCTGTCGGGCGCGTAGCTCTCGGCCCGGGCGGACACGAACTCCACCATGAAGTCCCCCGCGGCCAGCTGGGCGGTGCCGAAGCGCTCAAAGACCACCGGGCGGCGCACGCCCAGACGCCGCGCGACAGCCTCCGCCAGCCGGGTCCCCTGGCCTCCCTCGGCCACCACGTCAACGTCCTTGCAGTCACGGTCCAGCAGTCGATCCCGAACATACCCACCGACCAGGAATGCGCGCGTACCAAGCGAGGCCGCCTCAGCCTCAATCGCCCGTACCAGCGGCTCGATTCCATGTTGATGGGTGATCATGCCGGCGCTCGCACGGCGGCCGGTGCCGCCGGGCGCGGCCTGGACAGCGACAACAGCGCGACCACCGCGGCAACCCCGCAGAGGCCCGCGGCGATGGCAAAGATCTCGTGGTACTCGCTGGTCAGGGCCAGCGAAACGCGGGCCTTAATGGCCGCTTCAATCAACGCCGCGTCGCCACCGATGGGGATTGGCGGGCCGGTCGCCGCCAGCTGGTTGAAACGGCGGATGCCGAAGGCCGCCAGGGCCGAGAGCGCGGCCAGCATCCCGACCATTCTCGCGAGCACCACCAGGCTCGACGCCAGGCCGTGCTCCTGGCGCCCGGAGCGGTCGAGGATGGCGGCCGCGAGCGGGGCGATCACCAGGCCGAAGCCCAGTCCCAGTAACAACAGGGTCACCGTCGTAGGCGGCACGCCGAAGACCCGCCGGCCCAGTTCCGCGCTGTTCCAGGTGCTCATCTCGAGGAAGGCCACGCCGGCGATAACGAGCCCGGCGGTGGCCGTTGCTCGGTGCCCCGCGCGCCCCGCCAGCCAGCCCCCGGCCAGGGCTCCAACCGGGATGGCCAGCATGAACTGCGCCAGCAGCAGCGCCGAGGGCAGTTCCTTGAGGTCGAAGACCCCCTGGGCAAAGACCGGGATGTCCACCAGCGCCACCATCAATCCCGCGCCCACCAGCAGGTTGGTCACGGTCGCGCCGACGAACCCGCGGTCGCGCAGCAGCGCCGCCGGGATCAGCGAGTCCGGGCGCCACGCCTGCTGCCAGGCGAATGTCATCAACACCACCAGTGAGGCCACCCCCAGCGGGAGAAACAGCGGCCCAACGGCGCTCCTGGACGGGTCGTCGGGGTACAACGCCAGGACCCCCAGGGCCAGCCCCACCCCCAGCAGTACGCCGCCCGCCCAGTCGATCCGCGGCCGAGGCGCACCGTCCAAGTGGCGTCTGCCAAGCAGGCGCACGCCGCCGGGGGTTCGCATCACCAGGAGCACACCGGCAGCGCACAGCGCTGCCAGCGGCACGTTGATCCAGAAGATGACGCGCCAGCCGCCAAAGCCCGCGGCTGCCGCCGCCACCAGGGCCCCGTAGAGCGGCCCAACGACGCTGCCCGTCTCCTGCAGCGCGGCGACCGCGCCGAGCGCCTGGGCGCGGTGGCCCGAGGTATACAGATCGGCAGCCAGCGCCATCGCCACCGGCACCAGGGCGCCCCCGCCCAGGCCCTGCAGGACGCGGCCTGAGATCAGCCACGCCAGGCCGTAACTTGAACCATCGCTCGACGTGGTCAAGCCGGCGGTTGCGGTGATCACCGAGCCGATGGTGAAGATCAACAGCGACCCGAAGTAGACCCACCCGCGGCCGTAGGCGTCAGACACCGCGCCGAGCAGGGGCATGGTGACGATGTAGCCCAGCAAGAAGCCGCTGATCACCGGTGAGGCCTGCTCCGGGCGGTCAAGTCCCAGTCCGATGTCGGTGGCGATGCGCGGTAATACCGTGACCACGACGTAGGTGTCGAGAGCGGCCAGGAACAGCCCGGCGGCGATCACCCCCAGCAGCAGCCCAGGCCGGGCGCCGCGTGTGGGGGCGCCCCGCTCCGCCTGGCTAGAAGGGGCTGGCGATATCGACGGTGGCGTTGAAGTCGTGAAGACGGACATCGACGAAGCTGTCGGTGGCCGGGTCGAACAGGTGGCCCACGAACTTGACACGGCGAATCAATTTGCTCTCCTTGTCGATCCACAGCGTTGCCCGCACGTCGTCGGTCAGCTTGATCGGCGCCAGCGCGTCGTTGAGGGCGTCCGGCGAGTAGCTGGCGGTGACCCGTGTGCAATCGTGGCCATCGACGGGCTCGCTGCCGCTGATCGCGGCGCCCTTGCCCTTGGGCAGCACCGCGGTCACACCGTGCTGGGTGTCCAGCAGCCGGCCCGCGTTGGGGTAGTCGGCGGCCTCGGTCCCGGTGAGCTCGTGGTAGGGGAGGAACTGCGCCTCGCGGAGGTAGAACTTGCCGCCGACGGTGACCAGCTCTGGTTGCAGCACCGCGCCGGAGGCCTTCACCTTGCCCACGGTGTCGCTGTCAGCGGGGCGCTTCACCCGCCCGGTGGCCGACAGCAGCTCAAACCCCAGGACCTTCGCCCCGGGACCAAACCCGACGTCGGCCAACACCGTCTTGACGCCGGCCATGGCGTTGGCGGATTCCCTGAGCGCCTGGTTGGGGTCGGCGGGTGCCGCGTTTCCACAGGCGGACAGGAGCATGAGCGCGAGCAGGACAGATAAGCGCCGGATCATGGCCTTCAGTCTATGGGGCGGCGGCCTTTGGATCGGACGGGCCGCTGTCGCCGCGCAGGCGGCGCGTGTCACCGTCGCGGACAGTGAGATGGGCGGCGTCGAAATACTCCAGTAACGGGACCACCACCTTGCGTGAGGAGCCGAGCACGTCTCGCGCCTCGGACACGGTGATTGATTGCTGCTCTCGGAGGTGCGCCACCAGCAGGTCGCGCGCGGTGTCGACGGCCTCCGACAGCAGGTAGATGTCGGCACCGATGCGCACCACTCGACCTTCGTCCTCAAGGTACTGGCAGAGGTCCTCGGCACCCACCCCCAGCTCCCCCAGGCGGGGCGGCGCGAGCGGCGAGGCGGCCAGCGTCCTGCCAATCGAGGCGACAGCCCGCTGTTGCGCCTCGGTCAGCGTGGGCCGCCACCCGGCAATCGCGACCGTGCCCCGCGCCCGGCGCTCCAGCAGGCCCTGGCTCTCCATTGTCGTGACCGCAGCCGCAGTGAGCCGATTCTCGAGCCCCAGCTTGCCGCGCAGCTCCTCGGTCGCCATGCCCGGGCGCAATGGATGCCGCTTGTGGAAGGCATCGATCTCGAGGCGGGAGCGCCGCACCAGTTCCGCCCAGCGGCCGAGGTCCCAGTGGCTGCCGCCGACCAGCACCGCGTCGCCCCCGGCCAGCAGTTGCGCCAACGCGGCCTCGACCGCTGCGGGTTCTTCGGCCAGCTTGACCGCCAGCGCCGCGGGTGTCAGCCCCTGACGGTCGCGTGCCAACTCCTGGAGCACGCGCCGGCGCAGGTCGGTTCGTTCACTGAGCGCCGCGATCACCCGGGCGGCATCGGCACCGCGGTGCGCAGGCGCCGCACCGTCCACCACCTCGCCGCCGGCAAGGGTCTCTGACGGCGATAACCGGCGAAGCACCAGCCGGTCGCCATCACGCAGCGCCAGCGGTGCGGCGAGGCGCAGCTGGACCCAGCCCTGGGCGCCGGCCTCAAGCACCCGTTCACCAAGCACGATGAGCCGTGCGGCGACCTCGGCTGTGCCGCTGTGGACGCGCACCCGGGAGTCGGGACGCAGCCCGGAGGTGCCCTCAAGCACGCTCACCCGGGCATCGAACCTGGTTGTCGTCCGCAGGGTACCGGGGGGCGCCAGGACCTGTCCCCGGTGGACGTCGAGGTGGTCGATCCCCTGCAGGTTGGCCGCCACCCGTGAGCCGGGGCGCGCCTCGGTTACCGCATGGCCGTGCTGCTGCAATCCGCGCACCCGGACCTGCCGCGCGCGCGCCGCGCCGACAGGAAGGAGTTCCAACTGTTGGCCCACGCGCAGCGGGCCGTCCACCAGGCTGCCGGTGACCACGGTGCCAAACCCGGTCATGGTGAACGCGCGGTCCACGGGGAGTCGGGGGCGGCCACGATCGACTGTCGGCGCATCGCCGACCAGGTGGGTGAGCGCCAGCACCAGCGCGTCCAGGCCGTTCCCGCGCGGCGCGCTGACGGCGATGACCTCAGCATCGATCCTTCGGTGCCCCAGCTCGACCATTACATCCGCACGCGCCAGTTGCTGCATCTCGTCATCGACCAGGTCGATTTTGGTCAGGGCCACCACCAACCGAGTAACGCCAAGCAGCTGAACGATGTCCAGGTGCTCGCGGGTCTGGGGCATCACGCCCTCGTCGGCGGCAACCACCAGCAGCACCGCGTCCATGCCGTGCACCCCGGCAAGCATGTTGTGCAGGAAGCGCGCGTGCCCCGGGACGTCAACGATGCCCACCCGGAGCCCGCTGGGCAGGTCCATGTGGGCAAAGCCCAGGTCGATGGTCATACCGCGGCGCTTCTCCTCGGCCAGGCGGTCCGGGTCCATGCCGGTCAGCGCCTGGACCAGGGTTGACTTGCCGTGGTCGACATGCCCGGCCGTGCCTATGATGGGCACCTCCGGTCAGGCCAGCGCGGCCCGCACTGCGGCCACCAGCGCGGCGTCGTCGGTGCTCGCGACGGTCCGGGGATCCAGGATCACGCGCTCGTCGCTGACCCGGGCGACCACCGCGGTCTCCCCGGTGCGCAGACGCGTGGCCAGTTTGGAGACCGAGCCGGCACCGCTGGGCCTCACCGCAAGGGCGAAACCCTGGAGCACCTGGCCGGGCAGCGACCCGCCACCCACGGGCGACTCCACCGCCACCACCTCGGTGGCGGCATCCCCCAGAGCTTTGGCCCAGGACTCGGCGCGGGTGTGCGTCTCCGCGGCTGTCATCCGCAGCATCCGCCAGAGCGGCACCGTGCTCTCGGCGTCACCGCGGAGGTAGGCCGCGAGCGTGGCCTGCAGTGCTGCGAGGGTCATCTTGTCGGGCCGAAGCGCCCGGTACAGGGGGCTGCTGCGCAGCCGCGCCACGAGCTCCTCGCGCCCCGCGACAATTCCGGCCTGGGGACCGCCCAGCAACTTGTCCGCCGAGAAGCAGACCAGATCCACGCCCGCCGCCAGCGCTTCGATCACCGTCGGCTCGTGGCCCAGCCCGCCGCCGCCGGTGTCCAGCAAGGCGCCGGACCCCAGGTCCTCAATTAGTAATATGCCGCGCTCCCTTGCGACTATGGCCAGCTCCGCGCTCGACGCCGCCTCGGTGAAGCCCACAACGCGAAAATTCGATGTGTGGACCTTGAGCAGCATCGCCGTCTTTGAGGTGATGGCCTGGGCGTAGTCTGCGATCCGCGTTCGGTTGGTGGTGCCCACCTCAACCAGCCTGGCCCCGCTCAACCGCATCACATCCGGGAGCCGGAACGACCCCCCGATCTCCACCAGCTCGCCGCGCGACACCACCACCTCGCGTCCCCTGGCGAGCGCGAAGAGGCACAGCAGCAGGGCCGCAGCGTTGTTGTTGACGACCATCCCGGGAGCCCCGAGCAGCGCCTGCAGCGCGGATCCCAAACGGGTGGCGCGTTCCCCGCGGCGTCCCGGGACCAGGTCGTACTCCAGGTCGAGGTATCCCCCTGCCAGCGCGCGCACAGAATCGACCGCGTCAGCCGAAAGCGGGCTGCGGCCGAGGTTGGTCTGAAGGACCACGCCGCTGGCATTGATGACACGACGCAGTCGCCCGTCACCCAGGTCCGCGGCGGCGCGGGCCAGGCGATCCGCCTCGACACTGACATCGAGGTGTGCCGGCGGGTCTCGGCGCAACACCTCGAGCCGCTGGCGCACCAACCGGGTCAACACCTCGACCGACGGCAGGTTGCGGCGCACGTCGTCGGTCACGTCACTGACAGGGGAAGCCGATCGGGACCCCAAGCAGCGTCGCGACCGGGTTGACCACCAGACCCATGACAAAGAACAGGATTGACGATGCCACCAGGGCGATGAGCACAAAGATGAGCACGATTGAGTCGCGGTTGGACTCGATCTGGTAGAGCAGGCGCGGGTTGCTCTTGCGCAGCGTGGTGCGGATGATCTCGAATCCGTCGAGGGGAGGCACCGGCAGCAGGTTGAAGACCATCAGGTAGAGGTTCAGGGTGTAGACCACGTACAGCTCGGCCTTGAGGATTTCCAGCGGGTGCAGCTGGAACACGCCGGGGATGCAGGTGGTCTGGAAGTTGGGAAACCCATTGACCGCGGTGAGGTTGGCCATGATTTTCAGCAACACCGACGCCACTATCGCGATCAGCAGGTTGGCCGCCGGGCCCGCCAATGCCACCATCAGCGCCGACCGGTCACGCTTGAAGTTGCGCGGGTTGACCATCACCGGCTTGGCGAAGCCGACGCCCGCCAGCAGGACCATGATCGTTCCCAGCGGGTGCAGGTGGCGCCGGGGGTCGAGGCTCAGCCGGCCCTGGTTCTTCGGCGTTGGGTCTCCCTGGCGCACCGCGACCAGCGCGTGGGCGAACTCGTGCAGGGTGAAGCCGATCAGCAGGGCGGGGATGAAGAAGAGGACACGCAGCAGGAACGTGAGGGGATCGCCGAAGTTCATCCCGGTGAGCTACTCGATCTCGATGCGCAGCGCCTCGGCGCCGCCGCCGCCATCCTCGTCCCGCCGGTTGATGTGGTGGTCCAGCGTGGTCTGGATGCCGGCCGCGAACTCGCGCCCGGCGTTGAAGAAATGGATCTGGGCTTCGGGCGGGACCACAGCCTCCAGCCATTCGCCCAGGGTGCGGTTGAGCCCGCGCGCATCGGCGTCACCATCGCCCACTACGGCGTCACTCGCCTCTTGCCACGGATCCCACGAGGTGGTCGGGGCGATGTAATCAACCCAGCCCTTGTGTCCGTTGCCCGACGGGTGGGCGGCTGCCGGCGGGTGGTCGTCCCACGCGACGGGCTTCGCGGTCGAGGGCTTGCGCGCGGGGGCGGCCTTGCGCGGTGTGGGCTTGCGCCTGGGCTTTGATGCCGGCTTGCCGGCGTCCCCGTCAGTTGCCACCAACCCTGGCCTCCTCCGCGAAGTAGACGTTCAGAACCTTGCCAGTTTCGTCGAAACGCGCCGTCCGGGTCTTGCGCCGCGCCAGCACCCGCGGCAGCGTGATCTCGCGGCGGTATGGCCCAACCGTCACGTATAGATCCCCCTCCCGTTGCACGAGATCGATCTCGTCCTTGCTGACAAACGGCAACTCCAGGCTCAGCACATAGTCCTTGCCTTCCTTGCGCATTCGCTGGGGACGCTGGGTGGAGAGCATCGCCGCCGGGTCGGTGCCTTCGAATACCGCTTCGCCCAGGCGCATCAGCATCTCCTGGCCGACCACCTCTTTTTCGAACATCGGACCGTGCAGGATCGGCAGCATCCCAAACGATGCGGCCACCTGCTTCTCATAGACCTGTTGTGCCTTGCGCCAGCCGGCCATGAACTCGCCGTCAGTCCCCGGTGGGATCACCCGGTTGACCACTATCGCGTCGGTCTGGTAGTCGTAGAGATTGAGGTACGTGTACGCCCGCTGCGCCTCTTTGATGACCATCTTCTCGAGGTTCATCACCAGGCGGATGCTCGTGGTTTTGGGGTCGGCGAGGATCACCCGGGTGCCATCGAGGTCCATCAGCAGGTCCTTGATCGATGCGTAGATGCTGTCG
The DNA here is from genome assembly GCA_050998755.1 of Candidatus Dormibacteria bacterium. Taxonomy (GTDB): domain Bacteria; phylum Chloroflexota; class Dormibacteria; order DASZGP01; family DASZGP01; genus JAXDLW01. The sequence goes on from JBPCPW010000003.1 coordinate 39,103, forward strand.
TCCGGAAGGGGGATGTCGGTCATCTTCTTCAGCACCGGCCGGGCCACCTTCATCATCCGACGCTCCAGCGGGAAGATCTTGTCCATCCACCACCTGGCGACCTCGGGGAAGGACAGCAGCTGCAGCGTCTCGCCGGTGGGGGCGCAGTCCACGATGAGGACGTCGAACTGCCCCTCCTTGAAGTACTTCCGAATCCACATCAGGGCGGCCACCTCGCCCATCCCGGGAGGCGACGCCAACTCCTCGGCGACGATGTCGTCGATGCCCTGCGAGGCCAGCACCGAGGTGGCGTAGGTGTGGATCCGGTTCCAGTTGGCCTCGAGCTCGGTGAGCGCGTCCACCTCGTGGATATAGAGGTTCTCGTTGATCTTCTGCTTGCCCCCGGAGGGGATGTCGAAGGAGTCGGCGACCGAGTGGGCCGGATCGGTGGACAGCAGCAGGGTTCGCTGCCCCTGGCGGGCGCACATCAGCGCCGTCGCGGCAGCCACCGAGGTCTTGCCGACACCGCCCTTGCCGGTGTAGAGGATCACGCGCACACCCAATTGTCGCTGTGTGGGACCGGGCGGCTCTAGTTGCTGCCGGTCCTGGCCCTGCGGATGGCTTCCAGCTCCTCATCGGACATCGAATAGGTCGAGGTCCAGCCGCGCACCGGCTTGGCGAAGACCCGGCAGTCCTTGCGGTGGTAGAGCCCGTTGAATATGGCGCCGTTCCCGTGGGCGTCGAGCATGGCGACGGCGAAGCTCTGGTCGCCGCCGGTGTCGTCAAAGGCGTTGTAGCGAACCACGCCGACCTGCTGCAGGTGTTCCTCGACATGGTGGCCCAGGAGCATCAGCTGCTCCCGCAGCGTCTCGATCTCGCGGGTGCCCAGGTCGGTGCGCTCGATCACGTTCTCAAGCAGCTGGTCCAGCTTCTCAACGCCTGCGCCCCGGCCCAGCAAGCGGTAGTGCCGCACCATGCGGTTCAGCCGGACGTTGGTGAAGCCCACCCAGCCGGCGAGGAGGATCAGCGCCCCGATGAGCGCGAAGTCGACGGGGCTCAGTGCAGGAGAACGGGGAGGAGGAGGGAGCCGCCGATGATCAGCACCAACATGAACGCCGCGGTGGCCACGATGCGGCGCAGATCCTTGCTGAAGTACGGCACCCGCTCATCGATGTCGATGGCCCCGGTGGTTGTTGTCGCGGTTGCAGTGCGCCGCGCGCCACTGACGTTGGCGGCATAGCGGGAAGCGGTGGTCGGGCGGCCGGCGGCTGGCGCAGGTGGGGCCGGGGCGCTGGACGTCGCCGCCGGGGTCGCTTGGAGCGTCTGCGTCGTGGAGCCCGTGCTCGTCGGCTGCAGCGCCACGTCGGGACGGCGGGCGCGGGACCGCTGCTGCTGCTTCCTTCGCTTACCTGACACGGTTGGTTTAGGTTATCAGTGGATGAGCTACAGGAAGGGCTTGGTCTCGACCACCGAGCTGGCCACGCTGCTGAAAGCCAACCCGCCGGGGTCGGTTGTCGTCGATCTGCGCCAGGACCGCGCCGACGGCCTCGGCGTCATCCCCGGCTCGGTGTGGGTGGACCTGCACGACGGCTTCGCGCAGCGCCGGCCCGAGCGGGAGCTCAGCTACGACCTTCCCCGTCCAGACGAGGTGGCCGCCTCGCTGGGCCGCCTGGGCATCAGCCCGCACACCGACGTTGTGCTCGCAGACGACATGGGCAACCGCTGGGCCACACGCGCCTATTGGGTGCTGCGCTATTACCACCACGGGGGCACGGTGCGCGTGCTGGACGGCGGCCTGGCCGCGTGGCGAGCCCAGGGCCTGCCCACAGTCGCCGGGTTCGCCACGCCGGTGCAGGCGGTGTATCCGGTGCCTCCGGGCCGAGCCGGCAGCATCCTGGTCACCGCGGAGGAACTGCGCGACGGTGTCCGGGCAGGCGCCATGCAGGCGTGCGACGTGCGAACCGACCAGGAGTACAGCGGGGAGATCGCGATGTCCGGGCGGGGAGGCCACGTCCCCGGGGCGGTGCACGTTGAGTGGAACAAGGCCCTGGCCCCTGACGGGACCTTCCTCCCTGACGAGCGCCTGGCAGAGGTGTTGGCGCCCTTCATGCGCGCCGACCGCGAAGCGGTCCCGTACTGCCAGGGTGGTATCCGGGCCTCCCTGACGTGGTTCTGCCTGAATGAGCTGCTGGGCCACCCGGCTCGCCTATATGCAGCGTCCTGGGAAGAGTGGGCGCCGCGTCAAGAATTGCCGGTCGAGCTTGAAATGTGAAGAACGAGTCATGTAAGGTCGGTGCTGTAGCGTTGATATAACGCAGCGCGTCACTTATCGAGCAAGTCAACTCATCAAGTCAAGAGGACAGCGGGATGTCCTCCCATAGGTCGGGTGTCGGCTTCAGGCTGCTGTTGGGGAATGGGAGAGCCTGAATTTGCTACGGCTCCTCGTGCTCGGCCGAAGGAGTACCAATCAGCACGCTTGGAACCGCAAGAGTCTCGATCCGGGATGGCTTTGTCATCTCTGCGATCGATACAGAGAGAGGGTCGCGCTGGAAGGCGCGAGATCTCCAGAGACCCACCTACCCGCGCCGTCTGACGCACCTCCTGATCATGGCGGTTGCCGCGGTCCCAGTGACCCTGACAGCGGCCTCAGCCCACACCGGCCCGGCAGCGCACCAGCGCATCCAGCTGACGGCGTCGGTCCAGGATCGCCCGGAGAACTTCCGACAGATCCCCGCGGACGCGCCATCGCCTGTCGCGGCGCCAGCGCCGGCTCTCGCCCCGCCACCGCCACCCCCGCCGCCGCCGCCTCACCCGGTGGTCAAGCCGGCTGCCTACGTGCCGGCCGCGGTGGTGGTCCCCGCCTCCAGGTCGCAGATCGCGGGCATGATTCGCGCCGCGGCAGCGCGGTACGGAGTCAACGGTGATCAACTGCTCCGCGTCGCGATGTGCGAGTCGGGGTTGAACCCCAACGCCCGGAACGCATCCGGCGCATCAGGGCTGTTCCAGTTCAAGCCCGGGACCTTTTACGGTCACGGCGGGCACAACATCTGGGACCCTGCGGACCAGGCCGACGTGGCTGCCCGGATGTTCGCCCAGGGCCTGTCCCACGAGTGGACCTGCCGCTGATCGGCTGACGATGCCTCAGCCGACCAGGCGGGGGCCTCGGCGGCGAAGGCCGAGTACGGCCCACGCCAGGCCCAGGAGCGCCAGGAGCCCGAGGGTTTGCAGGAGCAGAGTGCCGACACCCGGCGCGAATACCGGTCGCGGCGCGCCATCCACTGGCGGGGCGACCGCACCCAGATCGTGGCGCCCGTCAGGCACGCTGGCCGGGGCCGTCCCATATGCCGCGAGATGGATGACGTTGTTGCTCGCCAGGCCGAGGTCATATTCAACCGTGGTGGCGGGGGCGTTCAGCTGGAGGTAGGTCAGCCAGCCGTCGGGCCTGACCCAGCTCATGTTCTTGTCGCTGGAGAGGTCGCTGAACAGGGACGCATTGAGCTGCTCCTGGAAGGGGATCGACAGCCCGGCCGCGTGCGGAACCAGGCCGCCGGTGGGAGACTCGCCCTCGAAAGCGGCAAGATCGCTGGTGAAGACCTGCCTCTCGGTCAGCATGAAGACGTCGGCGTTGACCTGCTGGACGCCGTTGGCGAGGATCTCCAGGGGCACCCAGAGGTGCGGGGTGTGCATCGTGATCAGCACCGGCGAGCCGTCCCCCACACCCTGGCGGGTGGCCTCGGCGCGGGCCACGTTGTACTTGGCGGCCATCAGGAATGGGCTGCCCTTGGCGTAGTTGAGCAGGTGGGCGCGGGTCTCGGCGTTGAGCAAGTAGTGGTTTTTGGCACACCAGTCCAGGAGCCCCTGACCGCTGCCCTTGAGAACGGTGATGTCCAGCGCCTTGACCTGGACCGTCTGCAGCACCGCGGCGCCGCTGGCCCCGGAGGCGGCGGCGGTTTGGGCGAAGAACCTAGGCTGCGGCGTGACCTCGCGGTTCAGCCGCTGGAGGGTCCACCCACCACCCTCCTCGACCCTGTCGGGCGCGGCCGGTAGCGGGACGAGGAAGCCGAAGTCGTTGAACCCGGTTCCCGCATAGCTGAAGCTGGTCAGATAGTGCTCCACCCCGCCGCGCCACTCCACCAGCGTGCTGGCGCGGGTCAGACGGATGGCGCCGTTGGGGGCGATGAGGCCGCCGCATGCCGAGGCGGGCATGACCTGGGAGATGAGGGTGGCGCCGGCTACTGCCAGGACGCTCAGGGCTCGGATCATTGCTTCGACCTCCTGTGAGACCCCGATATGGGGGTTGAGGTCAAAGACGAGCGGGTGGGGGGTTAAGTTCCACGTCAGCCGGTCCCTGGAAATACGTTGGGCGGGGTTAAGAATTGGCCACCCGGTTGGTGGTGGTGATCACCCCAACCGGGGCCGGGGTCAGAGGCGCCGGCAGACCAGGATGCCGTCGGCCACGGGGATCACCGCCGGGTCCAGCTCCGGGTTGGTCCTGGTCGCCGCCAGCAGCTCTCGGGTGGCTATCGCATCGGGGGCGTCAGCACCAAGCTCTCCGCCCCGGAAGGTGTTGTCGCAGAGGATCAGGCCGCCCCGTCGGGTGAGCGGGATGGCGAGCTCCATGAGCTTCGGGTTGTCGACCTTCGCGCCGTCCAAAAAGACCATGTCGTACGGGCCAGCGAGCGTCGGCACGACCTCCAGGGCGGGCCCCCGGTGCACGGTGACGCGGTCGGCAATCCCTCCCTCGCGGAACCAACCCTCGGCGATGTCGGCATGCTCCGGCTCGATCTCGACGGTGTCCACATGCCCTCCCTCGCCCATCGCCAGGGCAAAGGCGGCACTGGAGAGGCCGAGGTAGGTCCCGACCTCGAGGATGCGCCTGGCGCCCACCAGGCGGACCAGCCAGCCATGGAAGGCGACCTGCTCGTAGCTGATCTGCATCGGGTACTTCTCGCGCCGGTGCAGGTCCTCGTTGATGCGGCGGATCAGGGGGTCGACGGAGTCCCAGTAGGCTGAAAGGTGACCCTCGAGCTCGGGGGTGACCTCGGTGCGGCGCTCGCTCAACGGATCCTAGTGTCTGCTGGTCGGCGGGGTCTGGTCGTCGCCGGCGGCAGTGGAGCCGCCTTCGGGGTCGGCGCTTGCAGGCGCCCCGGCGCCACTGGGGGCCGCAGAGGGCGCTGACGACTCAGGATTGGGCACAGGCGCTGAGCCGCCACCCTGGGGCGCCTGGGACGGCTGTGGCGCCGCGGCCGGGGCTGGGACGGGTGCAGGGGCTGGGACGGGTGCAGGAGCCGGCGCCGGGGCGGGGGCAGGTGTGGGGGCGGATGCAGGCGCGAGGGCCGGGACTGAAGCCGGGGCGGGGGCGGACGCTGGAGTAGCGGTCGGAGCTGGCGCGGGGGCTTCCGCGGGCTTGACCGCAGGGGTCGGCGCAGCAGTCGGTGTTGGAGCCGGGACCGGCGCCGGGGTCGGGGCGCCAGTCGGTGCCGGAGTGGGGGCTGAACTCGGGGTTGGAGCGGGCGCCGGGGCCTCCGCAGGCTTTGTCTCGGCGGACTCGTCCGCGGGCTTGGCCGCCGGGGTCGGCGTAGCACTCGGTGTCGGAGCAGGAGCAGGGGCGATAGCCGGCGCCGGCACGGGGGCG
>JBPCPW010000078.1:0-36757 GCA_050998755.1 Candidatus Dormibacteria bacterium
CTGGCCCCACGTACCTCCGTCTCGAAGGCCATCGGTAAGCCGTGTGCGGGAGAACCGCACGCACGGTTTGAAAGGGGAAAGAGGAACCGGGCCAGCAATGGCACCGCGCCTCTAACTACCAATGAGCCAGCCGCCCAGCGTGCCGTCGCCACTCCTAACCGCGCTTCGACCGTGGCCCTGGTCACGCGAGCGGGCAGCGGTGCTCGGCCTCATCCTGGCCTCGCTGGGGTTGTCCCATCGGATGGCTTTCGTGGTTACCCGCAGCGGCGCCGCCGCCCTCATCGTCGGGTTGGCGATTCTCGCTGGGGTGGCGCTGGTGCGCAACTGGCCGGCGCCCGCATCATCGACGGAGGAGCTCAACCTGCTGCTCACCGCGACCCTCCTGCTGTTTGCCGTCGTCGGTGCCCTGCGACCGTACAGGGAGGACCTCACCGCGAGCGCCTTGACGATCGGGGCCGCGGTGGCGTTCGTGGTGCTCGAGGCGCTGAAACCGCTGCGATCACACCGGCTATGGGTCGTGGCACCGTTGTTGCTGGGCGCCCATGCCGTGCTGATCTTCGACATCAACTTCCCCAAGCAGGACGTCTTCAGGTTCCTGACGCTCGGTGTCGATGGGCTGTTCCGCCACGGGATCAATCCCTACCTGCCGATCCACGACCCGGTGTCCAGAGACGTCCTCCCGTACACCTTCACCTATCCGCCCGGCGCGCTCCTGCTGGTGGCACCTTTTCGCCTGCTGTTGGGCGACATCCGCTGGGCATACGTGGTTGCCGAGGGAGTCTTTGTTGCCGCGGTTGCCTCAATGGCGGGTCGTGGCGGCGAGCTCAAGCCCTGGCAGCAGGCGCTGATCGTCTTACCCCTGGTCTTTCCCCGCACCAACCAGGCGTTTTATGACTTCGGTAACCACGAGTGGCTACTTCTGGCGCTGGCCGCATCGGCCGTGGCGCTACGGAAACACTGGCTCTGGTGCGGGCTGCTGCTGGGGGTCGCGCTGGCTACCAAGCAGTATTTTGTCATCTTCCCGCTGCTCTTCCTGTTGCCGTGGATGGAGCGCCGGGCAATCCTGACCGCGGCCGCCACCGCCGCTCTCATCGTGTTTCCATTCGCCGCCTGGGATGCCGGCCGTCTGTTGCGCGACACCACTAACCAATTGGGCGCGCCCCCGGACCCCGACCGTCTCACCTTCTACGCCATGCTGCGGGGGGCCGGCCTGGATGTTGGCCGGTCCGGAGCCGCCGTCCTCGCGGTCGTCGGCCTGGTCCTGGTTGGCGCCACCGCGTGGTTTGGACGGCTTCGGCTGGACCGAGCCCTCGTCGCGTGCGGCGTCGGCCTGGCGGTGTTCACGCTCTGCGCCGACTTCGCCGCCTACAACTACTACGCTTACGGGCTGGCGTTCGTCGCCTGGGGGATGGCCCTATCAGACATGGACGAAGGGAATCAGCCGGGGCGTCCTTCGGGCGTACTCCGCGTACCCCGGTAGCTGGGCCACCAGGACCTGCTCCTCCATTCGGGTACGGACCAGCTGCGCTCCGACAAAGCTGAGCAGCACCAGGACGGTTATCACACTGGGGAGGGCGATCGTGAGCCCGACGGCGCCGAGGATCTCGCCGAGGTAGACGGGATGCCGCACCAGGCGGTAGGGCCCGGAGGTCGTCAGCCCCCGCGCCTCAGGGAGGATGCTGAAGTTGAGGCGCAGGTACATCAAGGAGTAGATGCTGAAACCGGCCCCCACCGCGATCATCACGTTGGCCACGATCACGGACCACGCCGGGAACGGGGTCAAGCCGATGGACATGAACTGCAGCAAGGGCCGAAGCGCCAGCAGGACAAAGCTCGCGTACATCGCCACCACCACGGCCCCCGCGTCGTGCCGGCCGCGGAGTGGCGGGCGCCGGATTATGTAAACGATGGCGATCGCCGACGCAAAGGCGATCGAGGCCAGACGGTTGAAGAAGAAGCTGAGGCTGGCCGCCCGCGGGAAATCGGCGAAGGCCGCCGGCGCCTCCAGCCGGAAGAGATCAAGCTGCAGCACAGCGAGGAATGCGAACAGCGCGCTTGGGAGTATCTTCCCGAAAACAAAAAACAGCGGTCCCGGCGCATCCTTTGGAGATACCGGACCCGCGTTCAACGTGGGCTATATTAGTCGAGCTATGGCCGATCCGGTCGCGGAAAACGCGTCTTCCGTGACAGAAAACGTCCACCCCATCGATCTCCTGCAGGAAGCACTGGAGACGCGGATCGCCCGCCACGACGAGGAAGTGGCGCTGGTGGAACTCCAGTACCGGCAGCTGGTAAAGCGGATTGAAGACGCCAAGGCCCGAATCGCGGCGGCCGAGGCGCCTCGTCAGGACGTGCTCAAGGACCTCACCTCGCACACCTCCGAGCAGGTCGAGAAGGCTTTCGCCGACTATCACAAGGCGGTCGGGGACCTGGCCATGGCGGAGCAGCGCTTCGACGAACTCGCAGATCGCCGCGCCGACGCCAAGGAGCGCCTGCACGTATACCGCGGCGACCTCGACCTGGCTCGCGACGCAGGCCGGGAGAGCCGCCTGAGGCCCGCAGACGAGGAGGCGGCCACGTTCCGCAATGCCTCCCGACAGGTCTTCCAGATCATCGAAGAGGAGCGGATGAGGATCGCCAGGGACATGCACGATGGCCCCGCGCAGTCGATGAGCAACCTGGTCCTCCAGGCCGAGATTCTGGAGCGCCTGGTTCATAAGCCGGAAGCCATCCTTGCCGAGCTCCAGGATTTCAAGAATTCGGTGCGCAGCGCCCTCGACGAGACCCGCCAGCTGATCTTCGATCTACGCCCAATGACCCTTGATGACCTCGGCCTTGTGCCAACGTTGCGGAAGTACATCAAGGAGTACAGCGACAAGCACGGGATGAATGTCCGATTCAACGTGGTGGGTGAGGAGCGGCGTCTCCCCGGGAACATCGAGGGCACCATGTTCAGGATCATCCAGGAGGCCCTGACCAACGTTCAGAAGCATGCTCAATCAACCAGCACCGAGGTGACCCTCAACCTGTCCCATGAACGAGTTTTGACTCTCATTCGAGACGACGGGCAGGGTTTCGACGTGCCCAAGATCGAGGCCAGCCTGGCCCGAAATCGAAACCTCGGGCTGATCAGCATGCGTGAGCGCGCCGAGCTCGAAAGAGGTTCGCTGGTGCTCAAGAGCCACCCCGGGAAGGGAACGGAGATCAGGGTGGAGTTCAAGCTGGACTGAGCCGCGGCAGGGGCCGAAACCGGTTCGTACTGGTGCGGACGATGAATAGATGTAACGGATTGTGAGGCTGGGTGTTACATGACTGGCGCGTCAACCCCGCACAAACTTGGGGAAAATGCTGTGTAATAGCGCCAACGAATCGGTTTCCGCGAATTTCACCGGTTACCGAAAAGGAGGTGGAACACTTGCTTTCAAATCTTTATCTCAAGCTCCGCGAGAAGCTCACCCGTCACGAGGACGAGGAAGGGCAGGGCATGGTCGAGTACGCCCTGATCCTGGTCCTCATCGCCGTCGTGGTCATCATCGTCCTCATCCTTCTTGGCAACCAGGTCAAGAACGTTTTCTCGAACATTTCGTCCGGCCTGGGCACCTAGTCCAGTACGAACGTGGTTACGGAGGGGGTCGCTTCGGCGGCTCCCTCTTTCTTTTCCCTCGAAAGCGGCCGGGTTTACCGTTCTCGGGGAGGCAATTCGCGCTAACCCCTCGACTCTGTCATAGAAGTGCCTTATCTTTGCGTCTGCTTAACCACTCCGCCGCATCACCAACCAACTCATCACCAACCAAGAGGAGGTACGAGGACTATTGGCCGCTGACGTAAAGCCAAGGAACAACCGGCTACTGATGGTCCTTGGGGTCATCGTTGCCGTTGTCGCGTTTCTGCTCGTGGTCCTGCTTGGGAACAGGGGTGGCAGCGGGGACAACCAGACCCGCAACCAGGACGTAGTCGTTGCCGCCGTGGACATCCCGGCCGGCACCCAGGTCTCCGACGCCCTGGTCAAGGTCGTCAAGTTCGCCCCCGACCAGGTTCCTACTGGGGCCTTCATCACCACCAAGCAGGCCGTGGGGCAGTACGCCGCCCTGGCCCTCACCAAGAACACCGCCCTCACAGGCAGCAACCTGGTCAGTACGACCGCCAAGTTGAAGCCGGTGCCCAAGCCGTACCTCGACATCCCGGCCGGCCAGGTGGCCATCGCAGTCCCCGCCGGCGGCGAGCTGCAGGCGGTTGCCGGGTACATCCAGCAGGATGACCGCGTGGACATCATCTACCAGCCCACGGGTAGCACCAAGGGCATCTGGAAGACCACGTACCAGAACCTGAAGGTGGCCAGGATCGGCGGCCCGGTGGCCACGGGCAGCAATGCCCCGGCGGCTGCCACCAGTCTCGTGGTCTACGTCTCCCTCGATGACGCCGAGAACCTCACGTTCCTGTTCGCGTCGGGAAACTACAAGCTTGCCCTCAAGTCGCAGTTGGACGCCACCAAGACCGATACCCAGAACACAGCCGGGGCGTCAAGCGACAGCTTCTTCGCGAAGTTCAACATCCCCAAGTAGCAGGAGGCTGACACGGGGAGGCCCGCGGGCCTCCCCGAGACTTCTTTGAATGGCCGACAACATCCGGGTTCTGATCGTTGACGACATCTCCAGCACGCTTGACAACCTCAAGAAGCTGCTGTCGTTTGAGGACGACATCGATGTCGTGGCCACCGCGGCCAACGGCCGCCAGGCGGTAGAGACCTCCAAGCAGCTGGGGCCGGACATCGTCCTTATGGACGTCAACATGCCGGAGATGGACGGCATCCAGGCCACCGAGATCATGGCCACCGAGGCGCCGAACTCGCCGGTCATCATCATGTCCGTCCAGGGTGAGCGGGACTACCTGCGCCGGGCGATGCAGTCCGGCGCCCGAGAGTTCCTGATCAAGCCGTTCTCCGGCGACGAGCTCATCGCCAGCATCCGGCGTGTCCACCAATTGGAGCAGCGCAAAGAGAACTACAGCCGTTCGGCTCCCGTGGTCCTGCCGACCGATGCGGCGCCTCCCCAACCGGCGGTCGAAGCCGAGCGGGCGCCCGAAGTTGCAGCGGCGGCAGAAACCACCGCAGCCGCGCCGGCCGAAACCACCGCAGCCGCGCCGGCCGAACAGGCGCCAGTCGAGCCTCAGCCAGCCGCCGCGGCAGAGGCCGCACCCCAGGTTCAGGAGCCGGCCTCCGAAGCTCCCGACGGCGTGGCGGCGGCCGCCGACGCGCCGCCCCTGGAGGCCCCGGCGCCGGAAGCAGCCGTCCCGACGCCCGCGGAGGAACTCGACGAAGCCCCTTCCGCGCCCGTTGTGCCCCTACAACCCCGCTCGGAGCCTGGCGAGCTGATCGTGCTCTACGGCGGGAAGGGAGGGGTGGGAAAATCCGTGATCGCCACCAACCTGGCCTGCGGGTTGGCCAAGGAGGTCGGCGCCCGCGTGGCGCTGGTCGATCTCGATCTGCAGTTTGGCGATCTCGGGGTCCTGCTGAACCTACCCCAAAGCCAATCGATCATCGACGTGGTGGAGAACATCGACCAGGCCGACGTCCAATACATCACGGACGTGATGGCCGAGGGCCCGGCGGGGGTCAGGGTTCTGACCACCGCCCCCAGCCCCGAGCTGGCGGACCTGGTGACCCCGGAGCACGTCCAGAGGATCCTGACCACCCTGCGGACGGCCTACGACTTCGTCGTCGTCGACACCAGCAGCCACCTCGGGGACATCACTCTGGCGGCTCTCGACATGGCCTCCCGCATCCTGCTCATTACTGCACTGAGCATCCCGGCGGTCAAGAATGCGAAGCTGGCGCTCAGGTTGTTTGAAACGCTGAACATCCCGCCGCAGCAGATCACGTTGGTTTTGAACCGTTGTGAGGCCCATACTGAGTTCAACAAGGAGAGCATCGAATCCCATTTGAAGTTCCCAATCGCCGTCCAGTTGCCTCACGACCCGCGCACCGTGGTGAACTCGATCAACCGTGGCACCCCCTTCGTGATCAGCAACCCGGAGGCGGAGGCCAGCCAGCGCATCAGGCAGATGGTCTCGCTGCTGCTCCCGGATCGCGCTGGGCAGGCCGCGCGGCAACAACCTGCTGCGCGGCGCGGGCTGAGATTCGGTAGGAGGTAACCGTGGGTCTTTTAGAGAGAGTCCAGAAGAAGGCCGGGGACGAGCCCGAGCGCCCAGCCGTTGCGCGCCTGACGGCGCCCGCGGAGGCGCCTCAGAACACCCAGGTGACTCCTGTCGTGCCCGGGGCGACCGTGCCCCCTCCGCCCTCCTCCTTTCCGACCCGTACGCCGGATGGCCGTCCACCCCTGGCCCCAGAACGGCCCAGCCACCCGGGTGCCACCCCCAGCCAGCGCCAGGGAGTGGCTCCCAAGCCAACTCCCCAGCACGCGCAGTTCGTCAAGCTGAAGTCCAAGGTCCACGCCCGCCTCGTCGAGGAGATGCAGGACGAGGAGTCGGCGGAACGCGAGGACATCGTTGCCAAGATCAACGAGCTGACCAACGAGATCCTGGCCCAGACCAACACCCCCATGCCCCGCAACGAGCGTGCCAGGCTGATCGAGTCGCTGATCAACGATGTCCTCGGCCTCGGACCGCTGGAACAGCTGCTCAACGACCCCGAGATCACCGAGATCATGATCAACGGCCACCGCCAGATCTACATCGAGCAGAAGGGCAAGCTGACCATGTCCGGCGTGGCGTTCGAGACCAACGGCCAGCTGCTGCAGGTCATCGACCGCATCGTCAGCTCGATCGGCCGCCGCATCGACGAGAGCTCGCCCATGGTCGACGCCCGGCTCAAGGACGGCAGCCGTGTCAACGTGATCATCCCGCCGCTGGCCCTGACCGGTCCGACCATGACGATCCGAAAGTTCGCCGCCGAGAAGTTCACCATCGACGACCTGATTCGCTTCGACTCGATCACCCGCGAGATGGCCGAGTTCATGCGGGCGGCGGTGCGGGCGAGGATGAATGTCCTGGTCTCCGGTGGTACCGGCTCGGGCAAGACCACGACCCTGAACATCATGAGCGGCTTCATTCCCGAGGACGAGCGGATCATCACCGTCGAAGACGCCGCTGAACTGCAGCTGCACCAGGAGCACGTGGTCACCCTGGAGTCCCGTCCGGCCAACGTCGAGGGCCGAGGGCGGGTCAGCATTCGCGACCTGGTGGTCAACTGCCTGCGCATGCGTCCCGATCGGATCGTGGTCGGAGAGTGCCGCGGCGGTGAGGCGCTGGACATGCTCCAGGCAATGAACACCGGTCACGACGGTTCGCTGACCACGATCCACGCCAACACGCCCCAGGACACCATGAACCGCCTCGAGACCCTGGTGCTGATGGCCGGCGCCGAGCTGCCGTCACGGGCCATCCGGGAGCAGATCGCCGCGGCGATCGACATCGTGGTGCAGCAGTCTCGTATGCGTGACGGGACACGAAAGATCACCAACATCACCGAGGTCACGGGGATCGAAGGTGAGAAGGTGAAGCTGCAGGACATTTTTATCTTCAAGCAGACAGGTGTTGACGGCGAGGGGCGTGTCATGGGTTACTTCACGGCGACTGGGATCGTTCCCCAGTGCATGGAGCACCTGATGGAATCAGGCGAGGAGATCCCGCTGTCAGTCTTCGAGCCGACAACTCCACCGACGAGATAAAGAGGGCAGCGCCATGAGTACAACGACCATCATCCTCGGACTGGCAGTGGCCGTCGGCGTCCTGCTCTTCTTCGGCGGCCTCGCCGGTCGCCAGGTTGCGGTGGGCAGCTTCGAGGACGAGTACGGCGGTGGCCCCGCGGACGCTGGGCCACAGAACCCACGCGAGGCCTTCACCGGCGCGATGGACGCCTTCAACCGCATCCTCACCAGCCGGCCGCGCAGTTCCAAGGTGGCTGACAGCCTGGCCCGCGCCGACCTCAAGCTGAGGGTCTCGGAATACGCCCTGGCGGTGGCCGGCCTGATGGTCGGGGTGTTCCTGGTGATCTACCTGATCAATCGCAGCCTGCTGATTGCCGTCCTCTTCGGCGCCCTGGCCTATTTCGTCCCCGGCTTCTACGTCAAATATCGGCAGCGCAAGCGGTTCCGGGCCCTGAACAACCAGTTGGGGGACACCATCCTGCTGCTCAGCAACGCGCTCAAGGCGGGGTATTCGTTTGCCCAGGCCATGGCCACCATCGCGCGCTCCGCGCCACTGCCCATGGCCGACGAGTTCAACCGCGCGGTGCGCGAGATGAACCTCGGCATCACCGTCGACGATGCCCTCGACCACATGAATGCCAGGATCGAGTCCGATGACTTCGACCTGATGGTTACCGCGGTGCAGATTCACCGGGTGGTCGGCGGCAACCTGGCCGAGATCCTGGATACCATCGCCTTCACCATCCGTGAGCGCATCCGCATCCAGGGTGAGATCCGCACCCTCACCGCCCAGGCGCGCGCCTCGGGCTACATCATCACCGGGCTGCCCTTCGGTCTGATGGCCATCCTGGTCGCCATCAGCCCCTCCTACATGCTCCCGATGTTCAAGAACATATTGGGAATCGGCATGCTGATAGTCGCAGCGGTCATGATGGGGATCGGCTACTCCATCGTCCGCAAAATCGCCACCATCGAGGTTTGACATGATTTACGTCCTCGCCCTTGCCGTTGCCGGGGGCATCTTCCTCTTCTTCAGGGGCCTGGCCTCGTCGCCTCGCGAGGACCTGCTGGAGACCCGCCTGTCGCAGTTCCGCGACCAGACGGTCACCCTCGAGGAGATCGAGTTGCAGCAGCCCTTCTCGGAGCGATTCCTGCGGCCGGGCATGGAGCGCATCGGGGCATTCATGAACTCGCGCGTGGGCCGCGACCGGGTGGTGAACATCGGCAACAAGCTGTCCCTGGCCGGGCGCCCCGGAAACCTCACGGTCAACGGTCTGATCTCGCTGAAGCTGGTCGCGGCGATCGTCATGGGAGTACTCGGCTTCCTCTTCCTTAGCTTTGTCAACTTCGACGTCCCCCTGTTGCCGGGGTTCATCGGTCACGTGCTGCTGGCCGTGGTGATCGCCTTTGGCGGGTACATGCTGCCCGACCTCTGGCTCCGACAGAAGGTGCAGGCTCGCCAGAAGGAGATCCGCCTGGCGCTGCCCAACGCGCTCGACCTGCTGACGATCTCGGTTGAGGCCGGGCTTGGCTTCGATGCGGCCCTGGTGCGGGTCACTGAGAAGTACAAGAACGCCCTGGCCGAAGAGTTCACCCAGGTGCTCAACGAGGTGCGCCTCGGTCGCCCCCGCCTCGAGGCTCTCGACGACATGGGCCGCCGCGTCGGTGTTGAGGAGCTCCACAGCTTCATACAGGCACTTATCCAGTCCGAGCAGCTGGGCGTTGGCATCGCCAAGGTCCTGCGAATCCAGTCTGAAGAGATGCGCCGCAAGCGCCGTCAGCGGGCGGAGGAGCAGGCGGCGCAGGCCAGCCTCAAGATGCTGTTCCCGATGATCGGGTGCATCTTCCCAACGATCTTCATCGTCCTGATGGGCCCGGCTGTCCTGATCGTTCTCGGGAACAAGTAGTCCCCAGGCTGGTCGAGGCCGACTCGGGGAGGGTCCTGGTCCCTGAGCTGGAGGTGGCGCGCACCAGCTGGTCCCGTTTCGTCGGCCTGATGGGCCGCCGGGACTTTGCGGTGGGCCGAGGGCTGTGGATCGAACCGTGCAACTCGATCCACATGTTCTTCATGCGCTTCCCCATCGATGTCCTGTTTCTCGACCGCGAGGGCCAGGTCAAACGGGTGCTCCTGAATCTGAAGCCGTGGCGAATAAGCCCGATCGTCTTTGGCGCCAGGACCTGCGTCGAGCTGCCGGCGGGAACGCTGTCTGACAAATCCCTGCAGGGGAAGCGGCTGAGGCTCGACAGCCCATAGAGGGAGCACGCTGACCGTCCGGAGCGGGAAAGCGTCCCCCTCGTGACCACCTGATGCCGCCATTGTCAGCAGGTGCTCGAATACGGGCTCGACCTCGTCTTCCCGCCGCGCTGCGGGGGCTGCCGCGAGCGTGGGCGCTGGATGTGCGATGCGTGTCGGCTGTCGATTCGGCCAGCGCCCCTGACCGCCTGTAAGCGCTGCCGCCGGCTGGTTTCTGTCGACCCCTGTCCGATGTGCGAGGCGGGGGAGGGGCCGGATTCGATGGCCGCGCTGGCGCGGCTGGAGGGACCTCTGCGGGAAGCCATCCATCGCCTCAAGTACGGCGACCGGCCTCAACTGGCTGAGCACGTGGTCGCGATGACATTGCTGGAGCACCGCGTGGGGCCCGGGACCCTGGTGCCGGTTCCACTGCACCGTGCCCGCCTGCGCCGGCGCGGATATAACCAGGCGGAGCTGTTGGTCCGGGCCATGGCGGGTCGAACCGGGGCCGCCTGGGTGGATGGGCTCGAGCGTGTCGGCCGGCAGGCGCCGCAGGTGGGACGCGGCGGCCCGGCTCGGCGGGCGGCAATGTCGGGCGCCTTCCGCTGGCGCGCCGGAGAGGCGTGCCCGGCGGCGGTGGTCATCGTCGACGACGTCCTGACCACGGGCACCACCCTGCTGGAATGCGCGCTGGCCGTTCGCGCCGCGGGAGTCAAGCGGGTGGAAGCCCTGGCGATCGCCCTCGGTTGACAACCTTTTACAACTCCAACGGGTCGGCAACATGAGTGCGACGGGCGCTTGACCGGCGGGAAGGTATGAGATAGTAATTCGTCGTCCGACGCCCCAACCTGAGAGGAACCGATGGCCGTAACCAGTGCCCGTACCCATGACGAGCTAGCCAAGTACTACGACGCGCTGGGACCAATACGTGACCTGGTCCTCGATGACAGCCTCACCGAGATCATGGTCAATGGCGCGAAGCAGATATACGTGGAGCGCAACGGCAAGATCCTGCTGACCGACCGCCAGTTTGAGGACGACAACCACCTGCTCCGGGTGATCGACTTCGTCGTCAGCGCCGTCGGCCGCCGCATCGACTTCCGCAGCCCCATGGCCGATGCCCGTCTATGGGACGGCAGCCGCGTGAATGCGGTGATCGCCCCGGTGGCCCTTGACGGTCCGATTCTGACGATCAGGAAGTTCACCAGGGATCCCTACAAGGCGTCCGACCTGGTCAACTTCGGCACGATGTCCCCGGAAGCTGTGGGCTTCGTCAAGGCCTGCGTCCTGGCCCGAGCCAACATCCTCATCTCCGGTGGGACCGGCACCGGTAAGACCACCCTGCTCAACGTCTGCAGCAGCTTCATCCCGTCCGACGAGCGGATCGTCACCATCGAGGATGCCGCCGAGCTCCAGCTGAACCAGGAGCACGTTTGCCGGATGGAGTCTCGACCCGCCGACGTCCATGGCGAAGGCAGGATCGCGATCCGCGAACTGGTCATGAACTCCCTCCGTATGCGGCCCGACCGCATCGTCGTTGGGGAGTGCCGCGGTGGTGAGGCCCTGGACATGCTCCAGGCCATGAACACCGGCCATGACGGCTCCCTGACCACGGTGCACGCCAACAGCGCACGGGACGCACTCAGCCGTCTCGAGACGCTGGTCCTGATGGCCGGCATGGAACTCCCGGCCAAGGCCATCAGGCAGCAGATTGCCTCGGCGGTCGACATGATCGTCCAGCTCTCGCGCATGAAGGACGGCTCCCGTAAGGTCACCGGCATCGCCGAGATCACCGGGATGGAAGGTGAGACCATCACCATGCAGGACATCTTTGTCTTCGAGCAACGCGGCATGGACAGCGCCGGCAAGGTGCTCGGTGTCTTCCGGCCAACCGGGATCAGGCCCAACATCATCGACAAGCTCTTCGACCTGGGTCTGCCGATCCCCCAGGAGCTTGCCCGCCTCTTCCCCGACCGGCGTACCCGACCGCGTTGACGATTCGCCTGTTCGGGGTTGCCGGGCGGTGCGAAACTCTGGAGCGATGAAGGCAAAATTGGGGGCAAGATTGGGGGTCAGGCTGCTCATCCCTGCGGTGTTCGTGGTCGCGTCCCTGGGAGTGGTGGGGACGGCCCAGGCGGGCGACCCCGGCAACGCCAACACCCTCTTTCAGTTGACCAACCAGGACCGCACCTCCAACGGGCTCGGCGCACTGGGGTACAGCGGCAGCCTGTCGAGCATCGCGACCAGCGCCCGCAGCGGCGGCTGTGGCGGGGTCAACGGCCGCTCCCTGGACATGATCGAGCGCAACTACTTCGCGCATCAGATCCCGCCCTGCGGTCAGTACGTGTGGTCGGTGTTCAGCCTGGGCTCGTACACCTCAGCCGGCGAGAACATCGGCTGGAACAACTACCCGCCCGGTCCGAGTGTCGGTCAGATCAACACCGCCTTCATGAACAGCCCTGAGCACAAGGCGAACATCCTCGGCAACTACAACCAGCTGGGGACGGGAGCCTGGCAGGCGACCGGCCCGTGGTCGGGAGCCGGTGGCCCCTACAACGGCGTGATCATGTACACCGAGATCTTTATCAATGCCCCGAGCGGCCCCCCCCCGCCGCCACCGCCGCCCCCTCCGCCGCCGCCATCGGGCGGTGGTCATAGCACCCCGCCCCCTGGCGGTGGCGGGGGTGGAGGCGGTAGCACCCCGCCCGGTGGTGGCGGTGGAGGCGGTGGCGGGGGAAGCACCCCGCCTGTTGGAGGCGGTGGCCCGCCCGCCGGCGGCGGGAATACCCCGACGCCCGCTCCGGCGCCCAGCGACAGCCCCACTGCCGCCCCGTCGCCGTCGCCGTCTCCAAGTCCCTCGCCCTGCCCGGTCCCAACAGATAACGGAGACCTCACCCGCAACTCACCGGCGCCGACCCTGGCGCCGGACGGAGGTGCGGCTCCATGCCCCTCCGCGACCACAGCGCCCGACCCGGCGGCCGGCCAGACGGGTGCTTCAGTCACCGGGTCGATCGACTCCGGCTCTGACCTCCTGTCGGTGGCGGACGCCGCCCCTCTGGCGGTGGGCGACACGATCACCATCCCGGGGGCGGGTGCCGAGGGAGCCGACCTGGTCGGGCACGTGGTGTCGGTTCACGGCAAGACCATCACCATCGACGCGGACGCCTCGACCTCGGTGAAGGATGTCGCGGTCAACGTGCGGCCGCCGGCGGAGGTGCTGGGAGCAGAGCGCGAGGCTTCTCATCGCGGCATCCTCGAAACTGTTGTCGACCAGGTGCTGAGGCTGTTTCTCAATGTCTGAGGCACCACCGGTGGCGCAGCCCCTGCTGATTGCCGACAACCTTTCCAAGGCCTACCGGATCTCCACCCGCCCCCACGTGGTCGTCGACAGGGTCAGCTTCACGGTGCTGCCAGGCGAACTGGTCGCCATCATGGGTCCCTCGGGCTGTGGCAAGAGCACCCTCCTGCACGTCCTGGCAGGGTTGGACGCCCCGGATTCGGGCCGGGTGGTCGTCGGCGGTGCCGAGATCACCGGGATGGACGAGAGGCGGCGTACCGAGTTCCGCCGCGAGAAGATCGGCTTCGTGTTCCAATTCTTCAACCTCATTCCGAACCTCACTGCGGCCGAGAACATCGCGCTTCCGCTCCGGATCGCCGGCTCGCGCAATGCCCACTTCGACCGGGTGGCCGACCTGATGCGGGACCTCAACCTTCGCAACCTCCAGGGTCACCGGCCGGAGGAGATCTCCGGGGGGGAGCAGCAGAGGGTGGCAATCGCGCGGGCCCTGCTGATGGACCCCGCGGTGATCATCGCGGACGAGCCCACCGGCAACCTCGACTTCACCACGGGAAACGAGGTCCTGGAATTGCTCTGGTCACGCTGTCACGAGCACGGCCAGACGGCGATCCTGGCGACGCACGACGCGCGCGCCGCGGCGTTCGCGGACCGCGTAATGGTGATGCGGGACGGCCGGATAATTGAAACCATCGAACTCGGTCGCCGGGAGGATCACAGTGCCGCTCCTCTTATCTCTCGCCTGGCGCAACTCGGCCTCTAGGCTCCAGCGCTCCCTGCTGACGGTCGTCGCCGTCGCGCTGGGGGTGGCGCTGATCCTCGGCACCCAGCTCAGCGCCCACGCCCTCCAGGCCCAACTGCGGGCCTCCGCGGCGGCGCTGGCGGGTAGGGCCGATGCCGAAGTGTTCGCGTTCTCCGAGACCGGCCTGGGGGATGCGATGGTGAAGGTGATCGCCAGCCTGCCCGAGACGGCGGTCTCAGCGCCGTTGGTCTCCAAGCGGGTCTTCGGAGAGGCCGGCGGTCGCAGCTACACCTTCCAACTGCTGGGTATTGACGTGGCTGCCGAGCCCCACCTGCACCCGCTGCCGCTGACCGCTGGGGACATGGTGTCGCCGACGGACATGGGCGCGGTGGTCATCGATGCGTACTGGGCGCAGCAGCACGGAGTCGGTGTTGGCAGCGTGGTATCGCTGTACACCGCCAGTGGCCCCGACAACTTCAAGGTCAAGGGCCTGCTGGGCGACTCGACGCTGGTGCAATCGGGCTTCGGCCCAGTGGCCCTGGTCCCGATTGCCAATGCTCAGAAGGCATTCCGCCTGGGGGCCAAGGTCAACCAGGTGAGCGTCGGTCTCAAGGGTAACTATGCCGACTTCCGCCGCGACCTGCTCCTGCAGGCGACAGAGGAGTACACGGTTCGTGATAACCGGGCCTTCCTCGCCTCGTCCAGGAACCCGTACGAGGAGGTGCAGCCGGTGCTCGTGTTCTTCAGCCTCCTGGCCCTGGTCATCGGACTCTTCCTGATCTACAACAACCTGGCGATGACGGTGCAGGAACGGCGCCGCGACATCGGCCTCCTGCGTTCCGCCGGCGCAACCCCCGGCTGGGTGCGGTTGCTCTTCATCGCGCAGGCTGGATTGCTGGGTGCAGGTGGGACTGTCCTGGGCCTGGTCCTGGGCGTCGGTGTTGCCGCCCTGCTGGTGGAATACATCAAAGCCTCCAGCCGGCAGGCTGGGCTGCACCTTGAGCTGGACGCGGGCACCATCCTCGAGGTGGCGGTGCTCGGTTTCCTGGCCACCGTCGTCTGCGCCCTCGTCCCGGCATCGCGAGCAGCGGCGGTGGCGCCACTGGAGGCCATCCGACCCGAGCGCATCTTCGCTGTGGAGCGCAACCGCCGGCGGACCACCGTCCTCGGCGTCCTGGTCGTCGTGGTCGCGGCGCTGGTCATCGTTTCCGGGCTGGCCCAAAAACCGACAGAGCTCTCGCTGCCGGCGACCGGCCTGGCGCTGGTGGCCGCGGGGATCGTGCTGCTCTTTGGTGGGTTGATCGCGATGATCCCGGCCATCCTGGTCCCGGTCACCAGGGTCCTGGCTCAGCCGCTGCGGTGGTTCGCCCCCGGGGAGGCGCTGCTGGCACGCAACGCGGTGATCCGCCGTCCCAACCGCAGCGCCCTGACGATCGCCGGTCTGCTGGTCAGCGCCGCCCTGGTGGTCGCGGTCTCCGGCCTCACCCAGGGCGCACTCGACGCCGGCGGGAACTGGGTGGACAGCCTCTTTGTTTCGGGGCAGCTGATGGTCTCGCCCGTGCGGCAGCCCGACCTGGTCAGGCAGGACATCAACAAGCTCCAGGACGTCGATGCCACGTCCCCGATCGCCTTCTTCACCCTCCGCTCAGGGTCACGGGCCCTGAACCTCGCGGCCGTCGACCCCCTCGACTACTCCTCCCGCGGTCACCTCCATTTCGTGCCCGGCAGCCGGGCGGGAGCCTACACCGAGATGGAAGAGTCCCGGGCCCTCCTGGTTTCGCGACGTCTGGCTCAGGCCCGCGGGTTCAAGGTGGGCGACAAGCTGGCGCTCACCGCCTCGACTGGGGAACTGACCTACCGGGTAGCCGCGATCGTTGACCACACCCTGCCGGCGCCGGGCGGGGAGGAGACCGCCATGATCTCGCTGGCCAACGCCCGCGCGGACTTTGGGGTCACCGGGTTCAACATCCTCCAGGTGATTCCAACGGCAGGCGCGGACAGCGGGCTCTCGGCGCACCTGGACCAGGCCGCCGGTCGTTACGGGATGCAGCTCGAGCCGGTGTCCCAGGTGCGCGAGGGTGTCCGCCGCGGGTTGGATGCGCTGCTGCTGCTCCTCAGCGCGGTCGGGCTGGTCGGAGTCGTGATGGGCCTGCTCTCAGTGGTGCAGACCATCCTGCTGAACATCAGCGAGTCCACGCGTGAGCTCGCCCTGCTGCGAGCCGTGGGTGCGACGTCGGCGCAGGTGAGGAGGATCATCCTGGCGCAGTCCGGCCTGCTGGCCGTCACCGGGGCGGTCTCGGGCGCACTGGTCGGGGTGCTCCTGGTCGCGGTGATGGCGCGCGCCGGAGCAAGCCTCGGTTTCCAGCCGGTGTACGAGGTTCCCTGGGCGGTGATCGGGTTGGTCATCCTGGCCAGCGTGTTGGGCAGCGTGTTCGCGATAATCCTGCCCGCCCGGCGGGCCGCATCGAGGTCGGTGGTCTCGGCGATTCGCTACGAGTAGGCTTGAAATCGACCCCCAAATGACAATCCGTTGCCGCCCTACCCGCCAATGCTCGTGGAACGCATGAGCTTCCTGCTCAAGGTCTTTGGCGACCCCAACGACCGGGAAGTCGGGCGCCACCTGCGGCGTGTGGAGGAGATCAACGACTGCGAACCCGAGATGGAGGCCCTGTCCGACGCAGACTTCCTGCGCCTGACGGACGAGTTCCGGGACCGCATCGGCACGGCCCGCGACGAGGCGCTGGCCGCCTCCCCTGAGGTCACCGCAGAAGACCCTACGGCGGCTGCCGAGGCCGAAGCCGCGCGGCGCGAGGGGGTAGAGCGCCAGGTCGACCAGGTGATCGACGAGATTCTCCCCCGCGCCTTCGCGGCGGTGCGCGAGATGTCCCGGCGCAAACTCGGGATGCGTCACTTCGACGTTCAGATGATCGGGGGCATCGTCCTTCACCAGGGCAAGATCGCCGAGATGAAGACGGGCGAGGGCAAGACCCTCGTCGCCACCCTCGCGCTGTACCTCAACGCGCTGGCGGGGAAGGGCGCCCACCTGGTCACCGTCAACGACTACCTGGCCCGCCGCGACGCGGGCTGGAACGCCCCGCTCTACCGGGCGCTGGGTATGTCGGTCGGGGTGATCATGGGACCGGCGCAGCAGGGCGGCGGATACAACCAGTCTTTCATCTACGACCCGGACTTCGTCGACGAGAGCCACGCGGATGAGCGCCTGCAGCACCTGCGCCCGGTGACCCGCAAAGAGGCCTATGAGGCCGATATCACATATGGCACCAACAACGAGTTCGGCTTCGACTACCTGCGCGACAACATGGCCACCGAACTGGACCAGACGGTGCAGCGCGAACCCCTCTACTTCGCCATCGTCGACGAGGTTGACTCGATCCTGGTGGACGAGGCGCGCACCCCGCTGATCATCAGCGGCCAGGGTACCGACTCCACCGTCAAGTACCAGCAATACGCGCGGGTGATCCCTCAATTGGAGAAGGAGACCGACTACACGGTTGACGAGAAAACCCGCTCTGTCGCGCTCACCGAGGATGGGATCGCGAAAGTGGAGAAGCTGACGGGTATCCCCAACATCTACGACTTCGACAATGTCGAAGAGGCTCACCAGGTTAACCAGGCGCTCAAGGCCCACGCCCTGTACCACCGTGACGAGGACTACATCGTCCGCGACGACGAGGTGGTCATCGTGGATGAGTTCACCGGGCGCACCATGCCGGGGCGGCGCTGGTCCGATGGGCTACACCAGGCGATCGAGGCCAAGGAGGGGGTCAAGGTCCAACAGGAGATGCAGACTCTGGCCACCATCACCTTCCAGAATTACTTCCGCCTGTACCGGAAGCTCTCGGGCATGACCGGTACCGCGATCACCGAGGCCGAGGAGTTCGACAAGATTTACAAGCTGGAGGTGCTGGTCATCCCCACCAACCAGCCCATGGTCCGCGACGACGCGCCGGACGTGATCTACAAGACCGAGGAGGCCAAGTACCGCGCGGTGGTCGAGGAGATCGTGGTCCGGCACGCCCAGGGTCAGCCCATCCTGGTCGGAACCACCGATATTGCGAAGTCGGAGCGGATCTCGCGGATGCTCGAGAAGCGAGGGATCCAGCACTCTGTCCTGAACGCCAAGTTCCACGAGAAGGAAGCTCAAATCGTCGAGGACGCCGGCCGGCACACGGGTGTGACGATTGCCACCAACATGGCCGGGAGAGGCACCGACATCAAGCTCGGCCCCGGGGTGCCCGACGTAGGCGGCCTTCACATCATCGGGACCGAGCGCCACGAATCCCGGCGGATCGACAACCAGCTGCGCGGTCGATCCGGTCGTCAGGGTGACCCCGGCAGCACGCGTTTCTACCTCTCGCTGGAAGACGAGTTGATGCGCATATTCGGCCGCAGCATGGAGCGCGTGGGCGGCCTGATGGACGAGGACACGCCGATCGAGTCCCGACTGGTGTCGAGGTCGATTGAGAGCGCCCAATCGAAAGTCGAGGGCTTCAACTTCGACGCCCGCCGCCACGTGGTCGAGTACGACGACGTCATGAACACGCAGCGCAAGATCATCTACGCGGAGCGGCGAAGGATCCTCGAGGGCATCGATACCCGGGCCAACGTCCTGCAGTTCATCCACGAGATGGTGGCGGATACCGTCCCCGGGTACCTGGACGCCAAGCATCGCGACCTCTGGCGCGTGGATGAACTCTGGGACCACCTGGGCCAGATCGTCCCGCTGCCGCCGTATGACCAGGTGGACCGCGCTGCCCTCGGCGACAGCCCGGCCGAGGTCATCGACGCGATCCACGACATGGTGGTTCAGGCGTATGAGCGGATGGAGGCCGAGGTCACCCCCGAGGTGCTTCGGCAGGTGGAGCGATGGGTGATGCTGCGGACCATCGACTCGCGCTGGGTTGCCTACCTGACCACGATGGAGCACCTGAAAGAGGCGATCCACCTGCAGGGATATGCGCAGAAGGACCCGCTGGTGGAGTACAAGAACGAGGCCTTTCAGACCTTCGAGCAGCTCAAGCGCGACATCCAGTTCGAGATCGCCACCAACATCTTCCGGGTGGAGGTCACCCGCGACGAGGTGCCGGCCGCCCCCCCACCGGTCTCCCAGACCATGACCACCACGACCTCTGGCCCGGTGCCCCCGGAGGAGGGCTCCGGCGTCTCGCTCAACGGCGGCGCTGCGACGGCGGTCCGCGAGCCGATCGCAGCCCAGTCCCTGGCGGTTGACGCGACGTTTGGTCGGCCGGCGGCGCCCCGGGTCCCGACCCGATCGGCGGTCAACCCGGCGGCCTCTGCCACGGCTGGCAAGGTGGGCCGGAATGTCCTCTGTCCGTGCGGGTCCGGACGGAAATACAAGAAATGCCACGGGCGGTGACCCGCCGCTGACGCAGCTGCGGAAACCGGCGCTCCGGGACCCGCGCCTGCAGTTGTCCATCCTGATTGGGGTGGGTATTCCCGGGTTGCTGGTCTACCTCTCTGCGTTCATCGTCGCGCCGCTCACCGCGGTCTCAAAGGGCGGCAACGACCTCGACGTGTACCTCCGCGCCGCCGGCGACGTGGCTGCCGGGCGCGATCCGTACGCCGACTTCACCGCCGCCACGCGCCACGTGGACCCCACGCTGACGGGGGGGTATATCTATCCGCCCGGATTGGCCTGGTACATGCAGCCGCTCGCCGGCCTGCCGCGACCGGCATCGCATGCCCTGGTGGCCATCGTCTTGCAATTGCTGCTGCTCGCCTCGCTGGCTGCCATTCTGCGTGCGCTGGGCCCGGTCCCAGTGCGCCTCGTGGCGCTCATCGGCATCCTCGTCATGGTCTTCTTTCCCCTCTGGCAGAACCTGGCCTACCAGCAGGTGAACCTGCTCCTGCTGGCGCTCTCCTCGGCATGGCTTGTGAGCTGGGCCGCCGATCCCGGCCAGGACCCGCTGCATGAGGGCGTTGGGGGGCTGGCGGTGGGCGCCGCCGTGGCGATCAAGCTGATCCAGGCTCCAAGCCTGGCCCTGGTGCTGTTGCGCCGGCGCTGGTCGATGCTGGGGCCGTCCGTCCTCGGGGTGGTGGTCGTCCTGGGGGCCGGGTTTCCGTGGCTCGGCGAATACGCCACGCGGATCCTCCCGCGAGTGGGACAGGGGACGGGCTGGGTCTTGAACCAGGCCCCGGCGGCGCTCACGGCGCGGCTGCTGCACCCGGTGAGCTTCTACCGCACCAGCCCGGACACCGGCGTCGAGGTCGCGGTCACCGCCGCCATGCTGGGTTTGCTGGTTGTGGCGCTGACCGTGGCCGTCCTTCGGCACCGGCCGATAGACCGGCGGCAGCGCTGCCTCGAGGTGGCGGTGGTGGTGGCCGCCACCCCGGTCTTTTTGCCGCTGAGCTGGGACACCCACCTGGTGTTGCTGCTGCTGCCGTTGGTGGTCCTGACGGTGGACTGCGCACGGAGGGGCCACGTGCCGGGGATGGTCGCGGCAGCCTTCGCCTGGGCCGTGACCGGACCGCTGCACCTGGCCTACGTTGTGCTCCTCGGGCGCCTGGTCCAGGGTCGCGACCTCGAATTGGCCCTCTCGACTGGGCATCCCGCGCTGATCGTCGACCTGGTCCTTCGCGCGGGGGCTGAACTGGGCCCACTGGGCATCGTGGTGCTGTGGGTGGCTTGCCTGCGTGCCTACTCGGCTTCGTATGCTTGGTCGACTTGACCGAGCAGAAGACGGCCGACGAGCTGCAGGCACACGCCGAGGACCTGTTCCGCCGCGTCCAGCAGCTGAAGGAGCACCTTTGACCTTGCCGCTCAGAAAAGTCGCCTCGCGGAGCTAGAACCCGAGCTCAACGACCCCACGTTGTGGGATGACCCCACAAGGGCCCAGCAGGTGACGCGGGAGGCGGCCACACTGCGCACCCGAGTGGAATCGCTCGAGGCCCTGGACCGCGAGGCGGCAGACATTGGGGAGATGCTCGAGATGGTTGCGGCCGAGCCGGACCCCGCCCTCACCGCTGACCTCGCTTCCGAACTTGATCGCCTGGAAACGGACCTGGGCACTCGCGAGCTGGATGTCCTTTTCAGCGACCCTTACGCGGAGAGCGCCGCGCTCATCTCCCTGAGCTCGGGCGCGGGCGGCGTCGACGCCCAGGACTGGGCCCAGATGCTCCATCAGATGTACCTGAAATGGGCCCAGAAGCGAGGCATGAAGGTGGAGATCGTGGAGGTGACCCCGGGGGAGGAGGCGGGCATCAAGGGCGCGACCATGGTGGTCACCGGCGAGCGGGCTTACGGGTGGCTCAAGAGTGAGCGGGGCATCCACCGACTGGTTCGTTTATCGCCCTTCGACTCCGCGCACCGCCGCCACACTTCCTTCGCGCGGGTGGAGGTCGTGCCGGAGCTGGACGAGGTGACCGAGGCTCAGATCGTGATCGATGACAAGGACATTCGCCGCGATGTTTTCCGCTCCAGTGGCGCGGGCGGGCAACACGTCAACAAGACGTCGTCGGCGGTGCGCCTGACGCACCTGCCGACAGGCCTGGCGGTGAGCGTCCAGAACGAGCGGTCGCAGCACCAGAACGAGGAGGTGGCGCTGAAGATCCTGCGTTCCAAACTCGTGGCGTTGGCCCAGGAGCAGCACCTCGAGCATGTCCAGGAGCTCAAGGGAGAGCACGTGAAGGCGGAGTGGGGCAGCCAGATCCGCTCGTACGTGTTGCAGCCGTACACCCAGGTCAAGGATCACCGCACCGGCTTCGAGGTGGGCAATGCGACCGGGGTGCTTGAGGATGGCGACCTTGACGGGCTGATGGAGGCCTACCTGCGGTGGGAGGCATCGGGGGTGAGCGCCTGACCCGAGGTGACCTCGTAGATCGAGGTTGAACCCGCTGCGAAGGCCCGACGCATGAACGGCAGATCGTCGGGGTTGATCCGTGCGAATCGACGCTCGCGCGGACCGAAATAGACCCAGCGGATGGAACGCTGCGCGAGGTAGCCCTGCGGCTCGGCCCGGCCCAGGTAGAAGGCCGCCAGGCGCTGGCCCTCGCTGTCGTAGTCGGGTGTGTAGGCGAAGCTGCCCCAGGCCGCCCGGACTCCCCCGTAGGCGGCGAGGAACTGGGCGCTGGTGCCCTCGCCGACTGCAACGTCCCCAGCGCCGGCGTGGGTTCGTAGCCAGCTGGTGGCGGCCAGGTCGTCGGCCGATGCGAAGGCCTCGGGGCTCCCTGCCAGCACCGCTCGTGGGGAGGCGAAGGCCAGCGCAAGCACCGAGGTCGAGCTCAGGATGACGGCGAGGTTGACCGTCAGGAGGCGCAGCTTGCGCCGCGAGTAACCCAGCGGTCGGTGCGTCGCGAACCCCCGAAACGAGCGGGTGCGCCAGAGGCGGGGGAGGAGCACCCGGACCAGCCCGCGGCCGGCGAGGAATGCCAGCGCGACCTGCAGGCCCTCGGCCCGGTGGCCCACGTTGCGAAACGGGAGGAGCACGATGACAAGCCCCGCGAGCACGAACGTCCACATCAATACCTCGCCAGGGGGTGCGAGGCGCGGCCGCCGCAACAATCGCGGGAGCGTGGCCACCGCGAATGCCAGTGGCAGCCCAAAACCGAAGCCGTAATACACCAGTGGGTCGCCTACAGATTCGTGGGGCAAGCCCTGCGCCAGCAGGGATCGGATCTGGGGGTCGGAGGCGGTCAGCGCATAGGTGTAGAGCACATATGGCACCGACGGGACGAGCATTGCGCAACCCAGCGCCGCTGTTCCCCAGCCGGACCTCCGCGACCACCCCAGCCAGGCGACGAACGCGACCGTGCCCACGCCGAGGACGCCCGCTTTGTCAGGGTGGATGGAGGTGACCACCAGTGAGGCCGTCGCGCCCACCAGGGCGGCCTTCCACCTCCGGCCTTCGTCCGGCCGGCCCAGCCGCAGCAGCATGCGCATGTACACGACCATTCCGAGCAGGACCGCGGCGAAGTGCGGCGAGAAGGCCAGGCCGGCAAAGGTGCTGCTCTCGGTTACCAGCAGGTCGAACGGCGGCTCCTGGCCCCGGAAGGGCGGGAACAGCAGCTGGTACACGCCGGCGCCGGAGGTGAACAGCAGGAACAGGAAGCCCACCCGCCGTACCGTCCGAGAAGCGCTCGCCTCGCCGTACAGCAGCCACGCCTGCCAGGTGAAGGTCGCTGCGAGGGCCAGGCGGGCGAAGTGATAGCCGGCGGCGAGGCCTGCGACCCCGCTCCACGCCGGAATGAGGTGGCCAATGGCCGAATAGAGGGTGTAGGCCAGGAGCGGCGGTTCCTGGATGTACGTGAAGTAATCGTGGAACAACCACGCGCCCTGCTGGGCCCGGGCCATCTGGGCATAGTAGAGGAAGGTGTCGTTGGGGTTGAAGAGCGCCCCGGTGTATATCGTGCCCTTTGGCGCGAGCGTCACCAGCACGAGGTAGGGGAACGCCATCAGGAGGAGGGCGGTGAGCGCCTGGCGGCGGAAGAACCGCCGGTCCCTGGTGGCAACCGTCACAGGACGATTTTATTGGCCTGCCCTGGCCCGTACCTGATCGCGCCCCAAAGGACGGCGAACAGGAGCACCCCGATCAGCAGGACCCCAAAGCCGGCCCGGCTGGGGCCGTTGACGGCAACCACCGGGGCCAGGATGGTCAGCAGCACCAGCCGCGCCGGACTGCCGATCGTCCAGGCCAGGAGGGTCAGGCGAGGCACAACCCCCAGCCGTTGTGCCGCGACGAGGAGGAGCGGCAGGGCTGCAAGGACCAGGTCGTTGAGGTGCAGATAGGGACTGAGCGCCAGGGCGCAGGCGATCCCGAGGGCCAGCGGGAGGAGGGTGCTTTGACGCAGTTCGGCCCGCCGCCTCCAGAGCGCGAACCCCGCGACCGGAATCACGGCGAGGGCCACAACGGCAACCGCAAGCGGGGGCCAGAGGCGGTCCTCGAGCAGCGCCGGGAGGCCTGCCAGCCCGCTCTGGGTGAACGCCGAGCTTTGGGCCTGCGGTCCGAGGGCGCCCGCGTACTCGGTGAGACCCGCCCACCACTGGGCGGTCGACCGGGTGCCCTCCAATAGCACCCCGACCCCACCGAAGGCTGCCAGGCCCAGCACCACCCCCACCGTCGCCCACGCGGAAGCGCGGACCCTCCGCCCGACCTCGCGGGCGGCCATCGGTGCGGTGGCGACCGCGACGACGGCAAGGGGCAGCCCCACCTGGGGCTTGATCGCCAAGCCGGCCAGGGCGATCCCGCCGAGCAGTGGTCGGCCCCGGGCGACAAGCCATACGCCGGCGCCCAGGGCCAGCAGCATCAGCGCCGACGGGTTGCCGACGAAGGCGTCAACGGCCATCGGGATCGTGACCAGGAAGAAGAGGCGGGGCAGAGTGCGCTGCTGCCAGCCGGAAAGGTCCAACAGGAACTCGAGCCCCGCCAGCCCGGCGGCCACCAGGACCACCATTGAGGCGACGAAGAAGGCGACATAGTTCAGCCTGGACGCCAGCGCAAGAAGGGCCGTGAAGGCGGGCGGGTTGCCGTACGGCGACGGCGCGTAGGGGTGCGCCGCATCCGGCGTGAACAGCCGGGTCTCGGCGGCCGCCTGCTGGGAGATCTGGTAGGGGTCCCCGCCGGCAGCCCGGACCACACCCGCCGCGTACAGGTCCTTGGCATCGAAACCCATCTCGCCCCACCATGGCGGGCTGAACAGGTATGCGGTGACGGCCATCGCGATGGCCAGGCAGGCCACCGTTCCCAGCCCGGGCCGCCAGCCCAGCCCACGGCCGGCCGTCACCGGGGCAGGCCGCGAGGAGCTCACCGGGGCGATTTTATGGCCCCTCCCGGCCGTATTCGGCGCGAATACCGGGTGCTATAGTGGCTGAGTCCTGGAACGTCAATACCGTATGACTGGGACCAAGCTCACGGTGCCGGCCAGCCGCAGGAGGCCGCCCCCCGGATTTTGACCGGGGTCACGGAGATTTTGCTCACGTCACTTCAGCCCGAAACCAGGCTAGTAACAGAGCCTGCCGAGGCTCCCATCATCAGGTTCCAGGGCGTCAGCAAGACGTATCCCAACGGGACGCTGGCGCTGAGGGGAGTGGACCTAAATATCGCGCGCCAGGATTTCATCTTTTTGGTGGGCCCCAGCGGCGCAGGCAAATCGACCCTGGTGCGCCTGATGATCCGTGAGGAGAAGGCCACGGTCGGCAAGATCTTCCTCGACGGCCAGGAGCTCGGGCGACTGAAGCACCGGCACCTTCCCAGGGTGCGGCGCAAGATCGGCATCGTCTTCCAGGACTTCAAGCTGCTGCCCAAGCTGACCGTCTTCCAGAACGTCGAGTTCGCCCTCCGGGTGACCCGCGGGGTGGACCGCCTGACCCGCGCCAAGGTCGAGGAGGTCCTCAGCATCGTGGGTCTCGAAGGCACCGAGAAGAAGTTCCCCGAAGAGCTTTCGGGTGGCCAGCAGCAGCGCGTGGCGATCGCGCGGGCCCTGAGCCACGATCCCAAGATCTTTGTCGCCGATGAGCCCACCGGGAACCTGGACCCCGCCACCAGCTGGGAGATACTTCAGCTGCTGCTCAAGATCAACGAGCGCGGCGCCACGGTTGTGATGGCCACCCACAACAAGGAGATCGTCGACATCCTGCGCAAGCGCGTGATCGTGATCGACGGCGGCACCGTGGTCCGCGACGACGCGTCCGGCGGGTACCACGAGGACCTGGCGGTGGAGGACGAGCAGGTTGTGGGCTAGCCTCTCGTTCGCCCCCCGCGCCGCCTGGCAGAACTTCTGGCGCAACCGAGGTCTGTCCGTCTTCGCCGTCTCGGTGATGTTCGTGGTACTGCTGATGACCGGCGTGTCCCTGGTCCTGGGGCACTCCTTCAATCAGACCATCGACAGCCTCAAGCAGAAGGCCTCCACCGTCTCGATATATATCGCGGACCCCACGCCGCTGGCCAACGTGGTCAATCTCGAGAACCGCCTGCGCCAGGACAAGCGGATCCGGAGTGTCAGCTACGTGTCGAAGGGCCAGGCCCTGACCAAGTACAAGCAGGACCCCAACATCCCCCCCGACATGATCAACAACCTGGAGGGGCAGAATCCGCTGCCGGCGTCGATCGACGTCGACGTCAGGAACATCAACGACCTGAACGCCGTGGCCAACGACGTGCAGGGCCTGCCCCTACTGGACAAACAGGGGGCCACGAACTACCGCAAGGAGGTCATCGACAAGGTGGTCCTGTTCAGCAGGTTTGTCGGGATCGCCGGCACGGTGCTGCTGGGCGGGCTCGGGGCGGTGGCGGTTTTCATCATCATGATGTCGATCCGCACCGCGGTCTTCGTGAGGCGCAAGGAGATCGAGGTCATGAAGCTGGTGGGGGCCACCGATTGGTTCGTCCGCGGGCCCTTCCTGATGGAGGGGATGCTTGCGGGCCTGCTTGCGTCCATACTGGCGGTCATCGTGGTTGCAGGTGGTTATCACCCGTTCGTCGACAAGGTGAAGGGCGCCGTGCCCTTCCTGCCGCTGGCCTACGACGGCAACTTCCTCGGGCAGCTCTGCCTGGAGATGGGCGCCGTGGGGATTGCGCTCGGGGCATTCGGCAGCTATCTCGGAGTCAGGAGGTTCCTGCAGGCCTAGCCAGGGATATCTGAAATGCGACGCCGTCTTCTTCACGTTTTTGCTGCGCTGTGCGCCGTCACATCCCTTCTCAGCACGTCCGCGGTGCGGGCCGACGATCTCAGCAACGCCCAGGCCAAGCAGGCCCAGCTGGGCCAGGAGATCGCCCAGGACAAGGCGCGGGTGGCGCAGCTGCAGGTACAGCAAGCATCGGTGGAGGCCCAGATCCAGGCCCTCTCCGCCCTCATCCTGGCCTCCGAGCAGCATCTTGCCAACCAGAACTCGATCCTCGACGCCATCCAGGGGCAGATCGACGAGACCCAGCGTCACCTGGTCGAGACCCGCCAGCACCTGGTCCAGCGACAGGACATCCTCAGCAAGCGGACTCGAAGCCTCTACAAGACCGGCGGCGACGTCAGCTTCATTGACAGCCTGTTCACCGCCAGCACGTTCTCACAGCTGCTCGATCGCTTCCTGGTGATGCGTGACGTCACGCACTCCGACCAGTTGCTGGTACAGCAGATACAGGCCGACAGGACGTCGATCGAGACCCTAGCGGCAGACCAGGTGCACCACCGAGACCAGCAGAGGCAGGTGGTCGCGGGGATTGCCCAGGACGAGGAGGCGCTGCGTGGCCATTACGTCCAGCAGCGAGCTCTGAAGGGGCAGTTGGTGGCGACCGTCATGAGCCTCGAGGAGCGGGCGGCCGCTTCGCAGCAGGCCCTGGTCCAGGTGGCGGGGGAGATCAAGGCCCTGCAGGCGGCCAGGAGCCGGGCGCACTCGTCCGGGACGTTCGCCTGGCCCGGCGTGCAGGGGCCGATCACCCAGACCTTCGGCTGCACCGACTTTGGCGGCGAGCCCCCACCGCCATCGGGATACGGCTGCCGGCCGGTCGGCACCTGTCACGCGTCATATGGCTGCTTCCACACCGGGATCGACGTCGCCGGCCCCTACGGCTCGGAGATCGACGCCACCGATGGCGGGATTGCCTACACCTACGCCGCGGGGTACGGCTACGGCAACCACGTCATCGTCGTCCACGCCAACGGCTTCACCTCGCTCTACGGCCACATGGCGAGCTTCGCGGTGGTCAGCGGCGCGGCCGTGGCCAAGGGTGAAAAGATCGGCTATGAGGGCAGCACCGGGTTCAGTACCGGCGCCCACCTGCACTTCGAGATCCGCCTGAACGAGGCTCCCCAGGACCCCTGTCGCTACGTTGGCTGCTGAGCCCCCCCCACGCCGGGGCCGGTGGCTGCGCCGGATCGCCGTGCTGATGATGTTGCCGGTCTCCTTCTACCTTGGGATCCTGTTCGAGTTCCACTCCGGGCCCGACTTCAACCAGCTGATCTCGCCGGCCTTGTTTGCGGGGCCGGTCCAGGGACTGGACACCGGCACGCTGAATCAGATCTTCCAGCTGATGCAGAGCAACTATGCGAAGGTGGGCCTCTCCCAGAAGGATGCGTTCAACGCGGCCGCCAAGGGCATGGTCCACAACCTGGTGGCCAACCCTCCCTATCGGGACAACTTCTCGGTCTATTTCACCCCCGACGAGTTGCGCCAGAACCAGCAGTTCCTGGCCGGGGCATTCGGGGGGATCGGAGCCACTATGTCCTCCCGCAACAGCCAGCTCACGGTCACCGCGGTCCTACCCGGCACCCCGGCCGAAATGTCGGGACTTCTGGTCAACGATGTGGTAACCCGCATCGATGGCAAGGACGCGGCAGGGGTGAGTGTCGACGAGGCCGTGCAGAAGATCCGCGGCAAGGTCGGTACGCACGTGCTTCTGACCGTGTTACGCGGCGGCCACCCACGCGATATCGACATCACCAGGGCATTGATCTCAGTCCCCAGCGTGCGCAGCAAGGACATCGCTCCTGGGGTCTTGTACATCCGTATCTACGAGTTCGGGGAGCACACCGCGGACGACTTCAAGCAGCAGCTCTCCGCGGGCCTGCAGCGGGGTGACAGCAAGGTCGTCTTCGACCTGCGGGAGAACCCAGGCGGATTCGTCAGCGCGGCCGACCGCGTGGTTTCTGAATTCGTCGCCAGCGGTGTGACCGTCACCGTCGCCGAGCGTGTTGTCAAGACCGAACACAAGGTCACCGGCCAGGGAGTCGCTTTTGCCCCCAAGCTGGTTGTCTTGGTGGATGAGAACAGCGCCAGCGCGTCGGAGATCGTGGCGGGAGCTTTGCAGGACCACAAGCGCGGGGTGTTGGTGGGCAACAAGACGTTCGGCAAGGGCCTGGTCGAGCAGGACTTCGCGCTGCGTAACGGCGGCGACCTGCACCTGACCATCGCCTACTGGTTTCGACCGTCGGGCAAGTCGATCAACCTCGTCGGCATAACCCCGGACAAGGTGGTCCCGCTGGCCAAACCCACCGACCTCTACGAGGTCGACCAGCCGGCGTCCGATCCAGCTCACGACGCCCAGTTGCAGGCGGCCTTGGGCTCCTTCCAGTAGGAGCAGCGGCGGTCCGGGCATGGGCGCCGGCGGGCATACAATGAGCTTGCTTTGAATTTGGCTGGACTTGGCTGACCGCTTCGACATCGTCATCCTCGGGGGTGGCATGGGGGGGTATGTCGCCGCCATCCGCGCCGTCCAGCTGGGGAAGACCGTGGCCGTCGTAGAAAAGGACAAGCTGGGGGGTACCTGCCTGCACTGGGGCTGTATCCCGACCAAGGCGTTGTTGCACACCGCCGAGCTCTATCACGACGCGCTGTCCAGCGCCGCCTGCGGCGTGACAGCGACGGGCGTGAAGTTGGACTGGCCGGTTGCGGTCGAGCGCAAACAGAAGATCGTCGACCAGCTGTACAAGGGCGTCCAGTTCCTGATGAAGAAGAACAAGATCGAGGTCATTGCCGGTACCGGGGTTTTTGAGACACCGACGAGGGTCCGTGTCGACGGCGCGGACGGGCAGCGCACGGTGGAGGCCACCAACGTGATCATCGCCACCGGCAGCTACCCCCGCAGCCTGCCCGGAGTGGAGATCGATGGCCGCCGAGTGATCAGCAGCGACCACGCGCTGCTGCTGCAGGAGATCCCGGCGACTGCGGTGATCGTTGGGGCCGGGGCGATCGGTGTCGAGTTTGCGTCGATGTGGAGTGACCTGGGATCGGACGTCACCCTGGTTGAGGCGCTGCCCCGGGTGACGCCGCTGGAGGATCCGGAGGTCTCCCAGGTGATCACCCGCAGCTTCACCAAGCGGGGCATCAAGGTGCTCGCGGGAGCCAGGCTCGACCTGAAGTCGGTGAAGTCGTCGGACAAGGGTGTGAGCCTGAAGTACGAGGGTGACGAGGGGAGCGTCGAACTACGCGCCGACATCCTGTTGATGGCCGTCGGGCGCGGGGCCAACGTCGACGGGATGGGTCTCGACAAGACCGGCGTCAAGGTTGAGAAAGGCTGGATCCGGGTCGACGAGGATCTGCGCACCGACGACCCGGCGATCTTCGCGGTGGGCGACGTCGTGGGCGGCTACCTGCTGGCCCACGTCGCCTCCCACGAGGGTATACACGCCGTGGAGGTGATCTGTGGGGCCAACCCGGAGCCCCTGGACTACAACCACATGCCGCGCTGTACCTACTCCCGACCCCAGGTGGCATCCGTTGGTCTCACCGAGGAGCAGGCCGCCGAGGCCGGCGTTGCGGTCAAGGTTGGGAAGTTTCCCTTCGCCGCCCTGGGCCGGGCGATGATCAACGACGCCACCGAGGGATTTGTCAAAGTTGTCGCCGATGCCTCCACGGGCGAGATCCTGGGCACCCACATGGTCGGTCACAACGTCACCGACCTGATCGCCGAGCCCACCCTCGGTCAGCTGCTTGAGGGCACGGCATGGGAGGTGGGCATCAGCGTGCACGCCCACCCGACCCTCTCGGAGGCCGTCGGCGAGGCGGCGCTGGCTGTTGACGGCCGCGCCATCCACGTCTGAGGTGACGGAGAGCCGATGAAGCTGGTCAAGCCGGATCCCGCCACGGAGATCGAGGTGGGAACCCTGCGGAAGATGTACCGCGCCATGCTGACCGCACGGATGGTGGACGAGCGCTGCTGGTTGCTGAACCGTGGTGGCAAGGCGCCCTTCGTCATCAGCTGCCAGGGCCAGGAGGGGGCGCAGGTGGGCAGCGTCTACGCCCTCGACCAGACGCAGGATTGGTTTGCGCCGTACTACCGCGACCTGGCGGTGGTGATTGCCCTGGGGCAGACCGCGCAGGACATCCTGCTGTCGGTGATGGGCAAGGCCGGGGACCCCAACTCGGGAGCGCGGCAGATGCCGAGTCATTTCGGGAGCCGCAGGTTGCGCATCATCTCGCAGGGAAGCTCGGTGGGAACCCAGGCGCTGCATGCCGTCGGCACCGCCCTGGCCAGCAAGTCGCGCGGCGAGCGGGCGGTCTCGATCAGCTACGTCGGGGAGGGCGGCACCAGCCAGGGCGATTTCCACGAGGCCATGAATTTCGCTTCCATACACCACCTCCCGGTGATCTTCTTCGTGGAGAACAACAACTACGCCATATCGGTGCCCCAGAGCCTGCAAATGGCAATCGAAGACGTGGCTGACCGAGCCCACGGCTACAACATGCCCGGGGTCGTGGTTGACGGCCAGGATGTGCCCGAGGTCTATCGCGTGACTCGTGAGGCGGCCGACCGGGCGCGGGCCGGGGACGGCCCGACGCTGATCGAGGCCAAGGTGCATCGCTTCACCTCCCACTCGTCCGATGACGACCAGCGTGTCTACCGGCCCGCGGAGGAGATCAAGGCCGAGGCCAGGGAGGACTGCCTGCCGCGATTCCGCGACTACCTCCTCGACCAGGGCGCGATGTCGGAGCGAGACGTCACCGACCTCCGGGCGGCGGTGCTCAGGGACATCGACGTCGCGACCCAGGTGGCCGAGGACGCACCGTACCCCGCCCCCGAGGACGCGCTGCTACACGTCTACGGCGCTGAGCCCCCTTCCCGCGACGACCTGGGTGGCGGCCCCCGCGTCAACTGGGAGGTCCCGGGGTAATGGCCGGACTGGGCACCCACAAGACGGTCGAGACCTCCGCGGGCCAGATGACATATATCCAGGCGATCCAGTCGGCGATGCGGGATGAGATGGAGCGCGACGACTCGGTGATCGTGCTGGGCGAGGACGTCGGGGTGAAGGGAGGGGTCTTCGGCGCCACGGCCGGCTTGCAGAAGCAATTCGGCGACCTTCGGGTGATCGATACCCCCCTGGCCGAGTCGGCCATCGCCGGGGTGGCCATCGGGGCGGCTATCAATGGGATGAAACCGGTGGCGGAGATGCAGTTCGCTGACTTTATCCACCCGGCCTTCAACCAGATCGTCAGTGAAGCGGCAAAGATGCGCTATCGCAGCAACAACGACTTCAACGTCCCGATGGTGATCCGCGCGCCCTTTGGCGGAGGTGTGCACGGGGCCCTTTACCACTCGCAGTCCGTCGAGGCCTTCTTCGCCCACGTCCCGGGCCTCAAGGTGGTGATCCCCTCCACGCCTTACGATGCCAAGGGCCTGCTCATAGCGGCGATCCGCGACCCCGACCCGGTGCTGTTCTTCGAGCACAAGAAGGCCTACCGGCTGATCAAGGGAGAGGTGCCGGATGGGGAGAACTACACCGTGCCCATCGGCCGCGCCCGGGTGGCGCGCCCAGGGGAGCACATGTCCGTCTTTGCCTACGGTCTGATGGTCCACTACGCGGTCACCGCGGCTGAGGAGATGGCCAAAGAGGGCCACTCCGTGGAGGTCGTGGACCTCCGAACGGTGCGTCCCCTGGACCGCGGCGCGATCCTGGAATCGGTGCAGAAGACGGGCAAGGCGCTGATCGTCTACGAGGCGAATCGTACGCTTGGTGTGGGCGCTGAGGTTGCGGCGATCATCGCCGAGGAGTGCTTCGAATACCTCGATGGTCCGGTTTTGCGGCTGGGCGGTCCGGACGTGCCGGCGATGCCCTTCAGCCCGCCGATGGAGGCCTTCTTCATGCCCAACCCTGAGAAGATCCTCCGCGCGATGAAGCAGCTGGCGGCATATTGAGCATGTGGCACTGATGGCGCACGGCGGCCCGGTAACCGAGGGCGGGGTGACCAAGGTCACGATGCCACAGCTCGGTGAGAGCGTGACCGAGGGTCAGATCAGCCGCTGGCTGAAGCAGCCCGGCGACCGCGTCGAGAAGTACGAAGCCCTGGTCGAGGTGATCACCGACAAGGTCAACGCCGAGGTTCCAGCGCCGGTTGCCGGCGTGCTGGCGGGGATAGATGTCCAGGAGGGGGAGACCGTCCTGGTCGGTACCCTGATCTGCAGCATCAGCAGTGAGGATGGCGCCGGGTCCGCCGGAGACGCCGAGGGCGTGCCCGCAGCGATGGGGTCCGCGCCGACCACCGCGGAGGTCTCGGAGCCGCCCCCGGTTGCCTCGGTCACCGCCCCTGCTGAGACCGCGGCGCCCAGCGCAGCCCCCGCCGCGAGCAATGGTCACGACCGTGCCGGTCGCGCCAGCCCGGCCGTACGGCGCCTGGCCGACGAGCACAACCTCAACCTCTCGCAGATTGCCGGCACCGGCATCGGCGGGCGGGTGACCAAGCGCGACGTAGACCAGTTCCTGGCCTCGGGCGGCGCTGGCACGCCTATCGCGGCAGCGACCCCGACCTCGCCTGTTGCCGGGTCGGGCCCCCCTGCCGGGTCCGCGCCGCCTTCCGCCGCGAGCGCCGCAACAGCCGCCGCGGCGGCTCCGTCGCCGCAGGCCCGCCCGGGCGACGAATTGATCCCATTGACGCCCATCCGCAAGGCGATTGCCGAGCACATGGTGCGTAGCCGTCAGACCTCGCCGCACGCCTGGTGTGCGGTGGAGGTGGACATGACCTCTGTGGTCGCGCTGCGCAAGGCGGAAAGGGAGAGGTTCCGCGCTCGCGAGGGAGTTGACCTGACCTACGTGCCCTTTGTCACCAAAGCCACGGTCGAGGCCCTCAAGGCTCACCCCGAGGTGAACGCCACCTGGACGTCCGACGGCATCCTGCGCCGCCACGCGATCAACATCAGCGTAGCCGTGAGTTCGCCCGGTGGGTTGGTCGTACCGGTGATCCACGACGCCGACATGCTCAGCATCGCGGGCCTGGCCCACAAGCTCAACGACATCGCCACCCGTGCCCGCGCCAACCAGTTGAAGCTGCCGGACATCGAGGGGGGAACCTTCTGCCTCAACAACCCCGGGACGTTTGGCACCGTGGTCTCCGCGCCGATCATCAACCAGCCGCAGGCAGCGATCATGACCATGGAGGCGATCGTCAAGCGCGCCGTCGTCCTACCGGGCGATGTCATCGGGATTCGC
Organism: Candidatus Dormibacteria bacterium; assembly: GCA_050998755.1. Lineage (GTDB taxonomy): Bacteria > Chloroflexota > Dormibacteria > DASZGP01 > DASZGP01 > JAXDLW01. Next base: position 33,828 of record JBPCPW010000078.1, read on the forward strand.
TCCATCATGTTCATGGGCATGTCATTCGACCACCGGGTGATCGATGGGCTGGAGGCGGCCACCTTCCTGGTCGACGTCAAGAAGAACCTTGAGGCCATGGGCTCCGGCACCCCCATCTTCTAGTGGGCGGGCGTAGGGTTCAGAGGATGGAGAGCCTGCCTGTCATGCAGCCGTCCGGGGGCGGCTCACCGGCCGACTTTGGCGGCCGCCGACCTGAGTGGCTGAAGGTCCGGCTGCCATCCGGGCCGACATTCTCCCGCCTTCAGAACCTGATGCGCGAGGAGAACCTGCACACCGTCTGTGAGGAGGCGCACTGTCCCAATATCGGGGAGTGCTGGGGGGCCGGCACGGCGACCTTCATGGTCCTTGGTGACGTGTGCACCCGGGCATGCAGCTTCTGCGCCGTCAAGACCGGCAGGCCCACGTGGACCGACCCCGACGAGCCGCACCGGGTGGCGCAATCCATCGCCAGGATGAACCTGGTCCACGCCGTGATCACCTCGGTCGACCGCGACGACCTCCCCGACGGCGGCGCGCAGATCTTCGCGGAGACCATCCGCCAGACCCGCGAGCTGTGCCCGCAAACGTCAATCGAGGTGCTGATCCCCGACTTCCAGGGCAACTGGGACGCGCTGGCCACGGTCATGGCCGCCCGGCCGGAGATCCTCAACCACAACGTCGAGACGGTCCGCCGCCTGTACCGCACGGTACGGCCAAAGGCCCGCCTGGACCAGTCACTGGAGTTACTCCGCCGTTCCCGCGAGCTTGACCCGGGCACCCAGAGCAAAACCGGCTTCATGGTCGGCCTGGGTGAATCCTGGGACGAGCTGCTGGAGCTGATGCACGAAATCCGCGACGTTGGTGTTGAGATTCTGACCATCGGTCAGTACCTTCGCCCCAGCCCCAAGCACCACGAACTGCTCCGCTACTACCACCCCGACGAGTTTGATGCGCTCAAAGTTGAGGCGATGCGCCTCGGATTTCGGTGGGTGGAGTCGGGTGCCCTGGTTCGGAGCTCGTACCACGCCGAGCGCCAGGTCGACCGGGACCGGCTGGTGAGCCTCCGCTCCGCCTGACCCGGCACGCGCTCGATAGACTCTGGCCCGGCGACGAGGGCGGATAGCTCAGCTGGTCAGAGCGCCTGGTTTACACCCAGGAGGTCGCGGGTTCGATCCCTGCTCCGCCCACGTATTAAGCTTGACCGCGGTCGCACTGGCGGCCGCCCCACAGTGAGCCGAGATAGCTCAGTTGGTAGAGCAGCGGTCTGAAGAACCGCGTGTCGGCGGTTCGAATCCGTCTCTCGGCACCACTCCCCGGCAGGGTAGAAGCCCCTCGCTTGGTAAACTCGACGCCGAATGAGGTTGAGCTATTCCTAGGAAGGGTCCGCGCCGTCCCCCCCGTGGAGGTCCGCGTCGTAAGGGCCGGCCGGTCGAGGAGGCCGCCGACAAGAAGGAAGACACGATCGAGTTGGACGGCGAGGTGGTGGAGGCTCTTCCCAATGCGATGTTCCGGGTGACGCTGGACAACAACCATGAGGTCATCGCCTACGCCGCGGGCAAGATGCGGAAGTTCTACATTCGCATCCTGCTGGGCGATCGCATCAAGGTCGAACTGACGCCCTACGACCTGACCCGCGGACGGATCGTCTACCGCTACAAATAGCCCCCGGGCCGCGAGGCGGCTTCGCTACTGGCTACATCGCCCCCCACACCGCGACCTTGGTACGGGTGCGCCGGATGATCTCGTCAGTGAACTCGCTGGTCGTGGCGCTGCCGGTCAGGTCGGCGGTGCGGACGCCGTCGTAAACCGCCTCCAGCACTGACTCGTAGATGGCCCGCGAGGCGCGGGCAGCCGCCGGGTCGTCACGGAGGTAGGACAGGACGGCGCCCGCGGCCAGGATCATGGCCATGGGGTTGGCGACGTTCTTGCCCAGGAGCGCTGGAGCGGTGCCGTGAGGGGCCTCAGCCATCACCACCTTCTCGTTCCAGTCGTCATCGAAGCTGAGCAGGATGGACTCGGCGCCGGCGATCGAGCCGAACATCTGCAGGACAAGGTCGGACAGGCAATCGCCGTCTCGGTTCAGCGACGGGATGGCCATGGCCTCGCCCCCGGTGCTGAGGAGGAGGGCGTAGGTGGCGTCGATCAGTTGGGGCTCGTACCTCACAGCGGGGTGACGCGACGCGGCCTCGTCCATCTCCTCTTTGAGCATTCCTTCGTAGATCGGGCTGACAGTGAACTTGGGGCCGCCAAAGACCTTGGCCCCGGTGCGCTCGGCATGCCGGAAGGCGAACTCCGACACCATCCGGCAGGTGCGCCGGCTGATCTTCTCGGTACGGTACGCGTGCTCGTCGAGACCCTCCCCCTCGCGCCACTCGCGGGCGCCGTAGGCGTCGTCGACCGCCATCCGTACCACCGAGATGGGCGCGTGGACGCCGCCCAGCGGGTGGACTCCGGGAATCCGGCGGCCGGTGCGCAGGATCACCTTGCCGTCCACCTCCTCCCTGAGGATCCGGTTGGGGCTGCCGACGTCGCCCGTGGTCTCTGGGGTGATGGTCGCCGCCTTGAGTCCCAACCCGGTCGCCCGCATGTCGGCGGCCGCGTCGTGCACGACGCCGTTCGAGGTTGCCCGGCGCTTCTCCAGCGAGAGGTCAAAACGTCGCAGCTCGAGCCGCAAACCGACCACCTCAGGCTCGAGCACCCGGAGCGCCTCGACCAGCAGCTCCTGCCCGGTTTGGTCCCCGTCGAGAACGGTGATGGCGTGTGTCGTCACGACGGCTGATGTTAGACGGTGAGGCGCCGTTACACTCGGGCGATGTTGCGTCCTGAAAGCTGGACGAGTCCAACGGGTGAGAGTCCCGTGCGGGTAATCGCCGGAGAGCCCGGTAGCAGGCCCCAGCCGGGAGGCGAGAGCCGACTGGCCGAGCGGGGCG
>JBPCPW010000111.1:0-57496 GCA_050998755.1 Candidatus Dormibacteria bacterium
CCGTACCAGCGCTCGTACCCAATGTTAAACGGGCATCTGGCGAGCCAGTCCGACACAACCTGCGGATCCACACCGCCCTCTCGGAGCATCCGCTCGCCCACGGCTCCCGGAAAAGGCGCCACCCGGCCGGCTGTGCGATTCAGCCTCACGTACGGGATCTCGAGCCGGGATCGTCTCCGCAGCTCGACCGGTGTGAGCGCGTCCCCGTCCTCGGGTTTCTGTCCCAGTTCGATGTGCCCATCGACATCCACGCCGAACTTCTGGAGACGGGCTTCCGCGTCCACGGCCACGGTCGACTCGCAACCCTTTCGACCGGGATCATAGGGCGGTGCCTGCTCGGGCCCCGACACCGCAGCAGCCAGGTCGGCATCCGCAGCTTCAACAGGTGGCGCCGGCAATTTCAGGGCAGCCTCCTCCGAATGGTCGAAGGTCTCCGGCAGACTCCCTGCCAGATCTGCGGATCCGCGAGCCGCGGTCGCAGCCGAGCCGCGACCGACCAGACCGGGGATGAGCTGCCATGCGGTGGTTCCCGGTTGATCAGCACCGTGCTGCGCCTCCTTGCCGCTCACGACAGCCACCCTGACGCTGTGTGCCAGAGTGTCCAGAGCGATGGGCGAAGCTGGCTCCTCAGGGATTGTCGTAATTCCATTGGTCGGCTCTTCCATGACAGACGGATCGTCCATGCGAATTGTTTCATCGACGAGCGGCAGGGCGTTGTCCTCTGCCGATGGATTCGACTCAGAACCCGGTTGAGTGGCGTCGGGCCCGATGGCCGGCCGAGGACGAGCCGCCCGCTCCGCGAGCTTGAGCGAACCCTCCATCGGATTCGCCTCCGGCGCGTCGCTGGCGGATCCGGCCGGCGACGTAGCCATCCCAGAGAATTCCGCCTCCGTGGCCTGCCCGAACGCCGGCACCGCCTGGGCATCTTCGACGCGGTCCCTCAGTAGTGACGTCTGGTCGCCCCGTTCCGCGCCCGCGTCGATGCCGACGCTAAGGCCGGGCGGCAGGATGAGAGTCCTGTTTGGGTCGGCTGGCCTCAGTCGCCGGACCGGGAAACGCTCGAGGTGCAGCGCGAGGTCGGCCTCCAGACGGGACCGCGTGTCCGTGAGGTTGGCGCCCTCCATGAACGAGCCACGCTGCGGTTCGAGTCCGCGACCAGGATGCCAGACGGCCTCGGTCCGGCCGAGTTCCTGGAAGCGGGTGATGCCCTTGCCCAGCCGCAGGCGGCCGCGTTCGTCGCGCGGCAGATCGAGGTCGAAGTCAAAGGCGATCACAGCGCATGGCTGCCGGCCGACCGCGAGCAGGTTCTCTGGGCGAATCCCAGCAACGACCAAGCTCCCGGGAGGCAAGTCGGCGGTCAGCATGACCTCGATGCCCATGTAGTCGATGGTCCTGTTGGCCTGCACCATCGCCACCTTGAAGTGGGTGAATCCCGCCATGTAGATCTGAAGCGGACTACGCCGCAGCGACTGCACCCTCGACCCGGACCATGCGGGAAGGATCTGGCGCGCCTCCGCCAACCTCGCCGGGATGTCGTGCAACAGTAGCTGCCGCGGGAGCCAGTCCTTGGTGCGGCGGTTCACGTCCTCTGTGATGTTCTCGGCGGGGTTACGGCAGGGAAGCGGGATGGACCCCTGGAAGGCGCAAGCGAGCATCAGCGCATCACTCTCGTTACCGGCGGCGTTGTCGTGTAGGACCAGGATCGGAGCACCGTCGGTCTCAAGGACGGAGGTGTGGTAGTGCCATACGAGGACCCAGTCCTGCTCTGTCCCAATGCGGTAGTTCACCTGTCGCGCCGGGTACCCGGTGCCGGAGGTCACCACGGGCACCTTTACCCAGCGGCCGGACTTGCTATGGAAGGCGTCAGCGTTCATGAGGTCCAGGCCGAAGGCGCCCCCGCCTGTAACGATCGCGCGCATACCCGAGCCGAACCAGTCGACGGGCGTCAGGGTAGCGGGATCGATCCCAGTGACCCTGCCCACCAGCAACGAGAGCTGAGGACCCGTGAGCGCCTCGGCGAATGTGCGCTTGCCGCACATCCCCTCGGACAGCGCGTCGAGAATCGCGTTGGGAGCGTCGTCCAGGTCGTCGATCAGGGAACTGAGGTCTGGCCGCCGGTTGATGTAGCGTTCGGCGCCCACTACCCCCTCGGGGATGGGCATCCGGGCTGAGATGAGGTTTACGAGGTGGCGCTCAGGGCCGTCCAGGTTGTTGCGTAGGGCGACGGGACTATCTTTGAGCGCGGTGTCGCGTAGCCGCTGCGCGACCTCCACCGACACATGGGCAGCCGCTGCCGCTGCTGCCAGCGTCGCCCCGTGGTCGTTGCGCATATGGTCGATGAATTCATGCTGGCGACACGGGCGGGCCATGAGCTCGCGCGCCCGCCCGGCGTCCCCGCCGAAAGCCCCAAGGTAGCCGGAGAAGTAGTCGACGGCGCGCATGGCGCGGGCGTCGAGGTGGGCGATCGAGAAGTCGCCGTCGTCATGGGTGTAGATATCGTGGGCGGGACTCTGGGAGGGGTTGATCGTCATCGGTCTGTCTCCTTTGAAAACGGGTTGTGGGTGTTCTTCAGGCGCACGGGACGAATCGCATGGCGCGTCGAATCAGGGGTTCGGGTCCCGGTGTCGGGGCGCCCGTAGATCGCCTCGACCTCGTAGACCAACCGGGCGTCGACAGGCAGGCCGGTCCTGTTTCGGACCTGCGCGGCAATCGCCTTCGCGGGGCGCCGGTGATACCTCTGCCTTTCGGCGAGGACCTCCGACGCAAGGTGCCGCCATGCGGCCGAACCGCGGGGCAGCGGCCAGCGCGCCATGTCAGCCCTCCTTCCTGCGGCGTGTTCCGGACGGAACATCAACCGAGAGTTCGGCGACGGCCGCCAGCAGCTCGTGGACTCGCTGTTCCCATCCGCGGCGCAGGAACGTGCCGAGCGCCTGCCTCACGGACTCGACCTCGGCCGGCTCGGGCGCGCGTGGGGACCGCGCCCGGATCAGGCGGCGCAACTCAGTGACCGACAGTCCCCGATCGACGATCTCGGCCAGGTACCTATGGATATCGCAGGGATCGAGCGGGAGGAGGGTCTCGAGGTGGCTGACGCTGACCGCTTCGTGCGGCAGCAGGCCATCGCCCACCAGCCGTTGCTGGAGGTCCGCGATCCGGAACAGCTCTGAGGCCCTCGGGCGGCTGAGTCGGAGGTCGTTGCGGACCCGGTCCTGGGTGAGGTCCGCGGCAACCGCGGCGCGCACCGCGTCCAGCATCAGGCTGCGCAGGCTGCTCCTCGCCTCGACCGCCACCCTGACCCGGCTGACCGTAGTCAGGTAGTGCGCGAGCAGGGCGGCCGGCGCGGGACGGGGCGCGGGCAGGTCCCCGACCCAGTCCTCCTGGAACAGCTCGGCGGATCCACCACCCTTCAGACTCCTGGCTGGGCGAGTTCCGGTCCCGGACCGGGCGGTTCGGGGTTTGGCGATTATGATCGTCAGGGTCATCTGCGTTCTCCTTCAGGTGTTGAGAGAGCGAGCGAGGCTCCCAGCCATGACTGTCCTCCGCCGAGGCGGTCACCCGGCGGACAAACCTCCGGAAGTCCGTCGACCGGACAGAAGATGAGTCGAATTTCCATGCCGCGCCGGGCCCAGGGGTGCGGCATGGCGGAGCGCAGTACCGGGGAGACCGAGCAGATCGCCCAAGGTGGTCGCACATGGCGAGCACGAGCATCTCCGCCCGGAGCTCCTGAGCCAGCACGGACTCCTCCTCTGCCGTGCCATCCTCGCGCTCGCCGCGGCGGCAGTTGCGGCAACCTTGCTGAATCGCGGGACAGGAGAGGAGGTATGCGCTGTGCTCGTACCGGCGAGGACCTGCTGAGAAGGTGGTTTTTTCAGCAGGTCAAGGGTTGAGGGCGGATTAGGCCGAAGAAATTCCGCGGCGATTACATACTGCGCCGCGTCTGGTCTACGGTCGGGACATGAACAGAAGCGAACGCATGTACGTCCCAACGGACGCCGTCAGCCCAGTCGACACCTACCTCGCCCAGCTCTCCCCCGGGAGCCGCCGGGTCATGGCCCAGTCGCTTGAGGTCATCGCTGACGCGCTGTCCCAGGGCAAGTCGACCGCTGCCGACTTCCCCTGGCAGAAAGCCACTTACCGCGACGCGGTGCGGCTGCGCGCCTGGCTGATCCGCGGCTATGCCACGTCAACTGCGGCCCGACATCTAACCGCCTGGCGCTGCGTGCTCCGGGAGACGTGGCGCCACGGTCAGATGTCGACGGATAGCTACATGCGCGCGCGGGATGTGCGGTCGCCGCGCCAGGGCGCCCGCCGGCGGGGACGCCTGCTGGAGGTCGCGGAGGTCGCGGCGCTGCTGGATGTCTCCGACCCATCACGCTGGGACATCCGCGACAAAGCGATGGTCGCGATCCTCGCCGGCTGCGGGCTGCGCGAGGCCGAGCTCGCAGGGATGCTGGTGGAGGACGTCAACCCTGCTTCTGGCGAACTCCATGTCCGGGTAGCGAAGGGCGACCGGCCGCGTGACCTGGTGCTGCCGCGACAACTCCGTCAGGCGGTGGAAAAGTGGGTCGAGCTCCGCGGTTCTGAGCCCGGAAACATGTTCAAGCCGCTGGGTCCAACTGGGAGAGTTCTTGACCGCCGGCTTTCTGTGTCAGGCATTGTCTGGGCGCTGAACCGCCTGACCAGAAAAGCCGGCGGGGCGGCCTTTTCCCCGCACAGCGTGCGCCGGTTCTATGCAACGGGTTTGAGCCGCAGCGGCGTGGACCTGATCACGATCCAACTGCTGATGGGTCATGCCCATGTTTCGACTACGGCGCAATACGTGCTCAAACGGCCCGTGGAGGCGCCGCCAGAGGCCGAGGGACTCTGGAATGCGCTGGCACCGCCTCGACTGCGGGTAGCGAGGGAGGAGGCCGCTTGATATCCCCGGTCCCCTCCCCCGTCATCGCGCCCAAGTCCGCCCCGCCGTCGACCGATGTGCGCCTTGACTCCTACTGCGCGGAGCGATTCCAGGCGCAGATCGCAAAGAAAGGCGTGCCGATGTCCAAGAGCTCGATTGGCGAGTGGGAGCGCTGCCCCGCCAGGTGGGCGTTCCGGACCATCGAGAGGCAGGGCGTCGGCGCGGTCAGCGATGAGCTGAAGCTCGGCCGCGCTTGCCACCAGGTCATCGCCAACATGGTCTCCAGCGGACCAAGCGCGATCCCCGAGGACGCCCTGGCCCTTGACCTCGACCGGCAGGGGGTGCCCGCCTACATGCTGCCGTCCGCGGTTGACTGGGTGCTCTGGGCGGTCGACTTGGTGCGTCTGCGCGGTGGGCGCATTGCGGGCGTCGAGCTGCCCGTGCGCACCGGGCGGATCCCCGGGGTCGCGCTGTCCGGCCGCTTCGACCTGGTCCTCGAGGGAGGCATGGCCGGTCAGATCGAGTGCCTCGACTGGACGTTCTCCAGGCACCCCCGCTTCGTGCAGCCCGAGCAGATGGTCTACCACCTCGGCACCAGCATCTATCGAAGCCTTCTCGCCGTCGCCCTGCCGCAGCAGCTTGAGCACGTGGTCATCTCCGACGTCCATGTCCCAAGCCGCCAGGTGGTCTCGGTGGAGCTGGAGCGCGAGGACGTCGTCCGTGCCTGGAAGGAGATCCAGGCCATCCGCGACGGCATGCGCGCGGTCGCCAGGACTGGAATCGTGCGGGCGCGGCCGGGGACGCAGTGCACTTGGTGTCCGTTCCAGCGGCGCTGTCCTCACGCCGAGTTGCCGACGGAGGTGCCGTGATGGCCCTTCCCGCCAGACCGCCCCGTCTTAAGGAGGGCTGGCTACCGGCGCTGACCATCGGGATCCCGGTGTTCGTGGGACGCATGTACGACTTCAGCCTCAACTGGGACTACGAGCAGGCTGCCGTCGATGCGGCCATGGCTCAGACCGACGGCATGCTGGCGCTGGTACCAAGCTTCGAGGATGACGCCGGAATCTTCGAGCGCATCGAGGCCGGCTGCGCGATCGCGGTCGCAGCCAAGATCGTCGGGCGGAACCTGGCCGAGCGGTCGGTCCGGGTTAGGCCCGCGGTCCGCCTGCGGGTGCACGATGTCGACGTTCCGCCGGACCTGCCGAGTGTGTCGGCGGAGGTTCGCGACTCCGGGGTCCGGGAGCAGGCTCTCGTTGACCAGATCCAGGAGGTGCGACACGCGGTCTGCCGGAGCATGACCAGCGGCGGCCACGACGCACCGGCGGACATCTGGACCCTGCCGCCGGACGACATGTTCGACCTCGTCGCCACGCTGCTCTTCGAGGGTTCCGACAGGGCGCGTCAGATGTTCGATGCCAGCCTTCCCGAGCGCGTCCGCATCGTGTTTAAGGCGCTCGACGAGATCGAGCGCTCCGACGCGAGGAGGGCTGCCACGGAGCCATCACAGCTCGCGGCCACGGACAAGTCGCTAAGCCAGCCGCCCGAGAAGGAGTCCGAGTTTGTCGGCCGGGTACGGCGGGCCAAGCTGCCTCCCGAGGTCGAGCGCGCCGTCCTCTCCCGGGTTGCCGCGTGTCGCGGTAACCGGGAGGAGGCGCTCCGCGACCTCGCCTACATAGAGTCGGTCCCTATCGGTATCCTCGCCCGGCCGCGGCGGGGCCCGGCAGCTGTCCGCCGCGCTCTCGTGCGGGAGCTCGGCGCCGTGGATCCCGTGGGCCAGTGGCTGCTGGACCGCCTCCCCTACCTGCGCGGGCCGGGCGCCCATTCAAAGTCCAGGGTCGGTCGACCGCTGCTGCTGGTTGGCGAATCGGGAGTCGGCAAAACCCGCCGGGCCGAGGCCCTTGCTCGGGCCGCGGGGCTGCCATCTTTCACCATCCCCGCCGGCGGGATGAGCGACGCCTTATCCATCCGTGGCTTGCGCAGCGCGTACACGCGGTCCCAGCCAGGGATGATCGTCAGCGCGCTGATTGAGACCCAGGTCGTCAACCTGGTGCTCGTACTCGACGAGGTTGACAAGACGCGCGGGGGCGCCCACGGCAGTCCGGCGGACGCCCTCCTCCACCTTCTCGAGCCGGACAGCGGCCGTGCCTGGAGGGACGACTTCCTGGAATTTCCACTTGACCTCTCGGGGATGGTCGTGATCGCGACCGCGAACGATCTGGACCTGGTTCCGCGGACACTGCGAGACCGGTTCGACGTTCTGCGCGTCCCCCCCTACACCGTCGCGCAGAAGCGGCACATCCTCTCGAAGATCGCGATCCCCCAACTCCGAGCTGAGCTTGGACTCCACGGCAGCGGACTGCGGCTCGCCGCCGGCGTCATCGACGCGTTGGTCGAGCGGCATAGCGCGGACGTCGGGGTCCGGGCGCTCCTTGGTGACGCCCGGACACTCCTCATGCGCGCGATCCAGGACCAGACCCGCAGGACCCTGTCGCGCGTCGACGTGGACCAGATCCTCGGTCCAGTTGAGATGGTGCAGGCTGACCAATGTGTGATCTGTGGCCACGAGGTTCTCGACGACTCCGACCTCAGGCGGCTGGTATCCAACCAGCTGCCTATCGAAGGGATCGCGACCCCCGTGCCAGTCGCGGTACACACCCACTGTCTGTCGCGCCCAACGGCCTTCTTCATGGCCAATGCCCATCAGATACGTGCTCGGATCGCCGCTGAGCAGGTCGTGTGGCAGTGGATGACGACCGGTCTTGACGAGCCAGGCGACGACCGTCCGAGGGAGTTCGCGCGCCGATGAGCGAACTCAACCCCGAGGATATCCGACCGCTGCACCCAGTCCGGTCGGCCGTTCCGTTCAAGGTCTGGGCGAAGATCAACGGGACCTACCCGGACGGCGGAATGGCTGACGCGGTTCGCTCGAAGGACAGGCTCCTGCTTCACGTCGGCCCAACCCACCCGATCGGGAGCGATGGCCTCCCTGGCCACACAGTGTCAGTCGAGATGGGTCCCGTACTCAGCAATTTCGCGGACATGGCGACGACACTGGAGATGGCACTCGTCATGGACGGAGAGGTCGACCCGTGTGGGGCCGCGCTCCACAGGGCCGGCACCGTGATCGGCATCTGTCAGCGCCCGCCTGATCACAACGGCGACCATCTCGATGCCGGTAACGCGCAGGAGCTGGAGAACTGGCCGCCGCGTTCCCTGATCCGGTGGCGGGCCGGCGTCACAGAGTTCGAACGCTACGACCCGGTGAAGCCAGGCACCTGGACCTGGGACGACGACGATGACCCCGCCCCTCCCGATCTCTCGGTCCCCTTCACGGGTCAGTTGGGTGAGGGCGTGCGTCGGCTCTCCGGGCGCAAATGGCAGAACCGCCGCCTTCTGTTCGAGGTCCCCCTGCCCCCGCTTGAGGAGTTTCTCTCTCGGCGTCGAGATGTCGATCCCCTCCGCCTCTTCATGACTTGGCTCGGTCGACAAATTGGCGGCGTGCCTGCTGGTCGTCTGCTTGACTCGGCCCGGGTCTTTCTCTGGCAGCGCGACCTCGAGCGCCTGCTGGAGATCGAGGGCTTCTGGGCGGAGAGGCTCACAGGAGATCCGACTGCAGCGTGGATGGAGGTCTTCAACCTCACGCCCGTCTGCTTTGATGGTCGCCGGATGAGACAGAGCGCCTGGGCCCGCCCTAGCCACGCCTATGTCGCTGAGGGGATCCTCCGCCGAGGCAGCTGATCCTTCCGGCTGAACGTAGGGCCCCGAAATTTAGTCATCAAGTGAGCCGTTCAGGACCTGCACCGCCGCCCTGGTATGGCCCGTATACAGGTGGCCGTAGATGTCCATGGTCGTGGTAATCGATGCGTGTCCCATCAGTTCCTGGACCACCTTCGGGGGGGTGTTCTTGGATATCAAGAGTGCGCCGAAGGTATGGCGAAGGTCGTGGATGCGAACCTTCGGCGGGAGGCCGGCTCGCTGTTTCGCTGCCGAGAAGCTTCGGCTCATTCCTCCTGGATCCTGATAGCCGCCGTTACCGGCGGGGAAGACGAGGTGCGGCCCACGGCTGGGCGTTTTAGGGGGCGGCGAAACGACCCTCTGACGCTCGAGCGCCTCCTTCGCCGGAGTCGGCAATGGGACGGTGCGCTTGCTCAGCCGTGTCTTCGGCGTGCCCCGCTTCAACCCCTCCCCGGTCACACGACCGACGGTCGCCACGACCGTGACGCTGTCGCCCTTGAGATCCACTGCCCGCCACTCCAGTGCCAGAGCCTCCCCAAGGCGGAGGCCTGTGAACGCCAGGAATGTCCAGAGGGGGCCCCATCGATTCCCCTCGTTGGCTCGGCGCAGGTCCTTCAGTTCAGACTCGTCGAGGATGTTCACCGTATATGTCTCCGTCCCGCCGTCCGGCGGGTCGTAAGGTGCGCTGGCTACAGGGTTCGCCCGCAGCAGGCCAGCCCTGATGGCCGCATTCAGCGCCGTGCTGAGGACGGCGCGGGCTTGGTCCACAGTTCTGTAGTTGAGCGGCTTCTCCTCCTTCCCTGGATCGGTCGAGCGCTTCGTTCGAGGAACGCGCATCGTCTCCAACTCGCGATAGAACTTTTCCAACATGGCGGGGGTGAGGTCGCTCAGCTTGGTCGCACCCAGGACGGGGACGATCCGACCCTGGCAGTTCAGCACGTACGAGGCACGCGTCCGAGGCTTGACCTTGACGCCCTCGAGCCACTTGTCCAGCCATTCCGCGACCGTGTATCCGGACACGGTCTCCAGGTGCTGGCCGGCCGACAGCACCGCCCGGCGGTGCTTGTCCAGCGCGTCCTGCTGGGAGCGCCCGTAGAAGCTTCTGCGCCGGCCGTCCTCTCTGATCGAGAACTGCCAGGTGCCGTCTTTGCGCTTGTGGAACGAACCCTGGCCGTTAGCGGTCCGCGTCGCCTTGCGCCTCATGCCGATCTCTTCAGAGGTCGATGCCGCATCAAGGCTGCGGTCTGACGTTGGATGTAGTCCTCGAGGGCGTCGGGATGGATTCGGACGTTCCGCCCGATCGTTATCCGCGGTATCTCGACGTCGAGCAGCTTGAAGATCGTTGGCCGCGAGACTCCGAGGATCTCGGCGGATTGCTCGACTGTGAGGAGCTTCCGGAGGATCGAGATCTCGTCCCGGGCCGGACCTAGCGCGGCAGGTAAGGAGTGCAAGCGGACCTCGACGATGACGTCGCCAGAAGCGTCGCTTCGGGCTCGCACCTCGCCTCGATCGGACAGAGGGATCATCTGGTCGTCAGCTTCCATGGCCTTTGACGTTCCCACCGCGTGGCGGACGTACGGCGGACGAACCTTGGGATGGCCCGGTTTGGGCCGCACCGCATCGAGCGAGGGTCAAGACGGGTCCCAAACGCCGCCGAGTCCCAACCTCGGCGTTCGGCTGCCTCCCCCAGGGCGAGAAAGGACGTACAAAGGACGTAAAGATTGCTACAAGGAGAGACAAAAGAGGAGCCATTGACGGCTGTATTGTATTCAGAAGTTGGTGGCCCCGGAGAGATTCGAACTCCCGACACACGGTTTAGGAAACCGTTGCTCTATCCCCTGAGCTACGAGGCCACGACCCCGAGATTACCGACTCGCGGCGCCCCGGCGGTCTCGAAACGGTGCCGGCGGGTAGAATCCTGCGTCCGCCGCCCCGCCTCGCGGGCTGGCCTGTCGGGGCGTAGCGCAGCTCGGTAGCGCGCGTCGTTCGGGACGACGAGGTCCCGGGTTCAAATCCCGGCGCCCCGACCATCTTTTCCCGAGTCAGTCCTCGCGCTGGGAGTCGGCTGAGACCTTACGCCGGCTCACCCGCGGCCGACGCGGGCTCTTGCCCACCGACGGCGGTGGCGGGCGCTTGACCACGGCGTCCGAGTCCAACCCCAGGTCGGCAGGGCCGACCGCCTGGCCGGTGGCCAGCCCGGTGACCAGGGCGTTGACCTCACGAATCACCCCTCGGACCTTGAATTTCTCGACCTCGACCCAGTACCGCACCTCGATCGCCGCCCCGTGCTCGAGGTGAGGGACAAGCGAGACCTCGGAGAGGGGCTCCGCGGCGACCCCCTGGACCTTGCCAATGGCAGCCTCGGCCTCTTGCAGCAACTCCTTGAGGGGGCGGTCCGTGGTGACCCCTGCCAGCGTGGTGAACTGGCGCACGGGGTAGCTGCTGGCGTCAACGATCGCCGAGGTGTACACCATCTGGTTGGGGACCAGGATGCGCTGGGCGTCGAGCGTGCGGAGGGCGGTGACCCTGAGTCGAACCGTCTCCACCGAGCCCGTGAATCCCCCGACGGTGATGTCGTCGCCGATGCGGAAGGGCCGCTCGAGGAGCAGGAAGAACCCTGAGATCCAGTTCTTGAGGATGTCCTGGAAAGCCAGCCCGAACGCCAGGCCGAGAAGACCCACCGCCCCGATGACCGGAGCCAGCAGCTGCGGCGCCACGACCAACAGGAACGCCAGGAAGCCGACGATCAGGACGGCGATGTAGACCAGCCGTCCCACCAGCAGCACCAGCTGGACATCCCACAGGGCATTGCGGCTGGCGCCGCGGCTGATACTCCGCGCGGCCCTTGCCAGCGCCATCGTGGCCACGATGACCACAATGCCCTCCACCAGCGTCAGGCCAACCGTGGCCCAGGCAAAGGAAGCCTGGCCGTCGCGGAGTCCGAGCGTGCCGAGCAGCTGCTCGTTGAGGTTGAAGGTCGCCGAGAACGCTGGCGACCCGAGAACCTGGATCAGCTTTCTTCCGACTTCCCGTCGTCCGAGCCGGCTTCGCCCTCGGCACCCTCGGCGCCCTCGCCCTCGGCACCCTCGCCCTCGGCACCCTCGGCCGCCTCGCCCTCGAGCTCCGGCTCGGGCTCGGGCTCCCGCGGAACGACGACCTTGACCACCACCTCCTCGGGGTCCGAGACCACCTCGACCTCGCCGGGGACCGTCAGCTCGCTGATGCGAATGCTGTCGTCCACGTTCTCCAGCTTGCTGACATCGACCTCGACGTGCTCGGGGATGTCGGCGGGGAGGCAGTGGACCTTCAGGGAGTGCAGGTTCTGGGCCAATTCGCCATCGCGCCGCAGCACCGCGGGCGACTCACCGACGACCACGATCGGGACGTCGGCGGTGACCTTCTCCTTCAGGTTGACCTGGTAGAAGTCGATGTGCAGCGGGTCGCCGCCGCGGGGGTTGTAGGTCACGGTGCGGACCAGGACCTTGCGGGGCTTGGACTCGCCGTCCAGGTGAAGGTCCATCAGCTGGGTCTTGCCCGAGCGGTGGAACTGCCGTTCAAACTCCCGCCTGGGCACGCTGACACTCACGGCATCCACCCTGTGGCCGTAAATCACGGCCGGAATGGAACCCGCTTTACGCACCTGCCGGCTGCGCTTGCGCAGTTCGGTACGAGGCTGAATTGAGAGCACGCTGGAGTCAGGCATGGCGACGCGGAATGGTACCATGAGCCCCGCGGCCGGGAGATCGACCGCCGTGTATATATGACTCGGCAGACGTGCGGGAGACAAACCGATGAAGGTCCAGATCAGGTTCCTCGACGGCGAGATCATGAACGGAGAATCCGATGCGGCGACCCTTCAGCGCATGGGATTCCCGGTGTCCTTCGCCGGCGGCAACAACCAGATCGCCTGGGTGTCGCTCGCGTCCATCAAATACGTGCTCTTCAAGGGCGGCCACTTCGACGAGGGCGGCGAAGAGGACCCGCGCAACAACATGAACCTGGTCAAAGTCGTGATGCACTTCGTCGATGGCGAAACGCTGCGGTCATATAAAGACGACACCTTCTCCCAGGAGGCCGAGGGCTTCAACATGCGCGTCTGGGACCCCGAGTCCAGCGCTCTCATCCGCGTCCTGGTGTCGCTGCACGCGCTGAAGGCGATCTTCTTCGTCAATGAGTGGGACTCCCGTCCCGAGGGCGAGCGCCTGCGTTTCGCCGAGAAGGAGGAGCTCTTCGCCGGCGAGGCGAAGGCTCGGGCCGAAGGTGAGGAGGCTCGGCGCCGGTCCTCCCTGCACCAGCAGGCCCAGCAGCAGGTCGAAAACCTCCCGCCCGTGGAGGGCTGACCGGGACAGCCCGGCCGGCGCGCCGATGCGAGTTAGCGTCCGTTTCACGGACGGCGAGCAGCTGGAAGGTGATGCCGAGCATGTTTCCCTGGACCGCGGAGGGTTCACGCTCACCGGTCCCGGGGGCAACACCCGCTCGGTCTGGGTGGGCTCGGGGGCGATCAAGTACGTCGTGATCCACCCCAGCCGTCACCCCGAGATCAAGCGCGACGCGGACCCTCGGCACGGAACAGGGCTGAGCAAGGTGGTCCTGCACTTCCTCGATGGCGAGGTCCTCCACTCCTACCAGGACAAGGCGTTCGGCGAGGAACCGGGGGGATTCGTGGCGCGCCTGTGGGACGCCGAGCGCCGGGAACTGGTCAAGGCGCTGGTCTCGGGCAGCTCGCTCAAGGGTGTCTTCTTCGTCGACGAGTGGGACTCTCGCACCGAGGACGAAAAGCGCACCCGAGCCTCCCCGGATGAGGCGACCACCGCGTGGTACGACCAGCCGTTCGCCGCAGCTGCGCCGCCACCCACGGTGATCGCGACGCCGGCACCGGAGCCGCCAATCGTGGCCGACGTGGTGGCGCAGGCAACGACCCTGCAGGGACCCATGCTCGTCGAGCAGCCGGAGTTGCTGCCGGACACCGTCGTGCAAGAGACCGTGCAAGAAACCGTCGTGGTCGAACAGCCGGTGCCCTTGGACGGGCCGGACCGCTTGGACCAGCCGGACCACTTGGACGAGCCGGTCCTCTTGGACGAGCCGGTGTCGGTGGTCGACCCTTCGCTGTTGTCCGCGCCAATGGTTGGCGCCAACCCGGTGGTGGCCCTTATCGTCGGGGACAACGAGGAGCGTCGCGCGGGTTTCCGCAGCGCCCTGACCCCACGGCGGTCGGTGACCGCAAATGTGCCTGGACCGGAAGAGCTGCGTTACCGGCTGCTGCGCGCACGGATCAGCGAGGTGCTGGGCCATCCGGGGCCGGCGGAGCACGATGACGATTCAGACGGCGAGGAGAGCTAGATCAACTCCAGCTGCTCACCACGGAGGTAGCCCACCGGGGTGCTGTGTTCGTGGTACAGAACGACCAGGTAATCGCGCTCGCGGACCTCGGCGAGGAATGACTCCTTGGTGGTCATGGTCGTAAGCGGAAGGACATCCGTGCCGGCGATCCAGTTGGTGCGAAGGTGGCTCATGTACGGGATGAGATCGCCCATGAACGCAGCGGTACCGGCGGGGTCCTTGACCAGAACGACCTGGTGCCCCGCGGTGTGCCCGGGCGTCAGCCGCAGCTCGAACCCCGGCACCGGCTCGGCATCACCGTCCACCAGTTCCAGCAGGCCGGCCTCACGCACCGCTTCGAGGTTGTCCGGAACGTAGCTGGGACGGCTGCGGGGGTCGGGGTTCATCAGCACCTCGTACTCTCGGCGCTGGACGAAGTGTCGGGCCCGGGGGAAGGTCGGCCGAAGGCGGCTCCCGTCGTACATCGTGACGGCGCCGCAGTGGTCAAAGTGGAGGTGGGTCAAAAAAACGTGGTCCACGTCCTCGGGCTCCACCTGGGCCGCCCGCAGTCCACGTTTGAGACGCCCGAGGTCCTCCAGGCCGAAGATGTCGCGCTGACGGTCGGAGTACTTCTCGCCGATGCCCCCCTCGACCAGGCTGGTGCCCTGGGGCCCCTGCACCAGCAGGCAGTTGGCGGCTACAGGGACGCGGTTGCGGTCGTCTGGGACCTTGTGCTTGATCCAGAGCGTCTTGGGCACCACGCCGAACATCGCGCCGCCATCGATGAAGGTTGGGCAGTCGGGGACCAGGCGAAGCTCAAGCCCGCCCATGCGGTAGACATCCTCGGCCAGCACGGTCTGCGGCCAGGTGTCCAGTTCGGCGTGCGACGCGTAGGGGAATCCGTCTTGCGCGACGGAGGTCAAGCCGTTACGCGGTCAGCGAATTTCTGGTTGACGAAATCGACGATTGTCTGCAGCGGCGTGCCCGGCGTGAAGATGTCAGACACCCCGAGCTTCTGCAGTTCGACGATGTCGTCGGCGGGGATGATTCCGCCCCCAAAGACGACGATGTCGTCGATTCCCTTCTCCTTCAGCAGCTTCATGATCTTGGGAAACAGAGTCATGTGCGCCCCCGAGTGAAGGCTGATCCCGATGCCGTCGACATCCTCCTGGATCGCCGCCTCGACCACCATCTCCGGCGTCTGGTGCAGGCCCGCGTAGATCACCTCCACCCCGGCATCACGCAAGGCCCTGCTGACCACCTTGATGCCGCGGTCGTGGCCATCAAGACCGACCTTGGCGGTGAGCACTCGGATCTTCCGTGTTGCCGTTTCGCTCATCTCACCGCAGATACTACTGAGTTCACTACGCGACCGATTATGGGCCGACCAAGTTCGGGAAGTTGAGCAGGTCGCTATCATCCCGTAATCCCGATGGAATTAGTAGGAATTAGGCACCGCGCCTGGCGGGCGACCTGGCCCAAGGTCGCGGCGATCGTGGTGGTGCTGGTGGTCTGGGAGCTCGCGGTGGCGTCGAGGTGGCGTTCCCGCAACCTCCTGCCTTCCCCTGAACAAGTCGCCGGGCGCCTGGTCCAGCTACTGGGTATGGCCGGGTTCTATCGCGGCGTGGCGATCACCCTGGCCAGGGCTGCGGCGGGCTTCATGGCGGCTGGCGCCGTGGGCATCGTGGTGGGGGTGGGGTGTGCCCTCTCCCCGGTCCTGAGGTCGGCGATCGGCTCGCTGGTCACCGGGCTGCAGTCATTCCCGTCGATCATCTGGGCGCCCTTCGCACTCCTGATCTTCACCAACCAGCCGGAGCAGGCGATCGCGTTTGTCGTGGTGATGGGCGCGGCCCCGTCGATCGCTCATGGGCTGATCATCGGTGTCGATCATGTCCCGCCGGCGACGATTCAGGCGGGCCGGATCCTGGGCGCGAAGGGCTTCACCTTGTACCGCATGCTGGTGCTCCCGGCGTCGATGCCCGACCTGATCGCCGGGCTGAGCCAGGGGTGGGCATACGGATGGCGCAGCCTGATGTCGGCGGAGCTGATCGTCATCCTGGTGGGTCGCCCTTCACTGGGTGCCGGGCTGCAGGGCGCGCGCGTCGCGCGTGACATGCCGACGCTGCTGGGACTGATGATCGTGATCCTGGTGATCGGCATTGCCGCCGACCAGTTCTTTGCCTGGGCAGACCGGCGGGTTCGCGAGCGACACGGGCTGTTGGCCCGGGAGATGGCGCCGGTCTGACCCGCCGCTAGGGAGTGAGCTCCCGCGCCATCTCGAAGGGGTCGATCTCCTTGAGGCTGGCGGTGGCCAGGCGCTTGCCGAGCTCAGTCCCCGGCGCGACCGCCCGCGCGGCGGTGCGGCGGGCGCGCTCGGCCACCAGGTCGAGCACCTCCTCGCGCAGCTGCCGGCGCCGTTTCTCCTCCAACTGGCCGCTGTCGATGACGTGCTGTCGGTGGCTCACAATCGCCTCCAGGAGCTCATCGATCCCCTCTGCCCGCGCGGCCACGACCTTGATGATCGGCGGAAGCCAGTCCCCCACCTGCATGTCGTCGGGGTAGGTCTGCTGCAGCTGGCGAACGGCGCTGTCAGCCCCCGGCAGGTCTGCCTTGTTGACAACAAAGATGTCGGCGATCTCCAGGATGCCGGCCTTGATCGCCTGGATCTCGTCTCCCTGTCGCGGGTTGATGACCACAATGGTTGTGTCACAGACGCTGCTCACCTCGAGCTCCGACTGACCCACCCCGACGGTCTCGAGGATCACATAGTCGCGACCGAAAGCGTCAAGCACCCGTGCGGCCTGGCGGCTGGCCCCGGCGAGGCCCCCGAGATGCCCGCGGGCGCCCATCGAGCGCATGAATACGCCGGGGTCGAGCGAGTGGCGCTGCATGCGCACGCGGTCGCCAAGGACCGCCCCGCCACTGAAGGGGCTGTTGGGATCGACCGCGATGACGCCGACGGTTTTGTCCTGCCGCCTGAGTGCCTCGACCATGCCATCCACCAGGGTGGACTTGCCCGCACCGGGCGGGCCGGTGATGCCCAACAGGTAGGCCCTGCCGGTGTGGGGCTGCAGCGCGGAGAGCAGCTCCATCATCTGTGGGTCATCGCGCTCCACAAGGCTGATCGCCCGGGCCAGTGCGCGGGTCTCCCCGGCCAGCAGCCGGTCGGCCAGTTCCATCGGCACTCAGTCTAAGCGGGGCTCATCTCCCCCACGGGTCAGGGCTCGGTGTTCGCGCCCGGGGATGCAGGTGGGGGTTTACAGATCGGAGGGATGCACGGCGGCGGGGACTTCTTCGGCGGCGGGGGTGCTGAGCTGGGCTCGGAGGTGGGCTGATTAGACGGCGCGGGCGCCACCTGGCTCGGCTGCGGCGTCGGCTTCCTGCGGTAGGTTGGAGCGGTGGTCTGGCCGTAGGGGCTGTAGGTGCTGGTCCCAGCCGGGTTGTAGGGCGCGGAGTAGCCGAGGTTGCCGGGGCCGGCCGCGTCGAACTGCATCGCCACGTCCTTCCCCAGCGCCACGACCAGGTCGGCGTGGGCGGGGATCGCAGCCGGTGACGGGCTCGCGTCGGGGGCGGCCGGGGCTCCCGCGGAATCCTCGGTGACCACCGTGCCGCCAAAGTACCTGGCCAGCCATGCTGCCGTCTTGGCCGCACGGCCACCGGAATAGTCGTGGACCACGGTGGCGGACGGAGCCACCGTGGCGGTCACCGGGCCGGCCACGTTGAGGTTGAGCATGCCCATGTTGCCTGTGTAAATCCCCGCCAGGCTCAACCCTCGCGACGCCTGGCCGGGGGTGCTCGAGAATTGCAGCCGGGCCTTTTCGGCAACCACCGCCGGGTCGATCATCTCAGCGTTGATGAACTTGTGCAGCGACGTCATGGTGCCGTCGCGGGGCATCAGCAGGTAGGCGCCGTCGTACCCGGTGGTCTCGTACTGCCAATTGTCGAAATCGATCGAGACGTGATGGGCGCCGGCAGCATCGACCTTCCCCAGAACGCTGCCAAACACCTTGAGGTCGTTGAGTGACATGTTGGTGTGGACGTTGTCCTTAAGCGCGTCCAGGAGGCCGAACAGCTGGGTGATGACCTCGGGCTTCTGGAGCTTGGCCTTGATCACCGTGGTCACCTGCTGCTGGCGCCTGGAACGACCGAAGTCGTTGTCCGCGTGGCGCTCGCGCACGTAGATCAGGGCTCGGCTGCCGTCCATGTGTTGCAGCCCGGTGTTGAAGTGGATGTGCTGGTACCCGTATCCCTCGTCGGTGGGGTACAGCGGGTCATCGAGGACGGTGGGTACGTTGACGTCCACGCCACCCACCGCGTCCACCACCTTCTTGAAGGCGGTGAAGTCGACGCCCACCCAGTAGTCGATGCTGATGCCAAGGTAGTCGCCGATCACCTTGCTGGCCAGCTTGCCCGCGCCGTCAAACCCGGTGTCGTACTGTGCCGCCGGCTTGCCCAGGCTGTTTTTGCCCAGGGGGATCTCGTACGCCGCGTTGATCTTGCCGTCGTACTCGCCGTTGTTGGCCAGGGCTTTGATGGCGACATAACTGTCGCGGGGCAGGGAGGTCATGGCAACGCGATCAACGCCCTGCACGCTGAGGACCAGGATCGAATCGGTCAGGTAGGCGCCGTCATGGTTGCCACCGCCATACCCCAGCATCAGGATGTTGACCCGCTCACCGTGGTGGATCTTGTAGGCCAGGGTGCCTGGCTGGTCGTCCTGGTTCTGGGCAAGACCAATCACCTCGCCCAGGCCCGCGTGCGGGCTGATGCTGCTGGCTAGCTGAAAGAAACGGAAGCCCGTATAGGCGCCGATGGCGAGCAGCAGTGCCAGCGCAAGCACCACCATGGTTCGCCGGGTCGGCATGGGCACCGCGGTAGACCGCTCCGCGCTCCGTCTCCTCCTATAACGAGGAGCCGACATGTGACTCGATCTTAACAGGCCTTGTTAAAGGATGGGTTAGAGAGTCCTGAGAGGTTGCAGCGCCAGCGTTCGTGGCCTTGACACGAACCCGCTGCGCCGACGCATATGCTGCGGGATGTGATCTCCGCCAACGGCCTGACCAAGGGATACGGTGACCGCCTGGCGGTGGACCACTTGGACCTCCGGGTGGACCCCGGGCAGCTCTTCGGCTTTCTCGGTCCCAATGGCGCCGGGAAGACCACCACGATCAAGATGCTGGTGGGACTGCTACGCCCCACTGAAGGTGAGGCCGTGGTCGCGGGCCACGACCTGCGCCTCGAAACCGAGGCTGCCAAGCGGAGGCTGGGGTACGTCCCAGACTCGCCCGTCCTCTACGACAAGCTCACCGCACGCGAGTTCCTCGAGTTCTCAGGCGACCTGTATCACCTGGATCGGGGGTACCGCGATCGCCGCATCATCACCCTGCTGGAGATCTTCGAGCTAAAAGACCGTGCCGGCGACATGCTCGGTTCATTCTCCCGCGGCATGCGCCAGAAGATCTCCCTGGCGGCGGCCCTGCTGCATGACCCTGCGGTCCTCTTTTTGGACGAACCCACGGTGGGGCTTGACCCACGCAGCGCGCGCCTGATGAAGGACATCCTGCGCGACTTCGCGCGGGGTGAGCGCTGCGTTTTCGTCTCCACCCACATCCTGGAGATCGCCCAGGGGATGTGCACCAATATCGCGATCCTCGACCACGGGCGTCTGGTGACCAGCGGGTCACTCGCGGAGGTCATGGCACGAGGCCGTTCGGGAGGATCGCTCGAGGACCTCTTCCTCGAGCTGACAAACGATGAGGATGCCGATCCCGCCGCCCTCCTGGCGGAGCTGGAACGTTGAACACCGGGTTCGTCGACGGGCTGCGGATCGCGCGGCGACTGGGAGAGGTGAAGGTCCTGGCCTACTGGAACTGGTCCTTTCGCAAGGCCACCCGCCGCGGCAGGCTGGGGTCGGCGGCGGTCCTCCTCGGCGCTGCCACGTTCCTGGTCCTGGTGCTCTGGACCCCCCAGGTCGGAGGCCTGGTGGTCCTCAGCCACCGCCGCCTGGGTGGACAGGACGAGGCGGCGCTGCGCGGGACGGTGGGCCTTGGGCTGCTGGGGTACACCGTGATGGTGCTCTACGGCAGCCTGCTGTTCAGCATCTCCGCCCTGCTGCTCGACCGCGACCTCGAGATGCTGCTGGTCGCCCCCTACTCGGTGGCCGCGGTGCTGGGCGCCAAGATCTGGGTGCGGGTGGGCAGCCTCTTTGCGATCATCCTGGCGGTCCTGCTGCCGGTGGTCGTGGGTCTGCCGCTGGTAACGGGGAAGCCGCTGGCGGCGATCATCGCGGTGGTCATCCTGGTCGCGACCCCGATGCTCCCGGTGGCCCTGATGTCCGCGCTGATGATGAGCGTCATCCGCTTCGTGCCGCCCAACCGCGCCCGCGAGGTGGTGGCGCTGCTGTCGCTGGGCCTGGCGGCGGCCCTGGAGATAGCCAACCTGGGTTTCGGTGGCAGCCCCGGGCCGCGCCTGGTCTCCCGGCTTTCCCGGTCTCCGCTTGCCTCCCCGGCCTGGCTGCCGCACGGCTGGGCCTCACGCGCGGTGGCGGATGCGCTTTTCGGCCGCCAGACGTCGGCGATCGCGTGGGCGCTGCTGGCATTGGCGGTCGGCATCGCCGCCGTCTGGGCATCTGTCCAGGTGAGCGCGCGGGTCTACGTGACCGGCTGGTCGGACTACGCGCCCAGGCGCCCGGCCCGTCGGCGGCTCAGCGCAGAACCGGCAATAGCGCGACCGACCGGCGCGACCAGGCCTCCGCTGCTGGCCCGGTTGGGGCTGAACAGCGCCGCTTCGGCGGTGTGGACCAAGGACTGGCGCACCAGGCGCCGGGACCTGGTGATGCTGGTGCGCATGACCCTTCCGGTGCTGGCACTCTCACTCTTCGCGTTTCGCGGCGGTGGGGCACTTGGCGGCTTCACCCACATTCGCGGCGGCCCACTCGCGGCGAGCATCGCGCTGGTGCCTATCCCGCTGGTCACCCTGGGGTTGGCAACCGCCCTGGGGCTCACCTCACTGAGCCTGGAGGGCGGCGCCATCTGGATGTACGCGGTGTCACCCAACGGCATGTCCAGGATGTTGCTGGGCAAGGTCCTGGTGGCCGCCCCCCCGGTGGCCCTGGCGGCGGTCGCCGCCGCCGCCTTCACCGAGTTCGCGGTGCATCCCGGGGTGGGCTGGGCGATCCCGGCCGTGCTTCTGGCGGCGATCTTCGGTGCCTCGCTGGCGATTGTCATGGTGGCGGTGGGGGGGCTCTTTCCGCGCTTCACCTGGACCGACCCACGGCGCATGGTCTCCCCGCTCAGCGCCTGGGTGGGCCTGGCCATGCAACTGGTGATGATCTTTGTCGTGACGTTGCTGATGACGCTGGGCCTGGTGCTCGGCCGGCTCGGCGTGGTCCCGCCGCTGGCAGGCTTCGCCGGGGGCCTGCTGCTGGCCGCCGCAGCGTGCGTGGGGATCGCGTTGGCGACGGTCGCGACCGCCCATGCTCGGCTGTCCCGGATCGAGTTTGGCCTGGGACTGGCCGAGCAGTCGTTGAGCTGAGCCGGGACCCCGGATCCCGGCTAACGCTGATTACTTCAGCAGGTGCCGCCCGATGACCACGCGCTGGATCTGGTTGGTGCCCTCGTAGATCTGGGTGATCTTGGCGTCCCGCATCATCCGCTCAACAGGGAACTCCTTGATGTAGCCGTAGCCACCCAGGATCTGCACCGCATCCGTGGTGACCTTCATCGCGGTGTCAGAGGCGAACAGCTTGGCCATGGCGCTCATGCTGGTTACCCCGGGGTGGTTCTCGTCGATCATCGACGACGCCTGGTAGACCAGCCCGCGCGCGGCCTCGACCTGCGTGGCCATGTCGGCGAGCATGAACTGGATGCCCTGGAAATCGGCGATGGGGTGGCCGAACTGCTGCCGCTCCTTGGCATATTTGGCGGCATACTCCAGGGCCCCAGCACCGATTCCCAGTGCCTGCGCCCCTACGCCCGGTCGGGAGCGGTCAAGCACGCGCAGCGCGATCTTGAAGCCCTCCCCCTCCGCGCCCAGTCGGTTCTCCTCGGGGACCACGACGTCATCGAAGTAGAGCTCGGCGGTGTCGGAGCCGCGGATTCCCAGCTTCTCCTTGATCGGCTTGGAGGTGAACCCGTCCGACTTGCGCTCGACGATGAACGCGGAGGTGCCCCGAGAGCCCTCGCCGGGGTTGGTCACCGCGAAGACCACCACCACGTCCGCCACGTTGCCGTGGGTGATGAAAATCTTGGAACCGTTGAGCAGGTAGCTGTTGCCCTTCTTGACCGCCTTGGTCTTCATCGCCGCGGCGTCCGAGCCAGAGCCGGGCTCGGTCAGTGCGTAGGCCGCGAGGTGCTCCCCGCTGGCCATCTTGGGGATCCACTTGTGCTTCTGCTCCTCGGTGGCCGCGACGTTGAACGGATAGCCTCCGAGGGCCTGCACCGCGAGAATCAGGCCGGCGGTGCCATCGGCCTTCGAAAGCTCCTCGACCGCCACCGCCAGGGTCAGTGCCGAGCCGCTGATGCCGCCGTACTCGGGCTTGAAGGGAATGCCGAACAACCCGAGCTCCTTGTAGAGCTCAACCCAATCCTGCGGGAACTCGGCGGTCTCGTCGACCTCTTTGGCGCGTGGGGCAATCCTGTCCTGCGCAGCCTCGCGCACGGTCTCGCGGATCATCAACTGTTCGTCGCTAAGCTGCCAGCTCATCTTCGGCCTCCTCGGTGGTCGCCAAAGTTTAGGGCCGTCCCGGCCGGGCTCCGCTAGCGGACCAGATTCTCGAATTCGTTGAGGGTTTCGCTATCCAGGTCAGGGGAATTCAGGTCGTCCGGGAAGGCCTCTCGATATGCCGCCTCGTCGACGCTCAATTCGTAAAGCCGGTTGCCCTTGGCGATGAGCTGAACGCAGGCGCTGTGCTCGCCCAGCCACTCCCGAAACCGCTGCGCGGCCTTGACCTGGTCGGCTGTCGACAGCGTCAGCGCGCGCGGGTAGGCCATCATCAGTGCGCAGGCGACGCGGTGGGTCACGGTGGTCCCTTTGAGGCGATGACGGACGGCGCCGTCACGCATCTCGAGGTCACCAACGGCGGGCGTGACGAACTGGCGGATGCGCCTGAGCAGGGTCTCCGACCCGAAGCGTTTCTCGTGCAGGATGGCGCTCTTGTGCGCGGCCCAGACCTGTGCCTGCTGGGCCAGGGTGCCGATGGCGTTGGAGAAGACGAAGACGGTGCAGGTGGGATGACGCCGGTCCAGGGCCGCCAGCACGTCGAGGCTGGTTCTGTCGGCATCGTTGGCCTTGCTCATGTCACGGTCGATCACCGCCAGAACCGGCGGCAGCTGCTCCATCAGACGGAGCGCCTTGGACGGGTTCTCGGCGCACACCGCGCGCATGCCGTTGTTCTCCACCAGGCCGCGGATCGCGGCCATCTGGTCTGGGTCATCCTCGAGGATCAGCACCGTCACCTGGTTGTACATCTACGCCCTGGCCTCCAACTTGCACATCCCGTCCTCGGTGCGCATGCGTACCGGCAGCTTGTGGCGGATCACCGCGCGGGTTGCGGACCGCGCCAGATTCGACGCGAGGGGCAACGCCGCCTCCCCGCTGGAGAGAAGCCCCTCCACCTCTGCTGATAGAACCAGGCCACCCCCGGGCGCCAGAAGACCACGGTTGGGTGCCAGCCGGAGACCGGCCAGGGAGCGCCCAAGGCATCCCGTCACGTCGCGCGCAAGGTCCCGCCACCGGCGGTGCAGCCGGGTCCCGCGAGGAGTGACGTCCGGAGGGTCGCCGAGCCAGAACCAGAGGACCGGCTTGCCGTCCAGGCGGGCGAGCGTGGCTGCGGGCGCTGCGGGCCCGGATCCGGCAATTCCCCAGGGCCACGGAGCGCAGGAGTCCACCAGCGCCTCGCTCTCACCAGGCCGGGCCCACCACACCTGCAGCATCGCGGAGTCAAGCATGGGCCGTATGGCGGCAAACAGATCGACCTCGTCGCCGAGGACAAGAAGTGTCCTTCGAGCGTCCCTTCCCATGCGGCTGCATTATGGCGGATGAACACCCCACCCCCCGGGGAGCCACACTTCCCATGCCGCGTTCAGGTCGTTACCCTGCAACGT
Organism: Candidatus Dormibacteria bacterium; assembly: GCA_050998755.1. Lineage (GTDB taxonomy): Bacteria > Chloroflexota > Dormibacteria > DASZGP01 > DASZGP01 > JAXDLW01. The sequence goes on from JBPCPW010000111.1 coordinate 24,055, forward strand.
ACCGCCGTCATGTTGTTGAAACTCGCGATCGCCACCCTGAACGGTCTCAGGCCAGTCGCCAACGACCGCGCCGGCGGACAGGCGATGGTCGAGTTCTCGCTGGTGGCGCCCCTGTTTTTCTTCCTACTTTTCCTCGCAGTGACCGCGGGCTTCTACACGCTGGAGCGCGCCAGTGCGGTGAACGCCACGACCGCGGGCGCGCGGGTCGCAGCAGGAGCCCAGCTGGGCGACCTGAACCGGCCGGCGTTGAGCCTGGCACGCGCCGAGGCGGTTCGGCTGCTGCGCAGTGGAATGCCGGGGACGCGCATCGCCCTACCGAGCGGAACCGGGCAGCCGTGCCCGGCGCTGGCCCAGGTCCCGGCCGGCACGGTCTATGTGTGTACCTACGCCCCAACCACAGACACCGCTCGCGTTGAGATCATCGGACATCCGGCGAGCTTTGTCCCGCCCCAGGTCGGGGGCCTCAGTCTGCCCTTGGATATCTACGCCCAGGTGCACACGGCGGTGTTCAAACGTTGAACTCCGGGTGGCCGAGGTCTGCTGGGCAGGCGGTGGTGGAGATGGCGATCGTAGTGCCCCTGATGTTGATCATCGTGTTTGGCTTCCTTGGCATTTTGCTCTGGCTGGAGACGGTTCACGACCTGAGGGCGGCGACCGCGCTGGCCAGCACCACCGCCGCGACCTTTCGTGACGATTCGCCCGCGTCAATCTCCGCCGAGAGCGAGACGTTCTTTGGAACGATGCGACAGTACGGTTACGTCGAAGTGCAGCGATTCAACTGTGTGCACGCTGGGACTCGGGTGTCCTGTTCGGCAGCCGCGGTGCTGCACTTCGACCGCACACCGTTGTCCCTGGCATGGCCCGCCAACCCCACGCTGACCGCCGCGGCCATCTCCTATTCGTCCGCCTTCCGGACCCGATGATATGAGGCAGCGCCTATCAGCGTGCGAGCAGTCAGGGCAGGTGGCCATGATGTTCGCCCTCGTCCTTGCCCTGGTCCTCAGCGGCCTGGTTGCCCTGGTGGGCGATGTCATCCTGCTGTACGACGCCGCCGGCCGTTACGACAACGGCGCCCTGGTGGGAGCGCAGGCCGGCGCCAGCCAGGTGGATCCAGCGCAGTTGCGAGCAGGGGTGGTCGTTCTGGAGAGTGCACGCGCGTCGGCCGCGTGTGCCGACGCGGCATCGCTGACCGCCGGACTGCGCGCCGCAGACGTGGCGTGCACGGTGAGCGCCGACGGTCACTCGGTGACAGCGCACATCAGTCGCCGCGTTCCGCTGCTATTTGCCATCTATGGACCCGGGCTTACGATCACACGGGATCACACCGGCACGGTTGCCGTCGGGGAGAGCCTGGGAACTTCACCGTGAGTTCAGGAGGAGGATTGTGATGAGCTTGGCCCATCGACTGGGAGGTCGTCGGGGTCTCCAGGTGGGAGTGCTGACCGCGGCATTGCTGGTCGTGCTGGCCTTCCTTGCCCTGGACACTCTCGGGCGCCCACAGGACACGCGATCGGTGTGGGTATTGACGCACAGCGTTGTTGCCGGCGCGGCGCTCGACAGTTCGACGGTTCGCCAGGAGCACATCTCCGCGTCACGCGACCCCTACTCCTATCTGACCGCCTCCCCCTCCGGACGCTTTGCCGCGCACGGTCTCTCTCCGGGCGACATCCTTCGCCAGGATGACGTCGAGTCGGCGCCGTTGGTCGCCGTGCCGGTGAAACTCGGGGGATACCAGGCTGCCGCGGGAGACACCATAGATGTGTACGCGATCGAGGGGGGTAAGGCCACCCTGGTGGGACGCGGAATGACGGTTCTGAACAGCACCACCATCCAGGTGCCTGCCGGAGATGAGCCGCTGTGGATCGCGCTCTACGGCAGCTCCACGACGCTGCTTGATGCCCGCAGCAACGGGACCGGGGTTCCTGATGGCTCGACGATCAGCGGGGCAGACGCCGCACGCAGACTTTCCGTGCTTGCTCAACAGGCCGGCTCCTCGGCATCCCCGACGCCCTGATGAGCTATCCGGTGGCGGTCCTGACAACGCGCCCTGGCCAGGGTTCAACAACCTTCGCCCTGAGCCTCGCCTGGGACCTGGCACTGACCCGGTCGGTGACCCTGATCGATGGCGACATGATGGGGGGCACGATAGCCGATGCGCTTGAGCTCGACACCCAGGGAAGAAGCCTCGCGCACCTGCTCACCGCGACCCAGCTGGACGCGGCGGCCATAGATGCACAGGCGGTGACCCACCCGGTGCGCGGGTCGCTGCGGGTGGTGCCCGGGTTGCGGGGGTTTTCCGGGCCTTCGGCCGGACGACTGATCCCCCGGATGGCGCTGCCGCTCACCACCATGAAGACCGACTTTGTGATCCTCGATCTCGGCTGCCCCCTGGCATATCCCGACCTCGAGTCCCCCCGCGTCACGGCAGAGACATTGGCCCACGCGGTCAGGCGGACGTTCGTCGTGCTCCGTGACGACCCAACGCTCCTGCCCGGCTCGATCCAACTCCTGAAGTTCGCCCGGATCCCGCAGGCCGACCTGGTGGTCATGAAACGACGCGGAAGCCGCATGGGAAGGATCACAACCGACGTGCTCGGAGTGCAGCTTCCGGGGTATCCCACGTGGCAGTTCGACTGGGATGAGCGCAAGGGCCAGATGGCGACGTACGAAGGCCGAGTCCTGGAACAGCCAGGCCTCTCCCAAACACTGCGGCTCACCACCTCGGCGGTGGCGTCGTGATCCAGCGCGCTCCACTGACCTCCCCGGCTTCCGATGACCTGCCGACGGTGCCGTGGCCAGACCTCGCCGATTTCGAGGAGATCGCCGTTCCCGTGGCCGAGGCGATCAAGGCTGAACGGGTGCCGGGCGTGCGCACTGTGGCCCAGGAAGAGCAATTGCTGGACGACGCTCGCCGCTACATCGATCGCTTGACCAAGTCGTCGCACGAGAGAGAGCGGCTGGGGATCAACTCAACGGTTGCCGACCGGCTGCAGTCGTCGCCGGTCTACTACGACACCGCGGTGGATGCCGTCCGGGTGCGCGCATCCGCTTTCTGGCCGCTGTCTCGCCTGCTCTACCTGCTGAAGGGCGTCGAGGAACTGGGCTGTTTTGGTTACGACCGGTGGGTCGCCCGGGTCGGCGGCCAGAAGGTCCAGATCCAGGGCGGCAACCCCCTGCGCAGCGATGAGGATCTCACGTCCCTGATGCGTGAGGTCCTGAGCCTGACCGGGGTGGTCGGAAGTCGTGCGCTCAGCACCGCCACCCCGATCGCCGAGTCGACGTTCGGCAGCCTTCTACGCCTGTCGGTGGCGGTCAAACCAGCGGTGGCGCTGGCATCAGATATCCAGATGGCGATCCGCTTCCCGCAACCAACTCGATTTCGCTTTCTCGAGGACTTTGTACGCCAGGGGATGATGCCCCCGGGCGTGGCAACGTTCCTCGAAGCATTGGTCCGCGGCCGCTGCAACGTCCTCATCGCGGGCGGAACCGGCTCTGGTAAGACGACCATGATGCGTGTGCTGTCGGGGCTGATTCCGCGCGACGAGATCGTCGTGTCGATCGAGGACGGGGCTGAGCTGCACCTGGAGCAGGACCGCGGCGACGGGCAACCCTGGGTGCTGCTGCTGTATGCCTTCACAACGGTCCCGGATGTCACGCAATCGGGAGGCAAGCAGTCGGGCCGCGAGGCCGGAGGCGGCGGGATCGGGATGCGCGACCTGGTCAAGAACGCGCTTCGGGTCACACCTGACCGCATCCTGTTGGGCGAAGCACGCGGGGCAGAGATGGTCGACGTGGTGCAGGCGATGACCACCGGGCACGACGGCAGCATGGTGACGATCCATGCCGACAGCGCGGCCCTGGCGGTGAACAAAGCCAGGAATTACATGCTCCAGAGCGTCGACTTCCGGGGCCAGGACCGCCTGGCCGAGGAGGTCCTGCGCCAGGCCATCCACGTGGTGGTCCACCTCACCAAGTACCCGGATGGAACCCGGAGGATATCGGGGGTACTGGCCGTGGATGCCGGCGGCAACTCCCGCTCGATCTACGAGGCCACCGCGGCGCGCGGGCTACGGCGGGTCGAAAGGGCGGTTGCCAACCTCCCAGTCCGTCTGCAGGAACGTCTCCAGCCAACGCTGGGGGACGAAATACCCGACGCGTGATGAGCGCCTCCCCGGTCATCACCTTCAGCCTCTACCTGGCTTTCCTGGCGCTCGCCGCCGGGCTCGCCGCGGCACTGGGTGGGGCCGACCTACTGCGCCAACCAGCCCGCTTTGCAGCGCGGCTTCGGCCCATCGCAGACCGCGAGCGCGACCTGGCGGCAGGCCTGGGCTGGAGATTCCGCACCTGGGTGGCCCTGAGGGTTGCCGCTGTGGCGGGCGCGTTCGTCGCGGTGCTCCCAATGGGCATCCCGCTGCTATTGGCCGCGGCCCCGCTGGCGATGATCGTTGTTGTGCCCTACCTCCTGTCGGGGAGAGCGTCCTCGTTGCGGCTGAAGCGCGAGCGAACCCTGGTCGACTGGGTACGCACGATGGTCAGTCGGATGCGGCGCAACCAGGGTATCGACGTCGTCCTGAGGGACAGTGGGCTACACCCGCCATTCGGTCTAGAGTTCATCCTGGCGCCCCTCGCCGACCCAGCCCTGCTGATCGATGAGGCGTTGGTGCGCATGGCGGATCGTGCCCGCGTACCGGAGGCCGAGATGCTGGCATTGGCGCTCCTCGCGAGCCGCACCCGCCGCCAGGAAGACCTCGTCATCCTTCTCGAGCAGGTGCTGTTGCCGGTCATGGAGGCCAAGCTCGCAGAGCAGGTGGACGCCCTGGAGGCGATGACCCAGAAGCGCTCGCAGGCCGTGGCCATGAGCCTGATTCTGCTGTCCATGTTCCTGGCCCTGATCCGCGTGGATGTGATCCGCCACGGCTTCGCGACGGTGGCGGGCCAGGTGCTGCTGGTGGTGACCGCGATTACTTTCGCCCTCGTCCTGGCGCTCGTTTCGCGGTTGTACCGGGTGAACACGTTCACCCGATGGGACCTCGAGCGTTACCGCGAGGAACTGCGCGGACTGGGCAGTGTTTAGACCGGCGATGGCCAGGTGACACTCCCCGCCCTGCCGGTCGCGCCGTACCTGGTGGCGCTGGTCGTCTGCGCCGGCTACGCCTTCGCGCTGTGGGGACTTGATGTGTACACCCCGCGCGAGGTCAAACACTGGGAGCGGCTGGCCAGGTTACGCGGCTTGGAAGGCACCCGGGACCTGGCCGAGCGAGTGGGCGAACGCCTGCCCCTGCTGAACCGCCTCCGAGAGGAACTCGACATCAAACTTTTATTGGTCGTCAGCGGGTCTTTGCAGACCACTGATAGCTGGGTTGTCGGAACCGCGTCCGCTGCACTCGGCGCCTCAGCGCTGCTGGCCGCCGTGGATGGGTTTGGCCTCGCGCAGTCCGGGCAGCTGCCGGTGCCGCTCTGGGTGGTCGCATCGGTATCCGTGCTGGTGACCGCGCTGAGGTATGTGTCGCTGCGCAGCCGGGCGCACAACCGGCAGGCAAGGGTGGGGGAACAGCTGTCGGACGCGTTGTTGGGACTTGCGGTGCTCGTCCCGGGCATCCCCCCGGACGATGCCCTCTCCCTGCTGGCGCGGTGCCAGCGCGACGGCCGTCTGGTGGGCGTGCTCGACGAACAGCACCTGCGGGAACTCTTGGGGGAAGACGCCGCCCTGCGCTCCACGCGTGAGCGTTACGCGATGGTGGGGCGCGCCCTGCGGATCCCCATGTTCCAGGAGTTGAGCCAGCTTATGCGCGGCATCGAGACTGAGGGCCTCAGCCCACGCGAGGAATACCCGGCGCTCTCGCGGATGAGCGCGGAGCACCGCCTCGCCGAGAACCGCCTCCGCGCGGCGCGGGCGAAAACGGGAGCGGCCGCCGCCATCGCGCTGCTGCTGATCCCGCTCCTCATCCTGGTCGGAGGTGGCATCGCCTTTGCCTTCCTTGGAGCGGTGAACGGTTGATCCGGGCACAGAGTGAACCCGGGGGTGTCCCCTCAGGGTCCGGTCGGCTGTCGCTGGGTCTCGCGGTCCTTCTCGGCGCCACCGCTATCCCCGCGCTCGGGTCACCAGAACTGGCGTCGGCGGCGGACTTTCTGACCAGCGGCCGCCCGGACCGGGCCGGGGCCCTGGCGGCGGTGCAGATGATCGTGTGGGCGTTGGTGATCGCCTTGGTCCTGCTGCAGGTGACCCACGCCCTGCGGCGGTCGCGCGGTCTCGCGCAGGAGGTCAGGCGGCGACGCACAAGATCGCGCGCCACCCTCGTACTCGGGCTTCTTATTTTCACGGGTGGCGCCCTGCATCACCAGGCGCAGGTCGGCTCCATCTGCTGCGGTGATGTCGCTCGGGCGGACAGTCTTCTACGGTGATCGCCTCCACATACGACAGCTACACGTTCGTTGTGCTGTTCCGGGGCGAGGTCGGGAGTCGGGTCCAACAGATGTTGCGCGCTGCCATCAGCCCCGAAGCGCGACGCGCGGTATACGTGCACGCGCCGGAGGTACGCGGGCTGGACTTTGTGACGGCGGCAGGTCCGCTGGGCGCGGGGTTGGACAGCTGGTGGCAGCGCAACGTCCTCCCCAGCAGCCTGCCCATCTACCTCCTGAGCGATGAGGCCGGCATCGAGGACTGGATCGCCGGGACTGATGGCTGCTGGTTCGTTGCGGTCACCGCCGACGGGCGCGAACGGGCGCTGACCTCACTGCATGGGGCGGTGTTTCCGGTGCCCACCACCGAACCCGAGGTGGTCGCCCAGCAGGCCATGCAGGCGTTCGGTGGCCGGGGGGAGATCTCCCCAATCTTCCATCCCAGTTTTCCCTACGCCCAGGAGCCGATGAGCTGGAACCGGGCGGTGCCCCGCCTCGACCCCCGCATGCCCGAACCGGCGGCCGTGACGACCGCCGTACGCGAGGCCGGGGCCGCTGGGTACCGGGCGGTCACTCCTTCCCCGCCCCCACAGCCCATCTCCTACGACGTGGAGCCGGCCGTAACGCGTCAGGTTGCGATGGCGGATGGCCCCGCGCCGGCCAAGAGCGCCCGCGGAGGACTGCGTGAGGCGCTGGACAGCATACAGGCGGGATCGCGGCGATTCCGCGGTGTCTTCAGGGCGCTTCCGCGGGGGGCTGCAGGGCCGTCCCCCGCCCTGGGGCCGACGATCAACGCCAACCGACCGATCATGGCCGGGTTCGCGTCGCGCAAGGGGGGCGTCGGTAAGACGACCCATGCCGCCGCCACGGCGGCGACCGTCGGTGAAGCGCTCGAGGGACTTCCGGACACCGCCGCATTGGTCGATGGCAACATCACCAACCCGGACTCCTGGGCCCTCAATCCACCCCCGGACTCCGCCACGGTGCGGACACTCGTCAGCAAACTCACCCAGGGCCAGGACCCTCCCGCCGAGCAATACGCGCGCACCCCGCGACTGGCGATCTATCCCGAGCACCGGGACAGCGAGGAACCGTATACCCAGGGTGAGGTTGACCTCGTTGCCGGGTACCTGCGCCGGCGTCACGCCTTTGTTGCCGTGGACCTCCCCAACGCCCTCCCTTCGCTGACCTCGGGTGGTCCGGGCGCTGTCGCGGCGGCGTGGTTGGTCCACTGCGACGTGGTGGTCCTCCCCTTCAACGCCGACCCGCGCGCGCGCCAGGGACTGCTGGAGTACGTCGCGGCACTCGGTGACGACCCCGCCCTGGCGCGGCTGCCGATAGTGGCGCCGTACATCCTCTCAAGCAACCGCGAAATCTCCGCCGATAAGGCGGTTCTCGCGGACGTCGCCGAGCTCCGACGGCGCGGGGTCGAGGTGGTCGAGGTGCCCGATGACGAGCACGCCCTCCTGGCGTTGCTCCGGGACCTACCGATCAATCAGGCCAGCCCCGCGCTGCGTCGGTCCTACGTCACCCTGACGGAGACGGTCATCGCGGCGGTCCTGGGCGCACGCCGCAACGGGTGAAACACAAACTCCTTCCGCTGCCGGTGGGCGAGCAGGCTCCGCAGGGTTCCGCCGTGCGGTTCTGGCAGCAGTATTCATTTCGGGTCCGGGCTGACGGAGCGACCCTGGCGCTTGGCCTATTGCTCGGCGCCGCAGGAGCCTGGTTGGGCCTGCACCCAGCGCCGGTCAGAGTTGGTGTCGACGCGGCCGGCTACCACCTGGGCGTTACCGTGCTGACCCCTGGCGCAGCCGGGAGCTACAGCGGCGATACCGCCGTGGTGATCAAGCGCCGCGAAAGTCAGGTTCGCGCCGCCGCCGCGGGTGCGCTCGGGCGGCGCCGGATGCAGGGCATCTGCATCTATGTGGCGGGCAGCGATAGCGAGCAGTGCATCTTCGTCGTCGGCAATACGACCTTCCATGCTCGCGACCAGCTCGTCGGGGGCGCCTGGCTGCGGCGGTACGACAACGGTCGGACGACCGAGTTGAAGCTGGCCGACCCAACGCACCCGACACCTGTGCCCATCCCCGTCGGCTGGCAGTAACCTGCTGTGTCAGGCCGTGTCACACACCTGGCATGCGTTGTGACTCTGCGAGACCGACCCTGTCACTAGGCTGAGACCTCGGGATTCAGCGAGTCCCTAGCTGTTGTTGGTTTTCAACCCTCACACAGGCGGTCGGGCGGATGGAGAAGATCTCCCTCAGGGACAGCAACTTCGGGTCATTCCTTTGGAAGTCGGCGGTGGTCGCCATGGGTGGCGCGGCGGCGTTGGGACTTCAGGCCGTCGTACCCCTTCCCATTCCCTCCTTCGCCGCCAACACGCCCACGTTCTCGCGCCCGGTGGTCAGCGGCATCGCGGGCCAGGGCTACGAGCAGGACCTGCGCATCGACACCCAGGGGCGGGTCTACACCAGCGTCCCGAACGGGGGGCCGTCGGGCGCCAGCTGGATCTGGAAGAGCCTCGACCGCGGCAAGACCTTTAAATGGGTTGCCGGCGCGGCTCCGCTCACCGGCCACATAGCGTCATGCCAGGGAGGTGGTGACACCGAGCTGGCCACCGACAACCACGACAACCTCTACTTCAATATCCTCAGCCTGGCCAACTTCAGCACCGCGCGCTCCAGCGACGGCGGCGCGACCTTCACACCCCCCAACTGCACCGCGGTTGCGGGCGCCGGCGTGGACCGCCAGTGGTATGCCACCGACGGCGATCCCACCCAGGGCGGCAGCCTCTACCTGGCCTACGACTCGGTGGTCCAGGGGTCGCCGAACTGTCCCGGTGGCGCGGCCCCCAACAACGAGTTGACGCTGGCCCGCTCGCCATTTGACGGGATCGGGGCCAGCGCTGGCGTTACCTTCGGTCCGGGCAACCAGATCACAGCCCCCTGCCAGGAGGGGATCATGGGCAACGTCGAGGTGAGCCCGAAAACCCACCACATCCTGGTTCCCCACAACACCGACCAGTACGACCAGATCCGGTTCTCCACCTGCGTGGCGGTGCCCTTCAGCGCGCTGGATCCCAGTGGATTGAGCTGCAGGGACTACCAGGTGACCCCCGCCTTCACCGGCCACTCGGTGGCGGCGGCGAACTTCACCACCATGGCAGTCGACAGGTCCGGCACGGTGTACGTCGCGTGGGCCCAGGCCGATTGCTCACCGTGCACCTATGGTCCCCAGAATGCGACCTTCGCCAACATCACCAGCGACACCCAGCTCTACTGGTCGAAGTCGACGGACGAAGGTATCCATTGGACCCCCGCGGCGCAGATTCCCACGGCCGGCCTGCACAACAACGTGTACCCGTACATGGCGGCCGGTGACGACGGCCGCGTCGACATCGCCTACTACGGAACCGCGGCGCAGGCCGTGTGCGTACCGACCGACCTGACCACCTGCCACGGCCCGGACTCGGTCCATGGTGACTGGAGCCTGTTCATGTCCCAGACTCTCAACGGCGGCGCGGTGTGGTCGCCGCCGATTATCGCCAGCGAGCGCGCCATCCACCGCGGCAACCTGCAGACCATCATTGGCGCCCAGAAGGGCGACCGCACTCTGGGCGACTTCCTGCAGATGCGCGTCGGCCTACAGGGCGAGGCCAACATCACCTACGGCGATTCGACCAGCCGCGCCGGCGGATTGCTCAACGCGCAGGCGATGTTCGTGCGCCAGAACGGCGGCAGCACGGTGAGCGCCCAGCGTTCCAGCCTCTGCGGGGTGGCGGCCCAGGTCAACCGGGTCTTCGACCCGCGCGGTGACGCCAACCTCCAGGCGGCCGGCGTGGTGGGCGCCAACCAGCCGAATCTGGACATCGTCGAGTCGGACGTCTCCCAGCCCGATGCTCAGCACTACCAGGTGCGCATGGTGGTGTCCGACCTGACCACGCTGGCTCCCCAGGACCCCGCCGCGGGCAACGTGCAGGTGTGGTCCACCCAGTGGCACGTGCCCTCCAGCACCGATCCCACCGGCGGCCGGCTCTTCCACGCGTACATGGAATCGGTCAACGGCGGCGCGCCCTCGTTCTGGGACGGCCAGAACGCCACCCCACTCAGCGCCAATGGCGGCAATGGCACCATGACCTACCCGGGTACCAACCAGGTGACCGGCACGGTGAGCGCGGGCGCCCCAGGCGTCATCACCATCTCCGTCCCGGTGGCCGACGTGGCGCCGGCCGGGGTTGACAACTCGGTCCTCTACAGCGTGACCGCCAGCACCATGGCGCTGAACGCCCCGGCCGAGACCGGCGACCCGGCGACGCTTGGCACCGGGATTGGCGGCCAATTGTTTAACGTTATCGACGTCGCCGAACCGTACGACTACATCCCCGGCGGGAAGCCGGTCAAGAACCAGACCAGCTGCGGCACGGCGCCAACGCCGTCGCCCCGGCCCACCGCCTCGGCGATCCCTGGCGGGGGTGGTGGCAGGGACACGGACAGCCAGGACGAGGACAACGCCGACGACGACCAGGGTGTCAGCGATACCGAGTATGAGCTGGCCCTGCCGACCGCGATACTGAGCCTGGTCGATCCTCCCGACGTCTCGGTTCCAACCCCCTCGGTGCCGCCACTGCCGTAGCACCCATCCTGTTTCTTTACACCGGCACTATCGCAATGTAACCGTCAGGCTTCACCTTCTCAGCAGGTTTGCAAACCGCCTCCACCTGGGGCCGGCGCAGTGGTACACCAGAAGTGGGTTAGGCAGGGGCCCTCACACTTCTTGGAGTCGCCTGCATTGCATAGAGAAACCGTCTACCGGGGCAACCGCGATCGTCGCGGCTGCCATGTTGCCGTCGTGGAACCCGCGGGTGGCTCGTACCCCCTGAGTCGACTCGTACACCATGACCTCGGCCATTCCTACCAATGGGGTTCGGGCCGACATCCACGCACCGCCGACCTGGCCCTGTCGATCCTCGCCGATGCCCTTGCGGCCAACACCCTCGGGAGCAACCTCTCCGGTGTGTACTCCCGGGCGCGGCGCCTGTCGATGCCCTTCGAGTGGGTGCTGCGCAGCAACATCGGCTACCTCGACAACTGGGAGATATCCCGCCGCGAGGTGCTCGACTGGGCTCATGCGCACGAGCCCGTGCTGCTGTCGGCGTAAGGGCCGCTCGCCGCATTATCATCGCCACCCGGCGAGTTGGCGCCAGGAAGCAGGAGGGCAGATGCTCGAGGTAGACCACGTACTGATCGCGGTAGCGAACCTGGATGAGGCGGCGGCGCGCATGGAGCGCGAGTATGGGCTGAAGTCAATTGACGGCGGCACCCACCCGGGCTGGGGCACGGCCAACCGGATAGTGCCCCTGGGACGCGAGTACCTGGAGTTGATCGGGGTGGTCGACCCCGACATGGCCATCGAGCATCCCTTCGGCCGCTGGATGCTGGAGAGGGTGGCCGATGGCGACCACCTCTTGCGGTGCTGCCTGCGCCCCACCGACCTGGAGGCCACCGCCGAGCGCATCGGGCATGAGCCAGTCCCGGGCTCCCGAGAGACCCCGGAGGGCGGCAGCGTGCACTGGCGGCTGGTGGGGTTGGAGGCCGCGATGTCAGAAAACCTGCCGTTCTTCATCGAGTGGCACCCGGACAGCGAGCACCCCGGGGCGAAAGAGGTCAAACATCCCTCGCAGGCGATGGGCATCGCCTGGGTGGAGATCGGCGGCGAACCGGGCCGCCTGACGGAATGGCTGGATGAGGACGTCGCCGCGGTGCGCCTGGTGGGCGGCTCACCCGGAGTGAAGGCGATCGGGGTCATCGCTCCGGACGGAGACATTGTCCTGAGGTAGAGCGTCACCCGACGCGCAATTGGGTACCCTCAGGCATGCCTCTTGTGACCTTCGACGCCGTCTCCGCGGAATACGGCGCCGCCACCATCTTCACCGACCTCAGCTTCACGCTGGAGCCGGGACAGCGGCTTGGCGTCGTGGGTCCGAACGGCGCGGGCAAGTCGACCATGATGCGGATCCTCGCGGGGCAACTGGAGCCGGCGACCGGCAGGGTGGATCGGCAGCGCCGGATCCGGCTTGGCATGCTGGACCAGTTCGACGTGGACTTCGGCCCGCAGAGCGTGCTGGAACAGACCATCTCGGCGCGGTCCGACCTGATCGAGCTTCGGCACCGGTTGCACGCGCTGGAGCAGCGGATGAGCGCTGGCGAGCACGACGAGGCCATTCTCCACGAGTACGGCGAGGCGCAGGAGAGGTACACCCACGGCGACGGCTACACGCTGGAGGCGCGAGCGCGCGAGGTGCTGGGAGGGCTGGGATTTCTCGACGAGGCGCTGGAGCAGCCCTGCTCGGAGCTGAGCGGCGGGCAGCGCCGGCGGGTACAGCTGGCGCAGCTGCTGCTCCTGGACTCCGACGTCTTCCTGCTGGACGAGCCGACCAACCACCTCGACCTGGCGTCCATTGAGTGGCTCGAGGACTACCTCCGCGCGGCGCCGCAGGCCATGGTCATCGTCAGCCACGACCGCCGGTTGCTGGATGACGTCGCCGACTCCATCCTCGAGCTGGAGGCGGGCAAGGGCTACACCTACACCGGCAACTACTCCAAGTTCCTGGTCCTGCGCGCCGCGCGACGGCGGGAGCAGCTGCGCCAGTTCGAGGTCCAGCAGGAACACATCGCGCACCAGGAGGCGTTCATCCAGCGCTACAAGGCGGGGCAGCGGGCGCGCGAGGCACGCGGCCGGCAGACGCGGCTGGACCGCATGGACCGGGTCGACGCCCCCGCCGACGACAAGGCCATCAAGATCCAGTTCGGCGCCCCCCCCTCCGCGGTGTTGGCGCTGCGCACCAAGGGTTTCGTGGCCGGCTTTCAGGATGACGACGGCACGCCGCTGCCTCTGGTGCAGGTTCCGCCAATGGAGGTGGAATCCGGTGAGCGCATCGCCATCGTGGGCGCCAACGGGTCAGGTAAGTCGACCGTGCTGCGAACGCTGCTGGGTTCGTTGGAGCCGCTGGCCGGCAGTATCGGTTACGGCGCCCGGGTGCAGAGCAGCTATTACGACCAGCACCTTGGAGACCTGCCGCCGGAACGCACCCTGGTAGAGGTGCTCTCCGCCGCCCAACCGCTCTCGGAGGAGAGCGCTCGGAGTCACCTGGCGCGACTGCTGTTCCGCGGCGACGACGTGTACAAGAAGGTCAAGCAGCTCTCTGGTGGAGAGCGCAGCCGCCTCTCCCTGGCGCGCCTGATGCTGGACAAGGGCAACCTGCTCTTCCTGGACGAGCCCACCAACCACCTGGACCTGCCGTCACAGGAGGTGCTGCAGGACGCGCTCTTGGAATTCCCCGGCACGATCATCTTCGTCAGCCACGACCGAGAGCTGATCGACTCGCTGGCCACCCACACCTGGTGGCTGGAGGGCGGCACCATCCACGCTGCCCGCGGGGGCTACCGGGACCGCCCGGTGGAGTTCGCCCCGCCACGGGCCGGTGGGGACCTCGACGCGCACACCATGGTTCCCCCTCACCAGGCGCATGTCGAACACGCGCCGAACGGCGTCAAGCGAGACCCGGCAAAGACCCGTGCCGAGGCCGCCGAAACCCGCCGCGAGCGCGCCGCCGCGCAGAAGAAGGTGGCCGCGATCGAGAAGCAGCTGGAGACCGCCGAGGCGCGCGTCCAGGCCATCGAGTCGCGGCTTGCCGACCCGGAAATGTACAAATTCGCGATGGAGGCCGAGATCCTGGGCAAGGAACACGCCACCCTGCGTGAGAAGATCGCCCGGCTCTATTCGGATTGGGAGACCGCGTCGGCCGAGCTTGAGGTGGTCGCTTCCGCCTAAGGGACGACGCCCGGCTGAGTCGCGTCGGCCCGCCCCACACCCGTTATTTCCGCGCTCACGTCCCAGAGACGGCGCTGCGCGTCGGCGTCAAACGCCTGCGGCGCAGGGCGCCGCATTTTCCGCTTGCTGAAGTAGCCGCCGTTGGTGTCCGCCACAGCGGGGTCGCCCGCCAGGTAGAGCGCGGTGTCAGCACCGTCGGCCGGCCCCGGGAAGAACATCTGGAACAGCCCGAACGCGATCGCTATGGGTTTTGAGCGCCGCCACAGCCCGGTGTTGATCACCCCTGGGTGCATGCAGTTGGCGGTGACTCCTGTGCCCTCAACCCGGTTGGCCAGCTCGTTGGTGAATAGCACATTGGCCAGCTTCGAAGCCCTGTAAACCATCATCGAGTTGAACCCCTTCTCCCCCTTGAGGTTGTTGAAGTCGATGAAGCCGCCCTTGTGCGCGACCGATGCCAGCGTGATGACGCGCCCCGCCCCGCTCCGCCGCAGGTTGGGCAGAAGCAGGTTGGTCAGCAGGAAGGGCGCCAGGTGATTCACGGCGAACGTCATCTCATAGCCGTCCTTCGAAAGCTCGAGCCTGGTCATCAGGACGCCGGCGTTGTTCACCAGGACGTCGAGACGATCGTGGCGCCGCGCGATCTCCTCTGCCATGCCTCGTACCTCGTCGAGTGAGCTGAGGTCCGCGGACACCGCTTCCAGGTGGGCGTCCTTGTTGCGCTCACGAATGGACGTCGCCACCGCCTCCGCACGCGCCCTGGTCCGGCCGTGGAGGATGACGTGCGCGCCACGTTTGGCCAGCCCACGCGCGATCTCCAGGCCGATGCCGCCCGTGGTGCCGGTGACCAGGCAGGACTTGCCCTCCAGCTGATCGCTCATCGTCAGCCTCGACGGCTCAGGTGAGCGCGACGCTCCCGCCCTGGGGCTCCTCTTTGTCGACGTCGCCGAGAAGATCGAGCCATGCCAGCACCTCGCTGGTGCCAAGCAGGCTGCCCATGATCGCGGCCTGCACCAGGCCCTCACCGAAGACCCCCGCCACCGCCAGCGCACCCACGTCGACCGCGTCGGTCGCGGCGTTGAGCTGATAGCACATGCGCCGCTGGTCGGCCCCGCTGTTCTGAACCTGGATCGCCCAGGCGCCAAGGACGATCTGGCGGATGCCAAATAGCCGCGCCAGGAGCCGCACCGCACTGTTGTCCTGCTTGTCCGGGACACCGAACACCCGCCGCCCCAGGGCGGGCGCCAGCAGCATCACCGCACCAAGCCCGATCCGGACCACGCCGGCCCGCATGGCGCGCTCGCTCTCCGACTTGGAGCCCAGTAGCAGGGGGGACCTGGTCATCCCGGCACTATATGACGAACGCGCCCCCGGGTGCGCGTGGGACATACGTGCTGGGACCCCGGAATGGCCGAATCGGGCCTGCGGTTAAGCTCAGGTGTCCGGCCAGCAGAGGAGACCACATGCGCGACCCCGAGGAGACGACCGCCTGGGAGCAGGCCACCCCAAGGACCGTCGGCGATGACGACTGGAAGCGTTATGAGGGCTACATGGGCGAGATCTTCGCGGCCTTTGGCATGGACCTGGATACTCCAGGAACGCAGCGCACCCCTGAGCGATACCTGCGCGCGCTTTACGACTCGACCGCCGGGTATGACGGTGACCCCAAGCTTCTGACGGCATTCCCAACCGAGTGCGACGGCGGCCCGGATTGTCGAATCAGCCAGATCATCGAAGGACCGATTGCGTTCTTCGCACTCTGCGAGCACCACGCCCTGCCCTTCTTCGGCACGGCTCACGTGGGTTACATCGCGCACGACCAGATCATCGGCATCTCCAAGCTGACCCGCCTGGTGCGGGTCTTCGGGCGCCGCTTCACAGTCCAGGAGCGCATGGGTAAGCAGGTGGCCGACCGCCTGGTGGAGATGATGCACCCACACGCCGTCGCCGTCCACATCGAAGCGGTGCATCTCTGTACCCAGATGCGCGGCGTGCGCGAGGAACAGTCACGAACCACCACCACGTTCTGGCGCGGGCACTACGAGAACGACCCCGCCCTGCGCGAGGAGTTCCTGTCGACTGTGCATCGCAACCAGGCCGCCCACTGATCAAATGGAACCGCTGGCGGTGCTGGTCGACGACCGTGGCGACAGCCTGCCCCTGACCGACGAACTTCGGCGCCTTTACGGAGGGGGCCTGTCGCTACCGCCCACCGCGCTTTACGCCAACTTCGTACAGTCGATTGACGGGGTGGTGGCGATGAGCGAGGTGGCGTCGTCGGGATCGGTGCTGAGTGGCAAGTCCCCGGCCGACCGCTTCGTGATGGGCCTGCTTCGCGCCACTGCGGATGCCGTGCTGGTGGGCGCGGGCACGCTGCGCGACACACCCAGGCACCACTGGACCGCGGACCACATATTTCCGGAACTGACCACCGAGTGGACGCGCCTCCGGCAATCCCTGGGCACTACCGACCAGCCCCGTCTGGTCCTGGTCACGTCATCCGGCCTGGTGGACGTGATGCACCCCGCCATCCGGGCTGGGGCCACATTCCTGACCACCGCCGCAGGGGCGGAAATCCTGGGCGACATCGTGCCTGAAAGCTGCGAAGTCAAGGCGTTCGACGGAGACCGCGTGCCCCTGACCGAAGCCCTCCCCTGGCTGCGCGAGCAGGGCTACCAGCGCATCCTCAGCGAGGCTGGTCCGCGGGTCACCGGCCAGTTGCTGGCTGACGACCTGCTTGACGACCTCTTCGTAACCGTGGCGCCGGTCCTCGCAGGCCGCGACGGCGGTGGCAGGCTGGGACTGGTCGAGGGCGTCGACCTTCTCCCCAGGCGCCGTGTTGAAGGGCGACTCACCAGCGCCCGCGCCAGTGCCGACTTCCTGATGCTGCGGTACACCCTGCGCTGAAGCGGAACGCGCTATCTTCGACAGAACATGCGACACGGAGGGACACTGATGCCGAACAGCTATTACGACGCCTGGACCGAACGCATGGCCAGGCGCCAGTTCCTGCGCTGGGGCGGCGCGCTCGGTGCCGCCGCGGCGATCGCGCCGGGCCAACTCCCCAGGCTGGCCGTGGCCGCCGGAGCGCCGGGCTCGCTATCGGCGAAATTGGCGACCGGGACCCGGCCATTCCCAGGGCGCCCGGCTGGAGTCCCCCAGCCTGACCTCGCCCCGGAGCTGGCCAACATCGAGCACATCGTCCTGGTGATGAACGAGAACCACTCGTTCGACGCATATATGGGCATGCTGGGCTGGCGCGTGCCGTCGAAGGCCGGCAAGGTGGACGGCTTCGCCACCCTGGGCGCCGACGGGATGCCGAACGTCACCCAGGCAGATGACAAGGGCAACATCTATCGTGCGTTCCCGGCGCTCGACCAGTGCGGAGTCAGCGGCTACGCGCGCCCCCAGGGGCCAGGCAACAACAACGGCTGGGACGGCAGCCACCGCATCTTCAACGGCGGGAGGATGGACGGCTTCGTGCGTGAGGGCGGCGAAGCCGCGATGCAGTACTGGGACGACCAGCACCTGCTTGGATTTCTCTACTCGCTGGCGTCGTACTTCCCGGTTGGCGATCGCTACTTCAGCTCAACCCTGGCCCCAACATACCCCAATCGGGTCTTCGCCCTGACCGGCAGTGCCGGCGGCATCACCAGCACCGACACCCCTCCCCCCGACGTCATCCCGCCCAACGGGCGGATCTTCGACGTGCTGGAAACCTACGGCGTTAGCTGGGGTGATTACTTCACCGACCTGCCATCGGCCGGCCTTTTGGGCAAACAATGGGCGGCGCAACGCGTTGGGACGCACTTCTTCCAGGGCGGCGACCCCACCAATATCGAGACCGAGCTGGCGCTGGTCGAGGCCCGGATGATCGCCGAGAGCAATGGGGCAGGGCCGGGCCTGGAATCAGTGGTCCTGCTGGAGCAGGTTTTCACCCAGGGCGACGAGGAGCCGCCGCAGAGCATGCTCACCGGCCAGTACTTCCTCTACAAGGTGATCAGCCTGTTCCTCAAATACCCCAAGGTCTGGGCCAAGACGCTGATCTGTTTCAACTACGACGAAGCGGGCGGGTTCTACGACCACGTAGCTCCCCCACTGGCGCCCGCTCCCGGCGATGGCACCAAGCCCAACCTGCCGCAGGCGCAATGGTTTGGCGACAACTACAACCGGCTCGGGTTCCGTGTTCCCAACTGTTTCATCTCCCCGTGGTCCAGGCCGGGACACGTCTCCCACGTGACCTACGACCACACCTCGATACTGCGCACCATCCAGCGCAAATGGAACCTGCCCGGGCTGACCGCCCGTGACACCAACGCCAACGATCTCCGCGACATGCTGGTGCCCAATTACGTCGGAGGCAAGCTGTTGTCCATCGACCAGGCCCCCTTCGGGGATCCCAGCAAGGTGGTCCTGGTCCCCGCCACGCCGCCCACCCCAACCGGCAACCCGGTGGTCGACTCCAACATCTGCGCCAACAACCAGGCGGCCACCGTCGCCAAATTCCCCCCGGCGGTCAGCGGGCCTGCCTCGGGACATGGGCCGGGGGGCCCGTCCAGTGGAGGCGGTGGCGGACCGGCCGGTGGCAATGGTGGGTCCGGCGGCGTTCCCAACACCGGTACCGGCATACCTCCCACGATCGTCATAAGCTCCGCGGTGGCGGCGGCGGTCACCGTCGGTGCGGGCGCGCTGGCCGCGGGTCGGCTGGGCGCGCGCGGGCGGGTCGGGTCAGACCCATCAGAACCAGGAGAGGGGGAAGGCTAGTGGCGTCGGATGAACTCGGTCGCCTACCAGACCACATGCTGGGCGAGGAGGCCGGTGCCCTGCTCCCTCCCGGATATGGTCCGGCAGAACTCAACCGCATCAAGGGTCAGCTGAGGCGAGCCTGAGCCCTGGCGGTATACGCCGCCCGCCGGCCCGGTCAGGTTGAGGAGGAACGGCTGACCGTGCTGGCGCGCCCAGTCGGCAACGACGTCGGCGATCACCCGGCCATCGTGCTCGGGGGTGAGCACCATCGTACGGCCGGTGGTCCGAGCGATGTCAACCCGGTGCATCCACGTGTCGCGGGTGAGGATGATGTCGAACAGGAAGCCCATCGAGAAGCCTTTGGCCCCTGGCGAGGAAACCGGGATGTGGCGCAGCAGCCCCGGGAAATCACGGCGGCCCTTGACAGCTCGCGCCTGGATCGCGGGGAGAGCGGCGACGGCGCGCTCCGCGGTCCAGTCAGCCCGCTCTCGGAGGTGAAAGTCGTTCAACCCATCGACGATCTCCCGACCTTTCACCAGCCGGAGGCCACCGATCATCTGGCGGAAGAACGCGGTCCAGCGCGCGTGGCCCTCGCCGGCGCCGCACTGGTGGACGATCATGGTTCGCACGTCCCACTCCGGGCAGTCGGTAGGCAGCGTGAACTCGTCCGGGCCGAGCTGCCTGACGAGGTCGGTGAAGCGGGCGTACTCGGTTGTCGCCAGCACGCTGGACTCGTCTCGCGAGATTGCCGGGATATAGAAGACGTCGACCGGGGCCGGACCCGCCGCTTCTGAGCTCGGTGCAGTCATCGATGCAGTCATGGTCAACTCCTTTTATTCGGTTGGCGCCAGCGGCGGGCGGCAAAGGCCAGGTACATGTCGAGCAACTCGTCGGTCAGGCGGAGCCAGCGGTCGCCACCCGGGTCATTGCTGATCTGCTGGTCGACCAGGCCGGTGATTACGGCGGTCATCAGGTCAAGGGCCTCCGGGGCGGCGATCCCCATAGCGTGGAGACTGTCCCGGGTGCGGCCGAAGGTGGTGTTGGCCAGCTCCATCGACGCGGCGCTGGGCACGAACCCGGGGATGGTCCGCTGGAAGAGCAGCTGGTAGCGGGCGGTGTCAGCCAGGCAAAACTGGATGAAGCGCCTGACCTCGGTGCGGAACTGTCGCTCGGCCTCGGTGCGAGTGGGGTTGCCCTCAAGCGGGACCACCGCCTCCAGGGCTGCCTCATAGCCCTGGGCGAACATGGCGTCGTAGATCGCCATCTTGGAGTCGAAATGGGTGTAGAGCGAAGGCGCCTGCATCCCCACTGCCGAGGCCAGGTCTCGCAGGTTCAGGGAGGCAAGGCCCCCCTTGCGACAGAGTTCCCACGCCGCCTCCAGGATCTCGGCGCGCGTACGCTCGCGGGTCATCTGGCGGCGGTTAGGCCGGGTCGCGGTTGCACTCATAGCCCCTTAGTCTAACATAGTTAGGCATTCCTAGCGCGATTAGGCGGGCGCGGCTATGCTCCCCATGGACATCACCTCCAACAAGACCCGCCAGCACCAGTACGTGGCGGCGTCGCCGGAAATGTCCCCGGGATCATCGCCGTTAATAGGACGTATGGCCCAGGCTGCTCTCCGGACTCCAGTCGCGCCCACCCACGTCCCGTGGACGTCCGAGCGCATCCGCTGGACCGGCGGCCTGATGCTGGCGATGCTGGTGGCGGCGATGGACAGCACCATCGTCGGGACGGCCCTCCCCACCATCGGTGGTGAACTCGGCCATTTCTCGCTCTACCCGTGGGTCTTCTCGGGCTACCTCCTCACCGCTACCACGACCGTCCCCCTCTGGGGTCGCCTCGCCGGCCTCTACGGCCGCAAGCTGGTGCTCTATGCGGGCCTGGGGATATTCGTGGGCGCCTCCGTGCTGTGCGGCACGGCGCACGACATGCTCTCGCTGGTGCTCTTTCGTGCCCTCCAGGGGCTGGGCGCCGGGTGCCTCCAGCCGGTCACCACCACGCTGGTCGGTGACCTCTTCCCAATGCCTCAGCGGGCCAAGGTCCAGGGGCTGTTCGGGGGGATGTGGGCGGTGGCCGCGGTGACCGGGCCGCTGCTCGGCGCGGTTTTGGTGTCGACGGTGGGCTGGCGGTGGATCTTCTTCGTCAACATCCCAATAGGGCTCGGCGCCGCGGCGATGCTCTGGAGCTTCAGCGATCGCCAGCACGGCGAGAAGGTGAGCATCGATTATCTCGGTGCCGTGCTCCTGACCGGCGGCGTGGGGGCGCTGCTCTTTGGCTTTGGCACCGGCGGCGCGGGCAGCCAGGTCCAGTGGCCGCTCCTGGCGCTGGCGGCGGCCGTCCTGGCTGCATTCGTGGTCGTCGAGCGGCGGGCCGCGAGCCCAACTGTCCCGCTTCGCTTCCTCACCCACCCCGTCATCGGCCCGGCCCTGCTGCTCTCCATCCTTGGCGGCACCCTGTTCTTTGGGATCACAAGCTACGTGCCGCTGTACGTGCAGGCAGGGCTCGGCGGGAGCCCGACATCCGCGGGCGCCGCGCTGTCCCCGCTGACCATTGGTTGGCCGCTGGCGGCGACCATCTCGGGACGACTGATGCTGCGCATGGGCTACCAGCGCCTGGTCCTGGCCGGTACCGTGATCATTCTCATCGGCACGTCGTTGCTGGCAGCACCGCCACCGATCACACCTATCGTCTGGGTCGGGATCTCCACATTTGTGACCGGCGTCGGGCTGGGCACCCTGCTCAGTCCCCTGCTGGTCGTGCTGCAGACGCTGGTCGGGTGGGGTGACCGGGGGTCGGTGACGGCGATGAACCAGTTTTCGCGGACCATCGGTGGGGCGGTCGGCGTGGCGCTGATGGGGATCCTGCTGGCGTCGCAGATCCATGCCGCCGCAGTCAGCCGCGGGGTCGACGCCAGGCGAGTCGACGACCCGCTCCGCATGTCCACCCAGACAGCCGTCGGTCGCGACCTGGTGGTGCAGGGCATCCACACCCTGAACCTGGTCTACGTGGCGATAGCGATCCTTTCGGTGGCGATCGCGGTGGTGGTGGTGCGAGGCCGCAGCCAGCTCAACGCGGGGTCGGCTGACTAAAGACCCATGTCGCTACTAGGTTGACCCGGGGCCGCCCTGTACCGACAGTGACCCGGTGAGCAAGCCGCCGCCCCTCTGCCGCAGCAACAGCACGATGTCCAGTGAGCCCTGGGCGCCCGCAGGTGCGCATGTCCCCTCAATTCCCTGGCTGCCTGACGCCACGACCGCGGCAGTGCAGATGGGGGTGCCGTCCGCCAACGCGACGGTGATGGTTCCGCCCGCGGTGCTCGAGACGTCCTGGAGAGAGAGGCTCCACTGCAGGTCGACGCTCCCCGTGGCACGGCCGGAAGCCCGGAACGGACCGGCCCCGCCGGCGTCGGGCTGAGCCGTGATCGTGCCACTGATCCGATCGGTGAAGGGCCGTGCCAGCGCCAGGGCAGAGGGCGATGGCGCGGGGCTGGGCGATGCCGCGATGCCCAACGGCTCGGGGGTACCGGCGGCTCGCGCCCAACCCGGGCGCAGCGGGCCCGTGGCCAGCCAGGCGACCAGAGCGACCAGCCCCAGCGCCGTTGCCGCGCCGACGGGCAGGCGCAGCGGCGTCACGCTCCGCGACAGGCGGAGCACGAAAACGACAACCACCGCGATGAGGCAGACGCCGTAGACCGCGATGCCCCAGGAGGTGTTGGTGTCGGTGCCGGTGGCCATGCCGTGGACCAGGGCCATCGGCAGGATCACGTAGGTGCCGTGGTGCATCAGCCGCCAGGCCCGGTAGCCCACCCACGGCCGGATGTAGATGCTCAGCCCGAGTGCCAGCGCCAACTCCAGGGAAAGAATCCCGAGCCCCATCCAAATCCGGCGATAGGCGGTGGCGAAGGGCACCAGCACATCGATGGGACCGAACTTGGTGAACGGGTCGATCAGCACCGTCACGAGGTGCAGCGCCACAAACACAAAGAAGACCAGCGCGGTGTAGCCGTGGAGGGAATCGCTCAGGAATAGCGGCCAGCTCCGCGAGCGCGCACGCATACTGAGCAGGATCCCGAGGCAGACGCTGACGGTGAGGATGAGCAGGGATACAAAACCGGCGCCTCGGGCAAAGAACCAGATCGGGCTGGGTGCCGCGACCAGCGCAGGCATCAGTGCCACCAGCGAAGGCTAGAGCGGTGCGCCGATTTCGAGATCCAGAGCCTGGCCAGGCGACCCCACCCAGCGCACGCTTCCGTCGCGGTGAACCAGCCGGGCGGTGAGCCCCTGGGACTCCAGCCACGCCGGCGCATCACAGCCCATCAACCAGGCGACAGTCGCAGCGGGGTCGGCGATGGCGCAGCGGTCGGCGTGGACGGTGACCAGGCGCCAGTGTTCCGCGCCCGGCCGGCCGGTGCGCGGGTTGACGAGGTGGTGGAACTCCTGGCCGTCGATCCGCCAGTGCCGCCGGACCATCCCACTGGTCGCCAGGGCACCGCTCTGTAGTCCCACCTGCAGATCGCCGCCGGCGGGTGAGCCGTGAAGCGAATGGCTGATACGAACCGGCCAGCCCTCAGCCGGCGCGGGGCCGCCCACGGCCAGGTCGCCCCCGGCGTTGACGCAGATTCCGGTGGCCTCGCCGAGTGCGCGGCTGAGCAGGGCGACCGCCCGGTCGGCGGCCCACCCCTTGGCACAACCCCCGAGGTCGATCAGCGTTCCTAGCGGCACTCTCAGGGTCGACCGTTGGCGATCCATCTCAACCTCTGACCAGCGTCCGGCCGGCGCCGCCGGTCCCAGCGCCCCCGGCCCTCGACCTTCGATCTCGGTGATCGAACGGTCGTACCCGGCCGCCACCACGGCCTGGCCCACCGTCGGGTCGTACCAGCCGCCTGAGGCTTCGGCCATCTCCAGGGCGGCGGTGACCGCATCGAGCAACTCGGGGGCGACCAGCACCGGTGTCCCCGCGGAGTTGTTGGCGCGGTTGAGGTCGCTGTCGGCGCGAAACCGGCTGCAGGTCCTGTCGACGCGCTGGACCCACTGCCGCAGGATGGTCTCCGCCAGCGCCAGTTGCCGGGGCTCGGTGACCCACACCCCGATCGTGCTTCCGAACGCCGCGAACCACGTACCGTCGATCGAGGCCGTGGTGGGGGCTGCCGAAAGGCTCAACTCGGTGCGGTGACGATGCTCGGCGCGCCCTGGCCGAGGTTGTCGCCGCCGGTGGCGCCAGGCCCCGGTGGCAGGTTGTCAGGCCCTGGCTGGACGCTCTGTCCGAAGACGTCCACACCGGCCGACCCGGCTGCGGCCGCGGGGGCCGGAGGCGCGGGACTGGCGGCTGCGGCCAGCGCCGCCACTGCAGCAAGCAGCAGCGTCCCGCCGACGGCCACCGCGGTCTTCAGGCGGTTGAGCCGGCGCCTGGCTGTACCCATGGCAACAATCCAGGGATAGTTCGGTTCGGCGTCCATACCCAATTCTCATCCTGAGGCTCCTCGCTGAGACCTGGATGAACTGAGCCTGAGAGTTTGCTGTCAGGCCGGCCGCTTTCTCCCCACCACGTAGTCCAGCGTCGTGTTGCGCTGGATTCGCCGTGCCAGCTTGAGGTAGATGCGGAAGTTCCGGTAGTGCTCCTCGCCAACGAGCTCTTTGATCCGGTCGCGGTGGCGGTACATGTTGGCCAACCAATGGTCGATCGAGATCTCGTACTGGCGCTGCGGGATGTGGTGCACTGACATCTCGAAACCGGCGTCATATCCCAGGGAGAGCTCCTCGGCGAGGGTCCGGTAGTTTCCGGTGTCGCCGTAGATCTGGCTGACAAACTCGCCGCCCCGCTCGAGCACGGCGTGGCGTGGATGGCTCAGGTGGAGCTCTTTGTTGACCATCACCCCCCGCTCGGTGGTCAGGCTGAAGCACTTCTGGAAGAAGCCGCCCAGGTTGTTGAAGTGGACAACAACCTCGTCGGTCACCACGGCGTCGAACTTCTCGATGGGGTTGTACTCCTCCCAGTGGCAGACCTCGATCCGGGCATTGACGCCCTCGCGCTTGATCCGCTCGTCGGCCGCCGCCTTCTGGGTGGGCGAAAGGGTGAGTCCGACGCCCTCGACGTCATATTTCTTGCACAGGTAGGTCAGGGGCCCGGCCCACCCACAGCCGACGTCGATGATCCGCATACCGGGTTTGAGCCCGGCCAGCTCCGCGGTCCGATCCAGCTTGCGCTCCTGGCCAACGGTATCGTCCTCGTCCGGGCCGTCCCAGATGTTGCAGGAGTAGACGTTCCACCGCCCGCCGGTGATCAGATAGAAGAACTCCGGCGGCTGCTCATAGTGGACGTTGGTCCGCTCCTGGTCCTCCTGGACCGAGTAGGAGTGGTAGAGCTGGTGCTCGGGGTTCGCCTGGACGTTTTGGATATCGGCCAAAGTGGATCTCCCTCCAGTCCTGCGGCCGAGGCATGCCCTCATACCTGCCGGGACCGGACGAATATAAGCGATGATCGCCCAACGGGCAGATCACCGCCGCTGAGAAAATCGAAGCAGGAATGCCGATGGGCGAAGCTTCACGTGCAACTGAAACAACCGCATCGCCGGCGACCGTCTGGAAGACCTGGTCCGACACCTCAACCTGGCCAACATGGAACCCGGACATCAAGTGGGTCAAGCTGGACGGCGGCTTTGCCAGCGGCACCACCGGGACGATGGAGACGAACTCCGGCGGCAAGCACAACATCGTCCTCTCCAACGTTCACCAGGAGCGCGAGTTCACCCTGACATCGGATGTCCCGATGCCGGCGACCAAGGTCGTCTTCCGCTGCGCCATCGAGTCCACGGCGGGCGGCCCGGCGTGAGGTACCCGGGCTAGGGTCTGGCGCTTACTGTTCGGGCGCCCGCAGGGTGCCCATCATGGTTGGCTGGTCGTTGATATGGCCGGTGGCCGTGTCGAAGATGAACACGTGCTGTGGGTCACCGAAGCACATGATCTGCACGCGCGCGACGCCATCCTCAGCGGTGTCGGCGAACCCCTGGACGGTGGCACCGCAGACGGCGCATTTGCCGTTGTTGAGCGAGCGCGCCAGGGGCGCCATGAGCTCGGGGCTGTGGGCCGTCGCCGGTGCCAGGTCGGCGGGATCGACCCGCAGCTGGGACGGATCCTTCACGCCAGGGTCACGGAGCTGTCGAGGTACACATCCTGGACCGCGTTCAACAGTTCGATGCCCTCCTTGAGCGGGTGCTGGAATGCCTTCCTTCCCATGATCAACCCGCTGCCGCCCGCACGCTTGTTGATGACCGCCTCTCGCACCGCGGCGCGGTGATCACCGACCGGGCCACCGCCCGTTGACGCTCCCCCTGAGTTGATCAGCGGCACGCGCCCCGAGTAGCAGTTCAGCACCTGGTAGCGGCAGAGGTCGATGGGATGATCGGTGGTCAGCTTGCTGTACATCTCGGGCGAGGTCTTGCCGAATTTCAGCGCGGTGAAGCCGCCATTGTTCTCGGGCAGCTTCTGCTTGATGATATCGGCCTGGATGGTCACCCCGAGGTGGTTGGCCTGGCCCGTGAGGTCGGCGGCGGTCTCATAGTTGACCTTGGCGGTTTCGAACGCCTCGTTACGCACGTAGCACCACAGCACTGTCGCCAGCCCCAGTTCATGGGCCTCCTGGAACGCGTCCTTGACCTGCTCCAGCTCGGCGTGGGACTCCTCGGCGCCCGATCCGAAGTAGATCGTCGCGCCCACCGCTACGGCGCCCAGATCCCACGCCTGGCGAACGCTGCCGAACATGATCTGGTCATAGCTGTTGGGATAGCTGAGCAGCTCGTTGTGGTTGAGCTTGGCGATGAACGGGATGCGGTGGGCCCATCGCCGGGCCACCGCGCCGAGCACCCCAAAGGTCGATGCCACCGCGTTGCAGCCTCCCTCCAGGGCCAGCTCGACGATCGCCTCGGGATCGAAGTAGCGGGGGTTGGCGCCAAAGGAGGCGCCCGCGGAATGCTCCACGCCCTGGTCGACGGGGAGGATCGACATGTACCCGGTGCGGCCCAGCCGACCCGTGTCGCGGATGGTCTGCAGGCTGCGCAGGACACGAACGTTGCGATCGGTCTGGGTCCATACGCGCTCGATGAAATCCGGCCCGGGAAGGTGCAGCTCATCGAGGCTGATCGTCCCGCAATGATGCGAGAGGAGGTCTCCCGCCTCCGTACCCAGGCTGGCCCGGATGGGGTTCGACGTTCGCTTCGCGGGCATCAGCCGGCGACGGCCATCGCGGCCTCGAGATCCTCCTCCAGCGGCGCATCCTCGATCGTTGTGGCCGACTGCCCGCGGGCCCGCGACAGCACCGACATACGGCTGTCGAAAGCCCGCCTGGCGAAGTCTCGGTTGTCGGTGGAGATCATGTCCACCAGTGCCATGAGGTCCTCAGGCAGCTCCCCAAGCTCAGCCTCGGCGTTGGCGATGTACTGCTTGGTGCTGTCCTCCTGGAGCCCCATGGCGAACGGCCGCAGCTCTTCCACACGGGCCTGCACGAAGGGGAAGATGGCGTCGTCCTCGGCAATCAGGCGCTGCAGCATATAGATCCCGAAACGAAGGTGCCGGCTCTCGTCGCGGGCGATCAGGCGGATGCCCTCGAGCAGGCCCGGGAATATCCCCTGCATCTCCGCTATCTGGCGGTAATAGTGGTATCCGGTCTCCGCCAGCACTCCCTCGACAACGATGTTGTAGGTGGTCAGCGCGTTGGCCAGCGCGCGCGGGGAGTCATCCGACAAAAGGGCGTTCATGGCGGTGGGGAGTTCCTCCAGGAACATGTGTTTCCAGTTCGGACCCATGAGGGCCAGCAGGTCGTCGTGACTCTCGGCCACCTCGTTCAGCCAGCGGCGGAAGAACTCGGTGTGCTTGGCCTCCTCGTTGAGGAAGGAGGTCAGGTAGATCTCCTCCTCCAGCATCCCGGCGCGCGCGACGTGCATCACCAGCGGCAGCAGGTCCAGGGTCACCGCCTCCTCCCCGCCCACGAATGAGGCAGTTGTGGTCAGCACCCCGAGCCGCTCCAGCTCGACCATCTCCGCCCATTCCCGCTGGTCCTGGGAGATGTCGATGGACTGTGGGTCCCAGGCCAGTGCCTTGGACTTCTGGAATAGCCGCATGGGAATACTCTCGAAGTCGATCCCTCGCTTCGAGGTGGTGGCGTAGCCGGTGCGTCGAGTGGCAGTTTCTATCATGTTGCTCCCAGCTTAGCGGCGGCGAGGGGATGATGATGAACCCTGATGCCAAGACTTGTAAACTCGGCGCGGGCGGTACCAACCGGGAGGATGCAGATGTCTCGACTTTCTCATGCCCAACGCCTGGCGATCATTGCCACCCTGGCACTGGCCGCCGGCTGGGCGCAACCGGCCGTGGCCGGGACCCCGTCGTCGATCACCATCGGCCCGGGTCCGGCAACCGTGTCCTACGACGGACCGGCCCTGCTGGGAACAGATGACCCCGCCGGCCCCAGCCCGACCACCTGTGTCAGCGGCGCGTGCGACCGCGAAGCACTCACGGTCGCCATCCCCGCCGGGTACACGACCAGCCACGTCGTCGGCCTCAAGGTGACCGTGACCTCGTCGGATGGAGGCGGAGTCGACGTCACCCTGATCGATTCCGGCAACAACATCCTCGCGTCCAACAGCGGCGGGACCTCGCCCAACAGCGTGGCCCTCGGTGACATCCAGGCCGGGCAGTACACCATCCAGGTCGACGGCGACATAGCCACCGGCGGCACCTTCAACGGGGTGGTCACCACATCGGTCGCCAACCGCTCCGTACTGGCCGTCCTCCCCGGGGGCGGGCTCAGCGCCGGGCGCGAGACCGTGGCCGACCCGTTCCGTCTGGGGACTGAGCCCAACCTGGCCATTGGGCCCGACGGGAAGGTCTATGAGAGTCCGATCTTCGGTTTCTCGACCACCCAGTCGTTCCTCCAGAGAAGCGATGACGGGGGCCAGACGTTCCACATCCTGGGTGCCCCGGGGACCGGCAAGCTGGTGGCCAGACCCACCGCGGGCAACCCGACATTTGTGTGCACCGGTGGAGGTGACAGCGACATTTCGACCTCCCCCAACAACGACCTCTACTTCATCGACCTGGGCGGGGAGCCCTCGGTCCCGGCATACGTGAGCAACGACCAGGGGCTCAACTTCACCGCCGACTGCCACGCCAACGACCAGCAGGGTGCCAACGTCTTCACCGACCGCCAGTGGCTGGCGACCGACACCGTCCACGGCCGCGAGTGGTACATCTACCGCGACGGCCTGGTATCGGCGGGCGCGCCGGCGCCGGTTGACACCTTCAGCAGCAACGCCTACGGCGAGTACATCAAGTACGCCCCGCTATCGAGCTCGCCGGGGTCAGCGGGTGATCCTCAGTTGGCGTTCACCAGCCTCTGCAAGAACGCCGGCGTGGACTCCGCGTGTGTCACCGCGGTGCAGACCGCGGGCAACGCCATCACCGACAACTTCGGCCCCAAGAAGGGCCTGACCTACGTCGCCGAGAAGACCGCGGCGGGCGTCGGGGTGATCGTGATCAACCCGGACGCAGCGACCCCGGCGACCAGGGTGACCGAGCGGGTGGCGGCCCCCGGCGCCAACAACATCCTCTTCGCCACGGTGGCCGTGGATAGGGGCGGCAATGTCTACCTGGCCTGGGTCGATGCCGCCACCTACCAGGTCCGCTGGGCGCGCTCGAGCGACCAGGGCAAGACCTGGAGCAAGCCCATCTCGGTCAACGGCGCGCCGGCCGTGGTCAACGTCATGCCGTGGATCGTCGCCGGCGACGCCGGTCGGGTCGACATCGTCTTCTACGGTTCTCCCTCCGCCGCGGCGCCGACCACCAACTACGGGCCCTGGAACATCTACATGGTGCAGACCCTCAATGGCACCGACGCGCTGCCGCAGTGGAGCCAGGCCCAGCTCACCGATCGGCCCAACCACGTCGACCCAATCTGCCTCTCGGGCCTGGGCTGTACCACCGCCATGGGTCCCGCGGGCGACCGTGAGCTCGGTGACTTCTTCAGGGTCGCGTTGGACAGCGCCGGCCGCGCCGTCGTGAGCTTCGCGGACGGCAACAACATGCTCGGTTCGGAGGTCGCCAACGGCCCGCTCGCGTCGCCGTCGTTTGCCAACCTCGTCAGGCAGGCCACCGGGCCGAGCCTCTATGCGGCGCAGGGCGACGTCCCGGCGATCCCCATCCCCACCAACTCGGTTTCCGTAGGGGCGCACCACAACCCGGTGCCATTCGACCTGCCTCCGGCCGGGATCCAGGGGGCCGACAACGATGCCCTCAACCTGACCAGGAGCTCGCTGGCCTACGGGGACAGCGACGTGACGGTCCGCATGTTCGTCAAGAACCTCGACGCCACGGTTGCGACCACGCCCCCGGCGCTACCCACCGCGACGTACCTGACGCGCTGGTGGTACAAGGGTCAGATTTACTATGGTGCTGCCGAGGTAACCGGCGGGCGGTGGTCCTTCTTCAGCGGCCAGGTCGCCCCCATCAGCGATGGGCTGGCGATCAAGTACGCGTACTACCCGGCCAGCGGCTCAGCCACCGGTGACGTGGTAACCGGGCCGGGCGGCGTGATCAATCTCCACATACCGCGCGACCAGGTGGGCTCCCCGCCGGTTGGTACGCCGCTGTACAGCATCACCAGCTATGCCCTCACCCAGGCCCTGCCGACCCTACCGACCCCGCCCGGCGCCTCGCTGCTGACCAGCCTGCCCCAGGTCGCCGACGTGTTGCCTCCCTATAACTACGGCACGCTGGCGGGTTCCGGCACCCCGTCCAACGGGGGCGGCGGCGGCGGCGCCAACCCCAACGCGGCAGGCGGATCCGGGCTCCCCAAGACGGCCGCCGCGAGCCCCATCGTCCCGATGGTGGTGCTGGCCCTGGCGGCCGCCCTGGCCGCCTTCCTGGTCACGCGACGGCGCGGTTCGTCCGGAAATCGACCGTGAGCTCGGCGGTCACACCCCTGCCTCCTCTGGCGTACGGGTCGGTTTAGCCGCCGGCTTACCGACCGGTTTGCGGGCTGGGTTCCGCGCCGGTTCCGGAGGATTGAGCGCGTAGGTATTGCTGTCAAATTGACGGGCCCGGCGCCGGAAACGCCAGGCCCAATCGGGCCACTGGCTGGCGTTACGGCCGGTTCCGTCGATATACCAGCTGGCGCACCCACCGGTGCTCCACACGGTGCGCGCCATCCGTGCGTCAAGCTCCTGGTTGAAGTCGATATGCGCCTGGGCCCGCACCTCGACGGTGGCCGCCCCCGCCGCGTCCATCGCCCGCATCGCCAGCAGCACGTGCTCGACCTGGGCCTCGATCATGTAGACCAGCGAGGTGTGGCCCACCCCGGTGTTGGGCCCGGCCAGCAGGAAGAGGTTGGGAAAGCCCGGGACCGTCGTGCCCAGGTAGGCCCGTGGGCTGCCCCGCCAGACGTCGCTGAGCAGCGCTCCCTCCCGGCCTCGATAGAGCTGCGCGTAGGGCGTATCGGTGACGTGGAAGCCGGTGCCGAAGATGATCGTGTCGACTTCCCGCTCGACGCCGTCGCTGTCCACCACCGAGGTCTCGCGCACCTCGCGCAGCCCGGCGGTGACCAGCTCCACGTTGGGTGCTTGCAGCGCCGGGTACCAGCGGTTGGAGGGCAGCAGCCGCTTGCAGCCGATGGTGTAGTCAGGAGTCACCTTCCGCAACAGCTCCGGGTCGGAGATCTGCTTCTGCATATGCTTGGTCGCGAGCTTCTGAACGATGCCCATCCACTTCGGGTCCTTGACAAAGCCCGGTACCAAGAGTTCCTTGCTGTAGAAGACCGCCTCGCGGACCAGCCGCTGGGCGATGGGCAGGCGGCGGTAGAGCGCGCGCTCCCAGTCCCGGATGTCGCGGTCGCTGTGGGGCATGATCCACGGCGGGGTGCGCTGGAACACGAGCAGGTGCTCGACCTCGTTTTGGATCTCCGGGACGTACTGGATCGCCGAGGCGCCGGTGCCAATTGAGGCCACCCGCCTGCCCTTCAGCTGATACTCGTGGTCCCAGCGCGCCGAGTGCATCATCTTGCCTTTGAAGCGCTCCATTCCCGGCACGTCGGGCAGCTTGGGCTCGGTCAGCGGTCCGGTGGCGTTGACCAGGATCTCGGCGATAAGGGTCCCATCGCTGGTCTGGATCTCCCAGACCTGCTGGTCGTCCCGCCAGACAGCTTCGTCCACCGTGACCCCGGTGTGGATATGGGATCGCAGGTCGAAGCGGTCAACGCAGTCGCGCAGGTAGTCGCGGATCTCAGCCTGTGGGGAGTAGGTCCGCGACCAGTTGGGGTTGGGTGCGGTGCTCAGCGAGTAGAGATGGGACGGCACGTCGCACATGCAGCCGGGATAGGTGTTGTAGTGCCAGACGCCACCGACCTCCAGCGCGCGCTCGAGGACGACGAAATCGTCCACTCCCTCCTGCTTGAGGCGAATGGCCATCCCCAGGCCGCCAAACCCCGCGCCGATGATCACCACCCTGCGGTGTTCGCCCGCCGGCGCGAGGTGCCTCTCGATCACCAGAGCTTGGGAGCGTCGCCGGTGCGCGCGCGGGCAAACCGCCCGATCCCGCGCACCTCTCCACCAGCCGTCGCGGCATCCGCCCCCAGGGCGTTCATCCGCGGCCCCAGCAGGACCATGGCCGCGAAGGCGGCGATGGCCAGCAGGGTGGCGGCCCCGACCACCAACCTTGTCAGCTGCGGCGAGAGCGGAATGCGCGAGGCGGACACCGCCGGGCGCACAGCTTGCAACACCCGCCGCGCGACTCCGCCCGCCGGCGCCCTTGCCGGGAGCGGCGCGGGCAGCGGGGGCTCGCCAATCGGAGGGACGAACGAGGAGCCCACCGCGGAACCCGACCCGCCGGACGAGTTGGCGGCCGCGGGCGCCGGTACCGATGAGGAGAATGCCGGCAGCTGCCCGGGCACGGCCACCGGTGGAGGCTGGGTGAAGCCGGCGCCGACCTGCAGAGCCGTGGCGTCCGGCATGGCAAACACCACCCGGTCGAGCTGCCCCGGGACCAGCATCAGCTGCAGGTCACCGCCCTTCACCAGCTTGCCGATATCCGCGAACTCGATCGCCGAATTGGCCGCGTTGGGCTTGCCCGCGGCCAGCGTGCCGCAGTCGTATTTGGGGATGTCGCTGGCGGGGCCGTTGTCCTCCGCGCGAAAGGCCGGGTCGGTGATCAGGCAGGCGATGATCCCCGGTGCGCTGGGGGGCGCCGTACCGGTGATCTTGAGGGTGAGCTTCTTGACCTCGGCGCCGTCGGGGATCTGGTAGCGAATCGCCGCCAGGGACTGGGCGCCGCCCTGGGCGTTGCTGGGCTGCGCGGGCGGCGCCGGTACCTGACCGGGCAGGCCAGCGCCGCCGGCACCGTGAACATAGAGCTCGTGCTTGGTGGTACTGACGTCCGGCGGGGGGGGAACCGCCAGGGCGCCGCTCTGGTTGGCAACCTGCCACCAAGAG
>JBPCPW010000070.1:0-26252 GCA_050998755.1 Candidatus Dormibacteria bacterium
CTACTACGACTACTGACCTGAACAAGAACTCGACCCCGTGTAACCTTTCCCCAACCGTCCAAACCCGGTGCCCAGGGTGGGCCAATTCAAGGCATCACGGGTGGGCCAGGCCGGAGCATCATTTTCAGAGGTCCGCGAGCGCCGCAACCAGCTGCGTCACCCCGCCTACGCCAAGCCCGAGCTGCTGGCCAGCGAGCCCAACCGGGTGTGGACCTGGGACATCACCAAACTGAGGGGGCCAGTCAAGGGAACCTGGTTCAACCTCTACGTCATCCTCGACATTTTCAGCCGGCTCGCCGTCGGCTGGATGGTGGCACCCAACGAGTCCGCGCGCCTGGCCAAACGCCTCATCCAGGAGACCGTCCGCAAGCAGGGCGCCGACCCCGCAGAACTCGTCCTTCACGCTGACCGCGGTGCGGCGATGAGATCCAAGCTGGTCGAGGAGCTGCTCTCTGACCTGGGCGTCACCCAGAGCCACTCGCGGCCGCGCGTGAGCAACGACAACCCGTTCTCGGAATCCCAGTTCCGGACCCTGAAGTACGCGCCTTCATTTCCCGCCCGGTTCGGGTGCATCGCTGACGCCCGCACGTTCTGCTCCGAGTTCTTCGACTGGTACAACAACGAGCACCGCCATTCCGGCATCGGGTATCTCACGCCGGCCACGGTGCATTCTGGCCAAGCGGCCAACGTCCGTGAGCGACGCGTTGCAATCCTGCTCGCAGCCCACGCCGCGCACCCCGACCGCTTCGTTCACGGTGTCCCCCAACCCCCACCGCTGCCCCTGGCAGCATGGATCAACAAACCAGACGCAACCTCGGAAGCGTCACTCAATAATTCCGAGAGCGAGGTGTCTCATGGGGCTGTCTCATGGGCTTGACAGGCGCCGTCCTGTCAGCGATAAATGGCGTGCTCCAGTCGGCAGAGACTCACGCTCATGCCGATGAGCGAGCCGATGATTCCGCGCCAGCCGACGAGTCAATCTACGTGAGTGGACCTCGTCCACACTCGGGCGGCGGGCAGCCGCTCACCCACCCACGGACAGGAAGACACGCAAATGCCAGAGCTGGTCATTGACTTCATCACCTCGCTCGATGGGTACGGCGCCGCCGAGGGGTGGCCCGGCTGGTGGGGTCTGGAAGGGCCCGAGTACCTCGGCTGGTTGGGCGACCAGCCGGAAGCGGACTTCACCGTCCTGATGGGCGCGACCACCTATCGCCTCATGTACGGGTTCGCCAGCAGCGGTGAGCCCGGGACCGACTCCCTGGCGGACATGCCGAAGGTCGTCTTCTCGAGCACCCTGACCGAGCCGCTGAAGTGGGCGAACTCCACCCTGGTCACTCAGGACCCGGTCGAAGCAGTGCGCAAGATGAAGGCCACCCGCGACACATCCCTGCGGACCCTGGGGAGCCTGACGCTGTGCCGCTCGCTGCTGAACGCCGGGCTCGTGGATCGTTTCCGGGTGGTCGTCTTCCCGGTCATCACCGGCAGCACGGGTCGGGAACGCATCTACGACGGGTACCCTGACGTCTCACTCGAGATGGTCGACAGCCGCACCTTCGACGGTCGCCTGCAACTGCTCGAGTACCGGCCCACGGTACTGGCCAGGCCGCCCGGAACGACCGACGATAACGGCTAACCACACCTCCACCGGACGTGATCGCCGTGCCGTCCTAAGGGCCGTTGACCGCAAGTTTGCCGGCAGTTGGTTGCACGCCCTGCTGACCCACTACCGAGTTTCCGGCGGGCGGGGGTGTCTCGCTTAGTTGTCTCGCCGCAAAACGTCTCAAGATCTTCCCATGACGGGGTTATTGAGCCATGATGGGTGAATGCGGTTGCTGGGGTACACGCGAGTCAGTACAGCCAGCCAGGACGCCCGGTTGCAGTTGGACGCGCTAGCCGGGGTCGGAGTCGAACCACGCGACGTGTTCTCGGATGTGACATCGGGCGCCAAGAACGCCGCGGGGCGACCAGCGATGCGCCGCCTACTGGACTACGCCACCCCTGGTGACATGGTGGTGGTGTGGCGGGTCGACCGGTTGGGCCGATCCCTGATCGATGTGCTGAACACGGTCAACCTGTTGCGGGAAGCGGGGATCGGCATCCGGTCCGTGCAGGACGGGATCGACCCCGACACCTCCAGCGGCCGGTTGATGCTGAACATGCTGGCCACCTTGGCCGAATACGAACGGGAACTGATCACCGAGCGGGTCAACGCCGGCGTCGCCGCCGCCAAAGCCTCCGGCACGGTGTTCGGCCGCCCGCGCGTGCAGCCGGCGGTGATCGCCGAGAAGCTGGCGATCGTGAACGACGCCCGCGCCAAGGGACGCACGGCGACTGACGCGGCCCAGTTAGTGGGGTGGTCTCGGGCCACGTTCTACCGCCACCAACGGGACCTGGTTGCCCAGGCGCCCACGGCCAGGGTCCAGTAGCAGGCGACATCGTGGATGCGGAGGCGCGCTGGAGGATTCTGCGGGCGCATGTCGAGGACCACGTGCCGTTGGCGGTCCTGGCCCGTGACTGCGGGATCGGGGTGCGCACCTTGCAACGCTGGCAGGCCCGGTACCGCACCGGCGGCTACACCAACCTTGACGGGGCGCCGCGCGCTGACACCGGTAGCCACCGACTCCCGGCCGACCTCATCACCATGATCGAAGCCTTGGCGGTGAGCCGGCCCCGCCCGACGATCGCCACGCTGCACCGCACCGTCGCCGGCATCTGTGGCCAGCGGGGATGGCCAGTTCCTTCCTACGGGGTGGTCCGCTCGGTCGTCCGCGACCTGGACCCGGGCATGGTGACCCTCGCGTTGGAGGGACCGGCCTCTTACCGCGACAAGTACGAGCTGGCGCTGCGCAGGCAGGCTGATCGCCCCAACGCGATGTGGCAGTCCGATCACACCATGCTCGACATCGTCGTCGTGGGCGCCGACGGTGAACCGGTCCGGCCGTGGTTGACGACCATCCTGGATGACTGCTCACGCGCCATCTGCGGGTACACCGTCTTCGTGGGCGCCCCCTCGGCGATGAATACCGCCCTGGCGCTGCGACAGGCGATCTGGCACAAGGCCGAACCGGGGTGGCCGATGTGCGGGATCCCCGACGTGCTCTACGTCGACCACGGCTCAGACTTCACCAGCGATCACCTGACCCGCACCACGATTGATCTGCACATCCGCCTCATCCACTCCGCGGTCGCACGTCCCCAGGGCCGGGGAAAAGTCGAACGGTTCTTCGGCACGGTCAACACCGAACTGCTCGCCGCTCTGCCGGGACACCTCAGGCCTCACGCCGCGTGGCCCACGCCCACCCTGTCGCTAGCCGAGCTGGACACCGCCATGGAAGGGTTCGTGACTACCTACAACGACCGCACCCACAGCGAGCTTGGAGTCTCACCTCACACCGCGTGGATCGCCGACGGCTGGCTACCGCGGATGCCCGAGAGCCTGGAAGAGCTCGACGAGTTCCTACTGACCGTGGCCCGATCCCGGGTTGTGCGCCGTGACGGGATCCACTTCCAAGGCCAGCGGTACATCAGCCCCACGTTGGCTGGGTACGTCGGACGGTCGGTCCTGATCCGCTACGACCCCAGAGACATCACCGAGATCCGCGTCTTTGATCACGACCAGTTCGTGTGCCCCGCCATCGACCAGGACCACCACGACCAGAAAGTCAGCCTCAAAGATATCCAAACCGCCCGCAACACCCGCCGCCGAGCGCTGCGTCAGGGCATCAACGAACGTATTGCCGTCCTGGCCGCCCACCCCCTGCAACCGGCACCCCCGGGAAACAAGGAACCGGCACCGGCACCGGCACCGGCGTTGGCGCCGAAACGGAAGCTGAAGCTGAAGGTGTACAAGGAGGACCTGAGCTGAGATGAGCACCCGATTCATCATCACCCGAGAACACCGACGGTTCACCGAATTCGCTGACGCCGTGCGCCGCAGTTGCACCATCGGACTGTGCTTCGGACCCGCTGGGGTGGGCAAAACGCTCTCGGCCCGCCGCTACGCCCACTGGGAGCAGTGCCACCAACTGCTGACCGACTGGGGACCGCGCACCGACAACGACGCAAAAATCTACGCCGCCCTGGCCCGGCGCCGCACGGTGCTGTACACCCCCAGCGTGCTGACCACTGCACGAGCCCTGAAAGACGAACTCGACCAGGCCATCAGCCGCACCAACATCTGCATCGAGCAACACCTACGACCAGCCGCCGCGGACCGGCAGGACCCGTGGGACTGGAGGAGGTACACCAAGAAACACGTCCAACTGATCATCGTCGACGAATCCGAACGTCTCGCGCACACCGCGATGGAACTGCTGCGGGATTGGTACGACCGCGACAATATTGCCCTGATCCTGATCGGGATGCCCGGGCTGGAGAAACAGTTCAGCCACTACCCCCAGTTCTACAGCCGGGTCGGGTTCGCCCACCACTACCGGCCCCTGGGCAACGACGAACTGCTCTTCGTCCTGCAACGCCACTGGCGCTCTCTGGGCAAGACCCTGGACCCAGACGACTTCACCGACGCCCAAGCGATCGCTGCCATCGCCCGAGTCACCCGCGGGAACTTCCGACTCCTCGAACGACTGTTCCCACAAATCGAACGCGTCCTCAAAATCAACGAGCTCGACACCATCACCAACGACGTCATCGAAGCCGCCCAAAGCACCCTCGTCATCGGCATCACCTAACACCGGAACCGCCACCTAGCATCGACAGAACGCCGCCACAGAACAGCGACAGCCACAGGAGATACGCCGGGCGGGAGGGCGCCGAACGCCCCACCCCACCATCGTGATGACCGCGGGCGCAATGACGGGCGACGAGGAGAAGTCTCTCGCCGCGGGTATGGACGCCTGCTTGAGCAAGCCTGTTGACGGCGCAGGCCCTTGCAGCGACGCTCGGCCGCTGGATTACTGTGGAGGTCTCGTCCGCGCCCGCTGCGACGGTCAGCCCCGCCGCAGATGGATCCTCGACGAAAAAGCGCTGGCGTAGCTGCGGGAGCTGGGGTAGAAGGAATTTCACGATCTGGTCAAGCGATTCCTCAAGGACGGTGCGTTCCCGGGTTGTGGCCTTGCGCGAGGCCCTAACCAACGGTGACGCCCTGGCCATCCGGGATCTCGCTCATAGCCTCAAGGGGAGTAGCGGAAGCTTGGGGCAATGGCAGCTGACGACCGCTGTGAACAATTGCAGGTGGCAACCTCCACAGCGGATCTCGACCCCGCCACGGAACTCATAGGCGTCGTAGAGGCTGACCTTCGAACGGGCAAAGGCGGCCGTGGGCGGTGAACTGACACCTGGTCCTCGGCCGCAACAGGTATGAAGGGTTGCTGTCGCCCCTGTGCGGTAACAGGTGCCGCGGGCTTGGAGGTCGTTTCAGGCTGAGCGCCTTCGCTACGCCGCGGCGCGGCGCCTGGATCGATAGCCCGATCGCCGCGAGGACGGTGCCAACCACAAGGGCGCCGTACTGGGCCTGAATCTATGGGGTCTTGCTACCTCGGATCCAGGCACTGCGTCTGAAGGCCTCGGTGACTGCGCGGACACAAATCGGCGAGAGTCTCCTCGCGCGACCGCATCGCGTAATCCGGCAAGAGCCCAGCAGCCGCGGGCGCGAACTCTTCGTCACGAACTCGCAGAGCCTGTATGCCCGCCAGCACTAAGCAGGCAGAACGGCCAGGCCAGCGTATTAATCTGCGGACGGGGCCAGGCCGAGTGCCCGGTGCAGCGTCGGGTCTTTGGGTGGGTGCAGCTTCAGAAGATGGATCGCGAGTTCAACGCGGAAGCGGTCAGGGGGGTGATGAAACTTCATCCCGGTGAACTCCGTGAGACGACCGAGTCGGTATCGGATGGTCTTGGCGTGAACATGAAGAGAACTGGCGGCTGATTCGACGTTCCCACCGCTGACATGCAAGGCCTCAAGCGTCTCTAAGATCGGGGCGGAGTGACTCGCCGGCAGGACAAGGATGGGTCCAAGAGTCTGGTCGATGAACGCACGCTGGTCTCCAGCGTCGCCGCCCAGGATGCCGTAGACGACCAGCTCATCGGCGTGCACCAGCCCCTTGCCGCCACGAAGCGAGACCGCCAGCGCGAGCTCGCCGGAGACGCGCTGATACGCGCGATGGATCTCGCCTGCTCCACGCAGGGGCTGGGTCGCGAGCACCAGCACGCCACTGGCCAGTGCGATCCGTTCTGCGATATCGAGATGACGAGCCATGTCGTCAGGGCGGAGGAGGGGTGCAAGGAGGACCGCGTGGGCCTGAGCTCCCGCATTCACCGGAACGGCGACCACGCTCGGTAGGTCCTTGACGAAGCCGCGAACAGCGTCCCGCAGACGCCATCGGGCGTCGCCACCTGCTGCGGTCGGCACCAGGAGCACCTGGTCGTGACTCAGGTCCAGCCCGTGCTCTAGGGCCACTGTCTGCATGTCCGCGTCCGACGGGAAGTCGCCGACCAAGAGATCGTCGACGATGCTCTGGCGATCCCTCTCCCGGCGTGCCAGACGTTCTCGCTCCCTCCTCAGGTAACCTTCCGTCAGCGCCGTGCTCAGGTCATCGATGAAGTCAAAGAGCTCGACTGCCAGGTCACCGAGCGCCTCGAGAACAGCCGGGTAGCCAGGCAGAGCCCGTGCCTGACCGACGCCGTACTGCCAACCCACCCTCATGGCTAGTCGGATGCCGCTGAGCAGGCTCTCGAGCGCTATCCCGTGCTCGGACGGGTCAGCCGCGACTTCGGTCAGCAGCTGGGCTTCGGAGGCGTTGAGACGCCGTCCTTGCTTAACAACCGCGAAGAAGGTGGTGGCGATCGCGCGAACCCCTTGATCCAGAGCCTCGACCCGCCGCTGACTCTCGATGGCGCTGTAGGCGGCGATCTCGACTCGCATCTCGCGCACGATGGAAGACGCCAGATCGTCAAGGCGTCCCTCCAGCGACTCGATGAGCTGGCCAATAAGCTCACGGCGCTCAGGCGGGGTGGCCCGGGCCCCCGGGGCGACGGGGTGCAGGTTCGCCCTTCCCTGCCGGGCGGCTTCGGGCATCCTATCCCCGCCCTCCCGGCCAAGCGGGCATCTTTATCACCCCGTACCATAGACAGCGTTTGGGATGGGCTCCTAAACTGATGCACCCGGGCGTTCGGCGCGGGTCCTGGCCGGGCGCCAGGCTGCGGGACACGACGGTGTGATGCGGGGTAAAGGCTACGAAGTGGCTCATCGGTAGGTACTCGTTGCGCGTTGAGTTGGGTTCAAGACAGACCGAAGTCGCGCCAACGGCCCAGAACGTTACAGTGGGGGAATGATTGCCAGCCGTTGAGCACGCGTCGGGCGTCGGCCTGACGCTGAGTGCCGCTGCAGTCCACGGCGAGGCTGCGGTCGGGTT
Source organism: Candidatus Dormibacteria bacterium (assembly GCA_050998755.1). Classification (GTDB taxonomy): domain Bacteria; phylum Chloroflexota; class Dormibacteria; order DASZGP01; family DASZGP01; genus JAXDLW01. The sequence continues at coordinate 7,371 of JBPCPW010000070.1, forward strand.
CGGCGAGCCCGACGCCGCCGTTCTGATGGCTCATGCAGATGCTGTCCGCCGTTTCTGCCGCTCGCGCACGGCCAGCGAGGCCGATGCCGACGACGCCACCCAGGACACCTTCGTGCGATTCCTCCAGCGTCGGGAACGCCGCATCATCAATCCCGAGGCCTGGCTTATTCACGCCGCCGCCTGCGCCTGCAAGGACGTCAACCGGCGCAAGCAGCGTGAAGTCCAGCTTGAGAGCGTCCCAGAGCCCGCGTCGCCAACTCCCGAGGACGCCGCGGTGGCAAGCGCGCTGATGATGGAGCTTCTCCAGCGCCTCCGGCCCCAAGACGCTCGGCTACTCGCCGATCTCTACATCGGTGGCTGGACCATGGAGGCAGTCGCGCAGCGCCTCAACGTCCCGAGTGGCACCGTCCGCATCAGGGCCATGCGAGCTCGGGGACGCGCCCGGTCGGCACTTGAAGCGATCGGCGGCGCGGTCGGCAGCCTTCTCTGGCCACAGACTCATGTCGAGTCCGGTGCTCTCTCCCCTCCGCGCTTGCGCGCCTGGTCATCGCTCCGCGACCGTGCGGGCCGCCTGAGCGGGCGGTTGTGTGAGGTCTCGGGATTGCAGGTTTGGGGGGTAGCCGCTCAGGGCCTTGCTGGCGCGCTAGTGGTTACGCTTGTCATCACTTCGTCAGGCTCTTCGGCCACCGCCCCCTCAGAGCGCGCCGCTGCGGCGGGCGTCGGTCACGCCCTAGTTGCTGATAATCACACTGCCGCGATCTCGGGGGTCGGCAGGGAGCGGCCCGCGCCCACCACCGCTTCGGGCAGGAACGAGGCCCGGCCGAGCTGGCAGGGCGGGGCCGTCACTCCGGGGCAGGTCGCCGGGAATCTGCTGGCACCGGGCGCGGGCGCACATCACGAGGATGCCGGCATCAGCTCCATGACCCCCTCGCCGAGCTACCCGAGGGACCGCACGGTCTTCGCCTCAGGCACCCTCGTCCACAACTGCTACTCGACCTGCGCCACCGTGTTCGAGACCAATGACTCTGGCGGGTCCTGGCATCACCTGCCGGCTGTCGGGTTTGGTGGCGGCCAGATCTTGCTCCCGCCAAGTTATCCCGCCGACCGCACCATCTTCGCGATAGGCCAGGTCGGCCTGCAGCGCAGCGATGATAGCGGAAACACCTTCCGCCTCGTCGCGCCCGGAGCTCAACACGCCGCCGTCAGTCCGCAATCCGTCGCCGGGGACGCCGCGATCCTGCTTGGCACGACACCCCTGACCTGGTACCACGCAGCTCGTGGCACCTTGACTCCCGGGCCGGTGCTTCCCCCGACGGTCACCGGGGTCGACGACCTCGCTTTCATCGGTGACTCGAACCACATTCTAGTCAGCGGCCCGCAGCCGGATCCAGCCTATCCAGGACAGCTGACTTCTACCCTAGTCGGCTGCGCGGCCTCGCTTTGCGGTACGCAAGAGAGCTTTCCCGGCCTGTCCTCGCTGCGGCTCTTCGTCTCACCCGCCGTGTCCACCGACCACACCGTCATCGCCGTCACATCCAGCGCGCTGGAAATTTCAACTGATGGGGGTCTCAGGTTCCACGCCGTGACCACTTCAACTGGCGGCCAGATCGTTGCCGCGGCGTTCGACCAGACAAACGCCCAGAGCCATGCGCTGTTGTTGGGCACCCTGGCTATGCAGGGTAGCTCCGCCAGTTCAGCCGTCCTCCGATCCTCGGACCAGGCGAGAAGCTTCGCCCAGCTCCCTTCCATGGGCGCTCCATCGTCCCTGCGGCTATCTGGCCTCTTGGTGCTGCCCGATGGGAGATATCTAGCCAGCCTGGCTCTGGTGGATCCCTCGGGAAACTTCGGCGTCAGGTGTTCGACCGACGGAGGGTCCACCTGGGCGGCCAGCTGCTAAAGGATTAGCTCCAGAGCCCAAAGATGTAACGTTTCGCTCCCCTGCGTCGACTACGCCCCGTGCGAAAGCGGACATGGTTTCTTCGACGTAGGTCGCGACTCCGATCTTTGACTTGCGCGCTCGCGCTGGGTCTATCTCTGCCGGCGCTCGGCGGCGCCACCAATGCCGCTGCCCGACCCGCCACCTATCGCTACGTGGGTGTCTGCACCTCCCTCGGTGGCTTGAGCGCTGGCTTCCAGCCGAGGGTGACCAGCGTGCCGGGGTCAATAGGGCTGAGCGTAACCGGATCTGCATCCTGCAGCGGCAATGCCGGCTCCAGCACGATGTCGGTGAATCTGAGCGGGTCCGCCCTGATGAGTTGCGACGCCGCCGTTGGGTCTATGTTCGGAACGCTGAGTTGGAACAGTGGGACACCTGCTCCAAAGAATGTGTCGGTCACGGTTACGGGCACCGTTGGAACCCTTCATCTCGTACTGACGGCAGTGGACTTCGACGCAGACGCTGACCTCGCTTGGACAGCAACCGACACGGCCTTGTGCCCTGTCTCGGGCACTGCGAACACCCAGCTGAGCGGGGCCATTACCTTCGTCTCGGGCTGATCGTCGTTGCGGCACCGAGCCACCGGTCGACCTAACACGGCAACCGGCCGGTCCGTCCGCCTCATCCTTCTAGGTGCCCTGCTCCTCCTGGCAGCGGCACCGGCTGCGACTAGCTTGGCGGCGATCGCGGCACCGACGTCTGCTGCGGCGGCATCCGCGATTGGGAACGAGTCCGTCTTCTGGATCGCCGTGTCCCCAGGCTACTCGCGAACCGGTTTCGTCCTGGCCGTTTCAAGCCCAATAGGGGGCTGCGGTAAGGATTGCTTTCACCTCTGGAGGACTCGTGATCGCGGTGATTCGTGGCAGCGCGCCGCTGCGGTGAATTGGTCTGGCCGCCGCCCGGTTATCGGCGTGGATGCCCGCGGCCGCGAGACTCTCTTCGACAGTTCTCCGCCGGGGCTGGTGCGAAGTGACGATCTCGGCGACAGTTGGCGGGTCGTCGGCCCGCAGGGAACGCCAACGGTGGCACCGGCCTTCGCCCGGGATGGTGCGGTTGCGGTCGCCGCCCCCCGCGACTACCTCCTGAAGGGCACCGTCGCGGCTGCTGTAGAGGGGTCGGGCGGCAAGCTCCTGGATCAGGCCTTCGCGTTTGGCCCCGACCCGGCGGCGGCGAGCGGACTCTCAGACCGACTCCTTGTCGGCGCGGACTCTGCGTCGAGGCTGCCCATCATCCAGCAATGTGACGCGAGCCTCACTTGCTCCGGATCCGCGACCCTGCCAGGGGCCTCCACCTTCTCGCTGCCAGTCACCCTCTACCCGTCCTCATCATTCGAGCGGGACCGCGTCGTGTTCGCTCAGTCTGGGCGTGGGATCTATAAGTCGAACGACGGAGGCCGCACGTTCGACACCCTGACCGTTGGTGCGAGCGACGCGACGGCGACCTCGACGCCAATGCTGGCGCTGGACTCCCGTTATAGGGAGTTGGGGCCGAACAGAACTCTTGTGGCGGCGGTCTTCCAGGTGTTCGGCAGCCGGAAGCCTTCAGCGAGCGGCGGGGGTGTGTACCGCAGTCTGGATGGTGGCCAGTCCTGGACGTCCCTTACCGCTGGAACGCCCTTGGAAGCCGGAGCCTCGGCGGTCGCGCTGGCTCCTGACGGTCGCATTTTTGCCGGGTTCTTCCCCAGTCGAAGCTCGCATGCCGGGCTCCTCTGCAGCACGAATGGAGATGCCTGGAATCCATCCTGCGCCCAAGGGACCGGCGGGACGGGCACCGCTCTTGCCTTGCCGTGGCTGGCGATCTCCGCCCTGGTTGGAGGGGCCGGGCTCGTCGTCGCCTGGACAATCGTCCGACCCAGAGCCAGGAGCCACGCCCGAGCTATTTCGCGAGCCGCCTAGGCTCCGAGGCCAGCCAACCCTCCTGGGTGGCCTCAGGCCGTGACTCGAGCGAGCATCGCGGTTATGGCTCCGCGACGGGCTTTCAATGTCGATCCGGCGGAAGTGTAACGAAATGGCACCTTCGCGCGACTACCCGTGAAAGAGCGAGCCCTTGGCGGCTCGCCCCAACCCAAAAAGAGGAGTGCACTTGCGATTCAGGAAGCGATTTATGGGAACCGTGGCAGGGCTTGGCCTGTCCCTTATGGCGCTGGCGCCCATGGCCGCACACGCAGACACCCCCGGCGTTAGCGATACGATCGCGTTTCAGGGTCACGCAGCCGCCACCGTCCTATTGGTGGGTGGGGGCGGAACCTTCGGCTTCAACTCCGGTACCTGTGCGCTGATGTCGGATGTCGACAGCACCACCGAGCCAGCAGGTTCCGAAGTCGATACGCACTGCAGCGTGACCGCCAGCGGCTCATTCGCCAACATCGTCTGCGGTACGGGCACTGCGGACGGCAGCGCTAGCATCTCCAGCACCGACGGTTCAGCCTTGATCAGTTTCCACATCGTCTTCGCCGGCGGCGTGGGAACGATAACTGGCAGTGGGACTGAATCTGACGGCGGAACCGGGCTCGTAGTGGCGGGCACCGTCCAGATCGCACCCGATGCTGGCGGAAGTCCCCCGGTCTGCACCAACGGCTTCACCGTGACGACCGTCGCCACCCTCAGCGAGACGGCCTAGCCGAGCAAAAGCCCCGTGATGGGGAGTGGGCGGCCTGAGAGGTCGCCCACTCCTCGCATTTCCCGGGGAGCTGATTATGGGTATTCTCTCTATTCGCCGATTGCCTCTGTTCGCCTTGGCGGCGATCATTTCGGTGGTCGCAGCTAGCACCTCCCAGTTTGGGATGGCCGCGGACCCAGCTTCACCGCCGGTAGGCACCCTGGCACGCCTCAACGAAACGATCCCGAACTACTTCGAGCGCTTCATTCACACAGCTTCGGGTGATCAAACCAAGTCAACGGCGTTCTTGGTCGACCCGGCAAACGGGCTTCTGTTCGAGTACCAGCTCAATGGCGGTTACCAGTGCGGGGATTTATTTGGGGTCGACTCGACCTTCGTCGCATATCGACTCGGCTCGTATGTCGCTCCTGTAGCCAAGACGTGCGTGCCGACCGGCGCAAATGCAGATCCCGCATACACCGTCCACGCCAACTTCTTCGGTAATCGCGGGACATTCAGCCCGCTGGTCGCAATCGACCCCATCGACGGGGTTCTCCTCGTCCCTTTGACCGCCGGAGATGCTGTTCAATCGTCATTGCCTGGGGGGGCTGCGCAGATCGGCGTCTACTCGGAGCAGTCGCTGAAGTTGCTGTCCGTGCTCGATCTGCCCGCGTCGCAGGGGGCCCTGCCGGTGATCGAAGGCTTGAGTTGGGACGGGACACACCACCAACTGCTGGTGACGACCTCACACGGCTGGAAGTCAGTGTCACCTTACAACGCTCCCCCTCCTGGTGTGGCCCTGAGCGCGATCGGGTTGTCGGGCGGGGCAACGCCAAGCGCGACACCACTCTGGACCACGTCGTTGTCCGGTTGCCTGCGCGGGATGGAGCCGAACTACGTGCTCAACAGCCCGCATCGCAGTGGCGGCTATATATTTGCTCCCTGCGATACCGGCCCCGGGGCCGGCCAGTCGCAGGACACGATTGTGCGACTGAGCCTCGGCGCTCTCGACACCACAGGCAAGGCGTGCCAGGCGCCAGCCACGGAATGCCCGCAGACGATCAGCAGTGTCAACGTGCCAGGCCAGGGCCTGGACGGGAATGCGGGCTTCATCTTCGACACCAGTTCTGGCAGAGGCTTCGTCCCGGTAACCTCTCAAAGCGGCATCACGATGATCGCCTACGACGGCAACCTGAACACCTTCCTTGGACGCACCGCTGTGGGTTCCTTCAACGACGCGAACCGAACCAGCTTTGCCCACGACGAGACAACTGGCCGCATCTACGCCGTCTCCTTCGAGTCCGGTCTGACCGTCCTGGACGGCAGGAGAACGCCAGTTTATGTGGGCTCTGTGTATAAGGCTCTTGCTGGCTTCATGGGGGGCAGCGAGCTGCCGGTCCTGCCTCGGGATGCCGGTCATCCGTACACCCGAGTTCTACTCAACTATCTGATCGGCGATCCCGGCGCCGACGGGAAATGTGGTGCGTGCACGGTCCCCTACTTGACGGTGGTGGGAGACGCGTCTCCTGTGACTGTGGATCCCCCCGTCGGCGATGTCGACAAGTTGAACACGTTGCATGGCGCGATCCCGCCCGGCTCGGTGCTCACCACGGTCTACGGCGGAAACGCCCGGGGCTACGGAGTGCACACCGACTTCGTCGGTGGAATTGGTGGGGTCTTGTCAAACGCCTTCGGTGTCGATAGCCACCAGATTCCGTTTGGCTCTGGAGATCGCGACCTCATGGCCGGAGCTGTCACGAAGCTCGCTCTCAATAATGGGTCGGCGCAGGGAGCAGCTTCGGCGCTGGCGGATGCGAACGGCAACACCTCGATTGGTTACGCTCAGTGCAGCGATCCCTCCCTTCTTGGCAAGTGCATTGGCACGCCTCTACCCCAAGACCCTCCCTCCACCGCCCCGACCCAGGCGTGGCCTTACCCTGACGCAACCTGCAGCCTCCCTGGGGGTGAGAGCCACTCCGAAAGGGCCGGCTTCTACGCGACCACTTCGAGGACCTCGGACGGAAAGCCCGTAACTCAGCCGTTGAGTGGAACCGAGGGTGCGAGCGCCCAGGTCCAATGTTCAGCGCCCGAACCCTTGGGCAGCGCCATGGGCTCCGGCCATTTCAGCGGCCAGCTCCACCTGGGCGTCCCCGGCTTTCCGGTTCTGGACGTCGCCTCGGGGAGCGCCAGCACATCCGTGGCCCCACCCGCAGGCGGCGCGGGCGCGGTGAGCAGCGCAACCGCGACGGCGCACGGCATCCACATCGTCGATATCTCCGGGCGGGCGTTATCCATCGGCGAGGTAACCCAGACCGCGACCGCCAGCGCCAACGGTCGGCCAGGCACCGCCACGACCGTGCGCGACGTGAGCATCTCCGTGAACGGCGCGTCGACCATCATCTGCGCCGGTATATGCACCGGGCCTATCCAGCAGGTCTTCGATCAAATAAATGTCTCATTCCCGCATATCCACATCTCCCAACCGGAGCCCGACGTCCGTTACGTCCATGACGAGCACTCCGGTAATGGCTCTCCCGGCGGGTACATCGCTGTGGTGCAGGCCAACCAAACGGAGCAGTTCGGCGACCAGCAGTTCAACCGGATGACTCCCGAGGAGTCCACCTTCCTGCCGGCGATGCGCATCGTGTTCTTCAACGATGGCCGGAATCAGCTGAACCGGCTGGTCAATGATCTGGCCGGAGTGGAGGTCGATGCCGAGCTTGGGCTCAGCAGCCTGCCCCCACCTGGCCTCTCCACATTGACCTGTCAAGGTAGTACGCCTTCGGCGCTCGTGCCTCCGGAGCAGGCGGCATCACTGGCCGCAACCGGCTCGGGTGCTGAGCGGGGCTTTCCATCCGCATCCGCGCCCGACGCGAGCTCAAGCGTCAGCCCAGACGCGTGCCTGGCCGCGGCGAGCGCAGCCGGCGTGCCTGGGGTCACGACCCAGATCCCCGGGTCGCCGGGAACGCCGGGAACGCCGGGAACTCCGGGGAGCCCGGGGGGCCAGGGGACCGCATCCGGCCCTACAGGGCCGCTGATAGGAGCCGCGAATGGGATCTACAAGGGAATCGTGAGGTTCTTCGAGGGCTTCCGCTGGCTTTGGCGCTCGCCGCAGGCGGCGCTACAGATGCTGAGCTACTTGATGTGGCTCGGCCTACCCCTTTTGCTCATGGCGAGGAGGCGATTGTGGCTGCACGATCTGACGCTGGAAACCAGGTGAACTCGCAATCTCAGGCGTTCCCTCCCGGCTACGGGTGGGTGGCGCTGACGGTCGCGGTCGTGGCGGCCCTGATCATGTCGGCCGTGGCCGTCGTTCCCAACTTCGGCGAGCGGGTGGTCGCGGTCAACGGCCCGTCGGGATCCGCGAACGGAGGCACCAGCACGACCCAAGGCGGACCAGCGAGTGGCACGACCAATGGTACGACTGGAACCAGCGGCACCAGTGGAACATCCGGAGGAGCCGCCACCAGCGGCGGTCTGGCCGGCGGAGCCGCCACCAGCGGCGGTCTGGCCGGCGGCAGCGGACCAGGCAGCCCTCAGGGATTTCAGTGCGCCCCCGGCAGGAATGGAGGGGCGACCGACGCAGGCATCTCGGCGACCGAGATCCACGTCGCCAGCACGATCGTCACCAGCGGCCCCGGCGCGGGCTTCCTCGGCGAGGCGGCGGACGGGATGCAGGCCGCGATCAACCAGGTCAACAACGCCGGTGGAATCTGCGGTCGCCGCGTGACGATCACAACCATCAACGATGGCTGGAACGGCCCGACAGGCGCCGGTTACATCAACAACTTCATCCAGTCCAAGCAGGTCTTCGCCCTGGTCGGCGAGCCCGACTCCGAGGGCCTGGACGCGGCCAAGAAGAACGGGAGCATCGACAACGCCGGGATCCCCGTGGTGGGCACCGACGGGATGCTCAAATCCCAGTACCAGGACTCCTGGATATGGCCCGTCGCCGCCTCCACCGTCACGAACATGCACATCATCGCCAAACACGCCCACGACAACGGGGCAAAGAAGTTCGGCATCGTGTACGACAGCCTGTACAAGTTCGGCCTCGAGGGGGCGGCCGCGTTCAAAGCGGAGGTCGGCCGGGTCGGCGGCCAGGCGCCGGGCACTGGATGCGCCCAGGGCTTCTGCGGCATCTCGCCAGACCAGACCGACTACTCGACTTCCATCCAGCAGTTCAACTCGTACTGCGCGGCCTGCGATGCCGTCGTCCTGTTGCTCGAACCCCAGCCGGCCGAGACCTGGATGCGGGCCGAGGCGAACGTCGCGACGAGCTCCTGGGCGAAGACCCTGTACGGTGGCGAGCCACTCTTCGACGACCAGGTGGGCGCAGCCTGCGGCGACCCCTGCAATCACATGATCGTGTGGACTGGCTACAAGCCAGCCATCCAACCCTTCGACGATGGCGCGGTGGCCACCTACTGCCAAGCGCTGAGGAGTGTGCGTCCGCAGGACGATTGCCACAACGAGTTCACCGAGGGTGCGTACATCGGGACTCAACTCTTCATCAAGGCCGCGCTCCTGGCAGGGCCCAACCTGACTAGGGCGAACTTAAAGCAGGCCCTAGACACCATGACATTCCAGTCGGGGATGGCTTCGGACATGCATTGGGGCTCAAACCACCTGGCCAACCTGACCATGGCGGCCTTCGGCGACAACTTCTCAGGCAGTTTCAACGGCTGGAACTATCTCCAGAGCGGCTTCCTCCCCGATCCGGCGCCCGGGTCGGACATGCAGTAGGTCCATGCCCGACTTCCTCTCCACCGCCCTGCTGTACGTGCTCCTCTCCTTGCCCCTGATCGGCGCCTACGCGCTGCTCGGGCTAGGCGTGACGGTCATCTACCAGGCCTCACGGGTGGTGAATCTGGCACATGGGGCTCTCGCCATGGTGGCTGCCTACACCACCTATCAGATGGTCGCCCGCTGGCATGTCCCAATGTTCTTGGCCATAGCTTTCGGCATCGTGATTGGCGGGGCACTTGGTCTCTTGGTGGAGGTCGTCTTCATCCGGCGCCTGCGCGGCGCCGGACCGACGACCCAGACGGTCGGTACTGTCGCCGCCCTGACCCTTGCCATCGCGGTCGTCTCGCGTGTCTACGGAACTTTGCCGGTACAGGACATGCCCAAAGTGCTCCCGGCCGGGGCGCTCCATCTGGGACGGACGGGGTTCGTGCCCTGGGATCAGATCACGATATTCCCCATCTCGGTGATCGCGGCTGGACTTCTGTTCGGCCTCCTCCAGTTCACCGACCTGGGACTGGCCATGCGCGGTGCCGCCCAGAACCGTAGAGGTGCCGCCCTGCGCGGAGTTGACCCGAATTGGACCGGCGCGCTCGCCTGGGTGCTCGGGGGGGCCTTCGCCGGCCTGGCCGGGATCCTCCTCGCGGGAGCCAGAGGGCTGGACCCGTTCACCGTCTCGCTCGGGGTCCTGCCCGCCTTCATCGCGGCGCTGATCGGAGGCCTCGAGAGCATGCCGGGCGTCCTCCTCGGCGCGGTGATAGTCGGTGTGATCGAGGGCATGGTGCCGGCTCTAAGCGTGATCCCGCAGATCTCGGGGATAGCGCAGAGCCAGGGCGCGCCGGAGCTGGTGCTCGGGGTTGTCGCCCTGGTGGTGATGGCGTTACGGGGACAGCGGCTCGCGACGAGCGACATCCGAGCCGACGCACTATGAGAACGCGCGGTGCGGTGGCAGCCGCGGTTCTCATTGCGGTGGTGGTCTGGCCCCTCATCCCCGGCGTTCCATATGACTACCTCAACACCGCCTTCCTTTCCTTCCAATACACGATTGTCGCGGTGTCGCTGGTGCTGCTTATAGGGCTCGTTGGGCAAATCTCGCTGGCGCAGGCGTCCTTTGTAGGGATCGGGGCGTTCGTCGGGGCCCTTACCACCCTGCACCTCGGCGTCCGCTTCCCCGTCACCCTCCTGGTCGGTACTGCCGCGGGCGCGGGTCTGGCGATGGTGATCGGGGTGGTTGCACTGAGGGTGCGAGGCCTTTACCTGGCCGTCGCGACCCTGATCTTCGCGTTTGTCGCCGATCGGTATCTTTTCGCCCAGATCTGGCTGGTCCCCACACCGAGCGGAGTCAGCATCCCATCCGAGACTATCGGCAGGCCTGGGACGATCCCCTACTTCAACCTCGCCGACGGTCACGTCTTCTACTACGCTGGCCTGGCCACCGCCCTTATTGCGCTGTATGGGGTGGCCAACATTCGCGACTCCCGGGTCGGCCGCGCGTTTGCTGCCATCCGTGGGTCCGAGGTCGCCGCGGCCTCGCTCGGCATCAACGTGACCCGCTTCAAGCTCCTCGCCTTCGCATGCTCCGGCGCTTTGGCCGGGCTGGGAGGGGCCTTGATCCTGGTGGGGCAGAGGACCGTCGCGCCGGGCCAATTCAGCTTCATGAACTCGCTCTTCTACCTCAGCGTGGCCGTGGTCGGGGGGCTCAGGAGCCTGGGTGGTGCTGTCGTCTCTGCGCTCCTTTTTGCCCTTCTCGTGGGAGAGGTCTTCTTTCACTATCCGGCGCTGGCCAACTACCTCGATCTCATCTCCGCAGCGACTCTCGTGGCCGTGCTCCTCTTCTTCCGTGAGGGGCTCGGCGCTCTGCCAGGCCGGGTTCAGGCATGGTGGGGGGGGGGACTCTCTGCGGTCGGCAGGCGGATGCCGCGCAGGCCTGCGGCAACCGTCTCAGCTACCCCCAGCCAGCCCGGCGGCCTGTCGCGCGCCCTTGCCCGCTTCGCGGACGTCGTCACCGCACCGCTGGCGTCGGTCGGCCGCCTGGTCTCGGGAACGCAGGGAGGGACTGCGGCCGAGCCGGTCGATGTCCTCGCCCTGGTCGACCACCTGCTCCCCCCCAAGGAAGCGAACATCACGGCACTGCCGGAGCGGCACGAGTCCGATTCGGATTCCGACCTCCGCCGGCTTCTTGAGGCGGCCGAGCGTGAACACCGGGTCGCGGGGGAGGAGGGTACCGACGGACGGCGACAGCCCTGGTTGCTGCAGGCGAGCGACATCACGGTCCGGTTTGGAGGCCTGACGGCCGTGAATGGCGCCTCCCTCAGTGTGGGCGCGGGCGAGATCGTGGGCCTGATCGGTCCGAATGGAGCGGGAAAGACGACCCTGTTCAACTCCATCCTTGGGCTCAACCAGCCGGCCGCCGGGTCAGTCAGCCTGTACGGACACGATGTCGGTGGCTGGGACGTGCATCAGCGCGCTGCGCTTGGTGTCGGGAGGACGTTCCAGGTCCTGCAGCTTTTCGGCAACTTGAGCGTGTTCGACAACCTTCTGGTCGCCACTCACCTGCAGAACCGAACCGGCCTCTTCGGCGCGCTGGCCGTCACCGCGGGCGCTCGCCGCGCGGAGCGTGCGGCGCGCGCCCGGGTCCACGCGGTGCTGCGCCTGATGGAGCTGGAACAGTACTCGCACCGGCTGGCGGCGGGCCTTCCGTTCGGCGTGCTGAGGCAGATCGAGGTGGCCCGAACGCTCGTCACCGGCGCCAAGCTGGTGTGTTTCGATGAGCCCGCGTCGGGGCTCGATTCGAGGGAGACCGAGCGCCTCATCGAATGGCTGCAGCTCCTGCGCCGCATCGGCGTGAGCCTGCTCGTCATCGAGCACGACGTCGACATGGTGGTGAGGCTCTGCGACTACATCTATGTGCTGGACCAGGGCAGGCTGATCGCGTCCGGGACGCCGAGCCAGATCCAGCGTGACCCGGCGGTGATCGCCTCCTACCTTGGTTCCGCTGAGGCGGCCTAGTCCCGATATGATGGAGACGCTTCGAACCGAGGCGGCCCGCGGCTCGTCGCGTCCGAGCCCTGCATCGGGTCCACTCCTGCAGCTAAAGCTGTGCCACGTTCGCTACGGCCTGGTGCCGGCGCTCCGCGGCGTGAGTCTCGACGTCGGGGAAGGGGAGATGGTCGCACTGCTCGGCGCCAATGGCGCGGGCAAGTCGACCACCCTGCGGGCCATCTCCGGTCTGGTCGAGCCACATTCCGGGCAGATCCTATTCGGCGGCCAGCGTATCGATTCCCTGTCGGCGCCGCAGGTGGTGAAGAGAGGCATCGCCCACCTCCCCGAGGGCCGCGAACTCTTCCCCGCCCTGACCGTCCGGGAAAACCTCCGGTATGGCTACTGGCCCCGGCGCAAGGACAGGCATGGATTCAAGGAACAGCTGGACCAGATCTATGAAGTTTTCCCGCGGTTGAGCGAGCGCAGCGGTCAGAAGGCCTCGACCCTCTCGGGCGGGGAGCAGCAGATGCTCGCCGTGGGTATGGCCCTGATGTCCAAGCCCAAGCTGCTCTTGGTCGACGAGCTGTCGCTTGGGCTCGCGCCCAAGGTGGTGGCGGACCTGTACGAGGTTCTCGGCCGCGTCAACGCCACCGGCACGGCGATCCTCCTCGTCGAACAGTTTGTGCTCCTGGCGCTGGCCAACACCAGCAGGGCATACGTCCTGTCCAAGGGCGAGGTCGCGCTGACCCGCCCTAGCTCTGAGCTGAAGGACGACCCGGCTCTGCTCGAGTCCTACCTCGGTGGGGCGGCGGTGGAGCACGAGCAAGAGCCGACGGCACCGCGACGCCGCGTGTCCCCCCTGGTGGAACCAGCTCTGTGAGCGGTACGGCGTCGCGGAAGGACGGCGAGCCGCACCTCAGGCTGGTCCTGGACGCGGAAAGACTCAGGCAGCGCGCCAGCAATCAACCCGCCGGCCTCGACGGACCGGCTGCTGAGCTATGGCCTGCGTGGCAGGGCCTCGCCCGTTGGGAGGAATCCGCTGAAGACTGCCTGGGCGCCGGTCTCGCCGAGGAGGTCTTGCTACTCTGGGCCCTCTCACGCTTCGGGGGCATGGCCGACCGATCCGACTCCCTGCTAAGCGAGCTCGTCGATGACAACCTCCACCCCCGCTTTGCCGACCCGGCGCTGGAGGACATCGCCCACATGGCGTTCGCCCTTGGTGCGAGCTGGGCCTCCAAGCTGGGCGCCGAGAGGGCCGGGACGGAGCGGACGCGGGGCGACGAACGCTGAGCCATGCCGATGGCCGCGATCCCATTCGAACGAGCTGCACTGAAACGCAGGTTGCCAAGCCTCTCCGGCCTCCTTCTGGCCGCCTTCGTTGTCGTGCTGCTGGTGACAGCCATCGCTCAGGTAACGGGATCTATCCTCCCCGCCCATGATGTTTCGCTCGGCCACCGGCCTGCGGCACCGCCCAGCCAGTTGGTCAGTTCATCAGTCGCGGAGCGAGAGAGTCTAACCCGGGCTCAGCCCGGAAAGCCTGTCGGCTTTCTGACCATCCCAGCCATCGGCCTTGAGCGCGTCCCGATATACGAGCGCGGCCTGAACTCCCGGCGCGAGATGCTGATCGCGCCCGGGCCGAGCGTCACCCACTATGCCTTTTCCTCGCCACTCGGCGGAGGCTCAAACGCAGTTTTGTACGCCCACGACGACATTGAGGGGGCGGTGTTCGTCCGACTCTCAGAACTGCGCGCGGGCGACACGATCACCCTGGAGACAGATGGCGGGCGCACCAGCTCTTACGTCGTCGGAGGCCCGCCCTGGGTGGTTCGACCTGACGCCGTCAGAATCCTTGCCCGAAGTGCTCGACCTGAGCTCACGCTTTTCACCTGCTACCCCAATCACGTTGATACCGCCCGTGTCGTCGTGGTGGCCGTCCCGCAGTGAGTCCGCTCTCGTCAGCGTGGCCGACGCCAGCGGTTCTGGCCCGCGTCATGGTCGCCGGGTCGGCGGTCGCCGCCCTCTCTGGATGTACTCAGAACCAAGCTTCCGTCCGATCGTTGATCAGTGCGCCCTCAGCGGTCGCGATCAGCCCGATCGTCGCTCCGCCCGTCCCGTATTCCGCGAGTCAGCGCGCAGCCTCGGCCGCGAGACCAGCGGCTGCGGCAAGACTGGTGATGGCTGCGCCCATACCGTCAGCGGGTGATCTGGCAGCCCCTCACAGCAACTGGCTGGAGGTGCCGGCAGTCGGGATGACATTGGCGGTTGCGGATTACACCGATTGCGATGCTCAGGCGCCGCTCACCCGCTCCGCTGCAGCGCGAGATTGGTGCGAGCCGCAGAGCGTCGTCCTCCTGCTCGGACACAGCCCGGGACCCTTTAGTTCCCTGGTGCGAGCAAGGCCCGGCGACCTCGTCTTCTACTGGGATGCTGCCAGGGCGCGCCACGATTACAGCATCGCCTTTGCGGTGCGGTCTCGCGCAGCGGATGACGAGCAGTACTACCGCGACAGTCCGTATCCGCATCTCGTGCTCCATACCTGCGCGGTTCCCGACGGCTCAGAGGTGCTTGACCTCGTCGCATCCCCGGTTCCATGAGCGAGCAGGGGCCGTGAGTTCGTCGTTTGGATGGTCTGCCGGAATGCCTGATCGGATTCGTCGGAAATGAATCGCCGGCTGAGATGCATATTGAGGAATTGCGAAAGGCGGCCGGCGCCAATCCGCATTCGCGTATTACGGCGGCGTTGCACATGAACTTCCGAATGACGCCTCGCCACGAGGCCAGCGGGACCGCCTACTTTGAATGGTCGATAAGACCCAGCCCCGCCGCCCAATTCGCTGTCTGGGCTCTGGTGCAGGACGGAATGAGGATTCCGCCTTACGCGCTGCACGAGCCCGGCAGCGGCGCCCTGAAGACCTCCGGAATGGACCCTGATGCCTGGCGACGGTGGTACGAGAGACTCATCATGGCTGACGCCGCAGCTGTGTCGCTGGACGGTATTCCCGCCCCGAGCGAGGCCGGGGCAATGTCCGGCGCATCCGCACAGACGGTTAGGACAATTGAAGCATTGGCGCGGATCTACGCGCGCTCGGATGCCACAGCTCCGGTCAAGTCTTTGGTGTTGCCTGGCACCGACGGTGCGCGGCATCTCGCAGAACGGTTGCGCCAATACCGGTATTTCCACCCCATTCTTCGAATCTTCCTTGTCCGCTACTCCGCCCCGGTCGTGGACACCGTCTTGCCCAACGCGGTCGTCCTGGGCAGTGAAGCAGACACGATCCAGCCCGAAGACATTGCGGACAAAGTCGCGCAAGCTGCGAGGCAGCTCACCGATTCTGGGTCTCAGTGAAGGGATGACCATTACGAGGGATTACGCGCCGGCCGGTCGCGATCCGAGTGCTCAGCCGTGAACTGTCTGACACGCCCGCTCCTACTGTTGGTGCTGGGCGCCGGGCTCGTGCTCGGTTGGAACGCGCTGCCCGCTGAGGGGTCTGTGATCGAGTTTCACGGGCCGGAGAGCATGTTCGCGCCGGCGGCGAGCGTGATCCCGCCCCGCAGACCGGCCACGGTGGTGCGAGCCTCGGTCCCGTCACGGCCGGCGCCATCGCCGCGAGCGAACTGGTTCGCGGCACCTGCTGTCGGACTCAGCGTGCCGATCGAAATTTACTCGGACTGCAGTGGGCTAGCACCGCTCACCCGCTCCGGCGGCGCCCGATACTCCTGTGCACCGCCAGGGGTGGTGGTGCTCGTGGGGCACAACCCTGGGCCCTTCACCCCCATGACCAAGGTTCGAATGGGCGACTCGGTCACCTATTGGGACGAGCTAGGTCTCCGGCATCAGTTCTTTCTCCGGTCGCCGGAACGGCTCTCGCACGATCAGGCATCGGCGCTCGCCCAGGACGGCTCGCGCCCGCACCTCGTGCTCATCACCTGTGGAGTCCCGGATGGGTCGGTCGACTGGGTCATCGAGGGCGAGCCGGCAATGCTCGCCGCGGCTGGGGAGTGACGTCAGAGGCTTGCTGAGGACAGACATCGGGAGGCCGCCCACGACGGACGCATCGCCGCGTCGGCTACCGGGGGTCGGTGATCCTCGCCACCAGCAACGGCACACCATGCTGGCGGTCCTGCACCACGAAGAGGAAAGGACGATCAACGGTGACTAAAACCGGCGATCCCCCGATCGCCGACGTGGCCCCCACGCTCAGCCCAGTGGCGGCGGCAGCCCGGGTTCCATCCTCATCCACCGCAAGCCAGGTGCGGTGGAAGGCGCCGGAAACCATGAGGTATCCGGGCGGGCCACCAATGCCGGAGAGGTCCGCGTTCGTGAAGAGCGGGCGCAGCCCCAGCGCTCCCAGCGCTGGAACGAGGTCCAGCGAACTCGAGGTCGTGAACCGAGGCAAGGCCAGCGCGACCCGCGTGCTACTCAGGCGCGCGCTAACGTCGGCAAGATCCGGCACAAGGCTCAGTGGATCCGCGCCCGGGTCAGGCAGGATGACGATGGCGTCGAGGCGACCACCCTGGTAGGGAAGACGCACTGCGGTGTAGCCCGGGCCGGACGCATAGTCCATCGTCGCGACGGCGTGCATGGTGCTGGCCTGCCGCCGGCCTGATGGGGTCTCGAAAGGAGCGTCCGCGGTAGCACTGTGCTGGAACGGTATGACCCAGCGCGCGTCCAGCGCCATCGCACTGGTCAGAACCAGGCGAGTGAGCGAGCTGAGGGCGCCGTCCGGAAGAAGGTCGGGGATTCGCCCGCGGGTTCGGGCCGCGACCCACTCATTAATGGTCTTCTGGGCTCCCGCGGAATCGCCCTCAACGTTAACGGCCTTGGGGGCGGCGTCGGCGCGGGTCAGCAACGACGTGTAGGACTGCTGGATCTGAAAACCCTCCTGAAGCCAGGCTGCGCGCGCCAGGCTCAGGGTGTGGCCGTCCACCTCGAGCTCACTTTCGAGCCGGACCGTGTCGGCCAGCAGTTGTCCCGGCGTGGACCCGGAGTGAAGCGCGGTGGTCAACCGGGTGGCGGTCGCTCCGCGAGCCCCCGGAGCCAGTAACGCCAGGACATCGAATACGCTGGGGGCCGAAACCACGAGATTGCCGGCGTGCAGCGTTAAGTTGGCAGATCGCCCCGGCGTAGCTGTCAACGAAGCTCAGGAAGCGGCCAATGAGGAGCCGATGCTGTGTAATGGTCGCCTCCTGGATGCCTCGGTGCTGGCGCAGGAAGTCGATGTAGCCAGCGAGTAAGGCGTGATGGGGAGGCTCGAATCCGGCGCTGCCTGGCCGGGCTGGGATGACAACGCCGGCTTCCCGGAGTTGTGCGAGAAGGAGCGTGACCGGCCTTTGCCGCTGATGAACCGCACCAATGGCGTCGACCGCGACTCCATGCCAGATCCGCCGGCTCGCAACCTCGCTCAGGAATAGGTTCGATGCTCTGAGTTGGCCCACTTTATCCACAGAATGATGCTCTGAGTTGGCCCACCCTGGGCACCTCCATCCGTAAGGTTTCGGTGAATCAGACCCGAAGCGATACGGGAGAAAGGAGATGCCCAAGGTGGAGCTATACGAGGCTATACGTAAGGACCACGAGCAGGGCCTGCGGGCGATCCAGGCGCTGGCGAAGAAGCATGGATGTCACAGGCGGGAGGTGCGACGAGCGCTGCTGAGCGCGCTGCCGCCGGCGCCGAAGGTACCGGTGCGGGAGCGGCCGGTGATGGGACCGTGGGTGGTGGAGATCGACGGCATCCTGGAGGCGGACCGCAAGGCGCCGCGCAAGCAACGCCACACGGCGCGGCGGATCTGGGTCCGGCTGCGCAAGGAGCACGAGGCGAAGGTCGCGGAGTCGACCGTGCGCGAGTACGTGCGGGAGCGCCGGCGGGAGATCTTCGCGGTCCCCGAGGCGATGGTGCCGCAGCATCACAATCCCGGTAAGGAGGCGGATGTCGACCTCCAGGAGTCGTGGGTGGTGTTCCCCTGGGGCGAGGAGAAGGTGAACTTCTTCGAGATGCGGGCTCGGTGCAGTGGTGCGCCGTTCCACTGGCCGCTGCAGCGGGCCACCCAGCAGGCGTTCCTGGAGGCGCACAACCGGGCGTTCGCCCACTACGGCGGCTGCTTCGAGAAGGTCTGGTACGACAACCTGACCCTTGCCGTACGCAAGGTGCTGAAGGGCCGGACGCGGCTGGAGACCGAGAACTTCAAGCTGCTGCGCTCGCACTACCTGTTCGACTCGAAGTTCTGCATCCCCGGGATCCAGGGGGCCCATGAGAAGGGAGGGGTCGAGGGCGAGTGTGGCTATTTCCGGCGCAACCACCTGGTGCCGGTTCCCCGGGTGAGCGGCTGGGCGGAGCTGGAGCAGCTCTGCCTGGATGCTGCCGAAGAGGAGCTTCAGCGTCACCTGGACAGGCACGAGCGCACGGTTGGCGAGGAGTGGGAGCAGGAACGTCCGCACCTCCGCCCGCTGCCCGCGGAGGCCATGGACTTTGGGCTGAGGGCGCGATGCCGCGTCGACGAGAAGAGCCGCGTGAACGTGAGCTGTAACCGGTACTCGGTGCCCGTGGAGCTGGTCGGCCGGTGGCTTGTGGCGGTGTCGTCGTCCACCGAGGTGGTCGTGGAAAACCAGGGCAAGGAGGTGG
>JBPCPW010000100.1:0-6338 GCA_050998755.1 Candidatus Dormibacteria bacterium
CGCGCCGCAAGGGAACCGAAAGCCTCGGGGTCACGACTCCGCTCCGCATCGCGCTCCATGATCACCACGCGCTCCTCGATGTCGGTGCTGCCCGAGACGTCCACCGAGAGTCCAAAGCGATCCAGGAGTTGGGGCCGCAGCTCCCCCTCCTCGGGGTTCATCGTCCCCACCAGGATGAATCGCGCGGGGTGGCTGAACGACATACCCTCGCGCTCGACGGTATTGACGCCCATCGCCGCCGCGTCCAGCAGGACGTCCACCAGGTGGTCGTCGAGGAGGTTGACCTCATCCACGTAGAGCAGGTTGCGGTTGGCCTCGGCCAGCAGGCCGGGATCAAAGCGCCGGTTGCCCTCGCGGATTGCCGCCTCGATGTCGATTGAACCCACGACGCGGTCCTCGCTGGCGCCGACGGGCAGTTCGACCACTCGCATGCGCGTCATCGCGGTGCGCAGGTCTTCGCCCGCAGAGAGCCGGCCGCGGCACTCCACGCAGAGGCTCTGCGGCTGGCTGGGGTCGCAACTGAAACGACAACCGATGACCACGCTGCGCTCCGGCAACAGCGCCGCCAGTGCCCGCACCGCGGTCGACTTGGCGGTTCCCCGCTCGCCCCGCACCAGCACGCCTCCGATCCGCGGGTTGATCGCGTTGAGGAGCAGGGCGAGCTTCATCTGCTCCTGCCCCACAATGGCCGTGAATGGATAGGGCGGGAGCATCAATATATTGTCGTCGGACGTCATGGACGCCCCTCTGAAGCCCTCCCGCACGGTAGACGCCCGAGGCCTGCGCTGTCCGCTGCCGCTACTGAAGGCGCGAGAGGAGATGGAGTTGGTCCCCCCGGGCGGCGTCCTCGAGGTGCTCGCCACCGACCCCGGCGCCGAGCACGACCTGAGGTCATGGTCGCGGCGCAAAGGCTACGCCTTCGTCGACACCTCCGAGGCCGCGGGCCTCAGCTTCCTGGTATACCGGCCCTTCTAACCGTCACAGCGTCGCTCCTAAGCCACCCGGCTTGACCACCATCAGGAAGATGATGACCACCAGGAGCGTGAGGAGGATCATGCCGCCCACCTGGGTGCGCTTGATCAGCGCAGCAACATGGGGCGGTGGTCCGGAAGGGGTTCCCGCCTCGGGACCGCCGGCCGGGGGTCCGCCGGCAGTGGCCTCGATCAGCTTTTTACTCGCGGGGTTCACAAAACCCGTGACGATTCCCAGCGCGATGATGTAGAGGACGATCCCGGCGCCGAGCCAGGGTTGCCTGGTCAGGTTGAAGTGCCCGGCGACTATCAGGCCGGTCCCGCTGACCGCCATCGATATGGCAACCGGCAGCACCAGGCGGGTTTCGATGGTGTGGTTGACCTCTGCCGCGAAGTGGCCGTACTTCGGGTCCCTTGCCGCAAGTCCGCCGACGATCGGAAAGACCAGGGTGGGGCCGAACGCGAAGATCGCACCGGCAACGTGTAGCAGCAGCCAGAAGAGCACCCAGTTCAATTCACACCCCCGGTGATCAGTTGGTAGTCAGCGGGCAGATAGTACCCGCTCTACAGGTCCATCGCCTTGGCGATGATCTCGCGCATGATCTGCGTGGTGCCGCCGCCGATGGGGCCCAGGCGGGCGTCGCGCCAGGCGCGCTGCACGGGGTACTCCATCATGTATCCGTAGCCGCCGTGAATCTGCACCGCCTCGTCGGCGACGTGGGTGTGGCATTCGGTGGCCGCGATCTTGGCCATCGAGACCTCCTTCACCGCGTCCCGTCCCTGGCTGTAGAGCCAGAGGGCGTGGTAGGTGAGGTGGCGGGCCATCTCGATCTCGGTGGCCATCTCCACCAGTTTGTGTTTGATGGCCTGGAAGCGGACGATCGGCCGGTTGAACGCGACCCGCTCGGCGGCGTAGTTGGTCGCCAGACTCAGGGTCTGCTCGGCCCCGGTGACCGCACCCAGGGCCATCGAGAGCCGCTCCCACTGGAAGTTGGCCATGATCATGGGGAACGCCGCCCCCTCCCCGCCGAGCATGTTCGCGGCGGGAACGCGGCAGTCGGAGAAGAAGATCTGCGCGGTGTCCGAGGCGCGCCAGCCCAACTTCTCGAGCTTGATCGACTGGTCGAACCCCGGGGTCCCCTTCTCCACCACGATGAATGACACCCCAGCGTGTTTGTCCTCGCCGGTGCGCACCGCGGTGACCATGATTTCGGCACGGCAGCCGTTGGTGATGAACACCTTGCCCCCGTTGAGCACGTAATCGTCGCCATCCCGCTCGGCCCTGGTGGTGATCCCCGAAACGTCCGATCCGGCGCCCGGCTCGGTGATCCCCAGCGCGGCGATCTTCTCACCCCTGATGCCGGGAACCAACCAACGCTGCTTCTGCTCCTCGGTGCCGAAGTTGGCGATCGGTGGCAGGGCGATCTGGCCGTGCGCCCCTATCCCCGCCGCCACGCCGCCGGAACCGCAGCGGGCCAGCTCCTCGATCAGCACGGCCTCGAACACCGGGCCGGCACCCGTGCCGCCGTAGCTCTCGTCGAACTTGTTGCCGAAGAGGTCGAGTTGCCCCATGCGCCGGAACACCTCGTCGGGGAAGTCCTCGGCCCGCTCCCACTCCTCGGCGTGAGGGGCAAGCTCCTTGCTGACAAACGCGCGGACGCTGTCGCGGTAGGCGTCGTGCTCCTCGTTGAACACGAAGTACCGCTGCGTCATCCCTCGTCCCTCGGCATGCCGGCGTCGAAGTACTCGGCAAACTCCGGGTGAGCCTCCTGGGCCTTGCGCTTGACCTCCTCGGGCACCTTTAGGAAAAGCCCCTTACCATCGGCCAGTAGCTCGCCATCACTGGTGCGCACCTCGCCGCGAGCCTCGACGGACATGCCGCGCACCCGGGTGGTCCAGGCACTGACGGTGAGGGGCTGGCCCAGGGGGGCGGGCTTGCGGTAGCGCACCTCGAGGCGCCCGGTCATGACCCACGCGCGTTCGAAGAGCGCGGTGCGGCCCATGGTCTCGTCGAGCAGCGAGGAGATCAGCCCGCCATGGACCACGCCGGGAAATCCCTGGTGCCGCGAATCCCCCGTGAAAACGGTGGTGATGCGCTCCCCCTCCTGGCGGTACCTGGCCTGCAGGCCGTGAGCGTTGTGCTGGCCGCAGACAAAGCACTGCTGGTAGCTGCTGTAGTCGTTGAGCCAGTCGTCGGGGATGTCCCGACCAACCTCGGCCGAAGCGGGCTCCTGCGCCATCGGGCGCAATCCTAGTGCAGCACCAGCGGTCGGGCAGAATAGTCTCGTGGTCTCGGCCGTCGTCCCCATCAAGTCGTTCACCAGCGCCAAGACACGCCTCGGGGGCAAGCTCGATGCCGCCCAGCGGGGGGCGTTGGCCCGCGCGTCGGCAATCCGCGTCCTGACGGCTATATCGCGCAGTCCGGCAATTGACCAGCGCATCGCGGTGGTGGAGGACGAGGAGACCGCTTACCTGGCGCGCAACCACCTCTTCGAGACCCTTCTTCGCCCCGACCTCTGGGGCCAGAGCGCCGCGGTGGAGGCCGGCTTCGAGCACGCCAGGCGTCACGGCGCGGAGACCGTGCTGACGGTATCGGCGGACGTCCCGCTGACCCGCGTCCAGGACATCGATGAACTGCTCAAGGCACGCTCCCCGGTCCTGGTGATGGTGTCCAACCTGGAGGGTGAAGGGACCAATGCGCTGCGTCTCTCGCCTGCCCAGCCACTGCGGCTTCATTTCGGCCCCGGGTCGCTGGCTCAGCATCGCCGCGAGGCGGCCGAGTTGGGAATCCGGGTGATCGTGCTGGACAACCCGCGGCTGCGCATCGATATCGATACGCCTGACGACCTGGATGCCCTGGAGAAATCCGGCCCCGAGGGGCGCCAGGTGCTGGTCGAGGCCGGGAAGTTCCGGCGCGACCTGGCCATCGAGGAGGAGTGGGCCGCCCGCTCCCCGCAGTCCTGAGCGCTGCCCCAGCACCGGACGTCAGCATCCTCGCGGTCACCGGGGTGCCTGAGGTGGGGCGGGACGACGATCTTGCCCGGTTGATCATCGACGCCCTGAAGGGTCAGGACCTGCGGCTCCAGGACGGCGACATCGTGGTCGTGGCCAGCAAGGTGGTGTCCAAAGCCGAGGGGCGCGGCGTCGCCGAACTGCCCCGGCCGAGTGGCCGGGCAAATCAGCTGGCTGAGGAGACCGGCTTCGAGCCCGGGTTGGTCGAGTTGATCCTGTCCGAGAGCCGCCAGGTGCTGCGTTCGCGACCGCGGGTGCTGGTGGTCGAGACCCGTCACGGCCTGGTCTGCGCCAACGCCGGGGTTGACCGCAGCAACACCGGCAACGCGGGCACCGCCCTCCTCCTGCCACTAGACCCGGATGCCAGCGCCAGTGGACTACGCGATTCGTTCGAAGCCCACTTCGGCGCGACGATCGCCGTGCTCGTCAGCGATACCTTCGGCCGCCCCTTTCGCCATGGGTTGGTCAACGTCGCGGTCGGCGTGGCGGGGATGCAGCCGATCCGCGACTATCGCGGCCAGGCCGACTCCAATGCCCTGGTCCTGCAGGGCACGGAGCTGGCGGTGGCCGATGAGCTGTGCTCCGCGGCCGAGCTGGTGATGAACAAGCTCGACGGTGTCCCCGTCGCGGTGATCCGGGGGTATGGCTGGGAGCCTGGGCGCCCCGGGAGCGCCAAACCCCTGCTACGAGACCCGGCGACGGATTACTTCCGATGAGCGTGCCTCGCCCGCAGACACCAGAGAGCGTGGCCGTCCTGAGCGGAGGGATCGGCGGCGTGAAGCTGGTCGAAGGCCTGAGCGAGCTGCTCCCCGGTGAGACGCTCACGGTCATCTGCAACACCGGTGACGACCTCGAGATGTGGGGCCTGCACGTCAGCCCGGACGTGGACACCGTGCTGTATACGCTTTCGGGGCTGGTCAACCGCGACCAGGGGTGGGGAGTCGACGCTGACACCTACGAGAGCCTGGAGATGCTCAAGCGTTACGGGGAAGCCGCCTGGTTCCTGCTCGGCGACCGAGACATCGGCACCCACCTGCTGCGCTCCCACCTGCTGCGCGAGGGTCGCAGGCTGACCGAGGTGACGATGGACCTGGCGAAGCGCCTGGGCATCGGCGCGAGGGTCATCCCGGCGACCGATGCGCCGGTGAGGACGTTTGTCCTCACCCCAGATGGCGAGCTGGACTTCCAGACTTACTTCGTTCGGCGGAGGTTCGAGCCGCCGGTGGAGGAGGTTCGGTTCAAAGGTGCCGAGGACGCGCTCCCCAGCCCCGAGGCGGCGGCGGCACTGCTCTCTGCCCGCACCATCCTGATCGCCCCCAGCAACCCGGTTGCCAGCATCGGCCCAATGCTGGCGGTGAAAGGCTTCCGCCAGGCCCTGGAGCAGGCCGCTGGCCTGCGGGTGGCGGTCTCACCGCTGATCGGCGGAGAGGCGGTCAAGGGACCGACGGTGCAGATGATGGAGGCCACCAACCTGCCCGCGACACCGATCGGAATCGCCCAGGCCTACGAGGGTCTGATCGACGCGCTGGTGATCGATCGCCAGGATGTGGCGTACAAGCCGGAACTGGAGGAATTCGGGCTCTCGGTGCTCGCCACCGACACCCTCATGGAAGGGTTCGAGGGACGGTTGCGACTGGCTGCGGAGGTCCTGGACTTCTGCGCCGCGATGACCCTCAAGCGAGACCAGAGGGCGGAGCCCCGGGCGGTAGATTAGCCGGATGCTGGTCGACGATCGCACCTTTCGCCTGGCCTGCGGCCACTTCGCCACCGGGGTGTCGATCGTGACCATGCGCGACCACGACGGCGAACCCCACGGCCTCACCGCCAATTCGTTCACCTCGGTCTCTCTCGCCCCCCCGCTGATCCTGGTCTGCGTTGACAAACGCATCGCCACCTACCCGGTGATCGAGCGCGCCGAGGGCTGGCTGGTCAACGTGCTGGCCGAGGACCAGGAGGAGCTGTCCCGCCGATTCGCCAACCCCGACATCGACAAATTCGCGGGTTTGACCGTCGAGGACGGGCCCAACAGTGCTCCGCGGATCGGCGGCTGTCTGGCCTACCTCGCCGCCAGGGCCTTTGCCCACCATGACGCGGGCGACCACGGGGTCTTCATCGGCGAGGTGACCGACGTCGAGTACCACGAAGGCCCGCCGCTGGTCTTCTACAAGGGGATGTACGGCATCCCGGCGGCCACCGGGATCCCACCCGCGGAATAGTTCCCCGGCATGAAATCAGAGGCTCCAGTCTTCGAGAAGGTGCGCCGCCTCTGCCTCTCATTCCCCGAGACCAGCGAACGTCCCGCCCACGGCGCGCCATCCTTCTACGTCAAAGACAAGCTCAACTTCCTGGTCTTCA
>JBPCPW010000014.1:0-21245 GCA_050998755.1 Candidatus Dormibacteria bacterium
CCCGCCAGCGGCTGCCAGACGACTTTTCCCCACAAGAGGGAGTTATGCAACCCCCTCCCCGGACCCCACCCCCATCTACTACTGCTGTGTGATGAGGGTTACGGGTGGACCGGGGGTTCATCCCCCCATTAGAGCTCGACGTACCTGATCTCGCTCATGCCGTCGATGCGTGCCAGTTCGTCGCGCACCGACTCCGGGACCTCGTCATCAACGGCGACGATCATCACCGCACGACCGCGCGGCGCATCACGGCCGAGTTGCAGCGCCGCGATGTTGATGTTGCTGCGTCCGAGGGCCATCCCCACGCTGCCGATGATCCCCGGGCGGTCGTCATGGTAGGTGAGCAGGAAGCGCCCCGCCGGCGCGATGTCAATCCGGAAATCCCCCAGACGCACCAGCCGGGGACCCTGCTGCAGCATCGTGCCCGCGGCCACGAACTCCGGGCCCGTGCCGGCGACGCGCAACGTCAGGAGGTCTGGGTATACCCCCTGCCCATCGCTGCGCTTCTCAACCACCTCGATGCCCCGGGCCTGCGCCTGCAGGCGCGCGTTGACCACATTGATGCGGTCCTCGGTGAACGGGGTGAGGATGCCCTTGATGACCTCCGCGGTGAGGTACGACGGCTCATAACGCGAGAGCTGCCCGCTGAGCTCAAGCTCGACCCGTTGGGTGCCGCCGGCGCCGGCCTGGGCGTAGAGGCTGCCCAGCTTTTCGGCCAGGCCAAGGTAGGGCTGCAGGGCCTGCATGTCCTCTGGCAATACGGTCGGGGCGTTCACCGCCCAGCGCGCCGGACCACCCGACAGCACAGAGATGATCTGCGCCACCACGTCAGCGGCCACACCCACCTGGGCCTCCTCAGTCGAGGCGCCGAGGTGGGGGGTGGAGACCACCAGGGGGTGGGCCACGAGTGCCGAACCCGGCGCCGGAGGCTCCTCCTCGAACACATCAAACGCCGCCCCCGCCACCTGCCCTGACTCCAGAGCCTCGAGCACCGCGCTCTCCTCGTAGATGCCGCCGCGTGCAACATTGACCAGACGGACACCGTGCTTGCAGATCGCCAGCCGTTCGCGGTTGAACATGTGCTTGGTGGCGGCCACCAGCGGCACATGGACGGTGATCACGTCGGCCCGGCGGCACAGCTCGTCAAGCGTCGCCAGCTCGACGTTGATCAGTTCCGCTCGCTCTTCAGAGACAACCGGGTCGAATGCCACGACATCCATCTCCAACCCCTGTGCTCGCTTCGCGACCTCGGCGCCAATCGCGCCCAGACCCACCACGCCCAGGGTCTTGCCGCGGAGCTGAAAGCCCATGAACCGCTTGCGGTCCCACTTCCCCTCACGCATCGAGCCCGCCGCCTGAGGAATGTTCCGCGCCAGGGCCATCATCATTGCGACTGTATGCTCGGCGGCCGCGATGGTGTTCCCCGCCGGCGCGTTGACCACCAGGATCCCGGCCTGGGTGGCCGCCTGGACGTCGATGTTGTCCACGCCCACTCCGGCGCGCCCGATGATCCGCATCCGCGTCGCGGCCTGGATGTGGTCGTCCCTGACTTTCGTTTCGGAGCGAACCACCAGCGCCTCGTACTCGCCAATTCGTGCCAGGAGCTCCTCGGGCTTCTGGCCGGTGATCACGTCGACGTCGAACTGGCGGCGGAGCAGCTCGACGCCGTCCTCGGCGATGGGGTCTGCGACGAGTACCCGCGCCCGGGCCTGCTCCCCCAAGCTGGAGCTCCTGGCTAGGCCGGGGGGGCGGTGGCCGCCGGGTGACCCAGGGAGTCCTGATAGACGTCGACGGCACCCACCGGCGCGTCTATGTAGCCGATCTCCACCAGGGCCTGCTCCAGCCGGCTGATGATCTGCCGCCCGTCATCCTCACTGATGTCGCCGAGGTGACCGATCCGGAAGATCTGCCCTGCCAGCTTGCCCTGTCCACCGGCCAGCTCCAGTTGGTACTTGTCGCGCAAGGTGCTGATCAGCGCCTTGTTCAGGGCCTCATCGCCCCTCGGGGCCCTGACCGCCGTCACGGTGTTCGAGTAATAACGCGGGTCGGCGAAAAGATCGAGCTCCAGGGCCTGGATCGACTTGCGCACGCCACCGGCGACCCGGGAGTGCCGCGCGAATACCTCTTCGAGCCCCTCCTCGCGCAACATCCGCAGCGACTCGCGCAGACCGAAAATGATCGACACCGGGGGGGTGGTGAAGGTCTGGCCCTTGAGCTCGGACTCCAGTTCCTTGTTGATGTCGAAATAGAAGCGTGGGCACCGCGCGGTCTTCGCGTGCTCCAGGGCGGCGGGGCTGGCCGCGACAAACGACAGGCCTGGCGGCAGCATCCAGCCCTTCTGCGAGCCACTCAGGACGATATCGAGGCCCAGCTCGTCAGTGGGCAGGTTGATCGACGAGACCGAGCTCACCCCATCGACCACAACGATCCGGCCGCGCTCCTTGGCCACCGCGGCAATGGGCGCCAGGTCGTTGCAGACGCCGGTCGAGGTCTCGTTGTGCTGGATGAACAGGACCCGGGCTTCTGGGTTCTGATCCAGGACCCGAGCGACGTCTTCGGCCTGGGCGCCCTTGCCCCAGTCGTACTCCACCTTGACCACGTCCACCCCGTAGGCCTGGCCGATCTTGATGAACCTGTCGCCAAAGGAGCCGATCGAGACGAAGACGGCCTTCTCGCCGGGGCTGCACATGTTGGCGACGGCCGCCTCCAGCCCGCCGGTGCCCGATGACGGGAACATGACGACCTCGTGCTGGGTCTGGAAGGCCCACTGGAGGCCCTCGCGGCACTCCCTGATCAGCGAGGCGAACGCCGGTCCGCGGTGGTTGATCATGGGCACGGCCATGGCATCGATCACCCGCCGAGGCACAGGGGTGGGGCCGGGCACGCGCAGCTGGAAACTCATGACGGGGCGATTCTACCGGGGCGCCAGGGCCCGGCTGTCCAGGGGAGAGTCGCTTACGAAGTAGTGCGTATCTTCTGTGTTTTTCGGCCCACGGGTTCAGCCGCCTACTCGGCAGGATCGACGAGTACCCAGCCTCCTGAGTAGGGAACGCCATTCAGCACGACGCGGCTCACGCCCACCTTATGGAAGCAGTAGCGCTGCTGCGAACCTGCCGCCAGGGTGGGGGCTTGGGGCGGGGCGTTCAGCCGGTAAGGGTGGGCGTCACGGTTGTCCAGGAGCACGCAACCGCCAACCGGTACGCGCATCCAATCCGGCTGGAAAACGCCGTCGTGCACCACGGAGGCTGGTCGCGGGGTCAGCGCGCTGGCGGGCGCCAGGTAGGACGCCAGGGTCCAGGGGTGATTGGCGACGATGAGGACCAGCGCTGTGGCCGCCAGGCCCCACCACGCGGGAATCGGGCTGTCCCGAATATCGCGCCAGCGCCCGGCACGCTCCACGACCAGGCCCAGCGCGGCGCCGAAGAAGAGATGCGCGCCGTAGGCGATGGCGATCACGTCGAGCTTGCCCCGCAGTCCGTAGACGTCGGCATAGGGGGTGACGATGGTGGTGGTCTCGAGGGCCAGCGCGAAGGGGATGGCCCACAACCATTTGCGCCCCAGCGCGATCATGCCGAACGCAATGCCGAACCCGATCCCGTTCATGAAGTTGTACGACCAGCCCAGCAGCTCGGTGAACGGGCTCGACGTCGAGGCGCCGGTCATCAGGATCCCGTAGGTGTCGATCGGTGCGAAGAGGCGATAGCCCTCGGCTAGGAAGGGCAGGCGGACGATGTCGTAGGCGATGGTGGCCAGCAGCCCCCCGGTGGCACCCGCCGAGATGGCCACCAGCAGGGTCGGGTACCTCCCCGTGCGCAGCAGGGCGACCGCGGTCGCGGCGATAAGCACGAACCCAGGCATTGTGGTCAACCAGAACCAGCCGGCGAAAGAACCGAGTCTGAATACCCACCCCAGGAGGGGGGCAACCGACCCGAGCCCGACCGCGCATATCGCACCTGACAGGAGCCGCTGTCCGGCCGGCCCGGAAACCAGCGGCGGCCGGTGCGGGGGCGTCACGGCGGCAGGCTGATCGGTCCCAGCGCGCGCTGGGCGGGTGTCATCTCGGGGGCGCTGACCTGTCCGAACTGGATTCGCTGCCACCCATGTGCGCCGTCGACCTTGGTATAGGGGCAGCCACGCGCCCCCTGGCGCACGCGCAGCGTCGCATCCTCCGGGGCGATCCAGCGCAGCTGCTTGGACTCCAGCCAGGGACGGAGGTCGAAGTCCAGCTCCTCCAGGTCCTCGGCGTTGCGCTCCCAGCCCCAGCCGCCGTCCGGCGCCCGGTACCAGTGCCGGTCGGCGCCCCAGTCATTGAAGTGAACAAACCCGGTGGGCATCGGCTTGGCGAAGTAGATGACGGGGTAGCCGTCATGGGGTCCAACCTTGACGTGCGAAATCACCGCCGTGACGCCCGGCAGTTCCAGCAGGCGGGGCACCACGAACGGCGCGCCTGGCCCGGGTTTGACCAGGAACTCGGTGCTGGCAGCCGGACCCGCCAGGTGGAGGGCGCCGGTGACCGCCAGGACGCTCTCCGGCACTGGCTCTATCGACGGCCGGGCGGGGTCCACGTAATCCCAGAACGGGCCATCGATGTCGAACGAGTCGAAGGCCCGGGACGCTACCTCGCCCGTCGTGGGGTCGCGCGACAGCTCCAGCCTCGGCAGCGCCGCGATGTACGCGTCTCGAGCCGCCAGGCCGCCAGCCGGGTCGCCCGCGGCGCGCGCCTCCCCCAACCGCTTGAGCAGGGCGGTCCGGGACTTCGCGGTTAGGGGCGTCGGGCTCATGCCGGGGCCTCCATCAATGGTGGGGCGGGGTCACCGCCGGTCCGAGGGTGGTGGTGATCGAGTCGTTCGTCAGCTTGATCACGTTCTGCGCGTTCGGGTTGTTGGCGGAGTGGTCCCAGAGGACCTGGCTGCGCACGTCCTGGAGCTTGGCGCTGTCGGGGTTCCAGTTGGGGGTGTCGGCATGGTGTGCGATACCCGGCTCGGCCTGCGCGAACTTCGGATACATGTCCTGGGAGGTGCCGGCTCCCTTGTAGGTGAACATGTCCACGTCGCCGGCGATCGGAACCTTGGTGCCGTCGGCGGTGATGGCGTATACGACGTTGTCCCCGAAGGGCTTACCGTTGATCTCGCCGCCCCCCTTCCAGTCGATCCTGACGTGCTGGACCTGGCCGTTGATGTTCATGTCCACGCCGTCGATGGCCATCTTCTGCATGGCCGCAGCCTGGTCGTGGAACTCGGACAGCTTCTGAGCGTAGCGGGCGTTGACGTCGGGCTCGATCTTCGCCCACTCAGACGAGCTCATTCCTGGCGGTTTGGCGGGCACCTCCGGTGCGCCATAGGTGACCAGGCCGTTGTCGTTGGGTCCCCCCAGGCCGATGTACTGATCCAGCTCGTTGCCGCTCTTGGCCTTGATCTCCACCGGCTTGCCTGATGCGCCCGAATCGCGCCATGCAATGGACTGCTCTGAACCCGGCTTGAGATGGAGCTCCTCACCGGGGCCGAGCGCTGCCTGGAGCGCCTTGACCTTCTCGGGGTCCACGCCAATCCGCGCCATGTCCTCGGCGGTCAGCACCTGCCCCTCGGGGCCGTAGAGGATGTCGGCCTTGCCCAATCCCCGGGCCGCGTTGGCCTCCTCCAGCGCCTTTGCCGCCTTGGCATCCTGGACGGCGGTCTTGAACGCGCTTAGCTTCTCCAGCGCCGCGTCCGGGCCCTTGGCCATCAGCGCCTGGAACTCGGCGTTGCCGGCCAGCTCGCCGATCATCCGCGAGGCCTTTTCGTTGTCGCCGGCCGCGACCGCGGCATTGAACTCGTTCATCTTGCCCTGGATCTCGTTATAGGAGCCCTGAGTCATGTTGACCAGCTCGCCGCCCACCTGGCGCCAGCCGTCGAGTCCCTGCTTGGACCAGAAGTCGAAGCTGGTCTGGAGCGCCTCCTTGGTCGGCTGCGCCAGCTGCGAGACATCGCCCCACTGATTGGGGTGGGTCCAGAAGTCCGCGGCCACCCCGAGCGGCTGGATGATCTGTTTGTTGGTCTGGTCGATGAAGGTGTTGACCATGCTCTGGTCCATGGCCCAGAGGCGGTTGCGCATGTCGCCGGAGGCGAAGTCCTGGCCCAGCGAGTTGAAAAAGCCCGAGTAGTCGAAGTTGGTGAACTCGCCCTTGACGGCGTTGAACTGGCCGACCAGGCCATCCAGGAAGGCCTGGCCCGTAGTCGGGCCGTCGGCATGGTGGAAACCGGTCTGCTGCCACCAGTCGTCGAACCCGGTGTCGCTGCCGTTGGCCCTGATGTATGCCTTGAGGTACCGGGCCTTGAGCTGCTCCTCGGTGGGCTGCGTGGTTACCCCGTTGGACAGGCCGGGACCGAGCAGGCCGCCGGCGGCGCCGGCCAGTGCCGCAGGCTGGCTCCCGGTGATCACCCCGAATCCCCCGCCGTTGAGCCAGGCACGCAGGTCACCGCCATTTTCGCGCCAGCCGCCATCGGCGGCTAGAGCGTGGATCTCGCGGCTCAGGAACAGCAGGGCGACGCCGCCGAGAGCCAGCAGCCAGAGGGTGAGGGCGGGCTTGGGCTTGCCCGGCCTGGTGAGCACGAACGCTGCCACCCCGGCGGCAAGCGCAGCCAACAGCTTGAGGCTCGGGTCGGGGATGATGTACGCGGCCGCAAACCCGACGACCGCCCCGAACATCGCCACCCCGAAGGTCCCTTCGCGGGGTGGCATCTTGCGCCCCGGCGCGACGAAACCCACGATGGCCCGCCATGCTTTCATGAGGAGCCCGGTGATCACACCGCGCAGCACTCGACCCATGAGCACCAGGAAGCCCCCCGCGAAGACCAGGCTCACGGTCGGCGCCAGCGTGGCGGCGACCAGCATCGAGCCCGCGACGCCCCACAGGATGTGTCCCAGCGCCGCGTTACCGTCGTTGCGCAGGAGTCGCGATAGGGAGCCCGGGAACCCGCGGACGTCGGCCCAGAAGCGCTTCCCGCCCACCTGCATGCGGTAGGCGATCAGCCCGAAGATGATGGCCATCAGAAGGCCCCAGAAGATGCTGCCGGTGACCTGGTTGGCCGACCCGATCGCGGGCGCACCGTCGGGGACCTTGCCGATGCCGTCGTAGTAGACGGCGACCAGCACGACGTTGCCCAGCCAGGACAGCAGCGCCGCCAGGACCATGAAGAGAAGGGTGAACTTCAGGTCCTTTTTGACCCATTCGACCACCGCCTCGCCCAGTGCCCTGGCGCGGCCGCCCGCGGTCACCTCGACCACCGAAGGCATCTCGACAGGGGGAGAGACGGCCGGGTCGCGAGGGGGACTGGGTGTGTCCGTGGGCGGATCGCTCATCTAGTCGGACCTACCGTAGCGCACCAGGGGGAGATTAGCCTGGCCAGGTCTCCGCCGAGGCGAGCCGCCTGACGACAGCCGGACCCTCGAACAGCCGGTGCTCCCCCGGGTTCGCGTCCGGGGAGTCCTGCCGGTAGCGGAACACCAGTGTCCGGACCGTGGGCCGCGAATCACCTGCCGGACGTACCAGCATCGTTCCCCCGCCGGGCCAGGAGTAGGCAATGCCGTCGCCCACCTGCGCAGGCGCACCGCCGAGGACATCGCCGAAGATCGTGGCCGCAACCTTCATGTCGGAGGCCAGCTCGGCCCCCAGGAACTCGGCGCGCACGGCGCCGTCTGGCTCCGGGTCCGGCTCGTGCTCGGACTTCCACGTGCCGCCCTGCTGAGCCAGCTGGACCACGGTGCCCAGGCCCAGGGAGGGGTGCAAAAAGGCCTCCCGCCACTGCTCGTTGCTGAGGTCCACCTTGACCGGCTCGATCCCGTGCTCGCGGAGTCGGGCGAGGGACGCTTCGATGTCCTCCACCTTGAAGGTGGCGTGGTGCGGTCCGGCCCCCGTGCGCTGGAGGAAGCGCTCGAGGAAATCATCCGCCGGGTTCTCCACCGGCTCCAGCACCTCAAGCCGGATCCCCCCGGCAAAGGCCAGTTGCAGGCCGGCCCAGCTGGGGATGCTGAACCGGGCGATCTCGCGGCCGCCCAGAGAGCGGGTGAAGTCGGCCGCGACCTCGTCCCTCGACCACGCGGCAATGGCCACGTGGTCGAGGTCGGCGCGGCTCAAATCGGAGGTCGGCTCAGGCCGTATAGGGCAGGAGCGCGATATGCCGGGCGCGCTTCAGCGCCACCGTCAGGCGGCGCTGGTGGCGAGCACATGTCCCGGTGACACGCCGAGGCAGGATCTTGCCGCGCTCACTGACGTACCGGCGCAGGCGCGACACCTCCTTGTAGTCGATCTCCTCGATCTTCTCGACACAGAAGTTGCAGACCTTCTTGTGCGGCCGCCGACCGCCGCCGCCACCGCCGCTCGTGCTGCGTTCGCCGTCAGCCATCAGAAGGGGATGTCGTCAGGATCGATGTCCTGGGTGTCGGATACCGCGGGCGCCACGGCGACCTGCGGCCTGGTCGGCGCGGCGCCGCCGGGAGTGGGCGCGAACTCGTCGTCACTGATTGGCGCACCGCCGCCCTCGCCCATGGCGGAGTCGCGGCGGGACTCGAGGAACTCGACGTCGGTGACATTGATCTCGGTGCGCGATTTCTTCTGACCGTCCTGGCCCTCCCACGAGCGGGTCTGCAACCGTCCCTCGACGTAGACCAGCGAGCCCTTCTTGAGGAATTGCGCGCAGATCTCGGCGAGGTTTCGCTTGCCCTGGTTCCAGGCGACGATGTTGTGGAAGTCGGCGAACTCCTTCTTCTCGCCTGACGCATCGGTGCCATACCGGTTCGTCGCGATGCTGAAGTTGGTCACCGCCGCGCCCGAGGGCGTGTAGCGCATCTCGGGGTCGCGGGTCAGCCTGCCGATCAGCATGGCCTTGTTGAGTGTCACTTGCCTCCCTCCTCTGCTGTGGCGGCCGCGACCGGCGCGGCCCGAACCTCTGGGGTCACCTGCTCTTCAACCTCGGCGTTGGCCTCCGCGGGCTCGGTCGGGCGCTGCGCGGCGTCGGCCGCGTTGACCTCGATGTCGAGCTCCTCCGGCACCACTGCCGCCGGGGCCTCTTCGTAGTCCTCCTCCGAGACCCGGCTCATCGCGGCGATGTCCTCGTCGGTGAAGTCGGGAACATAGACCTCGGACTGTCCGATTGACGCGCGGTCGCGCTTCACCAGCAGGTGCCGGAAGACGGTGTCCGAGATCTTGAGGACGCGCTCCAGCTCGACGACCTTGTCGGTGTCGACATCGAAGTTCGAAACCACGTAGTACCCCTCGCGGTACTGCCCCACCTGGTAGGCCAGGCGGCGCTTGCCCCAGCTGGCGGTCTTGGTCACGTTGCCGCCGTTGGCCACGATCAACTGGTGGACCTTGTCGGTGGCGGCGCCCACCTGTTCCTCGTCAAGCTCGGGCCTGACGATGAACATCAATTCGTAGAAAGCCAAAAGTCTCCTCCCTTGGGATTGACCGTCTCGTGCCCTCCCTGTGGGGGAGCCTGGCGGCCGAAAGGAACGGACGAAGGAGGTGATTCTAGCAATCTCGGCGAACGGATGCGAACGGATGTATATGCTGTGAGCCAATGACGCAGGGCAGTCGGCGGCTGGTGACCACTCTTATCCCAGCCATTCTGCTCGGCGGTATGGTGGTGGCGGCGCCGACGGCGTCCACCCTGGCGTCGGCAGCCACGACGCCACCGATTGGATTTGAGGTTCCGCGCGTCGCCGACCCGATCCACACCTACGGCGAGCCGAACATCGGCGTGGCGCCCAACCAGGCCCCTTACGTCTCCCAGCCCAGCAACATCAGCAGCGGCGAGGTATACGTCAGCGGCCCGACGGGCACCGGCACTCAGCGCAGCATCTGGCAGGGCTCGGTTGACGGGGGCCACACCTTCCGCAACATCGTTAGGAGTAACCCGCTGGGCGTCGGGCCGCCGCTCTGCAGCGGCCTGCCCGTGCCGGTCTGCGGCTCCATCGCTGCGCCCGGCGGTGGCGACACCGAAATCAACTTCGACCACAATCGCAAGCAGTACTTCGCAGACCTTTACGCGCTGGCCTGCCAGCAGACCGCCACGAGGACGGTCGACAACACCGGTAAGGACACCGTTGTCGAAAACAGCGGCCTCGGTCCCTTCGGAACGCTGGGCGGTTGCCCCGTCCCTGGCTCAGATCGGCAGTGGATCCTGGTCAAGGACCCTGCCCTGGCCATTGGGCCGGCCGCGGCGCCCCGTGTGCCAGTGGCCCCCGGTCCGACGATCTACATGGAGTCCAACACGGTGGGCGCGGTCAACTGCACCCCGGGCTCCGGCGCGTGGTATCGCAGCACCGACGGCCTGAGCTATGTCAGCGCCGAGCCGGGGCAGCCCGGTGGTGTGCTCTCGACCTACTGTCCGTTCGGAGCCGACGGCTACCCCTCGATCGACCAGGCCACGGGCAAGGTTTTCCAGGCCGAGTACGACCTTATCGGCGGCCAACCGGTGATCCAGCTCAATATCGGCACCCCACTCATCGGTACGAACGGCGACCTCTGCTTCCTAGACCATATGAAGGGGACGTACACCCCGCTGGCTCCCGACCCCTGTGCCATGACTCCGCGCGGGCCCAACGCCAACCAGGCCATCACCGTCGCGATGAACAACCCGGCGCTGCATGACGTGGTGAAGGACGCGACCGAGGCGGCGAACTTCGTGGTCACCTCGATGGACAGCGGGCGCAACCTGTGGGTCACCTGGGTGAACCACGCGAAGGACCCCAAGCAGCACCAGGCCTGGGTCTCTGTCTCCCCGCCGGGGCCGAACGAGACGTGGGACACCTGGAGCCCTCCGGTCCAGGTCTCCAAACCGCCTTCGGCAGTCTCGATCTTCCCGTGGATCCAGTCCGGGTCGGCGGGGCGCGCCGACGTGGTGTGGTACGGCGACAGCACCAGCGCGATGCCCAGCGATACCGGGGCCAAGCACGTCTGGGACGTCTATATGAGCCAGGTTGTCTTCCCTCTTGCCGCCCAGCAGGGCCGCACTGCCCTGCCGCGCATCGTGCCTCCGACCGGCATCCCAGTTGATATCAGCGCAACCCCGACGGTCACCCAGGTCAAGGTCACACCGCACCCCATGGACCTCACCGATGTCTGCTTGTTGGGAACTCTGTGCGTATCGGCGTTCGGCAACCGCAACCTGGCCGATTTCTTCGAGGTGCGCACCGACAACACAGGCGCGGCGATGATCGTCTATGACGACATGTCCAACGGCTACTGCCAACCGATTGGTCTCTGCCCGAGCAACCAGCAGCTCGACCATGCCGGGTCGCCGGTGGTCACGGTGGCCCGGCAGAGTTCGGGCCCCGGACTGTTCAGCAACGCAATCACCAACCAGCCACTACTCGTCGGCGGCCCCTCCAATGCGCCGGTCTCGGGCCTGGCCGACGCGGCGGGAGACGCGAAATCGCCACTTTTCGGCGGCACCAACGTGCCCCAGCTTGACATCCTCGACCATCGCCTTGCGGTCTCCGGACAGACGCTCACGATCACCATCAAGCTGGCCGGGAACCCCAACGACGCATCGGGCGCCGCCTCGGCCGCCGGGTGCGGACCCCTCTGCCACGTGCAGTACGTCACGCGATGGCAGATGGGCACGCATCTCTACTACGGGATGGTGGAGAACGGTCCGGCCACCGGGCTTGGCTACTTCGCCGGCGAGACCAAGACCCTTGACGACTGCTCGGTGTCGGCCTGCGACCCGCACATGCTGACCTACCCGGAGTCGTCTATCTCCGGCATCCCGACCGTGGCCACGACCACGGGCAGTGCTGAGAAGGGCAGCATCACCTGTCCTCCAGCGCCGTCGGTGGCCAACCCATGCACCATCGTCGAGCAGATCAACCTCGCGGACGTGGGGTCGCCAACGTCTACCTCGCTCCTCGAGGAGGTGGCCGGCTACTCGTTCGTCTCGCTCCTCCCGCAGGCATTGATCACGCAGGCCCAGGAACGCGCCGACTCCGGCGCCACCGAGATCGATGGGGTGTGCTGCTACAACTTCCTCTCCTCCGGCGCGACGCCTCTACCCCCCATCACGACTCCCAGCCCGCTTCCATCGACGCTGCCGAACACCGCGGTGATCGTGGGAGCCGGACGCTCAGTGGCCCTTCCGGCCGCGTTGCTCGCGCTCGTTTTGCTTGGGTGCTTGGGTCTCGCCGAGCTCGTTAGGAAGAAGAGCCGGGGCCGCTAGACCGGGCCGGTCAGCACCGAGGACGAGGGACAGTAGTCCTTTAGAACACACTGCGGGCAGAGAGGCTTGCGGGCGTCGCAGACCCGGCGCCCGTGCATGATCAGCCGCATCCCAAAATCGCTCCAGCGCTCCGCGGGCAAGTTGGCGCAGACCTCGGTCTCGATCTTCACCGGGTCGGAGTGACGGGTGAGGCCGATGCGCGCGGTCAACCGGGTCACGTGGGTGTCGACCGCGAGGCCCGGCAGCCTGAAGGCGACGCCGAGGATCACGTTGGCGGTCTTGCGACCCACCCCCGGCAGTGTCACCAGATCGTCCATGCGCGGCGGGACCTCACCGTCGAAGCGGTCGAGCAGGGCCTGCGCCATCCCGATGACGGATTTCGTCTTCTGCCGGAAGAAGCCTGTGGAGTGGACCATCACCTCGAGCTCGGCGGGCTCGGCCTCGGCAAACGCGCGGGCGTCCGGGTAGCGCCTGAACAGGGCGGGCGTCACCAGGTTGACCGCGACGTCGGTGGACTGGGCGCTGAGAATCGTGGCCACCAGCAGCTGGAAGGGGTTGGCGTGGACCAGCGCGCACTCGGCCACCGGGTACTCGGCAGCCAGGCGCTCGTCGGTCAGAAGGGTCCGTGCCCGGACATCAGCTTTGGTACCAAGGCGGATCTTGACCGGCTTCTTCTTCCTGGGACGGGCTTTGATTGTGAGGCTGGGGGGCATTCCCTGAAGTTAGTTGATCTGGTTGGGAAGCGACGGGCGTACATAGGGGTTATGGATCTCATGGACATCAGCGCCATCGACAAGGCGATCAGGGACTGCGGTCTGCCGGGCCGGCTGGTCGAGCTGGATGGACGGACCATCACCCTGGACCTGCTCAACGATCGTCTCGAGCGGCTTGAGCGCCACCAGCTGGGGGTCAACCAATTCTGCGACCTGTTGCTCGACTGGCGCCAGAAGCTGATCTCCCGCGATCCGGACAGCATCGTCGCGGCCAAGATCGCCCAGGCCCAGGGCGAGCGTCGCCCCGAGCCCGCGGGCAGCCGCCGCTAGGTTGTTCAGCCTCCGGGATGAGGCGACAGCGAAGTCGCCACAGCCGGGGTCCTGACGCCCCTGGCGCAACCCCGGCTACCGGCAGGGGTTTCGCTGTCTCCGTATCCCAACTCGCTGCAGTGGTCAAGGGGACGCGGCCGCTTTGGCTCAATGGGGGCGGGTGGCGCCGCGGGGGCGTTGGGCCTGGTTGCGTCCGAAGCGATCCAGCCGGGCTTGCTCGGCTGACACCTCGCAGGGATCGCTGAGGTCCGAGGCCGGGAACGTTCACGAACTTACCGTTGGAGAGGCGCCGCCACCCGGCCGTCAAGCCAGGTGCAACGCACCCGTGGCGTCAGGCCCCGCCGAGCGCCTGACCTGTCGCGTCCTCTTGGACTCTGTTCACGCTAGCTGAAGCCCTTCTTGGGCATCGCCGGCCAGCGCTCGGAGCGGGGTTGGGGGTTGGCTCGAAGGGCCAGTACGATCGATCCCTCCATCAGGTGAGAGTCCTGGCGTCGGGAGAATGCGTCGAACTGACCGTGTTCGAACATCCTCCGCAACTCCCACTTGATGCCGCCGCGCTGGCCTTCCCCGCCGCGAACGGGCTCGACAACGTCTTTGGCACCGTGCACCAGCTCGATCTGGTGGTACCCGTTGGCATATGCCTCGCGGGTGAAGAGCAGCGCAGTGTCGCAGGCCGTCAGCACGTCGAAGCCGTGCAGGTCGAGCCGGTAGGCGCGCCTGCCTCGCGGCGGTTCCTTGCGCGGCGGACCTGGGCGCTCCCAGGGACGGGTGGGTCGGCGGGGCATATCAGCGCTAGCCTAGTGGTTAATGACCGCCAGGAGGATGAATCTTGATCAACCCAACCCATAACTTCTCTGTGGAGTTCTGCGTCCCTTGAAACTATGTGCCGAGGGCCGTCGGTCTGACGGACGAACTGCTCGAGAAGTGGGCTCCGATCATCGCGGAGATCAACCTCAAGCCTGGTAAGGGTGGGGTCTTCGAGGTCACCCTCGACGGCGAGCTGATCTACAGCAAGAAAGACTTCAAGCGCCACGCCAACCCCGGGGAGATCGCCGGCCTGGTGGAGGCGCGCATCGGCGCCCCAATACCCCGCGAATAGTCGACTGTAACGACAGTCGGTCAGCCAGCCCGAAGTCTCCCTCGCCCTACAGACGCACCGGGAGCGCCACCCCCTTGAGGGTCACCTCGCCGATCTCCTCGAGTGCGACCGGCGGTCAGCGGTGCACCCACCATGGCCGACTCCATCCGGTCAGCGACGCGCTTGACGGTCTCGTGTTCGAGGCCGGCGACAGTATGCGACGGGCCAGCGAAGTGCAGGCCGAGCTGTTCCGCAACCACCGTTGACCCTCTCCTGGAGGCCTACCGCGAGGACCTGTGCAAGGCCAACGACCTGATCGGCGAGATCAGCAGCCGGGCCAACGCGATGATCTCCAGCCTGACCGCCTGGGTCTATCAGCGCTACTGGCTCGATGATCCCCGCCTGCTCGCACTCCGCCACCTGCTCCGCTGTGAACCCGGACAGCTCGATGAGCCGGGCGCGGTCGATGACCAGCTTCTCGGTCTGCAAACGCGCCGCCTACCCGGCAGGTTAGACGGCGGCGGCGGCGCCGGCCAGTGCGCCGGAGATGTCAAGCCCAGGTGGGCCGACCACCGCGCTGCGGATCTCCTCCGGCCTGAGGTACTTGGCGGCCGCGGCCTGCACCGCATCGGCGGTGACGCCGTCGATCAGCGCGAACTGCTCCTCACGGGTGCTGACCTTACCCCGGTAGAGCATCTCGGCCGCGGCCAGGTAGCCGATGGCCATGGAGTCCTCGCGGTCGAGCACGTAGCGGCCCTTGAGCATCGCCCGCCCCTTCTCCATCTCCTCGGTGGTCACGCCCTCGCGGACGATGGTCTGCATCTCGCCGATGATCGATTCGATTGCCGTGGTGGCCTTGCCCGGGTCGGTGCCGGTGTAGATCAGCATCGCGCCGATATCGGCGTTCATGTCCAGCGAAGAGCTCACCGAGTAGCACAGGCCCTGGCGCTCACGCACCGAGATGAAGAGCCGGCTGCTCATCGACCCGCCGAAGATGGCGCTCATCATGCGCGCCGCCACGACCTCCTCCTGAGGCTCGGCGTGCGAGATGCCAGGCATGGCCATGGCGATGTTCGCCTGCTGAATGTCGCGCGCGTTCTGCTTGTGGTTGGTGGGTGCGAACCTTCCCGGCTCGGCGCCGTGCAGCGGCTGCGGGGGTAGGTCGGCGAAGTGCTGGTTGGCCAGCTGCAAGCTCCGCTCGTGCTCCGCGTTCCCAGAGATGACAAGCGTCATGCGACCAGGGGCGTAGAAGCTGGTGCGGTAGGCCAGGATCTGCTCCCGGCTGACCGTTGAGATCACCTCCTTGGATCCCAGGACGCCCCAGCCCAGCGGGGTGTCACCGTACATCGCCTCGCCCATCAGGCGGAAGACCTTGGCCTGAGGGTTGTCCTCGTACATCTTCATCTCTTCCAGGACCACGCCCCGCTCACGATCCACCTCCTCAACTGGCATGAGCGCATTGCGAAGCATGTCAGCGATCACGTCGACCGACTTCTCGGTGTACTCGGCGGCCCCCTTCACGAAATAGGCGGTGTACTCCTCGCTGGTGAAAGCATTGAAGCGCGCGCCCAGGGAGTCGATCTCGGTGGCGATCTGGAGCGTCGTGGGGCGGCGCGGGGTGCCCTTGAAGAAGAGGTGCTCGAGGAAATGCGCGGTGCCCGAGACCTCGCGGGTCTCGTAGCGGGCGCCGGCACCGACGAAGAGCATGGCCGATGCGGATCCCGAACCGCCGGGAACGGTGAGAACCGTGAGGCCGTTCTCCAGCCGGGTGACCTGCGGTTCGCTCATCAGGGTCAAGCATACGGCCGCCGCCGGGGGGCAACCCCGGGATAATCAGGTGGTGACAGGACCGGTGGAAAGCGTCCAGGGCACCGTTCGGGGGATGCGACGGTCAACCCGCGCGCGCCTCCTGGCGGTGGTCGCGGTGATCACCCCCGCCGGCCTGGTCTCGGTCAACGTCGCCGCCTATGTGATGGCCAACCTCGCGGCCTTCCGGCTGGGGATCACGGTCAGCGCGGTGGTCAGCACGATCGTGCTCAACGGGATCACCGCGGTCGCGGGATACCGCCTGCTGGAGACGCGTTTCAAGGACCACGGCTGGCTGGGTTGGATCTTCCAGCCCCGGCACGTCGTCTCCAACGCGGTGTGTGGTGGGTTCCTGCTGGTGGTTGCGGCAACGATCGGGGGGCAGCTGACCTACAAGGGATTGTCGGACCCCCGGCGCTTGCCGAACCTGTCCACCTTCCTCGCCGGGCTACTGGGCCTTGCGGTGCCGCTGGTGCTCGCGGCGCTGTTCCGCGAGGAGGTCAACCCGCGCAGCCGGCGCCGCTACCGGACCCGCGGGTGAGCCCGCCGGGGCGGCTGCTGCATGGCGAGAGCCTCGACGTTCTGGGCACGCTGCCCACCGGCTCGATCGACCTCATCTATATCGACCCCCCGTTCAACACCGGCAAGACCCGCAGCCACGCGCGCATCACGGTCCAGGCCTCCGCGGAAGGCA
Source organism: Candidatus Dormibacteria bacterium (assembly GCA_050998755.1). Classification (GTDB taxonomy): domain Bacteria; phylum Chloroflexota; class Dormibacteria; order DASZGP01; family DASZGP01; genus JAXDLW01. The sequence goes on from JBPCPW010000014.1 coordinate 16,816, forward strand.
CCCGTACAGGCTTCGGCGGTCGCAACTACGCTGTCACCCAGGGAGTCACCAGGAGTTACGAGGACGCCTTTGACGACTACTGTGCCTGGCTTGAGCCGCGCCTTGTCGAGGCCCACCGGGTGCTGGCGCCAAGCGGCAGCCTCTACCTCCACCTCGACTACCGCGAGGTGCACTACTGCAAGGTGATGCTCGACGCCGTCTTCGGCCGGGACAACTTCCTCAACGAGATCATCTGGGCCTACGACTATGGTGGCCGCGGCAAACGGCGCTGGCCCGCCAAGCACGACAGCATCCTGTTCTACGCGCGGCAGGCCGGGAGCCACGTGTTCAACCTTGATGAAATTGGGCGGATCCCGTACATGGCCCCGGGCCTGGTCACGCCGGAGAAGGCGGCGCGGGGCAAACTGCCCACTGACACCTGGTGGCAGACCATCGTGCCCACCAACGGCAGTGAGCGGACCGGCTACCCGACGCAGAAACCGCTGGCCATCGTGAGCCGGATAGTGAAAGCTTCCTCGCCGCCTGGCGGCCTCGTGCTGGACTTCTTCTGCGGGTCAGGAACCACCGCGGTGGCGGCCCACCAGGCCGGTCGCAGGTTCATCGCCGCCGACCAGTCCGACGAGGCCATCAGGGTGACCCGCGACCGCCTCGCCGGCCTGGGCATCAGGTACGGGCTGGAGGAGGTCTCAGCGGCTTCGGGGTTGGCGGCGGACGGCACCCCCGGTAACCGCCAGGAGAAGAGCCCCTAGGGCCAGGGCGGCCATTGGCCCCGAGCCGGCGGCGGTGTTGGGCAGCCCGGACCCGCCGTTGGCCTGGAAGTTCTGCTGCGAACTCTGGGTGACCTGGGCCAGGGCCAGCGACGCCAGCCAGATGTGCTGGTCGATTGCCAGCAACGGGCAATCTGGCATGTCGGCCATGGGGTTGTAGCCGCCGCCGGTCTGTGGGTCGTTGTAGTGCAGGCAGCTCAGGTTGCTGATGTCGGCGATCGGCACCTCGAGGATCGTCGGGTTGGTGTTGGTCACCTGGCCGGTCTTCAAAAACACGCCCAGCTGCAACTCTCCCGCCTGACGAGCCATGGGGTCGATGGTCGGGGAGGCGAGCCAACCGTGAGGGTCCGAGATCATCCCGGCGCGCACGAAGGTGGAGTGGTCGTTGCGGTAGTAGGTGACCAGGTCGGACAGGTTGCCGGCCCGGTACAGGATCCCCGCGGTGGGGTTGGGCACGGTGTGGTCGCCGAACGCGGTCTGGAAGAGCAGTTGCTTGGCCGTGGACCCGCTGAGCGGGCGGTCGCGCAGCAGTGGCGCGAAACTCTCCGGGCTGCCGCTGCGGTCGTACCAGTTGGTGTTGCCGAACAACTCCTGGATGGGGATCGCGCCGGGTGCCGGGTTGACCATCGGCGGATCGGCTCGAAGCGGTATCGACTCCGTGAACCCATTCAGCCCAGGGCCGCCGTTGCGGACGTCGGGCTTGCCGAATTTGAGCGTGGTCGCGATGTTGTGGCGAAAGCCGGATTGGCGGGCGATGTCAACAATCGGACCGCCAGGGACGTTGAGCAGACCGCGATGGATCAGTGGGTCTGTGCCCATGAGCATCGTCCCGTAGATGCCTCCGAAGCTCAGCCCGTAGTAGCTGATGTCGGTGTGGCTGAGGAGGTCGGTGCCAACCGTGGGCACGTCAACCCCAAGGGCAATTGTGCGCACCAGCGCCATGTTGTCGACGACGGTCTGGATCAGCCCCGAGCGCAGCCCGTCCACCGGCTTGTGCGAGGGGTTCGCGGCGAGGTCACGGAGCTCCTGCGCAGCAGCCTCGCCGAGCTTGGAACTGCAGCCCTTGCTGGAGTCGATACTGGTCACATGTTCGGTGGGCCCGACGCCGTCTTTGAGGCCGTCGCAGATTGCGCCATCACCGTTGACGTTGCGGCCGCGGCCGTAGGTCTTGAAGGTTGTCGAGGTGATTCCATGCTTGACCGTCACCGTGCTGGCCGGACCGTAGGAGTGTCCCGCAGGGTCGGTGGCGATCGTCGCGATACCCAGCTGGGCGTTGTGGTCAGCCGTCACGAAGATGTCGAACTTGCTGCGCGTGAACCCCGGGCCGTAGATCGCGACGGGCCACCCACCGGCCGGGGGGCTGCCCTGGGGGAGGACCATGATCACGCCGATCTGATCCGCGCCGAACGGCTGTGGCGTCTGGCTGCTGGGCAACATCGGGATCTCGCCGTCGGTCAGACCATTCGCCTGGTCAACGTTGTTGCCGGGCGAGCGGTACTGGTAGCGCGGCGACCTGAAACTTCCAAAGGCGTAGTAGCCGGCCGTGGCGGGGATGATCAGGTTGGGCGCAACCTGGTCCTCAAGGTGTGCCGGGTCGGTGGTGGTCTGGTCGTGGCGCAGTATCCCGTCGGCGGCCCCCGAGACGGATGGCGGCACCGATGCCGCCAGGAAGACGTCAGGGGTGCCGTCCTGGGTGAATCCCAGCCGGCGGCTGGCGGCGGCCGCGATTCCCGCGCCGGCGAAGGCGCTGCCGTTGTCCAGGGCGCGGCGGATGTGGTCCAGCTCCGCGGTGGCGGTCATCGTGGTGAACGGAACGATGCAGGCACCGCTGCAGGCGTTGATCGCTCGCCCGCCGGTGTCGGTGATGAACGAGGTGACCACGAGGTTGTAGCTGCCGGCCTCGTGGAGGAACCCGTTGCTGAAACCCGACAGGGTGTTGGCCGCCGGGTCCCAGACCAACTGGGTGATCCCGGTGCGGCCGAGCGGGCCCTGGATGAAGAGATCGGTGTCATTGACCGACTTCACATCGATGGGCCCAGAGAATGGAATCGTGATCCGCGGCTGGAGGTCGAAGCCGTCGAGGTGGTTCAGCTGCGCGAAGACGTCACAGGCGGAGTAATCGCCGGCGCCACATGCCGGGTAATCGCGCCCCTGCCGGAAGTCGACCCGTTTGCCCGTGAGCTGCGCCGGATCTGCCACGGTGAGTGCGTCGTTGGGGAAGGGCATAGTGCGATAGGTCCCACCGTTCAGCACCGAGACCGCCCCAGAAGCCGAGGCGGGCACCACAGCAAAGACAGTCGCGACCATCGTCACCACGATCAACGCCAGCCCCGCCGGCCCCACATGCCCCCGCACAGCCCGTTTACTCAGGCATTGAGAGTACCGAAGCCGTCAGGTTTCAGGTCGCCTCGACGTTATTAGTGTTGGTGCGAAAAGTGACGACGGTCGGCGCGTGTGCCCGCGCCGGCACCATCGCGGTTGCCGGCGTGCTGCTCGCGGGCGGCACAGTCCTGGCCAGCAGCGACTATTTCTTTGCCCAGCAATGGGGACTGAGCGGCAGTACCGCAAGCATCAACGCGCCCCAGGCCTGGTGCACGAGTACGGGCGGTGCGCTGGTCGCCGACGTCGACACCGGGGCGGATTTCAGCCACCCTGACCTGCGCGGCCGCCTGGTGGCTGGAGCGCGGTTCACCAGCGGCGACGGCAGCGAGAGCCCTGACCACTCAACGGCCAACCTGGCCGACGGTGTGGGCCACGGAACTGGGACCACCGGGCTGATGGTCGCCAACAAGGACGACGGCATCGGCATCGCGGGGGTCGCGCCGCGGTCGCAGGCCCTGGTGGTGAAGGTCTTCGACGACAGCGGTAGCGGCAACACCACCGACGCCGCGGCCGGCATTCGTTGGGCCGCCGACCACGGCGCGCGGGTCATCAACATCAGCCTGGGGGCCGATCCCACCGGCAAGGGCATCTCGCTGACGCCCGACCCGGCCATCGTCAGTGCCATCCAGTACGCCGCCCAGAAGCATGTCGCGGTGGCCGCGTCGGCGGGCAACAACCAGGTCCAGGTGCCGGTGTCCCAGTACCAGCAGATCGCGCAGGTGGCCCTGGTGGTTGGGGCGATTGGGCCGCAGGGGGAGTCAGCCTGGTACACCGCCACCGGGGTCGGGGTGAACATATACGCCCCCGGCGGCGACGATCCGAGCGGGAACGGCGGCACCGCGCTCAACGTGGTGACGCCCTACAAGGGAGGGCAGTGGGTGTCGTGGCAGGGAACCTCGTTTGCGTCGCCGCACGTCGCCGGCACGCTGGCGCTGCTGATCAGCCGCGGCATGAGTGCCGAGGCCGCTCGACTGCAGATCATCAACACCGCGGTGTCACGCTCGGATCCCAACACCGGCCTGCAACTCCCCGAACTCGACGCGGCAGCCGCGCTCGGCAGCAGCGGCGGTTGTTCAGCGGCGCCGGCGGCGGTCAACGAGGCCGGTGGCTCGACTTCTGGGCCCAGGCCCACCGCACGCCCGCGCACGACGGCAGGGCCCGCCGCCCACGCCCCGGCCTCCGGACCCGTGGGGGTGGGGAGGGGGAAGGCGAGGGCAACGTCGTCGGAGTCGCCGGGCGCCGGGGCGGACGTCCGGGAGAGGACTCATCCCTCCGCGCCCT
>JBPCPW010000083.1:0-32674 GCA_050998755.1 Candidatus Dormibacteria bacterium
CCTCGGGCGTCCCCGGCCGCCAGCCGGGAGGTCGGATCCGCATTGTGCACACGCTGCCATCCCTGAACTCAGAATACGAGTTTCATGTCGCACAAGCCGGCGTCAGCCGACCCAAGTCTCGCGCGGCAACCTGGTTTCCAAAAGGGAGGTCTACTTCCCTCATGACACGTTCTCCCCGTAGGTGAATTAAGCTCGCCTCTGACCGTCCACCAAACCGGGGTAGGTCCACGTATTCGCTGACGCATCCACCGCCTTCCTGCGGAAGCGCGCCCTGGCCGCACTACCCGCGGTGGCGCTGGGTGTGGCGCTGCCCTTCGCCGGGCTGTCCGCCGAGGCTTCGCATGGCCTGGCATCCCGCCGGCAGGCCCTCACCAGCGGCGAGCCGGTGGCGGCCGCCGCGGCTCCCGAGGCCTCGATGTCCGCAGATACCGCCGCGCGGGCGTCGGCAGCAGTGCCCACGCCAGGGTCCCCAGCAGCGCCTGTGCACCTCCCCCTGCTGAACGTCGCCACCGGCGACCCTGGAACGGCGACGCCACCTCGACCGGGTTTCCAGATCAGTGTCCCGGCGGTGGGACTGCGCGTTGGCGTCGTGGATTACGGGGATTGCGCCGGGAACACGGCCATGACGCGCGTCAGCGCCGTCCACTTCCTCTGCGCACCGTCAGCGGTGACCACTTTCGTCGGCCATAACCCCGGGGTCTTCACGCCACTTTTGCGGACCCAGCCGGGCGACCGGGTGTACTACTCCCACGACGGCGTCCAGGACGCCTGGGTGATCTCCGCGCGCTATCGCGTTTCGCCCCAGGACGCTGCCGGCTACACCCAGGACGGGTCTTATCCGCACGCCGTGTTTGCCACCTGCGCCGAGCCGGACTCGTCCGCCTACTGGATCTTCATCGCGACCCCGGTGGGTGGGACAGCGCCGGCGGTCAGCTCGGGCCGGCAGACCCAGCCGTCCAACGCCCCTTCGGGTTCTGGCCGTCCACGCCCGGCTCCCTCCCCGAGCCCCAGCCCCACCCCTGCCGGCGGGCTGCCCGGCGTGCCGATTCCCCCGCCACCCATCTGAGCGGCGCTTCTTTACATCCCTTAAGCGCTAATTCGTGGCGGCGGCCGGCCATTCCTGCCATGCTCGGTCAGCCATGGACGCCATAGCCAGCGAGCCGCCCCAGCGTCGCACCAGCGACCTGCCCAAGTCGAAGCGCGACATGGACGCCATGCAGCTGTACGCCATGCCCCCTGGCGAGAGCCTGCAGCGGTTGCGCAGCGACTTCGTGGCCCTCGACAAGATGCTGGCCACGATGGCCGGCAACAAATTCACCGGATACCTGCGGGTCCACTCCGACGAGCTCAACGGCGTGGTGCTGCTGGTTGAAGGTGGGGTCGTTGAGACCCTGTTTGACATCGCGCCGGTGGTGGTCACCGGCGAACGCGCGCTGGGTTTGGTGGCCGCGACCGTCGCCGCCGGGGAGGGCGAGTTGGACATCGTGTCCCTTGACGCCGACGTGGTGATGGGTGTCTTCCAGTTGCTCACCGCGCCCAGCCTGTACGAGAACCTCTTCGCCCGTTTTGTTGATGTCCCCGGTCTGCTGGAGTACCTCAGTGAGACCGGCGTCAGCGGCAGCGTTATCGTGACCAACGGCGAGGAACAGGGGGTCATCCTGATGCGGGAGGGCAACCTTCTGACCGCGTACACCAGCCGGTCGATGAACCCGGAATCGGCGCCGGAGATGCTCATGAAGCTCTGCCAGACGCCCACTACGGAGATCGAGGTGCGCTCCGGCCGGCTCCCCGAGAACAATCCCCGCCTGGAGTTGACCAGTGCCCTGAGCCTGGCCGCCGGTCGTGACCTGCGTCAGGAGATCGCCGACATGGCCCGCAGTGAGCGGGCGTCAGGGATCCCGCGGCGACTCAGCGACGCCGACTTCGAGGGCGGTCGCCGCTAACAGCAGCCGGCTCCGTAGCAGACTGGTCGGTCAGGCTCATGCTCCGGCCTCGAGAACCTTTTTGAGTCGCTTCAGGTCACCGTCGATCTGGCGTTCGACGAAGAATCCCAGGAGGTTCTCCGCAAAGCCGAACAGTCGAGGGGCGTCGGCCCGACCCCAGCCCTCCATCACCGTCGCCCCGTCACGAGTGTGCAGCTCGAATCCTGCCTCGAAAAAGAACCTGCCGCCAACCGACCGGGCGACAAAGGTCCGGGGCCGCAGGTGCTCGGTGCACTCGGCGCGCTGAGTGAAGGGAATGCCGAGGAAGTGCGCCTCGATGGTCAGGCGTGTTCCCGCCCGAAGCTCCGGGGTGGACAGCCGGTGGATTCGCCGAATCGGCCCGATGTATTGGGTCAGGGTCGCGAGGTTGGCGAGATAGTCATATACCTCGGCCTGGGGCCGGTTGATCACCAACCTACGGTCCATCTCGATCATCGGTGGGGTGCCATCATCTGCCGGTGAGTATCCGACCGCTGACCGGCCGCCTGCTGGTGGCGCAGCCCGCGCTCAAGGATCCCAATTTCGACCACACTGTGGTGCTGGTCCTGGAGCATTCGGAGGACGGTGCGATCGGCGTGATTCTCAACCGCCCGAGCGATTTCGGCGTGGACGGCGCGCTGCCCAACTGGGCCAAGCTGGCGACCCACCCGGCGGTCGTATTCGTCGGTGGCCCGGTGGTCGACGAGGGCACCGCCATCTGCCTCGCCAGGGCGCGCGGTTCCGCGCCGGCGGACTTCTTCAAGCCCGTTCTCCCGGGGGTGGGCACACTCGACGTCAACCGGCTGCCTGAGGCGGTGGGCGACGTCATTGAGGAGGTCCGGCTGTTCGCCGGTTACGCCGGCTGGTCCGCGGGCCAGCTGGAGGCCGAGGTCGAGGCGGGTGGCTGGTTCATCGTGGACGGCCGGCCGCTGGACGGATTCACCTCGGACCCCGGCGGCCTGTGGCGGGCGGTCCTGGGGCGGCAGCGCGGCCAGCTCGCATGGTTCGCCAACTTCCCCGCTGACGTCGCGCTCAATTGAGTCACGGGATTGGCACAGATTCTCAGTGACTTCTCATCATCTTCTAACGCGACCCGCAGTAGGGTAGAGAAATGCGACCGAACCGACTGCTGCCTACCGCCGCAATCGCCACCCTCGTGGTGGCTGCCGCGGCATTCGCCACCGTCGCCGCGCCCGCGATGCACCTCGGGGCCTTTGCGGCCGCGGCCAGGCCGGCTGCCTCGCCCAGCCCGCATGCCAAAGCCCAGGCCCGTTGCGACAGCTTCGTCGCCGACCTGGCGAAGCGGCTGAACACCAACTCGGACAACCTCAAAAAGCAGGTCAAGGGCGCCATCGATGACCAGGTCGCCGCCGCGGTCAAGGACGGGACGATCACCCAGGCACAGGCCGACGCCATCACCAAGAAGGTGGACGCTTCGAAGGGCTGCCGCGATCTGCCGTCCTTCGCCGGTCCGAGGGGTCCCAGGAGCCCTGGAAGACCCGGGATGGGCGGCCTCAAGGACATCCTGGGCGCCGCTGCCTCCGCCCTCAAGGTCGACCCGGCTGCGCTGCAGGCCGACGTGATGGCGGGTAAGACCCTGCAGCAGGTGGCGCCCGCGGGCATGACCCAGGCTCAATTCGATACGGCGTTCAAGGCTGAGCTCGCGAAGGTGCTTGATCCCCAGGTGACCGCGAAGAAGATCACCGCGGCACAGGAGGCCGACGAGATAGCCGAGGCCGTGAAGGTTGCCGACATGCTCTGGGCCACGCCAATCCCGCACATGGGCGGTTTCGGCAAGCACGCGTTCGGCCGCCCGGGCGCCCCGGTGCCAGGCTCCGCCCCGCCACCCGCTCCCGCCATCCAGTAACCTCGCGGGCCGAGACCGGACCGACACACTTCCTGCGGGAATCTTTGCACCTGTACACCGGTTGAAAACAGACATGGACTCGACCCGCATCCTCGTCTACGGTACGGCGCATTGCTCCGACTGCCACGCCGCCAGGCGCGTTCTCAACGAGCAGGGAGTCGGTTACGACTTCGTGGATATCGATGAGGTGCCGGGCGCGGCCGATGAGGTCCTGAAGCTCAACCACGGGATGAGGAGTGTCCCCACGATCATCTTCCCCAATGGGACCGTGATGGTCGAGCCTTCGCGCAGGGAGTTGCTCGCCGCGCTATAGGCCTCCCGGGGTCGTCAGCCCAATGTTCTCAGGTCGGCCGTCGCGCGTTGAAGGCGACTCCCGCCTGCGCCAGCCGAGGACCGCGGCCCCCAGCGCGGCTGCTCCCAGCAACCCCACCGCCGCCGCACTGATGTCAACCGTGCCAGTGTTGGGTGTGCCGCCGGCGCCGCCGCCGCCGGCTCCGGCCGGCGAGGCTGTGAGCGCCTGCGGGGTAGGGCAGGCGGCAGGGTAGGAGACGGCCGGCGGCGGGGTCGGGCCGGGCACCACCCGTGGCCTGGGCACCGATCCCGGGAAGGTGCCGGCGAGAGCCGGCTGCTGCTGGCACTGGATGGAATCGAGCGCGGTCTTCGCGGGGGCTGCAGCTACGGGTGGCGGCACCTCGAACGGCGCGGGGCCTGAGGCCACCAGGCACTCTCGGAAATCGGCGGCGTTGGCGTCACGGTAGGTCAGTGCGGGCAGGTTCCATTTCGCCTGGATGGTGCGCAGGATCGATGTGTGGTCGCGGACGACGTGGGACACATGGTCGGCCCTGGCCCAGGGGGAGATCACCATGTTGGGGACCCGGAAGCCGTACCGCTGGTAGTTGTCACCAAACCAACCGGCCCGGGGAAGATGCGGCGGCACGCCGTCGCCGGGAGTGATTGCCGCCGGCGGCGTCACGTGGTCGTAGTAGCCGCCGCTCTCGTCGTACGCGAACAGGATCAGCGACCGGGACCACACCGCGGCGTTGCCCATGATGGCCTTCACCACCCCCTCGATGAAGTGCTGACCGACGTCTATGTCGTTGGCGTTCTCCTCGCTGCCGTAGACGAAGTCCGGCTCGACGGTGATCACCCCCCGGGGCAGCGTCCCCGCGGTGATCACGGCCTGCAGCGCGGTGACGGCGTTCTCGTTGCTGCCGGCGAGGATGATGTTCCGGCCCACCCGCGACTCGGCGTACGGTGCCGCGATCAGGCCCACCGTCGGGAGGTTGCCGGCAATCGTCAGCCAGGGCACGCTGTAGTGGTCCAGCACCTCGAAGATGTGGCCGTTGGGTGGGCTGACCTGGGTCTGGTGCGCGGGGTTGTTGGGGTCGAAGTTGGGTGGAGGCGGCCGCATGGTGTCGGTGATGCCGACCGCGCTGGCACAGATCGAGAAAAGCCGGTTGGGATCGGTGGAGCCAAGAACCGACGAGAAGTAGCGGTCGCCGACCGGAAAATGCGCCGCCAGGGAGTAGTAGGTGGAAAGAACCTCGTGGTTCCAGTAGCCCATCGCCGCCTCGCCACTGTGGTAGCCGACGAACTGGTCCATCTTCCCGCCGTTGTAGGCGTGGTGGCTGTAATCCCAACTCACGTCCGGCTTGCTGGTGGCGCAGGAGGACCGCATCTGGAACGCCTGGTACCACTTGCCGTCTTTATCCTGCTGCACGTCCGTAGGCCGGCCCGCACCGTCGAGCCCGCGCCAGCCGTCAACCCGGCCGTGCAGCCGGCCCCTGGTCACCGGATCCCACGGCAGCATTCCGAAATATGCGTCGAAGGATTTGTTCTCCTGCATCAGCACAAAGACATGGTCGATGTTGGACAGCTCGGGGGCGAGATCGGGCTGCGGTATGCCGGCCGGGCGCCCCGGAAATGGGAGGCTGCCCGGCGGCAGCAGGCAGTTCACAGCCTGCGCGCCATTCGTCAGTAACCCCGGAGCGAAAACGGCGGCGGTACCCGCGACCGCGCTGCCGCGTAGAAAGTCGCGCCGGCTCAGGCCGCGACTGGGTGCGCCCCGCCACATTGTGCCGGGATTTTAGTGTTGCGCAGGTTAACTCGCGGGAAGTTGCGAGATAAGCCCTCGGAGAACCTTCGCCAGCTCCTCGACGAACTGTGCCTGGTTGTCCCAGTAGTCGTGCGCCTGCATCCCGCCGCCGGCGCTCCTGGTGACGTTGTCCACCGGGCGGTCGACGACATGCGCCAGGGCGACAAAGCCGCCACCGCGCCGACGGTCGCGGCGGACATGGGTTTCCGGGGATGCTGCCGGCGAGAGGGGCTTGATGGGCGGGCCGACCAGTCCAGGGTTCCGTCGAGCATGGTCTGGGCGATTCGATCCAACCCCCACTCAACGTCGCCGTCCACCTCGCTGGCCACGTACACCGGGCCGCGGTCCTCAGCCCTGCGCTCCGGGTCGTCCCCCAGCAGTTCATTGAGTTCCTGCCGCAGGTTGGCGTGCAGGCCATCGGCATAACCGGGCAGTTCCGCCGGGAGAGGTGGCTGCTGGAAGCCGATCCCGTGGATCGTCAACAGGCAGACCATTCCGGGGCGGGGGGCGGCGCCAGTCACGGCCGCATTATGGCCCGCCAGCCGCATCTGACGCGGTAGGCTAGCGCCCGATGGTGCAACTGGACGTGGATCCAAACGAACTGCGTGAGACCGTCTTCACCCTGGCGGAGATTCACCGCCCGTCGGGCTCTCCGGGCGAACGGGAGGCTGCCCATTGGATCGCGGGGCAGCTGCGCGAGCTGGGCTGCACCGTGGAGGTCGAGCTGGGACAGGCCCATGGCGGCTACTGGTGGCCCGTCGGGCTGATGACCGCCGCCGCCGCCTTGGGCGGGGTGTTCTCGCTGGCCGGCACGCGGCTGATCGGCGTCATCGCCGGCGCGGCGGCGGCGGCGGGCATCGCTGATGACATCGACTCGGGCGCACATGTTTTCCGGCGCCTGTTCCTCAAGCGCGGCCCGACGTGGATCGTGGTTGCCGAGACCGGCGACGTGGCGGCCGACCGCACCCTGGTGGTGCTTGCTCATCACGACGCCGCCCACTCGGGCCTGGTCTTTCACCCCGGGCCGCTTAAGTTCCTGGCGAAGCATTTCCCCAACTATGTCGAGCGCTCCAACGAGGGGGTGCCGTTCTGGTTCCCGGTCATCGGCGGCCCGGTACTGGTGGCGCTGGGCTCGCTCCTGCGCCTCAGGTTCCTGGTTCGGCTCGGCGTGTTCCTGGCCGGCGGCAGCACCGCGGCGATGATCGATATCGGCCGGCGCGCCGTCGTTCCCGGCGCCAACGACAACCTCACGGCGGTGGCCGTCCAGCTCGCGGTGGCCAGGGGCCTGGTCGAAAACCCGGTGCAGGGTTTGCGGGTCATGCTGGTGTCGGCCGGCTCCGAGGAGTCGCTGCAGGAGGGCATCATCTCCTTCGCCAGGGAACATTTCGAAGACCTGCCGAAGGACCGCACCTGGTTCCTCAACCTCGACACCGTGGGCTCACCCATCCTCTACATGGTCGAGGGCGAGGGCGTGCTGCAGATGCGCATGTACGATCGCGACTTCAAACAGCTCATTGCCGACGCCGCGGTCGATGCCGAGGTGCCGCTGCGCCGCGGCGTGCGCGCCCGCGCCAGCACTGATGCGGTGGTGCCGCTGAAGGCGGGATACCCCACGGCGCTGCTGGTGTCGCTGACCAAGCAGAAAGCCCTGGCCAACTACCACTGGCCAACCGACACCCCGGAAAACGTCGACTACGACACCGTCGCCGAGGCGGCCCGGGTTACCGATGCCGTTGTCCGGCGCCTCGCCGCGCAGGTGCGCTCCTCTAGTCCGGGAAGCGCACCCTGAGCACTTTCTTGTCGAACTTGCCGACACTGGTGCGGGGTACGGCCTCGATGATCTCCACCCGGTCGGGTAGCTGCCACTTGGCAAACCCGTTGTTTTCCAGGTGGGCGCGGACCTGTTCCAGGGTGACCTCGGTGCCGTCGCGCGGAACCACGCAGGCCAGGGGACGCTCGCCCCATTTGTCGTCGGGGATGGAGACCACCGCGGCCTCTGAGACCTCGGGCATCCCCATGATCGATGCCTCCATGTCCACCGACGAGATCCACTCGCCACCGGACTTGATCAGGTCCTTGGTCCGGTCGGAGATGACGAAGTAGCCACTGGGTGAGCCCACCGCGACATCGCCGGTGCGGAACCAGCCGTCATCGGTGAACTGCTCGCGGCCGTCGCCGTGGAGGTATGAGTCCACCACCCAGGGGCCGCGTACCAGCAGGTCGCCGAGGCTGTGGCCGTCCCAGGGCACGTCCTTGCCCTCCTGGTCGCGCAACGTGACGTCGACGCCGGTGAGTGGGAGCCCGGCCTGGCAGCGCACCTCGGTGGTCAGCTCGTCCTGTGGCAGGTCCAGCATCGAGTTCTTGGGCCACGCCATGGTCGCCAATGGGGAGGTCTCGGTCATGCCCCACGCCTGGATCAGGTGCACACCCACCTCGAGCAGTCCCTCGATCAGCACGCGCGGGGGCTGAGAGCCGCCGCACGCCACGTGGCGCAGGTTGGGCAGGCGCGTTCCGGTCTTGCGCATCTCCTCCAGCACACCCAGCCAGATGGTCGGTACGCCCCCGCTCACGGTGACCTTCTCGCTGTCCATCAGGTTGAGGACGCTCGGTCCGTCCATGTGTGGGCCGGTGAACACCATCTTCGAGCCGCAGGCCACCCCGGCATGCGCCATGCCCCACGCGTTGGCGTGGAACATCGGCACGATCGGGAGGGTGGAATCCTGGGGGCCGATCCCCAGGCCCGACGAGGTTTGGACTCCCATCGAGTGCAGGACGGTTGAGCGGTGGGTGTAGACCGCGCCCTTGGGGCGGCCCGTCGTACCTGAGGTGTAGCACAGGCCCATGGGGGTGTTCTCGGGGATATCGAGCGGGTCGTAGTGGTCGCTCTCGCCGGCGATCAGCTCCTCGTAATCGAGGACGTTGGGCAGCGAGGTCTCGGCGTGGTCGCCCATGGCGATGATGTGCTTGACGCCCTTGAGGCCCTCCGGCCCGATCTTCTCAAGGATCCCGAGCAGGTCTCCGTCGGCGAAGATCGCGCGGTCCTGGGCGTGGTCGATGATGTAGGTCAGGTCCTCGGTCGAGAGCCGAAGGTTCAGGGTGTGCAGGATGCGCCCGGTGCACGGCACCGCGAAGTACATCTCGAGATGTCGCCAGTGGTTCCAGGCCAGCGTGGCGACCGGCTGGCCGGGGTCAATGCCCAGCTTGTCGAGGGCATGCATCAGCTGCTGGGCGCGCCGAGCGAACTCGCGGTAGGTGTAGCGGTGCTTATCCCCGCCGCCGATCAGCGACACGATCTCGGTGTCGCCGTGGTGCTTCTCGGCGTGGCCGAAGAGCATCCAAGAGTTGAGCTGAACATCCATCATCGCCATCAAGTTCACCCCGGTTTGGTTCCTCGCCTTAGACGAGGGCTGGTTTGAGTTCGCGCGGCGTTCATTATGCCCCGTGCTGATGGGGCACCGAGAATTGAGTCTGTGCCAGACGCGAACGCAGCCATCTTCGAAGGCCTGAACCCGGAGCAGACAGAGGCCGTGACCCAGGTGACCGGCCCGGTTGTGATCCTGGCGGGGGCCGGCAGTGGCAAGACCACCACGGTGACCCGGCGCATCGCCAACCAGGTGCTGAGCGGCGCCTTTCGCCCGGCCGAGATCCTGGCTGTGACATTCACGCAGCGCGCCGCGGCCGAGATGGGGCAGCGGTTGGCTGCGTTGGGCGTCACCGGGGTCAGGGCTCGCACGTTCCACTCGGCCGCGCTGGCCCTCTTCCGCCAGTACTTCCAGGACGACCGGGAAATCCTCGGCAGCAAGGCCAAGATCCTCGCCCCGCTGGCCTCGCGCCTGCCGATGCCGCACAAGTTCGTGCCCGTCAGCGACCTGGCCGGCGAGATCGAGCGTGCCAAGAACCGACGAGTTGGCCCGGACGACTACGCCGCCACGCTGGACGGCCACGAGCCGGTCATCCCGCCATACCTGATGGCGCGGCTCTATGCCGACTATGAGCGGATCCGCCAGGCGCAGGGGTTGATCGACTTCGAGGACATGCTGGCGGAGACAGCAGCAGCCTTCCGGGCCGCGCCTGACCAGCTGGCACGCTTCCGGGAGCGGGTGCGGGCATTCACCGTCGACGAGTACCAGGACGTCAACCTGCTGCAGCAGGACCTGCTCGACACCTGGGCCGGGGACCGCGATGACATCTGCGTGGTGGGGGACGACTACCAGTCGATCTACAGCTTCACCGGCGCCACGCCGCGGTACCTCCTCGACTTCCACCAGAAGCACCCCCGGGCGGCCGTCTACAAGCTCGTCCGCAACTACCGCTCGACGCCCGAGGTAATCGCCCTGGCGAACAAACTCACCCCCAGCCTCGGGGGCACCGACAAGCAGCTGCTGGCGACCCGGGACTCGGGGCCGGCGGTGGTTGTGCAGCGCCTCGACAGCGTGTACGGCGAAGTCTCCTGGATGGTGGGCCGCATCCGGGAACTGGTGGCATCGGGGACGCCCGAGGAGGAGATCGCCGTCCTGTATCGCTTGAATGCGATGTCCGAGGAGCTCGAAGAGGAGCTGTCCTCCTCCCACCTGGCCTACCAGGTGAAAGGTGGCTCGTTTCTACGGCGAGCCGGCGCGCGTGACCTGCTCGGACGGCTGCGGCGGCCGCGGTCCGACGACGTCTCGGCGGCCGTCGAGGTCGCGGCCCGGGAGGTCGGGTGGACCGCGAAGGCCGGGGCGACCGCGAACAGCGACGAGGCCACCCGGCAGCAGGACCTGGGCCGGCTCGTTCGCCTGGCGAAGGACTATCGCGGCGAGGGTGGGGTTGCGGAGTTCGTCGCCGACCTGCAGCGGCGCTTCTCGGCCGACGAGGCGGGCACCGGGGTGCAATTGCTCACCTACCACCGCGCCAAGGGCCTGGAATTCGACGCCGTGTTCCTGCCCCGCCTCAACGCCGGCGAGATGCCGGACCGCCGCGCCAAGACCGCTGCGGCGATCGTCGAGGAGCGCCGGCTTTTCTATGTTGGCGTGACGCGAGCGCGCCGCAATCTCTTCCTCAGCTGGGGGCCGAAGAATTCTCGGGGGCGACGCTCGATGTTCCTCGACGAGGTCGCACCGGGCGGCGCCGGGATGGTCGCCCTGCGGGCAGCCGCGAAGGCGCCAAATGGTCCTCGCCAGCAGCTCACGGGGGCGGCTTCGGAGCTGGCCAACGAGCTGCGATCCTGGCGCACCGAGCGGGCGCGCGCCGACGTGATGCCGCCGTACGTCATCCTCCACGACTCCGCGTTGGAGGCCATCGCGCGGGCGATGCCATCAAGTCGCGATGAGCTGCTTGAGGTGCCGGGAATGGGGCCGGTCAAGTTCGAGCGCTACGGCGAGGACATTCTCGCGATTGTCGCGGCGGCGCACTCCGCTAGTTGAAATTTGGTGCGACAACCTGTCGCGGTAACCCGCGTTACCATGGCTGTGGCCGGTCACGGGCCGGCGTTCGAGGAGAGGAATGGCAACTGGAAGCGGCACCAAGGAAGATCCCTGGGTCCTGAAGACCCCGCCCGGCACCTCCGAGTACCAGATGTACAACGACGAGGCGGCGGACCCGCCGGTGATCGTCTGCCAGGTGGGGGGCACCCAGCTGAAATACCAGATGGCGGCCATCGAGGACCTGCACCGGATGCTCAAGGACCACGCTGACTGGATGCCCCTCGGCGGGGCCGACGAGCAGAAGCCGGCGCCGGACGGGTCAGTTGAGGCCTGGGGCCGCTCGGAGTCCAACCCGGTCGGTGGGTGGTACGGCACCAAGAAGGGCCTCCGTGGTCGATTCGGGGTGTACATGCCGCCGCTGATGGAGGCCCTGGGGCTGGTCGAGCTCGAGCACAATCCGCGCAACAACCGGATGAGGGCTATCTAGCCGGGTTTCAGCTCCCCGGCTCGAGCGGCGTCAACCCCATGCCAGCAGGGCTACACGGGGCGATCGACATACCGTCCGCGGTGCGCGCCGGGAGGAAGGCGTGGTCGTACTGGTCCGGCGCCGTCAACTCGACCTGGACGGCCGTGGGACAGGGCTGCGAAGTGCTCTGGACATGGCTCCAATGGAACATGA
This sequence comes from Candidatus Dormibacteria bacterium, assembly GCA_050998755.1. Lineage (GTDB taxonomy): Bacteria > Chloroflexota > Dormibacteria > DASZGP01 > DASZGP01 > JAXDLW01. The sequence goes on from JBPCPW010000083.1 coordinate 12,005, forward strand.
ACGTCAAGCTCGGCCCTGCCGGTGCCAGGTCCATCCTGGTGCCCGCGAGATTCGGCCCTTGGGGGTTAGGTTCGCGGCGCGGGTCACCGCCAACCTGCTTGCCCGAGGCGTCCAGCAGGGCCAGGCCGAACCACCCGGAGATAGTGCATGGGTGGATGCTGATGTTGACTACTCTGACCGGGACATACACGGTTCCGGCGGCTCCCTGGGACTGACCGAGCGTGATGCCTAGGTCCCCCGTCCGGCATCGCGCGCCCACGGGTAGAACGGGCGGCATCAACGTGGGAGTGGGCGATGGGGCAGGGGCGCTGGGTGAGGCGGTAGGGGACGATGACACGGCCTGGCTTGGCGCCAGTGGGCTTGGAACCACGGCCACAACGCCCGAAGGGCGCGAGCCACGGAGAAGGATTGAGCCGAGCCCGGCGCCCAGCACCATCACCACCAGCGCGGCGGTGGCGAAGGCCAGGCGCGACCGGAAGGCACTGCCGGTCCTGGTCGCCAGGCGCGGGTCGCCCATGACCCGACGGCGAAGGTCACCCGGAACGGGCTCGGCCTGCAACCAATCCGTAAGCCGATTAGGCATCGTGTTCCACTCCCAACGCCATCTCCTGGTCACCCAGCCTTGGCCTCAGCTGGGCAAGCGCCCGGTGGAGCCGGGACTTGACGGTGCCGATGGGCGTTCCTGTCGCCAGGCTCACCTGCTCCAGCGTCAGGTCAGCGAAGAAATGCAGGAGGACCACCTGTCGGTGGGCCGGCGACAGCACCCTCATGGCCCGCCGGATGTCCTCTGTCTGCTCGGCGTCGGCGGTGCGGTCGCGATCCGCGATGTCGTCTCCCGCGGTCGTCATGAAGCGCCAGCGGAAGCGGGCGGCGTGACGGCATTCCCTGGTCACGATGCCCAGGTACCAGGGCGCGAACGCGAGCCCGGGGGTCACGTTGCCCACCTTGCGCCACGCGCGCACGGTCGCCTCCTGGACTGCGTCCATTGCGTCCTCTCGCCGCATCAGCATCCCGAATGCCACCCGGTAGGCGACTGGAAGGAGTGGTTCGACCAGCTGGCCGAAGGCCGCACCGCTGCCCCGCTGGGCCAGGTCGAGGGTTGACTGGTTGATTTGGTTTGCCACATCACCCTCTATAAGGGGCTCAGTGGGCCAAACGGTTCCGTCTCCCGGAAAAGACAGCCAGCAACAACAGGGCGAGGACGATGACGGCCACCAGTGGCGCGCGCCGTGCAGCGGTGTTGGGCAGGCCTCCACCCGTCGTGGTCGACGCCGCGCATACCGCGCTGTGCACAGTCTGCACGCTGCTGCCGGCTGGGGCGTTGACAACCCTGTTGCCCAGGTTGATGGCCAGGGCGTGGTCGGCCTGGACCGTGAGCGTCAGCGTGCAGTCGTCGCGTAGCCGCATGCGCGCCAGGTCGAGGGTTAGTTCGGAGGTGTTGACGGTCTCGATCGCCGCCGCGTTCCTCTCCGGCTGCTGCGCGCCGTATGCCGGCGTGGTCTGGAACAGTTCCCGCAGGGTTCGGGGCAACCCGGTTGGGCCCCCCTCGTCGCCGATGACGTCGGTGTGCGTCGCACCGGCGGGGTTGAGGGAGGCGTGCGCGATTCCGAATGACTCAACGTGGGTGTCCGAGCGCTTGGTCGTATCCGCCATGCGCAGTCCGGAGAGCCAGTACGCGTGGTCGTACACCAGGGCTATCGACGGCACGTCCTCGCCTGGAAGGCGCGAGTAGCTGACCACCGGAGGGTTGGGGTTTCGTGTGTGGGTGGCAAAGAAGTTGAAGATGCGCGGCAGCGTGTCGTAGATCGACGAGTACTCGTGGATCTTGAACTTGTAGTCCACCAGCGTGGCGTCGTAGCCGTCGGCGCTCAGGTTCCCGTACAGCTTCTTGGCCTGGGTTCCCATGGTGTCGAGGTCCTCCTCGGCGGTCATCTCCAGCCAGCCGACGTTGAGCAGGTTCTGGTGCAGGGCGATGGAGTCGGTGCCCTCTGCCGGTGCGATCCCGGCGAAGAGGTCAGGGTTGTGAATGCCGAAGTTATTGGTGCCGTACCCACCCATCGAGTGGCCCATGAGGTACACGCGGTTGGGGTCGACGTCATAGTGCTTTTCGACATCGGCGATGACCTCCCTCACATCGATGTCGCCGGCGCCCTTGTAGTTCAGATCCCCGCGCCCCAGGGCGCTGGCCAGTAGGTAGCCCTTCTGGTCGGCCATGGGGACCAGCCCGATGGGGTTGTAGAAGGGCTCGTCCGGGAGGCCCGTGAAGCCGTGGAGGTAGACGATGAGGGGCCTCGCGGATGTCCGCGCCGGGTAGGTCGGCGGGACGTGCATGTAGTAGGGCTGGAGGGCGCCGACGTAGCGGTAGGTGATGTCGAAGTCCTCCAGGGGTGGCCGCACGATCAACGGTGCGGGCAGTGGGTTTGGAGGAGGAAAGGCCACCAGTCCTGCGCTGCGATCGATACCATCCGCGGTGCCGATCGAGCTGACGAAGAAGCGGGACATGTCCCCGGTTCTCTGGGCGGCGGGCGACGTCACCTGCGACCGCAGCTGCGCGGGATCCACCACCTGATTGTCGGAGCTCACGTCCCCGGACGCCAGGTCGTCGGCCTGGCGAAGCTCGTCGAAGGCCCAGGGGGAGTCGCGACTGAAGAGCAGGTCCCAAACGTTGACGCCGGCGGCCAGTGGACCGCCCCTTCCCGGGGACGTCACGGTGGCGCTGCCCGAAGGGACCGTCCAGTAGGTTCCCGGGCTGGCGGGGTCGTCAATACCGCTGCCGCCAGTGACCGTCCACTGACCGGCGGGGAGGGCCGAGAGCGGCACACGGGCTTCGAGGTAGTGATCGCTGGTACGAAACGCCCCGCCGGCGGTTGTAAGTGGGGTCGATGTCGAGACGGTGTCCAGCTGTGCGCCGGTTCCCCAGAGGGTGAGGGCCGTGGACCATGGACTCCTTATCCCGGCGTTGCGTGGCCAGGCCCGGGCCGCCCCCGGTGCGGAAGCCGGAGCGAAGGTCAGAGTGCCGACCTGGGCGTCCGGCCTGGGGAACGAGGTGAAGCGCATCCGGACGAAGAGGTTGGGGCCCTCGACGGCCAGGCGGAGTTCCGCCAGGTCGGCGGTGAAGTCGGGCCACCTGGCACGATCCTGCGGTAGCTGGTAGTCGCCGTTGTGCGTGGACCGATGCGCGCCGAAGAAGTCGTACGTCAGCGCGTTGTAGAGGTCGTTGGGCGCGGAGTACGTCGGAGCGAGCTCGCCCGCTGCGGCGTAATAGTCGCGGCGGTGAAGCATGTCGGCGTTGGCCCCCATCGCCTGGAAGATGCCGTTGCTGTAGATGAACTCGCCGCGGTCGAGCGTCGCATCGCGGAATACGTTGGAGGCGGTCCCAGTCCAGGTATGCCAGGCAGGTGTCGCCGCCGACGAAGCGCCCGTGGTGAGCGAGGCAACCGAAAAGGCCAGGAAGGCGGCGGTGACGACCCGGGTGAGGCGGCGCACGCCCAGAGCCTAACCGTCGGATTGAGCTAGGCCGGCTGCCTCACGATGCGTGACACCTCTCGACCGAGTTCAAAAGGCGCGACCTCCAGCCCCGCTGATAGCCGGTGAACCCATGAAGCCTCGCCAAGCCCTGCAGTCGACCGGCCGAAGACCAGGCCGGCGACGCAGCACCATTCGGTGGAGGCGCCAGAAATGGTGGTCACCACCAGGCGATCCTGCGCTGTACGCCGGGCGGTGAGTCCATCCGCGATCAGAACCTGTACCAGGACATCCACGAGCGGGGCGTCGGCCGTGTGCTGAGGCCCCGCCGTCTCGGCGATGGGCAGTTCGCTGACCATGCTCAATGTCCACTCCTTCTTCGTCAGTCCGGTCCGCAGGCCAGGGCCGGGGTGCCCACTGTGGGCCATCCATCAAGTAAGACGACCGCCCCACGAACCTCCTGCGGGCGTTACCAACCTGCGACATCCTGCGGTACTGACCCGGAAGAGCACTTCCGGGTCTCTAGCGGCTGACGGGCACCCCTTCGATTTGCAGTACTCGGACGTAGGTGGGTTGCGGGGGCGTTACGACGATTGGGGCGAAGCCTCCCATGTCGACTGGTCCATGCGTCGTGGCTCCGTCGAACCAATATGCGGCCACCTGGACCGAATACGTCTCAGTGGCGGTGACCGCGTAGCAGCCGTCGTCCGCCGTAGGGTGCGGATAGTTCGCAGGACAGGCAACTGCACCCGGGTTGCCCAAACGACTGATGCGCTCGTACGTGTGCGGGTTGGTGCAGTCGTCTGGAGCCGCGGCGGTCCATGGATGCCCCACGTCGCCGTCGTAGCTGGCGCCATCGCCATAGTCCCAGTGGACATTCTGCAGGCCGACGGTGACGCGATAGACGTATGTGATGCTCCGGCCGCCGTTAGCCGGTTCATGCATCCGCAGTTCGAGGCTCTCGGCCTTGTTGACCCCGGTCATCCAGAAGCAGGACGGAAGAAAAGCGAATTGGCGGGCGGTGTCCGACGGGGACGTCCCGACAATCCCAGCCGCAAAGTCCTTACGCACTTTCGCCTGCTGCGCGAGGAGCTGCGGCCTGGGGTCTGGGATCTGCCCGGTCACGGGCTGCATTGGCCCGACGAAGATGGTCCGCACGCAGGACGTTACCGGTCCTCCACGGTAGGTGCAATTGTCGCTCGGAAACCACTCCCCGCCACCACAGGACCATCCGTTGGCGCCGCCATATGTGGCCGTGATGTTCTTCAGTTTCAGGAAGAGGTGGTTAGTACCCGCGACGGACTCGGCAAAGTCGACGGGGATCAAGCCGTTTGGCGGCGTGGGCGCGGTCGGCTGGTCCCCGTTCACATGTTCGCCGACCTTCCCGTTGGGATCTAACCAGCGTAACGTGGCACCGTTGGGACCATAGACGATGGCCGCCTGCTCGTCGACGTACTGGGTCTCGCAGGGGTGCGAATCCAGAGGTGGCGGCTGGTAAGCCTCGTGCGGTGGTCGTGGGCCGGTCTGCGGCCCCTGACGCGGGGAGTCCACCCCGGGCGGCGGGGCCGCGGTCCGTTCGCATTGCACCTGTGAGGACGCGTCGACTGTAGTGACAGAGGGGTTGACATTCGCCTGGTGCTCGACCTCATGCACAATGCACGCGTGCCCTGTATTCGTCCATGCCGCACTCGCGGTGCCCGACGAGCCCGCAAGCAGGATTGCCGTCACCGCCGCGACTGCGCACAGCCGAGCGCGCGGTTCAGCCTTCTTCATTGAACACCCACCCAAGGTTGAATGGCGTAAGCCTCGGCGAATCTCGAGGACAGATGGCGGACACGATTCACAAGGCGCACGCCGCGCGCAAGAAGTCATTGGTAGCACAATTGAGATAGGTGTGGAGGACCCACGTCTCGCCGAGTGTCCCTGTGAATGGCCGGGCCTCCCCAGCGATAAAGCCTTTGTCGACATTCGACGCCGGTAATTGCAAGAGCGAATCCTGACGCCCGTCCGGGTGAACCAGAGAGACACTTGCTGGGCCGTGCTGGACAATGACCCAGGCGAAGTCGGGCATTGGCGCGGGATATCCGTAGGGCCCAGTGAGCTGGTCCTTGACACCTGGCGGGACCGGGATCAGCGTCATTGAGCTCACCGACATCTTTTGCGTCCGAAGTCGACCTCCGGCCGCCTTGGCTTTGTTCATGAAACCGTAATCGTCCCCGAAGACATTTCCTTGGGTAACAGAATCCGCCGGCGCCAAATGGTTGAAGAACCCGCCTAGCTGCACGTTCTCCGTCCCCCAGCCTTCCCACACACCAGCTCTGAAGTAGTCCACCGCCCAGCGCTTAGCTGTGGCGTCGTCCACCCGACCCCCTGTGTGGTTGATCACATCGGCGGAGAGATGGATGTCCTGGGCGAAGCCTGTTGGAGGTATCAGTGTCACGTCGAGGTCCCGCCAGGCCTGGGTCTGGCTACCCGGCAGGCTGTCGATCGGAACGTTCGAGGTGCGGGCGGCGGGCGAGGGGCTCACCGAGGCGTGGCCGGTTGTGTTGCCGCCCGCGGTTGTCGGCGCATTGCACCCGGCGACCAACGCGAGTAGGCACGCAAAAGGGACCATTTCCCGCAGTCGGTCCGCTGATCTCATTCGCTCACTATTCCCCGCAGCTCTCCGGATGCCACCTTGGTCTGGCTGTCCTGGCCCTGTAACACACTACCGGTCAGTTAACGTGTGAGGGTGGCCCGATCCTGCGGCCTTTGGGTGAGCATGTTCTCGGCGATGCTCCTGCTGAGCGGCTGCGACGGTTCGGCGCCTGCCGCCAGTCCCGCCCCGTTCAGCCCGGAGTCGTCGACCCCAACCGCCGGCGACAGCCCCTCACCGTCGGCTCAACCGCCGCAACCATCCAGCATCGGGCCGGCGCCGGTGGCCTCCGGCGCGGCGGCTTCGCGGCATTGCGGTAGCCCCACCGACCATGTGTACCACCCGTACCGGCTGCAGCTGATCGACGCGTGTAAGACCGTGAGCGGGACGATCACCGCCGTTCGCCACGAGGCGGACGGGGACTACCATGTCCTGCTGGCGCTCGACCCCCAGTACACCTCCCTGCTGCAACCGGCGAACACCTCCGGTGAGCATGGCGACCTGGTCCTGGAACCCATCTGCCAGGAGGCTCCAACCCAGGCCGATGCTGTCGGGCCCTGCCAGGGGACGATCCTCCACATCTCGATTCCACCCGTGGGCACCCATGTCGTCGCTACCGGCACCTACGTCTACGACCTCGACCACGGCGGCTGGGCCGAACTCCATCCTCTTTTTGAGCTGAATCCCGGCTGACCCGCTCAGGTTCCGATGTTCTCACCCATTCCGGCTCGTGCCAGGCGTAGGCCCGCAACGCCCAGCCGATCGCCTTGCGGATGAAGAAGTCGCGGTCGGGAGGTTGGGCTCGATGCAGGCCGTCAGCAGCTCGGGATCGGTAGCCGTCTTGCGGCCGACCTGGGCGATGATCGAGGTCCGGGCTTGCATAGGTCGGGGTCGTGGCTCCAGCGCCGCAGCAGCGGGTCGATCTCCGCCCGGTGGCTGATCAGCAGCGGGCCGACACGACGTATGGCGAGTTCGTCGACGTGGTCCCACCACGCGCCGGTCACGATCATCTCCGCGTACATCGGGATCGCCGCCGGAACCTGGTACTCGCGGTAAGCGCGCTCCCCGGTGAGCCCTACCGCGAGGTAGCGCTCCTCGCGGAACTCGGCCGTCCGCCAGAGCTCGAGCGCGGTGGCCTGCCAGGCGGCGTAGGTCGCCAGCGGGTGCGCGGCAAAGACCCGCCTCGCGATCGCGTCTACTTCCGGTGAGCGCACCCCGCGGTAGGGCATCGCGCTCTTCATGTACGCCCGCATGCCCGCTGCCCGATCGGGATTGGCGGCGGCGCCAAGCGCCTCCCGCGCGTCCGCGACGAGTTCGCGATGGACTGGATCGATGGTGGCCGTCACCGGGCTGATGGTATGACCACGTGGCTCATCGCGCTCTCAGAATCGTGGCGTCAGGCTTACGGCGTCGACCGGATCCGCAAGGTTGTGCTGGGAGCCCCGGGGGGGGCGTCCCCCAGGCGTTCACCGACTGAGGTCAGTTGCGACCCGCGACGTAGAACGGGTTGTCGGCCACCGTGCGGTCGTCGAGCCAGATCACGGGGTGGGTCTGCAGGCCGCCGTACAACAGGCGGTTACCGCCCAGCTTGGGGACGCCGTAGGTGCAGACGATCACCGCCGGGTAGCTCGTGACCACCTCGTTCACCTTGCTCTCGAACTCCAGCAGGGTGTCGTCGTCGGGCCACCCCGGCTCGCCCCACGCGATAAACCCCAGGAACCGTATGACCGAGTAGCCGGCGGCCATGCCCTCATCCAGCCGGCTGCCGATCTGCCGCAGCAGCGCATCCATGGTTGGAGCGCCGCCGATCATCGCCAGCTTGCCCTCGGCCTCCCTGCCCCTCAGGTCACCCTCGTAGGACTCCTGCAGCCATCCCTTTAGCTCGTCAAATCGGCTGGTGTCGGAGAAAATCACGCACAGGTCGTCGGGCTCATCCAGCCCGTCCCTGATGAACTCCAGGCTTCGCCGAAGCGTGGCCTCGTCGCTGTAGTAGTAGCAGGCGTGGGTGTGGAGCTGGATGGTCCCCGGTTCCCATCCCAACGTGATCGATCGATCGGCCATGCCGGATTTTAGCCCGCACCCCCCGGCGGCTCGTCCGGCCCGGCAATCGGCAGCGTGAGGGTGAACTCACTCCCGTCGCCCACCTCCGATCGGACAGTGATGTCGCCGCCGTGCATACGCGCGATCTCACGCGAGAGGTAGAGCCCCAGGCCGGTCCCAGGGATATGGCTGTTCTCCGCGGTGACCAGCCGCCCGAACCGCGTGAACAGTTGGGACATGTCCTCAGCCGCAATGCCGATCCCGTCGTCCTTTACCTGGAGCACCGCGAAGGTTCCGTTGGTCGACACCCTGGCGCGCACGGCGCCACCCCCGGGCGAGTACTTCAGGGCGTTGTCGAGGAGGTTCATGACCACGGTCTCCACGCGACTGACGTCCGCGACGATGAGCAGCTCGCGGCCGGGATCCTCGAGCATGAGCGACTGGCCGGCCGTGGTGAGCGAGCCCATGGTGTCGACCGCTCCGCGCACCAGCCGGCGGAGGTCCACCGGTTCCAGCTTCAGTTGCAGCCGGCTGTCCTCCAGTCGCGCCGATTCCAGCATCTGGGTGATGAGAAAGGCCATCTGGTTGGCCTTGGCATTCATCGCCGGGACGACGCCGCGGACCCGCGGCGGCAGTTCGCCGAGGGACCCATCGGAGAGCATGGACAGGTATCCGCGCAGTACTGACAGCGGGCCCCGCAGTTCGTGCGAGGCGAGGTTGAGGAAATCCGACTTGACCTTCTCCAGTGCCTTCATGCGCGCGGCGGTCGCCCGCAGCATGGCCGCCTGTTCCTCGCGCTCAACCTCGGCACGGCGGCGGCCGAGAACCGCCTGGGTCACGTCGATCGCCAGCACCAGCACGAAGCTGGGCGGGGCGTCCGCGGAGCCCACGGGGTAGACATCGGCCTCCCAGATCCTGCGGTCGCCGGTCTCGTATTCGGACACGTGGAGGGGTTCGCGTTTGGCCGCAGCCTCCCGCACCCAGCGATCCTGGTCAACCCCGCTCTGTGGAAACACCTGCTCGGCCGTCGCACCAGCCACCACCGGCGGCGTGGGAAACCCGACGGGGCGGGCGACGCGGTTGAGGTGAACCACCTCGGGGTTGTCGCCGCTGACGTCATAGAGGATCACGGCCATCGGCAATTCTTCAAGGGTGTGCACGAGGAACTCCAGGCCCTGGTCGGTGGCGACAAAGTTCCGGAAGAGTTCGAGGAACTGGTTGGGAGCGGCCATATCTACCTCGAGCCTACGCAAGCGGCGGGGGCTGTCGCAGGCGGTCTACAGCGGCTGTTTCAGGCGCCGTTTGCGCGCTTCGGCGATCTCCTTCTCCGCGCGCAGTCGTCCAGACCAGCCTTCGACATGGCTGAATTTGTCCGGGTCAAGGTCTTTGTAGATCGAGAAGAAGTGCTCGATCTCGTCCCGGAGATCCCTGGGCACGTCGTCCATGTCATTCCAGGTGCGGTTGTCGAAGGTCGGCAGCGCCAGGACCTTGGCGTCGTGGCCCTTCTGGTCCCTGGTGCGCAGCACGGCAATCGCACGGCAGCGGATGCGGCAACCGGGAAACGTTGGCTCCTCGACCAGGACCAGGGCATCAAGGGGATCACCGTCGCCGCCGAGGGTATCGGTGATGAACCCGTAGTCCGCCGGGTACCGAACGGAGCTGTAGAGCGGCCGGTCCAGACGCACATGGCCCGTGGCCAGGTCCATCTCGTACTTGTTACGGCTGCCCTTGGGAACCTCGACGACAACGTCGAACTCGAGTGTTTCGGCCACTCTCTGATAGTGGCACAGTCCGCGCCGCCGGTATCAGCGCGGTGACCTGGGCGGTCAGTGCTGGGTCAGCGCCGCGTAAACGTTCCAGCCGATCATTGCCGCCCCGAGCACGCAGAAGATCAGCGCCATGACCGGGAACATGATCCGGTCGCCGCCTCTCATTCCCTCGGTGAGGAACCGGCCCATGACCTTGCGACGCTGCCGGACGTTCGACTCGATGAGCGCGTTACGGAACCTGAACATGGCGACGCCCCCGACAATGAAGAAGATTCCTATAACAGCCAACTAGTCCTCCTCGTTCTCACCACGACGGCCTCAGTCTGCGCCACCATGGCAATGCCTTGTCCAGCGGAAGCTTAAACCCGTAGTTTGCGCTGAGCTGCCCCTGGGGGGTGCCAAACCCGGTCTCAACGCCGGACTGCGCCCCAGGGTCGGCGCCCGAACTGAAGACCGCGTTTCCGCCCACGCCGACAAAGCCTCCTGCTGCCACAGTTCCACCACTGAGATAGGAATCGACCTGCTGTCTGGTGGCCCGCCTCGGGGTGTTCACGTGGCCAGCGGCGGCGAAGAAGGACAGGCCGGGGGTTCCAACGTTCACCCCCGGGGTGACGTACAGGTCCCCTGATCGTGAAAGCGATATCGTGGCCTGCCCTCCGATGATCGGGCCGACTCCGATCCCGGCGGTGAGGTAGTCGGTCTGAGTCCAGGGCTTGAGACTGCCGATGGCAAACTGCTGGAAGTTGACCTGGAAGTTCTCCTGCCCGTCGGGGAAGTCATGCGCGACGGCGGCGGGGAGCTCGGTGAGGCCGGTCGCCACCACGCGGGCGTTGTGAACCTCGTGTGCCAGCAGGTCCCCGGCGACCGGCAGCAGGTCGCGCAGGTCGACGATGTCCTGGACCGCACCTCCCACCCCGGCCGAGCCCGGCACGCTGTCGATGTCCCGCCTCAGTTGCCCGACGACGTCCAGGCGGCTCACTCCGTCCGCCATGCCGAACTCCACCAGGCGCATCTCCTGCACGGCGGCGTCGACAAAGAGCTGGCGTGCCAGGTGCTCCATCTCGTTGCGTACCGCGCGCAACTCGACCTGAATCGCAACCTCCAGCTCGGGATTCATCAACGGGATTCCCAGGGTGACCTCAACAGCCTGCTGAGCGGCATCGCGGGCCGCCGCACGGATGACCATGATCGCGTGTTCCAGCTCGCAGGCATCGACGGAGACGGTAGCCGTCATCAGAGACGCCCGAGGCCGCCGGCCAGCTGCTGCGCGTCCCGGACCAGGCGGTCGGCATCCGCTCCCAGGGTTGCGGCATCGCGCTCGATGCGACGGCGGATGGCGTTCACCTCGTCACCCACGTGGTCGATGATCGACGCCGCACGGTTCAACCTCTGCGTCGCCGCAGCCAGCCGTCCCACGACCCGCTGGGACTGCTCATGCCGCGTCTCGATCGCGGCCCTGAAATCGCCGGCAGCCGGGCCCTGGTAGCCCGTGGTCGCGGCGGCGGCGCGGACCAGCGCCCGGTCCATCGCTTCGAGGCGGCCGGCAACACCGGCCAGCTGGGCCGCCTTGAGCTTCATGCCCTGCACGTCGCCAAAGTTCCCGGGCAGCTGAGGCAGCAGGTCGATCAGGTTGGGGGAGGCCATGCGGGAATCCTCGCCGGGGGCGGTGGACAACCGGTGGACTCATTTCAGCCCTGGTCGGTGTAAAGCGTGCTTGACAAATTCACTCTGTCAAGCTAGCTTTACATTGTGCGCAATGCGATCAGGAAGTTGAGGTCTGACCGGGGCCTATCCCAGGGTGACCTCGGTACCGCCGTCGGCGTGTCGCGCCAGACGATCAACTCTATCGAGACCGAGAGATACACCCCATCGCTGCCGCTGGCAATCGAGCTGGCGCGCTACTTCAGCACGACCGTGGAGGAAATTTTTCATGCCAATCGAGAACACTCAGATGAAGCGTGACCTGGTGCACAACCGGTGGTTCATCCCAGCCACCAGCGTCGCCAGTGGCGTGCTGATGTTCGGGGCCTTGGCCGCCGGGGGGCACCCGCGGCTGGGGGTTGCCATGTTCGCGATCATGGCGGTCTTCGGAGCGCTGGTCTTTTTTGGCGGCCGCAGTGAGACGATCCGTGGCCTCCGCGGCGATGGCCGCGACGAGCGCTTCGCCCAGATGGACCTCGAGGCGACCGCAATTGCCGGCGCGGTCACCACCCTGGCGATCATTCTCGCCTTCCTCTTCGAGATCATCCACGGGCGCAGCGGCATGCCTTATGCGTGGTTGGGTGCCGTCGCCGGGATCGCATACGTGGTGGCGATTGTCGTCATCCGCGTTCGGGGATAGCAGTCCGGCGGCGGCCGGGCGCTATGCTGGCGACACAGCAGGAGGTGACATGTCGGTCTATTCGCGCTTCGACGCCCAGCGTCCCCGCAAGATCTGGCCGGGCATCGACGCCCGTGTGGTCAACGGTGAGCGCTTGACGATGGCCCTCGTCGACCTTGAGCCCAACACCCCGCTGCAGGAGCACCACCATGAGAACGAGCAGGTGGGATTCATCGTCCAGGGCTCGCTGACGTTCGTGATCGGCGGCGAGACCAGGACCCTCGCGGCGGGTGACACCTACAACATCAGCTCCAACGTTCCCCACTCGGGGATGACCGGCCCCGAAGGCTGCGTGGTGGTCGACGTCTTCGCGCCAGTGCGCGCCGACTGGGACGCGGCTCCCGAGGCCGATCCCAGTCCCAGCAACTGGCGGAAATAGCGCACGCCAGGGGAATCAGGCCACCACGTCCGGGGTTGTCCACGATAAGGGCGCCTTCGTGCCCCGGAAACCATCAATCAACACCATCAATGGATTGCGAGGAGTCATGAGCGAGAAGGCGACATTTGCGGCCGGCTGTTTCTGGGGCGTCGAGGCGGAGTTCCGCCAGATGCCCGGGGTGATCGGCACCCAGGTCGGGTACATCGGCGGACACGGCGAGAGTCCCACCTACCAGCAGGTCTGCAGCCACAGCACCGGGCACGCGGAGGCCGTGGAGATCGAGTTCGACCCGCAGCAGGTCAGCTATGAGGACCTCACGCGCAGCTTCTTCAAGCTGCACGACCCCACTCAGCTGAACCGCCAGGGCCCGGATGTCGGCGACCAGTACCGCTCCGCGGTCTTCTACCACTCACCCGAGCAGCGCGCCGTGGCCGAGAAGGTCAGGTCGGAGGAGGGTCCCCGGCACCGCAAGCCGGTGGTCACAGAGATCACCGAGGCGCCCGCCTTCTGGTCTGCCGAGGATTACCATCAGCGCTACCTCGAGAAGCGCGGCCTGGCCAGCTGCCGGATTCCCGGTCAGGAGGTGCAGCCGGCCCTCCCGGGGTTCATCCGCAAGGCACTGGGCGGCCACTAACCCACGATCTGATCCCGGAAACGGGGCGCGGGCTGCCGCGCCTCGTACCATTACGGTTGTGAGCCAGTCGCAGGGGGACCGGCAGCAGTCCTCTGCGCGGACCGTGAGGTGGGAGTCGGTGCCCCAACCGGTCCGGGTTTTGGTTTACATGCTCATCGCGCTGGTCGCGCTCGAGGTGTACCACCAGGCCAACTTCATCTTCACGCACGTCTTCAACGTGGTCCTGCTCTTTATCTTCGCGGCGATCATCACCCTGCTGCTGACGCCGGTGATCGACCGCCTGGAGCACACCCGCGTGGTGCGCGGCCGGCGCGGCATCGCTGTTCTGATCGTCAATGTCCTGCTGCTGATCGTGGTCGGGGGAGGCGTGGCTTTGCTGGTGCCGGTGGTCGGCCGGCAGGGTAACGAGTTTGCCAGGCAGGCGCCCAAGCTCTACGGCCGCGCGCTCGAGGCCATGGGGTCCTTCCAGAACACCTTCGCCCAGTTCGGCATCTCGATGGACCTGCGCGGCGGCGGCCCCTCGGCGGTCGGCGGGCAACTGGTGTCAAATGCCTTCCGCTATGCCCAGGGGTTCGTCAGCGCCCTGATCAACATCCTGCTCATCGCGGTGATATCCATCTACTTGGAGTCCCAGGGTCGCGAGTTGGTGGCCGCCATCCGCCGCCTGTTCGACGACCACCAGGAACAGGTCGACTTCTTCTTTGTGGCCACCGGCAGCACAGTTGCGGCGTACGTCCGGGGGCAGTTGCTGATGGCTGCGGTCATGGGGATCTACACGGGGTTGGCACTGACGGTGATCGGGGTGCATTACGCGTTCGTGATCGCCATCGTGGTCTTCTTCCTGGAGTTCCTGCCGCTGATTGGAGCCCCGATCGGGATGGGGATCGCGGTGATCTTCGCGCTGTTTCAGAGCCCGACGATCGCCCTGCTCGCAGCGGTGGTGGCCGTCGGCGGCCACGCCATCGAGGCCTACATCGTCGGCCCGCGGATCTCCGGCAAGGCGACTCGGCTCCATCCCCTGGCGGCGATGGCCGCACTGCTGATCGGGGCTGACCTCGGCGGCATCATGGGGGCGCTGTTCGCCGTGCCCATCGCCGGGGTGATCAACATTTACCTGGGCGCGATGTACAAGTCCAGCAAGGGTGATGACGAGGCCTTCGCGCTGCCGGAGCACCGCGACGCGACCATCGAGGACCTGCCCCGCCTGGGTGAGGAGATCTCCGACGTCAAGGAGCAGGGAATGGAGGCCGAGCCGGTGCCGCATGCCAAAGATGACAGGCCGCCGCGGCGAAGGAGCTCCACCGGCCCGGCGACCGCGGGCACCGCGCCCCGGAAGCCTCGCGCGGCGGCGGCCCGGCGTAAGGCGCCCAGCACGCCCGCCAGTGGTTAACGCCCGCTAAGTGCGCCCCGCACGCCTCGCCCTGGCCGCGGCAACGTTCGCCGTCGTTGCCACCATGCTGCCCCTGACCAGCGCCCCGGCGTTGGGCGCGGGCGCCCTGAGCGCCACCATCAGGCGGACTTCCCATGGGATCCCGCACATCGTGGCGCAGGACTTTGCCGGCATCGGCTACGGCTATGGCTACGCGTTTGCGCAGGACAACATCTGCCTGATCGCCGACACCTATGTGACCGTCGATGGTCAGCGCTCGCGCTACTTCGGCCCGGACGCCACCTGGACCTTCTCGGGCAACGGGTTCACGGCACATAACCTGGCCAGCGACTTCTTCTTCCAGCAGATCAACGACGACCGCCGCATCGAAAAGCTGATCAACCTGGCGCCGCCGCTGGGGCCCCGACAGGAGATCAAAGACGGGGTCCGCGGCTACACCGCCGGCTACAACCGATACCTCGCCGAGACCGGCGTGAACGGCATCACCGACCCCGCTTGCAAGGGCCAGCCATGGGTCCACCCGATCACCGAGATCGAGGTCTACCGCCGCTTCTATGAACTGGCCCTGCTGGCCAGCTCCGGGGTGGCGATCGACGGCATCGGCTCGGCTGCGCCAACCTCCGCGGCGTGCAACCCGGCCCAGCTCAACCCGGCGACGATGGCGGCCACGCTGAAGGAAAATCTGAAGTTGGACATTGGCAGCAATGCCATCGCGCTGGGCAGTGACGCCACCCAGAACGGCCACGGCATGCTGCTGGGCAACCCCCATTTCCCCTGGCACGGCACCGAGCGCTTCTACCAGGCGCAGCTGACCATCCCCGGGGTGGTCAATGTCAGCGGAGGCAGCCTGTTCGGCGTACCGATCGTGCTCATCGGGCACACCGACTCCATGGCCTGGAGCCACACGGTCTCAACCGCGTACCGGTTCACGCCGTACGAGCTCAAGCTGGTGCCCGGGTTGCCGACCAGCTACCTGATGGACGGGGTGCCGGAGGCCATGACCTCGCGCACCATGACGGTGCAGGTGAGGCAGACCGACGGTTCGCTGAACCCGCAATCGCGCACGCTTTACCGCAGCCGCTGGGGGTCGATGATCACCGGGTTGGTGGGGCTGCCCCTGCCATGGTGCGCTTCCACCGCCTTCTCCATCGCCGACGCCAACGAGGCCAACTTCCGCTACGTCAACCACTTCCTCGAGACCAACATGGCGCACTCCACAGCGGAGGAGCTGCAGGTGCTGAAGCGCAACCAGGGGGTCCCATGGGTCAACACCATCGTTTCTGACAACGGCGGCCAGGCGATGTACGCCGACATATCGGTGGTGCCCAACGTTCCCAACTCGATGGTGACAACCTGCGCCACCGCGGCCGGCAAGGTCACGTTCGCAGACCTGCGATTGCCGATCCTTGACGGTTCAATGGCCGCCTGCGCCTGGCTGACAGACGGCGACGCGGTGACTCCCGGGATCTTTGGGCCTGGCAACATGCCGCACCTGACGCGCACCGACTACACCGAGAACTCCAACGACAGCTACTGGCTGGCCAACCCGCACCAGCCGCTGGAGGGATTCGCGACGATCATCGGCGACGAGCGCAAGGCTCGTTCGCTGCGCACGCGCCTGGGCCTGACGATGCTGGAGGAGGATCTGTACAACCTCCACGCCAGGCCGGTGACCAAGTTCACCCGGCAGCAGCTGCAGGACCTCGTGTTCAACGACCGGCAGTATGGGGGCGAGCTGGCCCGCGACAGTGCGGTAAGCATGTGCCAGAGCTTCCCAGGGGGACTGGCACCGAGCGCCGGCGGCCCTGTCGCCGTGGGTACAGCGTGCAGCGTCCTGGCGGCCTGGGACCTGCACGAGAACCTCGACAGCAAGGGTGCGGTGCTCTGGCGCGAGTTCTGGACCCCGACGATCAAGCTCGCCGGAGGTCCGTGGCTGACGTCGTTCTCCGCCAGCGACCCGGTCAACACCCCCAACACCTTGAACACCGCCGACCCCCGCGTGAAGCAGGCCTTCGGCGACGCGGTCAGGGAGCTGAACAACGACCAGATCCCCCTTGACGCGACTCTCCGGGGCTACCAGTACGCTCAGCGGGGCAGCGAGCGGATCCCGATCCACGGCGGCCCGGGCGATCCCAACGGCGACTTCAACGCGATCAAGGAGTCTGTCCTGAGCGGCAAGGCCGACGGGTACGGCGATGTGCCCCACGGGTCAAGCTTCGTGCAGGTGGTGTCGTTCAACGGCACACCGTGCCCCGACACCCGCACGATCCTCACCTACTCGGAATCCACCAACCCCAACTCCCCGTACTATGCCGACCAGACGCGCATGTTCAGCAACAAGCAATGGGTCACCGACGAGTTCTGCGACAGCCAGATCCTGGCCGACCCCAACCTGGCCGTGACCACCATCAGCGATAGTGTCGCCGCGGCCGCAGGCCAGGTGCCCGCCGTCGCGCCGGGAACCCCCAACACCTCAGGCCCAGGCGGCCTGGCGGCGGTGGCGATCCTGGGGATGCTGGCCCTGGTCGTCGCCGGCATGGGCATCGCGCGGGGAGGCCGGGGCCGCAGCTGACGCCCGCCCCCCGGCCGGCTCAGTCGGGCGCTGCCAGCGCCAGGGCCCCGGCGACCATGGTCCTGGTGCCCACGCGCAGTGACTCCTCGTCGATGCGGAAATCGGGCGCGTGGTGCATCGGCGGGATCCCGGTCCCGGGGCGCGCGCCAACCAGGAAGTAGACGCCGGGGATGCGGTTGAGAAATTCGCTGACGTCGTCGCTTGGCTGAACCGGGGGCGCCTCGAAGACGTTGGCCTCGCCGATCGCCCTGCCGGCCGCGGCACGGAAGATATCCACCGCGGTGGCGTCGTTGATCACCTCCGGGATGACCGGGGCCAGGGACAGTTCCGCGGTGATGCTGAACTCCGCCTCGATCGCCGCGCACAGCTCACGCAGCCGCGCCGCGGCCACCTCGTACTGCGCGTCGTTGAAGGTGCGGAACGTCCCCTCCAGTGTCGCGTGCTGGGGTACCACGTTGGGGGCCGTGCCCGCGGTGATCATCCCGGCAGTGCAGGCGCAACCGACGAACTCGTATTCCAGGTCTGCCACGACCCCCGCCAGGCGGCTGCTGAGGCTGGATACCGCCAGCACGACATTGCCATCGGCGCCGGCCATCGCCGCGTGGGCGCCGGCGCCGGTCAGCCGGACCTTGAACGCCTGTGCCCGACTGTACTGCACGCCGCTCCGCACCCCGACCAGACCCGCCGGAAGCGGTGCCGCGAGGTGCAGGCCGATCGCGCGGTCGGCGTGGAAGCCGTCGAGGACCCCGCCCTCGATCATCTTGCGGGCGCCGTAACCAAACTCCTCTCCGGGCTGGAAAAGGAAGACGTAGCTGCCGGGGAGGTCTTCCGCGCGCCTGGCCATCACCGCCGCACTGGCAAGCAGGATCGCGACGTGACCGTCGTGGCCGCACGCGTGCATCTGCCCGTCAAGCCGGGAGCGAAACGGTACGTCCACCTGTTCTTCGACCGGCAGGGCATCGATGTCGGCGCGGAGCAGCACGGTGCGTCCGGGTCGTCCTCCGTCGAGCTGGAAGACGGCGCCGGTCTCGGTCGGGCACGGCAGCTCTCGGAAGCCAGGGGCAGCGAGCCGCTCGTGGATCAGCGCCGACGTCTGACGCTCCTCGAAGGCCAGCTCCGGCAGGGAATGCACGCTTCGGCGCGTATCCACCGCGAGGTCGTGGCCGGCATCAACCAATTCCAGCGTGGCGGCGGCTGCATTCGCGTTCACGACGTGCAGATCATCGCAGGCTCGGTAACAATCGATGGCATGAAAGTGGCAATCCTTGGCACCGGCAAGATGGGAGCGGCGGTAGCCCGCCGCCTGGCATCCCAGGAGACCACCGTTGTCCTATGGAACCGGACCAACGAGAAGGCGGAGGGGGTTGGAGTCGGCACCGTCGCCGCCGACGCTGCGAGCGCCGCCGCGGAGGCGGACATCATCCTGAGTGTGCTCACCGGGCCTGCCGCGGTGCGCGACGCCTATTCAGGTGCGAATGGGGCGCTGGAGTCCGTGGAGCCGGGCAAGGTCTTTGTCGACCTGACCACAGGCGGCCCGGCAAATGCGATCTGGCTTGATGAGCAGGTCCGGGAACGGGGAGGCCACTTCCTCGAGGCGCCCGTCATGGGCGGCCCAGCGGCGATCGAGGGCGGCAAGCTGATGATCCTCGCCGGCGGCGACGCCACCACATTGGACGCCGCGCGCGAGGTGCTGTCCCAGCTCGGCGAGATCCGGCATATCGGCGAGGTGGGATCCGCCAGCCGGCTGAAACTCATCGGCAACAGCATGCTGGCGGGCACCAGCGCCCTGGCCGCCGAGCTGCAGGCGGCCGGCGAAGAGATCGGGCTCTCCCAATCAGACATCTTCTGGATGCTCCAGCGCTTCGCCCCCGGGCTCGAAATGCGCAAAGCCGGCTACCTGGAACAGCGCTACCGGCCCGTGTCCTTTGCCCTGAAGGACATTGTCAAGGACATCGACCTGGCCCTCGAGATCTACGGACCGGCAGGGGCGAAGACACCCATGACCGAGCTGGGGAGAGGGCTCTATGCCGACGTGGTCGCCGAGCACGGCGACGATGACATGTCGGCGATCAACGCCCACTTCCGCTAACCGAGGGTTAACACCACCTTGCCGCGGGTGTGGCCGGCGGCGACGCGCTCGAGGGCTTCACGCGCCTGTTCGAGGGGCAACTGAGCTGCGAGTTCAACCCGCAGCTTGCCTTGGTTGGCCATCTCCGTGAGCTTCTCCAGGCGCGGCCGGCCCGCCGCTGCCGAGAAACGCTCGAAGCTGATCCCGCGCGGGCTGGATTCGGAGCCGCCAAAGACGATTCCAACCGCTCGGCCGTTGTCCTTGACGGCCTCGAAGGCGCGGGTCAGCGTATCTCCGCCCGCGCAATCGAAGAGCGCGTCGACGCCATCTGGTACTGACTTTCTCACCCGGTCTGGCCACTCGTCGTCGTGGTAATCAAAGACCGCCTCAGCTCCCAGGGCCTGCACATAGTCCCGGTTATTACGGCTGCTGACGCCGAACACTCTCGCGCCGACCGCCACCCCAGACACCCCGGTGCCCAGCTGGTCGACAGTGCCGGCAAACTCGAAGCCGATCACGTACGGCAGCCTCAGCTCCCCGAACATCCCCTGCATGATCTTGACGTCCCACGGGCCGATGCCTGCGGCGTGCATCTTGATCCTGACCTCGCCGGGTCCGGGTGTGGGTTCCGGTTGTTCGCCAACGATCACTGAGGCGGGCGCCCCCGGCGCCTCGACATATGCAGCTCTCATCTCAATCCTCCATGTCCAGGTTCCTCAAAACCTTCCGCGGAGGCCCGGCATTCCGGGCAGGAATACAAAAGGGCCCGGCTGAGCCGGACCCTCGTAGCCGTCTGGGCGCTTGGAAACCCTTTAGGGCTCTTCGATCGACGTGGGGGGATTCGACGTGGGGGGATTCGACGTGGGGAGATTCGACGTGGCGGGCTTCGGCGTGACGGGCTTCGGCGTGACGGGTTTCGGCGCGGCGGCCTTCTGCGCCGCCGGCTTGCGCGTGGGGGCGGCCTTGCGGGTGGCGGGTTTGCGCGCGGTTTGGTTGCGCGCCGTGGGCTTGCGCGCCGTGGGCTTGCGCGTAGTGGGCTTGCGCGTGGCGGGTTTAGTCGCGCTCGCCTTCCCCGTGGCGGTCGTCCGCGCGGTGGATTTGCGGGCGGCGGATTTCCGGGTGGCCGGCTTGCGCGAGGCGCCGTTTGCACCCTGCGCCACGCGCGCGCCCACATCAGCGACCGCGGACTTCAGGGTTCGCTCGACGCGCGCCTCGGCCCGCTTGAGCTTGGCCTCTGCTCGTGCCAGTCGTTCCCGCGCCTTGTCCAGGCCGCTATGAGCGCGCTCCAGCCGTGCGCCAGTCTTCTTGACGGCGGTCTTCTTTGAGCGAGCGCCGCTG
>JBPCPW010000105.1:0-8720 GCA_050998755.1 Candidatus Dormibacteria bacterium
CTGGCCCCACGTACCTCCGTCTCGAAGGCCATCGGTAAGCCGTGTGCGGGAGAACCGCACGCACGGTTTGAAAGGGGAAAGAGGAACCGGGCCAGCAATGGCACCGCGCCTCTAACTACCAATGAGCAAACACCTCGTGGACATAGACGACGAGATCCTTGGGAATGCTCGGGCCCGGCTTGGCACAGCCTCGATCAAAGAGACGGTCAATGAGGCGCTGAGGAGGGCGAGCGAGATCGAGACCGAGAGGATGGTCAAAGCCCTGGATACCCTGGGCGGGGTACACCTCGAAGATCGCGGCCTCGCGTGGCGCTGACCCACCTCGTCGACACCAGCGTCCTGACCAGGCTGGGGGAAATCTCAGTCCGAGCCCAGGTCGAGCGGTTGGCGGCCGCGGGACAGCTGGCGAGGGCCGGCATCAGTGACCTCGAAATCGGCTACTGGGCCAGGAACGTCAAGGAATGGGATGCACTCTCGCATGCACTGTCCGCGTTCGCCCTCGTCGAGACCGAGGCCAGTCATGTCGCACGGGCCCGCCAGGTGCAACGACTGCTGGCCGAAAGAAGTCAGCGAGGGCGCAAGGTTCCGGATCTTCTGGTGGCGGCCGCCGCTGAGGAGATCGGGTTGATCGTGCTTCATTACGACTCTGACTTCGATCGAATCTCCGCCGCAACCGGGCAAAAGTGCGCGTGGGTTGTTCCCGCCGGAAGTGTCGATTGAGTCGATTGACTTGACCAGGCCGCCCGCGGGCGACAAATTAACTTGAGTCGCTGACCAGCGCACGCTTGCGCACGATGCTGTAAACCACGGGGATCACGACCAGGGTGAGCACGGTCGAGGAGATCAGGCCGCCCTCGACCACGACCGCCAGCGACTGGGAGATCAGCCCACCGCTGCCGCTGAGCCCGATCGCCAGCGGAATCAGCGCAACCACGGTGGCGATGGCGGTCATCAGGATGGGCCGTAGTCGGGCTGAGCCCGCGGCGATCAATGCCTCTCGCATGCTCATCATGGAGCGTGCCTCCTCCGCGAAGTGAACCAGCAGCACCGCGTTGGACACCACGATTCCTGAGACCATCAGCACCCCCATCAGCGCCGCGATCCCCAGGGGCTGTCCGGTGATCCCCAGCGCGATCGTCGCGCCGATCAGCGACAGCGGCACTGAGAGCAGGATGACGAAGGGAGTGACGACAGACCGGAAGAAGACCACCAGGATGATGAACACCAGTGCCATCGCCGCGCCCATGGCGTAGAACAGCCCCGAGAATGAGGACGCGATCTGGTCGCTGACCCCGCCCGTGGTCAACGTCACACCATTTGGAAGCGAGAGCTTGCTGAGCCGGGCCGCCTCCTTCCTGGATGCGCCGCTGGTGTCCTTGCCGGTGAAGTCCGCGGTAACCGACACCTCCTGGGCACCATCCAGACGGGTCACCGTCTGCGGCGCGCTGGTGCGCGAAACAGTGGAGACGTCGACCAGCCGTGTGCCGGGGACCAGCTGCAGCTGGTCTAGAGCCACGCTGGTCACGGTCGCAGGGTCCACCCGGACGGTGATCTTGGTGCCATCGGCGAGCGCGCCGGCGCTCTGCTCGGTCAGGATCTGACTCACCCCAAAGGCCACGACCTGAGGACTCACGTGGTGCTGTGCCGCCCTCGTGGTGTCGACCTTGATACTCACCTGGGGTTGCTCTATGGACAGTGCCGACCTGACATTGGTGAGGTCGGTGTCTCCCTGCAACTCATCAACCACGCTGGTGGACGCCGCCCGCAGCGCGTCCGGGTTGGTCCCCACCAGGTTGACCGTGAAACCGCCGGACGGCGGTCCGTTCTGCTGGGAAGTGAGTTGAGCGTTGGCCTTTCCGTAGTCGGACTCGAGCAGGCCGGCCAGGCGGCTGGTCGCGGCGTCGGAATTCTTCTTGTCCTTGAGCAGGACGGTCAGGTTGACCGTGCTGCTCGAACCTACGCCTCGGAAGTCGGCGGTGCCGGTACCACTGACCGACACCTGCACCAGCTTCACCGCCGGGTCGGCGCGGGCCTGGGTCTCGAATTTCTGGGCCAGGTCAACAGAGCCTGCGGTGCTGGTCCCGGGCGGAAAGGTGATGGTGCCGCGCAGCGTTGTGGACCCCTGGCTGGGAAAGAACGTGACCGGTACGCGGAGCAGGGACACACCGGCGAGCAGCATCATGATCACCACGCCGCCAAGCGCGATTGCCTTGTTGCGCCGGCGCGTCAGCGACCAGGAGAGCAAGTGCCGGTACGGGTGCAGAAGCAGCGGCAGCGGTTCGGAGTAAACATGGTCGGACCTCACCCGTCCCAGGAACAGGCTGATCAGCACCGGCACGATGGTCAGCGAGACCACCAGCGAGGCCAGCAGAGAGATGGCCACGGTGATCGCGAACGGTTTGAAGAACTGACCCACGATGCCGCCGATGAAGGCGATCGGCAAAAAGACCGCGACCGTGGTCAGCGACGTCGAGAGCACCGGCGAGGCCACCTGGCTGGCGCCCTCCAGCGCGGCCTGTCGCGGGGCCAGCCCGCGCTGCAGCTGGCTGAAGGAGTTCTCCAACACCACGATCGCGTCGTCGACCACCCGGCCGATGGCGATGGTCAGCCCGGCGAGGGTCATGATGTTGAGCGAGTAGCCTAGGAGCTTGGTGCCCAGCAGCGCTACCAGAACGCTGGTCGGCAGCGAGACCGCCGTCACCAGGGTTGCGCGCACGCTGCGCAGGAACAGGAAAATGATCAGGACGGCCAGGACCGCGCCGATCAGACCCTCCTCCAGCAGGCCGTTGAGAGAGGACTTCACGCCGTCGGCGGTATCAGCGATCAGGTTCAGCCGATCGCGGCCGTCGAGCTTCAACGCCGCCACGCGGGCGCGTACGCCGTTGGACAGGGTGACGGCGTTGCCCTCGCTGGTCTTGAGGATGTCGATCGAAAGTGACGGGACGCCGTCGGTGCGGGCGATCCCGCTGATGGGTACATCGGCGTTGTCGACTGTGGCCACGTCGCTGAGGTGCACCACCGGAGGCGAAGCGCCAATCGTCGATGGGGAGGCCGTCGATGGGGAGGTCGATCCGGGAGCGCCGCGGGCCGGCGTCGCTGATGGCCCGGCCGCTGAGCTGGAGACCACCAGGGCCCGGATTTCGTCGACCGAGGCCAGGGCTCCAGAGACCTCGACGGGTACCGTCTTGCCGGAGTCCAGGACCTCGCCCGCGGGCAGCTCGATCTGGTTGGCGGAGAGCGCCTGGGTTACCGGGCTCAGGGCCAGCCCATGGGTCGCGAGCTTGACGGGATCGAGGGTGACGACGATGTGTTTCTCCGCCCCTCCGACAAGCTTGACCTGGGCCGCACCGGTCGCCCCCTTGAGTGCCGGGATCACCAACTGCTCCGCGTCCTGGGTGACCCTCGCGAGGTTGCCGTCGGTGGCCGCCAGGCTGTAGGTCATGCTCGCCACGGAGTTGAAGCCGAAGGTCTGCACGCTGGGGCTCATGAGCCCGGGCGGCAGCGTCACCCGGCCCAGCGCCTGGCTGACCTGGTCCTGGTCGTCGCGGATCGTGCTGCCGACGTCGAACTCCAGCGAGACGGTGGAGACCGACTCGTTGGAGGTGGTGGTGATGTGGGCCAGCTTGGGCAGCCCGGAGAGTGCGTCGGCGATCGGCTTGGACACGTCTCGATCGACCGCCGAGGGGCTGGCGCCCGGGTCGACGGTGATGATGAAGACATCCGGGAACGAGATGTCGGGGAAGAGCTCCTGGTTGAGGGACAATGTGGCGACCACCCCACCTGCCATGACAACCAGCGTCAGCAGGATTACGACGGCGCGGTTTCCCAGCGACCAGCGAATTACCGAGGTTGCGATGTCATACCTTCCTCTTCCCCGGCTTCATCTACTACGCGCTACGCACGGGTCCGGACCAGACGACGACGAACCAGGAGGGCGCCGGCGCCGGCCGCCAGCAGCAGCACCGGAAGCGGCGCCTCGGGTACCACCGGTGGCGCCGCGGAGACCAGGATTGCTGCGCGGCAGGGCTGGTTGCGGATGGTCCCGCAGTCGCGCTCGGCGGGGAAGGTGGTACCCGCGGTCACCGGCACCATCGGCAGGGCCAGCGAGGAGCCCTGGGCGGCGTTGGTGTAGATGCTGTTGACGGCCGCGGCGGGCAGGGCCTCGAACCCCCAGAGTTCGGGCTTGACGCTCGGCGCCTCCACCGTCAGGCGGAGACGATTGCCGGCGCGGATGACCTGGCCGAAGGGGAAGATTTCCAGGCGCATGGTGGTGGCCTGCTGGGGCACCAGCGGCTGTGAGTCGGTGAGCTGCTGGGTCTGGTACGGCCGCAGTGGGGTGGAGCAGGTCAGCGGCGTCGTAGCGCACGTTGCGGGGTCGGCCTGCTTGCGGCGGCTGGCCCGCAGCCAGCCCTTCTGGACGTACTCCTCGAGCCAGCCCCCCTGGCCGTCCGGCCGGAGCTCGGTGAGCATCGCCTCGAGGTCGGTGTCGGCGGCGGTCGATGCCAGGGTGAGATCGAGGCTACCGGTACCCACGTAGACCGCGTCGGCGGCGAACGGCGGGGTGGTGAATGTGGCGATCTCGTCGGGCGGCGGCTGCGTCTGCCAGTAGTCCTCGGGGGGCAGGTTGCTATTGGTCCACTGGGAGTTGCCGTAAGAGTTGGTGCCGGTGCCAGGCGTGTAGTTGTAGGTGGCGGGGGCGTCGGCGGCGGCGCCGAAGCTGTGGTCCATCAGTCCGCCGGGGTGGAGGTAGAGACGGTCGACCTGGTTGGTCACAGGCCAGGTCGCGTAGCGCGTCTGAAAGGTGGGGTCGCGGTTTGGCCCCAGGTCGCTGTTGACCAGGACGCGCGGCTCGGCCTGGTAGCAGGCCAGCTGGGCGGCGTGCCCCCCGGCGGCGCAGGGGTCGGTCGGTGGCACCCCCTTGCGCAGGTAGAAGTTGAGGAATCGGAATATCTCGGGCAGCACCGACTGCCCGTAGTACTCTCCGTGGTCGCCGTTCTGCAGGACCGCCCGCCAGGGCGTGGTGGGGGGAAGGCTGTTGACCAGGTTGATCGCCCGCGCCGCGAGCTCCTCGTCCTGCCAGGCGAGCTCGGCCAGCACCGGCACATTGATGTGGCTGGCCAGGTAGATGTTGGAGCGCCCGTGGTAGAAGGCGTCGTCGGTGGGGTGCTGGCTGCCCTGGACGGACGGGTTGAGCGCGGGGTTGGTGCTGTGCATCGCCTGGTTGGAGATGCAGGTCTGGTCGAGTCCGGTGATGCCCGCGAAGGTCTGGTCAAAGGTGTTGGCGGGCTGGGACAGCAGGCCGAAGGCCGCCCCGAAGATGACGTTGGCGATCCCGCCCGGGTAGGCGACATCGCGGTAGAGGTCGGTGAAGAAGGCGCCGGGAACGATCGCGCGGAGGTGGGAGTTGGGATTGAATGACTCGGCGTACGCCACGTACATGGGGGTGATTCCGGGATAGGACTTGCCCACGAAGGCCAGGTCTCCGTTAGACCAGGGGCCACCCGCGAGGAACTCGACCGCGTCAGCCCCGTCTTGCCACTCGGTGGCTTCGAAGTAGTCGAACTGCCCGCCGCTGCAGGCAGTGCCGCGGATGTTGACCCCCGCGATGGCGTAGCCCTGGTTGAGGAAGGTATCGGCGATCCCGTCGAAGAACACCGTGCCGGGCTCGTAGCCCGAGTAGTCGATCACGGTCGCGTAGGGCCCCGGTCCCCACCTGGTCGGGTCGGGCAGTTTGACCTGCCAGCGCAGCAGGGTGCAGTCGGTGGTGACATGGAAGTAGCCGCCGTACTGCTTGGAATTCACCACCGGGTAGGTGTCGGCGGGACAGGTGGCGGCCACATGGGGGCGGGGCATCGGCGCGGACTGCGCGGAGACGACCTGGGCAGCGGTGGCTGCGACGCGCCCGGGCGCCGCGGCGGCCGCCGTCAGCGGGGCGCCGGGGGCGCCCGCAAGGCCGGCAAATGTCAGCACTGCCACAGCGCGGCTGAGAGACCTCACCGAGCGCGTCCCTTCCGGCGTCGGCCCGCCTGCAGGAGACCGCCGACGAGCACCGCGGCCAGTGGCAGCAGCAGCGGGCTTGGCACCTCGGGGACGATCACCGCCGGGGGCAGGTCGGGGAATACCGGGGCCACTGAGCTCTCGCTGCCCGGGAGATTCATCGTCGACCCGGTCAGGACGGCGACCTGGAAGGCAGTCGGGTTGGGCTTGAGGTAGGCGGCATCGGCGGAAGAGAGGGACAACCTGACGTGGTGCCCGGCGGGAAATTTCCAGGCAAAGGCCCAGGGGTCGAAGGAGGCCGTGTGGACCCCCGGGGAGCCCTCGCCCGGCTGCTCCGCAAAGGCGCCGCGGGTGATCAGGCGCGCCGTCGTGTCGGGTGCCACGTCATAGATCTTGGGGTCGATCTGGTAAGCGGCGCTGGGGGGCGTGGGACCACCGGCGCCGGTGGTCGGTGGATCGCTGACGACGCTGAGGCGCAGCGTCGGTACGCCGGCGTAGAGGGTGTCCGTTAGCAGTGGTGGACCGTCGAAGTTGACGACGTCGACGGGGGTCGCCGCGCTCGGGAAGTCCTGGCCGAACTGGGCCTTGTAGCCGTCCGATACCCTGGCCCCGACGACGGGCTCGGAGGTGGGCTGGCCGCCGGTCCCGGCCGACAGCAGGGTGGGCATCGTGCCGGGGCAAACGGCGTCCGAGAGGGTGCCCTGGCCCGGGGTCCCCGGGCAGAGGTGGACGATGTGCTCGTTACCCAACGGGAAGGCCGCGGCGGCGTGGGTGTGGGGGTGCTCGGTGTCATTGTTGAAGTACTGGGTCTCGGCAAACTCGATGGGGGCCGCCCGGTCGATCCCGTTGTCGATGCCCCGGACGTAGTGATCCAGCCAGGCGTTGACCTCGTCGCCGACGTGGGCGATCTCGGCGCCGCCGCTGCCGCGTGCCGGAGGGTGGCCGATACCGCCGAGGTACAGGCGGACGGGAACCCCTCTGTTGTGCAGCTCGGTGTAGTTCTGGATCGCCTGATTACCGTCGAAGAGGCCGTCGTTGATGCCCTGGACCAGGAAGGTGGGGGTGTGGACGCGATCCCACTTACCGGTTATCGAATGCTGCCGGAGCAGGGCGTGGACGCCGTCGAGGTCCGCCCCTGACGCCACCTTGGCCTCCATGACGTCGACCTCGGTGGCGTAGTTGTTGTAGCCGTCGGTGCGCTGCCGGCCGGCGGCGTAGAAGCCGGTCTCGTAACTGATCTTGAGCACGCTGTGCGGGAGCAGCCCGTCGTAGAGATCGGTCCAGGTCGCCGCACCCACCAGGGCCCTGACCGCCTGCCCCACGATGGGGTCCTGGTTGATCGCCAGGGCGAAGTCATGGGCGCCCCCGTACGACCCACCGTAGTGGGCGATGTGGTCGGCCCAGATGGGCACGTTGGCGGGGTTGTTCAGCCATTTGATGGCGGTGATCATGTCAGCGGTTTCCTTGGCGCCGACAAGGTCGACCTGTCCCAGGGTGGCACCGAACCCGCGCGACGAGTAGCGCAGCACGATGTACCCCCGCCGAGCCGCGGCGTCGGCGGTGTCACCGTCGCTGCTCTTGTCACCGAGGTAGCCATGGTTGATCAGCAACCCCGCGAACGGGCCGGCACCGACCGGGACCTCTACCCGCGCGTCAAGCGTGATCGGGTTGCCCATGTCGTCGGGGTCGGCGACGGGGAGTTGGAAGTCGCGGGTGGTGAACGCATACGGCCCGTTCTGGCCGAGCCGATCGTCACCCGCCGCGCGCGCCGGCGTCGCCGCCGTCCCCACGCTCAAGGTCAGCGCCAATATAGCCAGGCCCAATAGCCCCTTCCTAACCACCATCACCCGCCTATGTTGCACGATGCCGTCAACGACTGTCTCACGCGCTGGCGGGCACGGACCGAGGGCTACTGCAGTAAGTCGAGGCGGGTCTGCCAGTACCCGAGGCGGTCGCGGAAGCGCGTTGCCTGGGCCTCGATGACCGGGACGTTCCTTAAACTGGGGGCAGCCATGACCCCCGCAGAGAAGCCGATCCCGCACATTCCCCTGGAAGGCGAGGACATCTCGACCACCCACTGGGAGGATGCACGGCACTGGCTGAGCGTGTATGCCGACCTCATGAGCTTCAAGCGCCGGCTGCTGGACCGGGTCCACCTCGAGTTGCAGCACCTCAACCCGGCGGTGCAGCGCGCGGCGACCCTGGACCTCCAGATCATCGAGAACCAGATGGAGGGTTACCAGCTCCGCCTCGATCTCTGGTACCAGGTTCCAGCAGGCGCGCACGCCGCGACATGTGGATCGGCGCCTGTGGGAAGATCAGGTTCTGGGACAGCCCGTCGGGCTGCTAGGAGGATTTGATGGCAGAGAGCGTTTACCGCGTCACAGAGATTGTCGGCACCAGCACGGAGTCGTGGGAGCGGGCAGCGGCCAACGCGGTGGAGACCGCCGGCAAGTCGCTTCGCGACCTGCGCGTGGCGGAGATCACCAAGCTGGATATGACCGTCAATAACGGCAAGGTCGAGGCCTATCGCGCCCGGGTAAGCCTGTCCTTCAAGTACGACGGCAAGTAGGTCGCCGGGCCACCGTTACCGCCCACTAGTGGAACGTCTCAATAATGGGCCTACAATCGCGGAGCTTCGCGAGGATGCTCTCGACTGAAGCGGTCCAGACGAATGGTCTGGGGTCCTGATTGCGATGGTCGAGGTACTCAATAATTGCGGC
>JBPCPW010000061.1:0-3681 GCA_050998755.1 Candidatus Dormibacteria bacterium
TAGGCGACCCCCCTACGCTGCAGACGCATCTTCGGATCGTAGCACGGTGGTTTTAGGCTCCCGTGAGAAGGTCGCGGGGTCGAATTTCGAAGGACGTGGCATGTACAACTAGTTCGAATCCGGCCCCGAGGTGGATCATTCCAGTTCGCTCCGAGGCGAGCAGGTCGAGGGCCTGCCCCAGCCGCGCCGAGTCGCCGGCGGGTCGTCCCGCGGCCGTGGCGCTGGCCCACGCCGTACGCAGCACCTCAGCGCGGACGCCTGCTCCGAGGCGAACGAAGGCCTGGCGCGGGTGCGGCGCGGGGTTCGTCCGGAGCCATCGCCGCGCGGCCGCGACGACAACCTCGTGCTCCTGCCGGGCGGCGTTGGCCAGGCGCACCAGCGCCTCCCGGACGCGGGGGTTGTAGCCGGCCTCGAGCAGCGGGATCAGTTCGTGGCGGACGCGGTTGCGGGCAAACCCGAGGTCGTCGTTGGTCTCGTCGTGGACGGGTCGCAGCTGGTTCCGCGCGCAGTACGTCTCGACCTGGTCCCGCCACACCTCAAGCAGCGGCCGGAAGCGCAACCCCTCCCGCGGCGCCATTGCGGCAAGACCGCCCAGGCCGGTCCCTCGCAGCAGGTGCAGGAGGACCGTCTCGGCCTGGTCGTCAGCGGTGTGGCCGAGCGCGATGGTGGCCGCCCCCAATCGCGCCGCGACCTGCTCCAGGCCCGCGTGGCGGGCGCGGCGCGCGGCGTCCTCCCCGCCGCCGCGCGGACGTACTCGATGTACCTCAACCGAGATCCCAAGCTCAGCCGCAAAGGCGGTCGACGCGGCGGCATCGCCGGCTGAGGCCGGGCGCAGTCCGTGGTCAACGTGCACCGCCGTCAGGTTCAGGTTGAGGGACGATGCCGCCCGAGCCAGGGCGTGCAGCATAGCCGACGAGTCGGGGCCGCCGGAGAGAGCCACCACCACCCGGGTCGCGCCGCGACCGCCCAGCACCGGGTCCCGGCGACAGGCGTGCAGGACCGCTTCGACAAGGTTGTCACGGCGGCGCTTGGATCCCTGCATCACGTCGATTGGGCTACGGTAAACTCCGGACCCCTGGTGGCGGTGTAGCTCAGTGGTAGAGCACCCGGCTCATACCCGGTATGTCGGTAGTTCGAATCTACCCTCCGCCACACCTTCACCCCAATGGGTTTAGGGTCAGCTGGGGCTGGTCACCGGGCTTGCCGAGACCGGCGTCGGCGGATGGTCGGCAATCGCCGTGAGAGCCTGTAGCGCCGCCTGCGAATTCGTCAGCGCGGCCTGGACATCGCCGGCCGAAACCAGCGCATCGTCCGCTGAGGCGAGGTTCTTGGCGGCGGCGGCAAGTTGCTCCCTGAACGGAGAGCACAGGGTTGACCTGGTCACCAGGTCGGTGATCTGCCTGGCGTTGCCCTGGGCGAGCGGGGCGTCATTGGCCAGGTTGCCCCCAGGAACAGCCCCCGTGAGGTCGTCCGCGACTCTTTGCAGCTGCGCTTGCTGACGCAGCAGAGAGCTATGCATGAAGCTCACGTCGGTCGCCTCGGGGCCCTGGTGCGCGGCGTTGGCGCAGCCACGGTTGATCACCAGTTGCGCAGGCGCTGGGGTTGGGCTGGCATACGGTCCTCTGGGCCCACTGGTCACAGGTCCGGAGCACGCGGCGAGGACCGCCAGGAGCCCAATGGCCCCGGCCAGTCGCCAGCGAGGATTAAAGGTTTGGCCAGCCACTGCGCCAGAATACGGGAAAGGCGACGGCGCCGCTCACCGGTGCGAAGTCCCGAGCCCCTGCCACTCATCAACTTGCTATGGTCGCCTCCTGATGCCACGGGTTCCGCGCACGGCCTCCCTTCTACTGGCCCTGGCGGCATCGCTCGGATCCGTGGCCTCGCCGGTGGGCGCGCATGTCGCGGCGGCCGACAACAGCAACCCCTGCGATGTGTCACCGTCACTCCCCTACTGCGACTCGGCAATCGGACCGTTGCGCGACGTCACCGCCTCCTGGCGCGCGTATCAGCCGTCCCTGCTCCAGCCGGTGCCGATATCCGACTACTGCGCCGCCGAACCCACCTGTGCCGGCGGCGACCCCGAGGACCGGTCGCCGGTAGGGACGCCGTCCATTTTGGCCGCCGGTTGGTGCGCGACGGAGACCGCCCACCAGCCGGCATCCGGACCGTTGATTCCGCCGTCGACCGAAACCAGCACGGTGCCAACTGGGATCACTGCTCCGCCGGGTAAAAACCATCCCTTCACCGGCAGTCACTACTGCCTCCTGCGCTACCTGGCCGCGGACTTCGCCCCCCTCTGCGCGGGTTGTCATCGCATCCTCATCGACTACGCGGCGATTCCTGGCGGCACCTACAACCCCACCAGCCCCGCCGCGGACGGCCACTGGGCGGCCCGGTTCACAACCGACAGCAGCCTGACCGCCACCACCCCGGTCAACGAGCACAGCCCGAACATCAAGAACCTGTGCGCGGACAAGTTTGTGAACTCCGCCCCGGGCGCCGACTGCCTTTCCGCGGTGAGCTCGATCGACCTCGGTGCCCACGAGTTCGAAGGCGACGCCACGATCTTCCACCATTTCCCGTTCGAGGGCCGCTACTTCAACGGGCCCTCCTACCTCGCAGGCAACGGCTCAGGTGTGCCCCTCCACTGGGTCAACGGCGCGTTCTTCGATGTGGACCCGGCGGGTGCTGCCTCGCTGGCCGTCTGGTACAACGCCGGCTACCGGGGCAGGGGTGACGCCGTGCCCGACACCGACCAGTCATACGGCTGCCCCTGCGAAGCGCCGGGCGGCATTGTGCCCGGGGTCGCAGGGTCGGGGCACACCAGCTGGTCTCCGAGCCTGGTCCTCTCAGCCGGGCATACACCCTCCCAGCCACCCTTGCCCGCCGGCTCCGCCCCCGCCACCCCGCAGCCTGCAGCGACGGGGGGCGGCCTACCCAACTCGTCGGTTGCCGGAGAGTCCCTCATGTTGCCGTTCCTGGTGCTGTCACTGATGTTGGCGCTGGGCTGGCTGGTCACCCGTGCACGGAGGTCGACTTAATGGAAGCCGGCCACGTCGAGGCAACGCGGCGAACCTTCCTCACGCTGTGCCTGGCGACCGCAGCCGCAGCCGCATTGCCGAGCACCCTGAGGCTGGGTGCGCTCCAGGCCTACGCGCAGGTGAGCTTCGTCTTCACCGCGGCCGAGAGACGGGTCCTCGGGGCGGCAGCCAACACCGTGGTCCCGGCGGCCACGGTGCAGACGCGCTACGGCCCGCGCGCCATGCCCGGCGCCGGCGACTCCGGGGCGGTGCTGTTTATCGAGAACCTGCTGACTGGCGCCATGATCTTCGCCGCCGGCGCCCAACGCCCCGATTTCGCCATGCCCCCCGGTACCCACGCAGCGGCATTCCCTGACACTGGGCAGCTGCCGATGTGGGCCGTCAAGCGAATCTCGTGGTTCGGCGACGGGCCGCGGCCGCCATTCCGGCCGGCCGCCTGGCCGTCCGAGCTGGCACGCCTCCAGAAGCTCTACAGGGATGGGATCGCAGCCCTGAACGCTGCCGTCGGACCGGCCTTCCCCACCTTCGACGCCGCTCCCCAGGCGGTGCGCGAGGCCGTCCTGAGGCGGCTGCAGCATGCCGAGACCACCAGCTTCAACGGCGCGGGCGAGCTTAACCAGCCCTTCTCCCTGACCCTGCT
>JBPCPW010000036.1:0-57323 GCA_050998755.1 Candidatus Dormibacteria bacterium
CCCGACAGGAGAGCCGCCGATGAAGTGGAAATCTATGCGCGACAGAACTGACCGGCAGGCCGAATCACTCGATTGTGCCCGACGGGGTGCAGTCTGATGCGCAAGCCTTCTCGTCCACGCAGAGAACGGCGGCCTTGTCCGGCGGGTTCAGGTACAGCCCGACAACGTCGTTCAGCTTTTCGATGAACCTTGGGTCTTTCGAGAGCTTGAAAGTACTGACCTTGTGGGGGTAGATGCGCTGCTCGCTCCACACCCGTTGCACGGTGGCCGGACTCACGCCCACCTTGTTGGCCATGGTCCGACAGCTCCATTGGGTCGCACCGCCTGCCGGCAGGGTGTTGAGGGTCAACTGGATGATCTCGGCAACCTTGTCGTCGCGGATGACACGAGGCCGGCCGCGGCCTTCGCGTACCTTGCCCAGGGCCTCGGGGCCGTCGGCGCTGAACCGCTTTCGCCACTTGATGACGGAGGTGCGAGTGACACCCAGCTGGGTCGCGATGGCATTGTTCGAATGGCCGTCGGCGGCAAGCAGGACAATATCCGCGCGGGTGGCCACAGCTCTGGGGGTGTTATGCGCTCGGCTCCACGTTTCCAGGGTGCGGCGATGCTCCGGGGAGACGGTTAGAGGTGCTGCTGGAGACCACATGGGCACAGGATCTCACGACCGACCCCTATTGTCTAGTCATTTCTGAGACGTTCCACTAGGTGTCGATGAAGTGTTGATGGCGTCGGTCAGAGATCTGACAGGACGCAATGCACCGCGCTGATTTGCCTTGCGGCTGAAATCCAGAACCATGCGTCGACCTCGTTCATCAAGCTCGGATTCGTCGGAGTTAAACGGAGGTGAAAAGCGCGGGTGCTTCGAGCCGCGCCTTGACGTTCGGGGTGACGGTGGGTCGGGGCATTGTCGAGGACCAGGTGCAGTTCGACGCGCGGCCACTCGGCTGAGGAGCTTCAAGAAATCGAGGAACTCCTGGTCCTGGTCCGGACAACGGCCGAAGCAGGTGCCGGCGACCTCACGGGAAGGAGTGTCGAGGGTAACTATCCCTTGACTGTAGAGGATTTCTCTGAGACAATGGAGTCATGGCACCAGCCAACCGCAAGGATCCGCAGCGTTCCACCGCCTCGGAATCGCAATACTCACTCTTTGAGTTCCTGCGCGAATTCCCCGACGACAACGCCTGCCTCGACTGGCTCTGGCGCACCCGGCTGTCGCCTGACGGCCAGCACGCTCAGTGCCCAAAGTGCGAGGTAGAGCGGCATTTCGTGCGGTACGGGACGACGCAACAGCGGCAGTCATGGACGTGCACCGCTTGCGGCCATCACTTGCACCCAACTGCAGGGACGATTTTTCACAAGTCGTCCACGTCGCTGCAC
Organism: Candidatus Dormibacteria bacterium; assembly: GCA_050998755.1. Lineage (GTDB taxonomy): Bacteria > Chloroflexota > Dormibacteria > DASZGP01 > DASZGP01 > JAXDLW01. The sequence goes on from JBPCPW010000036.1 coordinate 1,378, forward strand.
CTTTGGTTCTACGCGATCTACCTGATGACCAGCACTCGTTGCGGGATTTCCGCCAAACAATTGGAGCGCGAGATCGGCGTCACCTACAAAACGGCTTGGCGCATGTTCAAGCTCATTCGCGGGCTCATGGGTTACGAGGGTGGAACGGTGTCGGGCAAGGTCGAGATGGACGAGACCTACTTCACTCGCTCGAAGCGCAACCGTGGAGAGCCAAAGCACATGGGCAAGTCGCCAGGAGAGCGCGTAGTTGTCGGCGCTGTCGAGCGAGGTGGCAGGGTCGCAGCGCGCCACGTCTCCGCCGCCTCCGCTGCCGAGTTGCACACCCATGCGTATGAGTTCATCGCACCTGAATCGATGCTGTTCACGGACGAGTACTGCCTTACAAGGGGCTCGGTCGTCGGTACCGGCACAAGCGCATCAAGCATTCGGCCAAGGTCTAAGTGAAGGGCGACGTTCACACGCAGACCATCGAGAGGTTCTGGTCGCTGGTGAAATGCGGGATAAGTGGCGTCTACCACTCGGTCGGGGCCGACTACCTGCAGTCGTACATCGCCGTTTGAGCGGAGCCTGGAGATGGCCCGCAAATTGGGATACCTGAAGTCGACGGGCAAGCTGCGGGTGGCAATCGACACCACCAACATCCTCGGCCGGGGCGCGGTTCGCGACACCTACAACCTGGTCGCGGACGGGATCCTGGCGGTTATGCGGCTGCTGGCCAAGGCGTCGGGGAAGCCGCTCGAGAAGTGGGCGGAGGATCACGGTCTCAGCGCCTACCTTGGAAGCAGCATCAAGAGCGAAGCGGACCTCGACTGGAGCAGCGAGGCGGAGAAGCAGGCTTTCCTCGGGGCGCTGGTCGAGGACGCCAGGAACGTGCTCGAACTGGCGGGCAAGCTGCGGGCCAGCCTGGTCGCCGACAGTCCCGCCGACAAGCGTCTCCTCAGGGCCACCGAGATCCTCAGCCAGGTCCTGTTGCAGGACGTCGAGGACGCTGGCGAGCCTGGCGGCCGGACCAAGAAGATCAGACACAGGAGGCAAGCCAGTCCCGTCAAACCGGACCACGCGCTCAGGATGAGTGTCCGACAGGGACCGCTACGCGTTCATCCTGAGTGGCGTCCAACAGCTGACTGCTGAGTCTAACTCTACAGTCATGGGATAGGTACCGTGTCGAGAGCGGCGAACAACGTGGTGGTTCCGTGCCGCCACGGTCATGTGTCAAGCACCTGGAGCTCGACCCTCAGATCAGCTAGAGGACAACGGCATTCTCCGCCCGCCGCCAGGGTTCGATGCTCGATCTGGTGGGGTTCATCGGCAGCAGCCGTTGAGGGAGAGCCCAACAACAACGTCAGCGACCTTTCGTCGAGGGATGGTTCCTTGACTTGAACCCGCGGGGCGAGGTGGGGCTTCACAAGGTAGTCGTGTGAGGTACGGTGGATGGTGTCGTTACTGGGGCCGAGCTTTTCAGTCATAGTTCGGGCGCCAAGTTGAACACGCGGGGTTTCGAGGTGCCGAGGATGTCCGCGATTACCTCGGTGGCAACGCCGACAGCGCGATGTTCAGTCGGAGGACTGACGCCGGCGGCAGGCACGACCGTTGGCCCACAATTCCAGGGTTTCCTTGCTTCGGAGAACGCCGCGTGGAGCAGCAAGTGAGGACGGACCTCCATGATTCTGAAGTCCATCCGAATCGTCAAGCCATTGGTCTTACGGATGCCCTAGCAGCCGCCTCCAGGCCTCCTTTCGGGACTGAGCTGCGGGCACACCACGACGGACCGATTTAAGGATGCCAGGGCCGCCCACCTGGATTGGCGCGCAGTGGCATCATTTCAGCGGTAGGAATCAAGAGCGCGGCGACGGAGCGTGTCACTCTCACTTTCAGATCGCGGTCCTGTTCGGGAGCTGCGCACTATTCGTGATCAGGTGTGTGTACGTTTCGGGATCGCCAACAGCATCTGAGGAAAGCCCCGTTGTTGCAGCATCAACCGGACGATGGGATTCCCGCCAACCGATGCCAAGGACAACAAAGCCCGCGACGACGAACTTATACATCTCCCAACCGGTGGCAGAATTGATCATTCCAGCAATCAGGAATGGGAGGAATAGACGTCCCGCCTGTGAATTCCGACGGATCCCATTTAGCGACATGACCAAGAGCACGACAACCAAAGCCACGCCGGCAGGGCCGAAGTCTGCAAACATCATCACCAGAAAAGAGTTGGCTTGATATCCATCAACGCCGTACTTGGCTGTAAAATACACCTCAGCGCCGCCAGGCCCTAAGCCGGTCAGTGTCAGATCGTGAACCGCGAGTTCCGACGCAATCACCGAAAGACTAACGTAGCGATCGTTGGATCCAACAGTTCCACCGGATTCTATGCTTGCGATCCCGGAAGCGAGTCTGCCGAATGTTTGATCCACGAATGTGCGCTGGTACGGCCCTCTTGAGATATTGGATGAGTTAACCGCCATAATAGTCAGAGGTAATGTCGGGACCAGCACACAAACGACGATGGCTCGTTTTACCTGTGACGACGACTGCAGTAGGTAGAATGTGAGGACACTGGTCCCCGCGGTCACCAATACAATGGGGGACTGTGCTGCCAGAATGCCGACCAAGGCTATCACGACGTCGAACGCAGACCTCCTGTGGAGGCCTGTCAAAAGCAAGACACCTAGGATCGGCGCCCAAGCAGACGGCTCGCTGGTAAATCCATTCAGGCGGGGTACCCCGTACTGCGTGTGAACGAGGATTGCTGGGCCGCCCACGACGTAGATCAGGTAAGTACAGAGGGCGAACATCAACGCTATCTGAGCCGCACGTCGGAAGACCGCGGTCAGAACCTCCGGATCGTAGAAGAACAGCGCATACGCAACGGCGAGCATCAGGTAGGAGTAGAACGAAAGAGCTAGTTTGATGAAAGAACTGGTGGCGTGATAATCACTCCACCTCCACGAATAGATGGCAACTACGGCAGATAACGCACCCGCAAGGACGCCGACGCGGACAACTCGTGCGGGGATGAGGACGCCTCGAACGAAAGCGGTCACAGAGAGGACTAGCATGCAGAGAATGCCAATCTCACCCGTGTGTAAATACACGTTTTGACCGGAGAGGTCGCGAACGTACCCCACTAGAGTCGGAAGGACGAATGCCCAGGCAGCAACCGCAGCTCCGAACGGGTGCCGTCGAGATTCCATGGTCTCAGAGGTTACCGTATGGAGCATTCTTTGCATCGACATTGAGACGGGACACGGGGCGATGAGGAGTTGCGGGTTATCGCGCTGCTGGCGGAGACTTCATTGCGGGTGGCGCCCGCGCAATCCTAGGCCTAGGCCTAGGCGTTGGTTGAATTGGGCCTCGCTGCACCAGACGTCCGCTCTTCGGAGCGCGACCGGGCAATGCGATTGTGGGTGTTCTCAGTTGTCCCAATAGGCTTGCCACCGACTCACGAGCGGTCGCCGACCTCGCTCTGGGGACCTGGGGCCATGGTGTGTAGCATCCGAGCGCTCCTGCGCGTGCGCCATGGGGTTTCGACACGCCCTTCGGCGCGATGCCTGGACCTCACGCGAGATCCCTAGAGGCTTGAACTTGGCTCGGTGCGCGCGCTTGCCACTAGTAATGCTTCCCAGTCCGATTCCGTGGGCACCCGTTCGAGACTTGGAAACGCCGAGACGGCTACCACGTCAAAGCCAGCAGTCGACAAAAAATACTCGAACTCCTTCGGAAAGAAGAAGCGCATTACATGGTCCTCGCGAACCTCGTCAACCACATCCTCCCCTCGTTTGGCCACGAGGTCATAGCGAATCGAGCACGTGTGCGCCATTGTGTCCAGGCACGGAGTGGCGGTCCTCACCACTTCGACTCCATCCCGAACGGCCCGCATCTCCCGCACCTCTGGACGCAGTGCCAATACCGCCGGTCCATGCCAGAAATCCATTACGAGCAGGCCGCCGGGGAGCAGATGCTTGCGCATGGCCGTGAGGGCCGATTGGACGTCTTGATTGGTTGTCATGTAGCTGAATGCGGCGAAGAGACATGTGACTACGTCAAAGTGACGGCCGAGGTCGAGGGTGCGCATGTCCTGCTTCGCGAACTCAACCGGGATACCCGCGGCGTTCGCACGGGACCGGGCGATATCCAGCATCTCCTCCGAAATGTCGGCGCCTGTGAGCTGCCAGCCCGTCCCTCCGAACTGCAGGATGTGACGGCCGGTTCCGCAACCGATGTCCAGCAGAGTCGAGATTGGCTGCGAGGAATGTCGCCTGATTGCTTCGACAATGACTTCGCATTCGAGCCTGGTGTCCTTCTCCGCGTAGAGTAGATCGTAGTACTGGGCGTACCGCCGGAAGGCTGATGGCGCACTGCTCAATTCAGGATGTCCCGAACGGTTTCACAGACGCGATCACACTGATCGTCCGTGAGACCCACGCCTGACGGCAGGTAGAGACCCTGTCGGGAGGCCGCTTCGGCGACCGGATAGCTCTCCCCAACAAACCATCCGAGGTCGCGAAACACCGGCTGCTCATGCATCCCCAGGAAGAACGGTCTCGAGTCCACCCCGCGTTCTGCGAGCCGCCGGGCGAATGTCGCGGCATCACCACGCCGAGGGTCCAGAAGCACGCCGTACATCCAGTAAACATTCTTCGCCCAGGCACGCTCGATCGGGAGTTGAAGTCCGTCTATGTCACTTAGTCGGGAGGTGTATCGAGTTCCAACCTGGCGCTTTCGGTCGACCTTACGGTCGATATCCCGAAGTTGTCCGACTCCGATCGCCGCTTGGAGGTTGGTCAGTCGATAATTGGAGCCGAACTCCGTGTGGTAAAATCGCCGGTCCCGCCTGAAGCCCAGATTACGCATTGCCGCGCACCGCTCAGCGAGCGCGCTGTCGTCTGTCACCACCATTCCACCTTCGCCGGTGGTCACTATCTTGTTGGCATAGAAACTGAAGCAGCTCGCCTCGCCAAAGCTGCCGCAGCGACGCGAGCGGTATTCCGCTCCGTGCGCCTCGGCAGCATCTTCAATCACCAGTAGGTCATGGCGACCCGCGACATCTTGGACACGTCCCATGTCCACCGGGTGTCCGTAAATGTGCACCGGCATTATCGCCCTGGTTCTAGATGTGACCTTCGCCTCGATCTGCTCGACATCCATGCAGAACGTCAGCGGGTCACTATCAACAAGTACCGGCTTGGCACCCACGCGCCACAACGCGAGCGCGCAAGAGATGATGGTGAACGTCGGCATGATGACTTCGTCACCCGGGCCGACGCCAAGTGCTGCCACCGTCAGTTCCAGCGCTGCCGTTCCGCTACTAACGGCAACTCCATGTGCTCTCCCGCAGTATGCGGCCCAGGTCTTCTCGAACTCCTCGATGTATTGTCCGACCGAAGATATCCAGCCACTCTCCACGCAGTCCGCGACGAGGGCCGCCTCAGCCGCGCCTATCTGGGGCTCGCTGACCGGTATGAAGCTAGAAGTGGCGTTTGTCACTAGGACCATTGAATGGGCCCTGCTTTATCTCTAAGAAGACCGTGTCCCTGGTCATTCGGAAGCCGTGGCCACCACTGACCATCATGATCACGTCGCCGGGACCAAGATCCGTCGACGCCACCAGCACCTCGTCTTCAGTGTAGGTATCCATGATGCAGGCCCCTTTGCGTATGAGCAGGACCTCCGGCGTTCCGACAAGATGACGCTCGACAGGATTGTGAAGATGGCGCGGAACCTCCCCTCCCTCCGCATACACGACGAATCCCAGTTGTATCTGATAGGTCGCTGGGGTCAAGAATGTCGTTTGCGCCGGGTCAGAATCAGCTCGGATTACAACGGCGAGGACGTCTCCCTGATGGGTGATCTCTTCAAGCAAATTCGAACCCCTCGTCCGCACTGAATTTGCGCCAGCGTCGGCGGCCTGATACAAGCATCTTAGCGGATGAGTGCGTCACCTAGCAAAGCGGCTCCTACCCCGCGAGGGCAGACCCTCGAGGCGCATGTCCGTTGTCTGCCGGACGCGCTCGTATGTGTCGATGAACGGCGCGAGCGCTCCCTCATCTGAGTACGCTTCGATGCACCGCGCACGCCCGTTCTTGCCGAGCTCCTCACCCGGGCCGTGAAGTACTTCGAGCAGCTTTTCCGCGATCAGCCTGTGCAGTTGTACCTCACGCATCTGCGGGATCAGCCACCCCGTGGCCCCGGGGACTACCGTCTCGCTTGTCCCGGCGGTAGCCGTGGCCACGACCGGAAGACCTGACGCCATGGCTTCGAGAACGGCGATGCCAAATCCTTCCTCGTGAGAGGTCTGGAGAAATACCGAAGCCGTTTGGTACAAATCCTGCAACTGCCCAGCCGTCAGGTCCTGGCGCACCTCGACCCGCGAGCGCAGCCGAAGCTGATCGATCAATGCCCTGAGTCCAGCTGGCAGGTCGCCTTTGCCGGCAAGTACCAAGCTGGGGATATTGCGGTCTGCCGCGACCGCGAGAGAATACGCCCATATGGTTCGATCGAGCCGCTTGCGGGGTTCAGCGAGTCTCGCCACCGAGATGATGGGTCCCGACCGCTGCCATCCCGATTGGTGCGGCACGAATCTTCGTACATCCACACCGGGGAAGGCGACCTCGACGTTGTCGTGGCCATACGAGCGCAACCTGGCCTGGAGTGTCGAATTCATCACCAGGATCTTGTCCGCGGTTCGCAGGGCAGCTCGCTCCACGCGGGTCGTGAGGTGCGTCATGGTGCTCACCAACGGGCGCCGGCTCCCCAGCTGAGCTAGCAGAGAGACCCTCTCCCAATCGACCAGGCTCGCAGCGAGCAATACGGTGGGAACACGAAGCCGCCTGGTCACATACGCGAGAGCTGGCCCCCCTGCGATGACCTGGATCAGGTCATATCCTTTTAGCGCCTCAGTAAGGTCCTGCCGCGGGAGGTAACGCATCACCTCCAGCTCGACCGCATTGGCCCCCCAGCGGGTGGAGGCGTCGGCGGCCCCGCCCGCGGCCTGCAACGTTGTACGCCTCCAGGTAGAGGGCACAAACAGGCGCCGGCTCCACTCGTCGCGGCTGGATGTCGCCAGGTCGTGAATGTCGACGGAGTATCGACCAGTCGCGTGCAACCCCTCGTAGAGCCAGTTGACCGTGTACGGGATGCCCCCGCCGAGGCTAAGTCCCGCTGTTACGATCGCTATCCTCGGCAGACGAGGCCGTTGCCCTGGGCGGCGTGACTCATCGATGCTGTTCGTCGCTGCTGTCCTATTTGCGCGGGCGGTTCTCTCATTCACGGCGACCGTAGAGTCTAACCACGCCATATGAGGCAATTCTCACGTCAGGCCCGTTGCTTAGGTTCTCCGATTAGCTCCAGATCCCGCCCCCCCACAGATTTGTGCGCGATCATCCGCAGCATCATCTGGGTGATCAAAAGCGAGACCGCGAATGATCCAACCGACGACCACGCGACACCGTAAACGTTGGGGAACATCAGGATTCCAACAGCAAAAACCGCTACACCGACGCCCTGGCTGATAGCCACCAGCGCCGGACGGCGCATCCCTACGAGCTGGCCGCATGATGCCTGCAACGCGTAATTCATCACCGCGCCGAGCGCCAGGATGCGGGCGACTGGCACGGCCGGCCGAAATTGATCGCCAAAGACTGCCGGCACCACAACGGGTGCTACAACAATCACTATGACGGCAAGAGCGCCGGCGACCGCCAGACCGACGAGATCGACGCCTGTTGCGCGCCGGGTTATTCCTCGGATCACCCCGGCGCTGGCGGTTATAAGGGCTATTTGGCCGAGCGCTGCGCCGGCGGAGTAGTAGCCAAGGGCAGCAGGAGTCACCATGAAGGACAGGGCCAGGACGTCGAGTCGCCCGTTGAGATACTGAAGCACCACCCCCACGTGCGCAATCGAAGCAAACTTGAGGAGTGCTGACCTGCCTCGGGGTGAGCCTTGACGCGACCGCAACCATTGGAATCCCAGCGCGACCGGGATCACCATCGAGGCGGTGGCACCGGCGCCCATTACGATGATTCGAGTCGACAGCAAAGCCGACTGGAATGCCAGCGCGACCGCAATGGTCAACGCCAGATAAATCGCCGGTTGTGCGAGCCGCCACAGGATGAAGCGGCTGCGGTGCCCCATTGCAAGCAGCCAGCCGGCGATAAGTTCGCCTTGCGCGGTCGCAACGGCAAGCACGCAGAGCGATGCGACCAACCAGCCGCTTGTGAAGAGCCTACCCCCCAGGGCGACACTCGCCGCGAGGGCAATGCCGCTGGTGAAGAGGAGAGGAACCCTCAGTGCCGATAAGCCTTCGTCTGGGGAGGCCACCGCATTCTCTCCAGATGTCAGCACCACCAACGCCTTGTCCATAGAAAAGGCGGCGAGCCATCCGAGAATCTGGCCCCACACCGTGAGGGTTACGATGGTGCCACGTCCGCTCGGACCGCAACTTCGAGCGACCACGACGGCGGCCACAATACCGGCAGCCTGACTGCCTACGAGCATCGCTTCCAGCGCGCGGTTGTGCGCGAGTGTTCGGCGGCCGCGACCGATCAGTTGCAGATCAGCAGAGAGGACAGGACATTATGCGGTAACGGAGGTGGGAAGCCGTTCGAATTCGGGAGTGACGGTGCGCTCAAATTCGGCTAAGTCAGACGTAGCCACTTTTCGCACGAGCGACTTTACATCGTCGCATGCGCCAGCGGTGACCGCTCGCTCCAACTCGGCGACAATTGAGGCAGCCTCATCAGAACTCGGGTGCCTGTTCCTTGTCAGCCTATTGATCAGCGGGTTGACCGTTGGCGTGCTCTCCTCTGCTGAGGATGAGAGCTCTTCCTGAAGCTTCTCGCCAGGCCGCACGCCGACATACTCGATCTGGATGTCCACATCCGGCCGCAGACCACGCATGCGGATCATCTTGCGGGCGAGTTCATCGATGCGAATCTGTTCACCCATGTCAAGCATGAAGATGTCCTGGCCTGTGGTCAGTTGGGCCGCCTGGATGATCAGACTAGCCGCCTCCTCGACGTCCATGAAGTACCTGGTCATCGCGGGATCCGTGACCGTCACAGGACCGCCGAGGGTGATCTGCCGCTCGAACGTCGGCACCACGCTGCCGCGGCTGCCCAGGACGTTGCCGAACCGAACGACGGTGCAGGTGGTCGGCCTGGCGCGCCCATTCTTTCCGACTGGCGCATCAGACGACACCAGCATTTCTGCTATGCGCTTGGTGGCGCCCATGATCGACGACGGGTTCACCGCTTTGTCAGTGGAGACCAATACCATACGCCTAACGCCGTGTTGCCGTGCTGCTGTCAAAACGGTCCAGGTGCCCAACGCGTTGACGCGGACGGCCTCCTCCGGAAATTGCTCCATCAATGGAACGTGCTTATATGCAGCCACGTGGAAGATGATCTCCGGCCGGTGGTCGCGGATGGCTTCCGACATCCGCGATTCCCGGGTGACGTCACCCACAATGACGGTCAGAGGGAGGTCACATGTCTGTGCCCGCAGGTCAGTGGCGAGGTCGAACAGGCCACTCTCGTTGGAGTCCAGCGCGATCAGCGAGGTCGGACCGAGCTGGGATATCTGCTTGCAGAGCGCGGATCCGATCGAGCCGGCCGCCCCGGTGACGAGGACCCGCTTCCCGGTGATCACCTCGCGGGCGAGAGCCGTGTCAACCGGGTGGGGAACGCGCCCGAGCAGGTCCTCGACCTGTATTTCGCGCAGCGGCTCGTGGTTATCCGACATCCAGTCGAACACGTCGGGCACGATCTTGATCTTGGCCTCGGTCTCCTGCGCGACCGTGAGGAGCGAGCGCATCTCCTCGCCGCTGATGTTGGCGATCGCCACCGCGATCAACTCGACCGAGAGCGCCCGGCTCAGCCGCGGCAGGTCGTTGCGCGTACCCAGCACGGGGATGCCATGGATGGAGCGGCCCTGCTTGTTGGGATCGTCGTCGACGAATCCGACCACCGAGAACCCGCTGCCCTCCGAGAGATGCAGCAGCCGCCATGCCAGCAGCTGGCCGGCCTCTCCCGCCCCGAAAATCAGAGTCTTCGCCGCCGAGGAAGGCCGCCGGCTGGCGAGCTGACGCCTATGCCAGCTGCCGGTCACCAGGCGCCAGCGATAGCGAACGGCAACGAACCCGGCGAAGGTGAGGAAACCGCCTGACAGGACCACGCTGATTGGGACCAGGCGCCCGCCCGGAGGCGTAACCGCCAGGTCGACGGCCGCGACAACCGCCGTGGTCAGGGCACAGTTTCGGGCGATGGCCACGACCTCGGCGGCGGTCGCGTAGCGCCATACCCGCCGGTCCAACCTTGTGGCCAGGTTGATCACCAGATAGGCCGCGGCGAAGGGGACCACGCTGCCGCCGAACCGCTGGATGCTGCCGGCGCGATACGGGTTCGGACTGTCGAGGAATCGGAGGTAGTAGGCCGCCTGGTAGGCGCCTAGAGCAACAAGGAAATCCACCGCGAACCAAGGTACGCGCCTTCTCATCCACGCCACCGACCGGTTCCGCAGAGCCAGGCTCCAGAGCGTGTCGCTTATGGCCTTGACATCGCCGAGGAGCGACCGGTGCCAGTGATACTCCAACTCCTCGCGCAGTTCGACGCTCCGCCCGAGTGGCCCATCCGGGTCAACGGCCGCTCCGGCACCCTGCCGTCCTCGGCGCGCCACCGACGCAGAACTAGTCATCCCAGGCACCACAGCAAGGATCCGGCGTTGACTGGGCGTGTACTGCGCCGCGATGTCTGGGTCTTCGGGAGCAGGCCCGACGAGGCTCATCTCGCCGCGTATGACGTTGAGTAGTTGCGGCAGTCCCTCCAGCGTGGAACGCCGCAGGAAGCGGCCAATCGCCGTCAGCCGCGCGTCACCCACCCGGGCAGCCGCAGACTGGTCCGGGTCCGCGAGCCGGACGACGCGGAACCTGATCGGTCGGAACAGGCTTCCCCCCAGCCCGACTCGGGGGCGCCTGTCGAACATCGGGCCGCGGGAACTGAGCTTGACGGCGATGGCGGCAATCAGCAGCACCGGACTGCAGACGACCAGCGCGGCGCAGGCCACGACGACGTCGAACGCGCGCTTAGCTCGCACCACTGGCCCTTGGATGACTATTGGACACTTGGAATCTCCACACGTCTCCCAGCATGGCAGACGGAAAGAAGACCGCTCTACGCAAAATACGTAGCGATGAGGTCGTCAATGTACGTGTCAACCTCCGCCCTCTTCCTCGCCATCTCTTCCCCAATCTGACCCTGTCCGCGCCCCAATGACACCGGCTTCTGGGCTGGACGCGTCTGGCCGGGTCGGGTCAAGGAACGGATCGCGCGCGGCGTAGCGAGGCTGTGGAGCGGACGGGAGCAGCGGGTCAGGCGCTCCAGCGGGTGCCGCCTGGTCCCCGGCCGAGGCTGGTTGCGCCGAGAACAACGGGTCTTGCCGATCCGCGGAGGGAATCGATGGGCCGGTGGCCGCCGAACCAGCATCGCCGCGGCGGAATGGGTCTGCGGAAATCGGGGACGGGGCGGACATCGGTCCTCCAGGATTTGCGGCCTCCAGAGGATCCCCATCACTGGCAGCCGGCCTCACCACCGGGGCGCTCGGAGGGACGGCCAGCGATGCCGGTCCGGCGGCTCCCGGAGCGAGCGCCGCCGCAGCCGGGTCGGAGTCGAGAAATGGTTGTGGGGCGGGCGAGCCGACGGGGGCAACCGTCGCGGGGGTCGGCGCAACGTCGGATGGGAGTTCGACCCCCGCAGGCTCGCTGCCGAACCCAACCGTCCGGTCACTGGCAGCCGGCACGGGCTCCGCGGGCGGTTGCGCGGCAGCGAGGTTTCCGTTCAATGCCGGCGCGAGTGCGGGCGCCGCCAAGGCCGGCGCGGTGGCAGTAGTGTGGCCGGGCGACGGAGTACTCACGGGTGCATTCCGGACCTTCGCAGGGCGCGGCTGCCGGCCCCTCCAACGTGCGCTCTTGGGCTCAGGAGTTGCGGCCCTCGCGCCCTCCTGCGCCAACTCGGGACCATAGTAGTAGTAGTAGTCGCGTCCCTCTGCCGTCCGCATCTTGTTCAGGACGACACCGAGGATCTTGGCGTTCACCGACAGCAGGGTATCGCGTGTCCGGATGACCGCGGAGACCGGTGTCTTGGCGCCATCCACGACGAGCACCACGCCGTCGGCCCGCGCCGCAAGAACCGTGGCGTCGGTCACGGCACCCACCGGCGGGGTGTCTAGGATGATCACGTCGCACTTTTCCTTGAGGGCGCGGAGAAGGCGCTGGAAGCGCGGCGAGCCCAGCAGTTCCGACGGGTTGGGGGCGGTTGGACCGCTGCACACCACCTTCAGGTTGGGCAGCTCCGTCGGCGCGATCAGCTCGTCCTCGAGGCGATCCTCGAGCATCATGTTGCCCAGGCCGGCGTTGCGGGGGCGGCGGAAGACCTCATGCAGGTTGGGCCTGCGAAAGTCGGCGTCGATCAGGATGACGCGCTTCCCGGACTGAGCCATGGCGATGGCCAGGTTGCAGGCGGTGCTGGTCTTGCCCTCGCCCGGCATGGTGGAGGTCACCACGATGGTCGAGAGCTGCTGGTCCTCCGCAACGCTGAAGAGGAGGCTGGTCCGGATGGCCTTGAAGGCCTCCGCTATGGGCTCCTTGGGGTGGGTCAGGGTGACCAGGGCGACGACGTCACGCGAGCGCGGCGTGCGGGCCATCGTCTTCTTGAAGAAGATCGACCCCAACAGGGGCAATTCCAGGCGCAGCCTTACGTCGTACTCATTCTTGACCGTGTCGTCGAGGTATTCGAGGAGCAGGGCAAGCGCGACGGCGATCATCAGTCCGACCACCAGGGCCACGCCGACGTTGAGCGGTACATTCGGACTGACCGGGTTGGTCGGGGCGTCAGAGGGCACCGACCATGGCACCAGGGAATCCAGTTTGGGCGCGGCGCCGGCACCCTGGAACCTGGTTTGGAGCTCGCCGAGAGATTTGTTGAAGGCCGGAATCACGTCCTGGGCTGCCCTCAGTGAGACCTCGGGATCGTGGTCCCTGAAGGTGACGTCGATCAGCGAGGTGTTCGGCTCCCGCTTGACGATCATGGCCTTCTTGAGCTCCAGCTGCGTCCGGGGAATGCCGTCGGAGATCAGCTGGTCCCAGACCGGCTTGTTGCTGATCAGCTGGGCGTAGGTCTGGATCAGCTGATCGAGCTGAGTCGAGAGCCCGGTGTCCGCCCCCGGCAGGATCACCTGCTTCGGGTTGACCAGCACCACCGCGGTGGATTCGTACTGCTTGGGCAGCTCCAGGCTGACCAGCGCGGACGTCACGACGGATATCAGGGTGACCGCGACGATCAGCCAGGCCCACCGCCGCAGGGTGCGCATGTAGGAGGTGAGATCGGTCACCGGCCAGCCTCCGCGGCCTGGGGGGCGCCGTCCCGCCCGGCGAGCTTCATCACCGCTTGGCGCGAGTAGCGGCGGTGGCCGCGGGGGCCCACCCGGGTTGAGATGAGCCAGCCGGACTTCTCCCAACGCCGGATCGTGGACAGGTGCACGTGGAGTAGGGCAGCCGCTTCCCGGATCGTCATCATCGGCTGGACCAATTCGTCAGCCGTTGGGGGCGCCCCCACAGACGGCAATACCTGCGTCACGATCAGAGTCCCTCCAGGACAAAATCCGCAAAGCTGATCAAGCCTGAATACCGATTAGAAAAACTGATCAGCAGCGGAAACCTTACCGACTGAGCCCGCGAGAATCAAATTGTGCCGAATCACGATCGACGGACGCCCGGAGCGGCTGCGGCTTCGCCATCGGTACAATCGGGCGAAGCGGGCAATGGGAAGATGAGAACTGATGCGTCGCCCACGCCCGTTCTCTCGCCTCCGCCCCCACCTCCCGCTGGCCGGCCGGATTTGAGGTCGATCGCCTGATCAGCGAGACCAACCCGCGCCGCAGGACCAGCCTGCGGCGGCGGCAGCTCAGGCGACGCCGGGTCCTGGTGGGCCTCGGTGTGGCAATAGGGATCGTCGCAGTGCTCTGCCTGCTTGAAGTGGCCAGCCTGGGACCGGCCCTCGCCGACCTGGACTCAGGCCAGCAATCCCTGTCAGACGCCACCCGGGCGCTGGGCAGCAGCCCCGGCCAATGGACCCTAGAGCGCATCGCCTCCGCCGACCCCCTCGGGCGCGAGGCGACCCGGAAGCTGGTGGCCGGCCGCGACAGATTGAAGCGTGACTCCTTCCTCAGCGCGCTGCGGCCCCTGCCGTTCATCGGTAACCAGGTCAACGCCATGTACCACCTGGGCGATGCGGGCGTGGCCGCCGGCGATGGCTTTGCCCAGCTGGTCACCGTGGCCCGAAGCTACCAAGCGGCACGGAGCGACACCTCCCCTCCGGGGCAGCGCTTGCTCACCCTGCTCGGGACGTCCAGCGGACCGCTGACGGCGGCGTCCGCGACGATACACCCGGCGCTGGTGGCGCTGGAGGGCGACCTCGGGCATGCGCTGCTCCCACCACTTCGCAGCAAGATCAGCGAGGGCGTCAGGGTCCTCGCCCCAGCGGATTCCCAGGCGGCCGCCGGCAGCGCCGTGGGCAAGTACCTGCCGCCCGCCCTGGGGGCAGCCGGCCCTCGGACCTACCTGATCCTATTGGCCAACCCCGCGGAGTTGCGCCCGGCGGGTGGGCTGGCGGGTGCCGTCGGTACCGTGACCTTCGACCGCGGAGCCCCCACGGCGCTGCAGATACGCAATGAAGGCGACGTGAACGCGAAGGTCAAGCGACACTTCGACATCCCCTATCCCCTCGAACGCTATTTCAAGTTCCAGAACAACTCTCTCGAGCTGAGCGACGCGACCTGGGACCCCGACTTTCCGGCCTCCGCGGCACTGGCGGAGCAGATCTATGCCGCCACCGGGCTCCCACCCGTGGACGGCACCATCTCGATCGACCCATACGCCATCGCGGCGATGCTGAAGAACACGGGCCCCGTGGATGTCCCTCCTTACGGAAGCTTCGACAGCGAAAACTTCTTCACCCGCATCGACCACATCGTCAACCTCGACACCTCGGCATCCGGCGGCAAGCCTGCGCTGGGCCCAATCGCCGAGGCGGTGCTGCGCCGGGTGCTGGCCCAGCCGGTGAGCGACTGGCCCAGCCTGCTCTCGGTGTTCCAGGAGCAGGCGCGGAGTAGGCACCTGCAGTTTGCGATCCACGACCCTCAGCTTGCCGCCGCCGCCCACAGCGCCGGCTACGACGGCGCCCTGGTCCAGGGGCACCCGGACTATCTGCTGGCTGTGGACGGCAACGTGGGCGCCACCAAGGGCGACTACTACATGACCAAGACGATGAGCGTCAAGGTCGAGCTTCCGGGGTCCGGTGTAAGCCGCCACGAGGTGCTCCTGGACTACGACCTGCCCCTGCCCAGGGACAGTGACGACCGGGGCCTCAATTCCGGCCCCGGCCAGTACCTGGACTACCTCCGCGTCTACCTGCCCGAGACCGCGCACCTGGCCGGCTTCCACTTCACCGAGGACGGCAGGCCCAGCACCGACGGCGGCTTTGATCGCCTGACCTTCGAACACGGCCGGACCGCGGTGGGGATCAACTTCCGGCTACCTCGCGGTCACCGTGTGCAGGTCCGCCTGGACTACGAGGTGCCCCTGTCCGCGGGCAACTCCTACGAGCTGTACGTCCAGAAGCAGGCGGGCATACCCAGCCGACCCACGACGGTCGAGTACAGCTACCCCGGTGGCCGGGGTCACCAGGCCGCCGACCTCGCGGTCGATGCGGACTTCAAGGTGCAGTGGTGACTCTGACCGCCATCGGGATCCCGGGTTAAGTACAAAGAGGGTGCCGGCGAAACGGCACCCTCTTTAGCTGGGAGTGGGTTTAGCGGCGCTTCAGGGCGAAGGCGCCACCGCCGATCGCGACCAGCGCGAGTCCGAGGACCAGCGCCAGGACCGGAAGCGGATTGCCCGCAGGGGCTCCTGGAACATCGGCGGAGGTGGCCGGGAAGCCACCGGTCTCGGACACGGTGGCGGTCACCGTCGCGCCGGCAGTCGCTGCCGCCAGAACGTACTGGCCCGCACAACCAGCCGGTAGGGTGACGGTGGTGCTGGCCTTGCCGCTCGAATCAGTCGTCGCGGTGACCGGCGAGAAGCTGGCCTTGCAGGTGCCCGGACCGCTCTGCTGGGAGAAGGTCACGGTGGCACCGGCCACACCCTGGCCATTGGCGTCCTGGAAGGTCCCCGTGAAGGTGACCGTGCCGCCCGGTCCCGTGGAACCGGCGGAAACGGATCCAGTCGAGTTGCCCTGGGTAGGGCCGTAGGCCAGCGCCGGGACGCTCACGAACATCGCAGAGATGGCCGCAAGAGCAGCGCTTCCCGTTATCAGGCTCTTGTGCATCATGAACCACCTCAAGTTGTGCGCGAGTCCACGCCGCGCCATTGAAGGCGAACTTATCATGCGTGTCCACCTTGAGTCAAATTCAATTCACCTATATTCAGCGGTCCACGCCAGAATGCGGGGCCAGCCGTCAGAACACAGTCCATCTGGACGAGCGCGTGCCGGCTGGGGCTGGCGGACCATCTAGAATCCCCGCGTGGCGGCTCTGAGTGCTCGCCGGGTGGCGAGCCTAGTACTTGGGGGTGTACTGCTCGCCGCGTCCCTGCTGATCGGTATGGTGCCGGCGCGAGCCGCTTCCCCGAGTCCCACCGCCACCCCCTCACCGGTTCCCTCCCCCTCCCCGCTGCCGAGACCATCTTTTCCTCCGATTCCAAGCCCCACACCCTCGCCGAACCGCAAGCCGACCGCCCCACCGCGCCCCACCCCCCCTGCGGCCGCCTCCTCCCCGCTCAGCTCGCCCAGCGCAGACCCGTCACCTAGTCCGAGCCCATCCGCTTCACCAGTTCCCGATCCATCACCAAGCCTGAGCAGCTCGCCCAGCAGCGCTCCCACTCCCCTGGGGACCACCTCGGGCGGCGATCATGCACAGCTCGTCCTCCCGACCATCGTGGCTGGACTGATCGCGCTGGGGGCGGCCGTCGGGGCGGCCGTCCGATCGGTGAGGCCCTTCTGACCCACGACACGCCGCAAGGACGTCCTCGAGGAGGAGTACTGCCTGATCCTTGAGCGCTTCGCCGGGATAGAAGCGCAGGAAGACTTCCCGAGCCTGGTCCACCGTCGTGATGCCCAGCTGGCCGCGCCACCGAACACGAAAACATCCGCCCGCCTGCCCTTGCGAAAGACCCTTTCACCGGCTAGCGCAGGTCGATCGTCGGCCAGGCAGGGTCCCCATGGTCCAGGATCTCCGTGTCGCCGGTCATCAGGTCAGCGCGGTGCGCCAGCGCGGTGGCGACCGCGAAGGCGTCGGCGTAGGCCAGCGGGTGCTTGGCCCTGATCGTCGCCGCCTCCAGGACCCGGGTCGGATCGGGGAGGTCGAGCTGGAGGCGCTGGCGCAGGTCGCGGACGGTGTGTTGCGCCCGCCCCTCGCCGGCAACCCGATGGACGATATAGAAGACCTCGCCAAGGTTGATCCAGCTCATGACCGGGCGCTCCTTGAGCGCCTCTTCGACTCGCGCTGCGGCAGGCTCCGCGCCTTCCAGCCAGCGCATCACTGCCCAGGAATCCAGGCAGACCGTCAGCGTCCGCGCTCCCGCCGGTGATCGGCCTCCAGGGCAGCCGTCAGCTGGAACCCGGCCAGGCTGCCACGAAGGCTCTGGGAGGGGATCAGCCGCCGCATCCTCACCGCCTGGTCATCGAGATCGAACTCGACGGCGTCTCCCGGTGCGATGCCCAGACGGTCGCGCAGATCCTTGGGGATCACCACCTGGCCCTTGGTTCCCACGCGGTAAGTCATACCGCTCAGTATGACTGCGCAAAACGGGCAAAGGGCGGCGTCAGTGCGAGTTAGTTGGGCAGGAGGGTCAGGTGTGAGCAGTGGCGGGGCCGGACGACAGAGAAGTGGCGCCGGTCCAGGGTTGCGACATCGCGGATCGCGAATCGTTCTGACAGGGCGATCACCGAGGCGTCGACAAATCCGAGGCCGAGATCGGAATAGGTCAGTTCCAACTCGGCGGCTCGCTGAATGTCCTTTTCGGTGAGATCAACAACCCGGTAGGCCCCGCCCACCACGTCATCCACGAAGTCCCTCCACACGGTTGGGCCGCCAAGCTTCACCAACCAGTAATCGAGCTCGACCAGGACCGGAGCCGGAATCAGCAGATCCGCTGTCACCTGCAGCAGTTCGGCACAGCGGCGGTGGTCTCGATCCTGCTCGTTGAGCGCAGCAACGATGGGACCGGTGTCGAAAATCACCCGTCAGGAACGGTATGGACGCGCCGCGGGATCTCCATGATCAGAGGCGTCGGCGATGCTCACGTCCGCGCGGAAGGTCGCCAGGCGCGGCCGGCGGCCCTGCCTCAGTGCCTTCGCGCTCTCGGATACCAGCTCGCCGAGGACCCGACCCAGGGACATGCCTCGTGCCCGCGCTTCATGCGCCAGGACGTCCAGGTCCTCTGCGGGGGCCACCACAGTCGTCCTTCGATCCGTCATGATGCAAATGCTACATCAGATGTGGCCGCCCACCCGGATAAGTTCCAGGTGCACTGCGTCCGGCGGGCGATATACAGCAATACGGTTCTGTGTAAGCGTACAATTGGGCAATCATGCGACGCATTCAGATCTACATCGACGAGCGCTCAGATGACGCACTCACGGCGGAGTCCCGGCGTCGAGGGATCGCCAAGGCGGCGCTCATTCGTGAGGCGGTGGCCCGCAATGTCGTGCCCGCCGCTCCCGAAGAGGAGGATCCGTGGCTGGCAATGGCGGGCTGGATCGAGGGGGCCGCGGGGGATGAGAGGGTGGACATCGACGAGGTCGTCTACGGTCGGAAGGGTTGATCTTCGTCGACACGAGCTTCTGGTACGCCTACCAGGTACGGCGGGATCGGCGACACGACGAGGCCGTCGCCCTGCTGGCTGCAGGGGTGGGACGCATGATCGTCTCCAACCACGTGATCGGTGAGACCTGGACCCTCATGAACCGCCGCCAGGGCCACGGCGCGGCTGTTGGTTTCATCGACCGCCTGTCACGCTTGCCAGGGTTGGAGGTGGTGCACATCGACGACGAGCTCGAGGTGGATGCCTGGCAATGGCTTCGCCGCCACGACGAGCGCGAGTACTCCTTTGTCGACGCGACGAGCTTCGCGGTCATGCGACGCCGTCGAATCCGCGAGGCCCTCGCATTCGACGGCGATTTTGGCGCCGCTGGATTTATCGAATTGGGGAGTCGGTGAGTCGTAGCAAAAGTGCTACAGTGGTCCGATGGAGTCGGTTTCCGTCCGCGAGCTGCGCAATAACGTCAGTCAGGTCTTGCGCCGGGTGGAGAGCGGCGAGCACCTTCAGGTAACGGTCCACGGCCGGCCAGTCGCGGAGCTCGCGCCACTGCAGCGTCCCCGATTCGTTCCTGCGGCCGGCTTCCTCGCCACCCTTCCGCACGCTGACACCGGCCTCTCCAGGCTCCTGCTGGAGCTTGCTCCTGACACCACCGAGGACATTCCCCTGCATTGACCGTGGCGGCCGACATCCCGCGCCGGGGATTGGCAGACACCTCGGTCTTCATCGCCCACGAGGGTGGGCGCGCCACCGAGGGCATCATTCCGCCCGTTCTGGGGGTGTCAATCATCACCATCGCCGAGCTCCGTGCCGGCGTGCTCGCGGCTGGCGACCGCGCGGTGCGGGCCCTCCGCCTGACCACGCTGCAGCATGCCGAGTCACTCAGTCCGATCCCGATCGACGACGCTGTCGCCACAGCGTGGGCGGAGTTGCGACTGACACTGCGCGACGCCGGCCGGCGGCTTGGCGTCAACGACTCCTGGATTGCCGCGACGGCGATCGCACATCGCTGTCGGTCATCTCGCAGGACGCGGATTACGATGGCGTGCCGGGGCTCTCCGTCATTCGAATCTGACTCCGGCGCTACAGGTGCAAGTTCGACTTGGCCTCCAAGTGGCCTGAATTATCTCAAGCCCAGAGCGCGCTGATGGGCATGGCGAACATCCCATCCCCGAAGCTCAGCGACCTGGCGACGAATCCCAGGGGATCGGCAACCGCCGCCTCGCGCACCGTTTGGTTGTCCAGGCTGCGGATTCGCGGACTCCAGGCTGCGGATTTGCCAGCCTTCAGCCTGCGAATCTGCCGGTTGGCGGCGCTACAGAAGCCTCACACCGGCGGTGGAAGCGGCGGAGATCAGGGCTTTGTCCGCGGTCGCCAGGGGAAGGCTGCGCCGGCCGGCAAGTTCGAGGTAGGCACCGTCATAGACGCTGAGTCCATGCCGCCGAGCCAGGGCCGTGAGTCTCCCCAGTCGCTCCCGGCCCGGTGGGGGCTCGACCTCGATTGGCAGTCCGAAGAGCACCTCGAGCAGCTGTGTGACGTGTGACTCAGTGATGCGGCCGCGCCGCTCGCCGGCAAGGAGGGCGTTGGCAACCTCGAAGGGCCAGATGGCCGGCACCACGGCTGCAGACTCTCGGAACAGCTCAAGCGTGGCCTCGGCCGCCGCCGTCATCTCATCCTCAAAGCACCATGCCATCGCAGTTGAGGTGTCCAGGACGAAGGGGCTCAAAAGCGACGCCCCTCGTCGATCAGCTCCCGGATGGTGCTTTCCCCCAGCCGTTTTCCAACTCGGAGCTTGCGGATGCGGTCGATGAGCTCGCTGGGCTCCGGCTGCACCTCGCCCGGCGGCACGATCATCGCCACCGCAACGCCATGCCGCGTTATGGTGATCCGCTCGCCTTGCACGACCTCGTCAAGGAGCCTGGCAAGGTGGGTCCTGGCTTCGTAGGCTCCGACGCGCTTGATACGACCAGTATACGACTAGTCGTGTACCTGGTCTGGGATCGCTCCGGCACCGCCCAGAAGCCCGCACTCCAGCTACGATGCCGGGATGGCCTGGCTGGATGACGTCGACCTCAGCCTCCGGCTCTCGGTCAAGGAGGAGGCCGCGCGCCTGAGGGCGGCACAGCTGCACCTCCTGCACCTCCGACTGGTCGCCGGCGGCCTGATCGGCGAGAAGCGCCTGGGTCCGCCGATCTGCGTGCTCTTCGAGGGCTGGGACGCCTCCGGCAAGGGTGGCGCGATCAAACGCCTGGTGGCGCCCATGGACCCGCGCCACGTGCGGGTGGCGCAGTTCGCCGCGCCCACCCCGGACGAGAAGCGCCACCACTTCCTGCGCCGCTTCTGGCCGGTGCTCCCGGGCTGGGGTGGGATGGCCGTGCTGGACCGCAGCTGGTACGGGCGGGTGCTGGTCGAGCGGGTCGAGAAGTTCGCCACCCCCGAGCAGTGGGGGCGGGCCTACGGCGAGATCGTGGAGTTCGAGCGGACCCTGGCGGCGGAGGGAATGATCCTGGTCAAGAGCGCCCGGAGGCCACGGGGGCCGATGAAGTGGTAGTCGAGGGTGAGGGTAGCGAGGGCGGGGCCCGCGATCGCCGGGACGAACCTGACGAACCTGCGACGAGGTGACACGGCTGGGGACGATGTACAGGTTAGGGCTGCGGCTGGGCGCGACGACGGAGCTGCTGTGCGCGTACGACGGCGAGCATGGCCTCTCGGCTCTCGTCCCGCGCCAGGAGGCTGAGGTTGGTTGTGTGGAGCCGGCGACGCAGCACGACCTGATCTGTCCAGGCCACCGTCAGGCCGGCAGCGCGGGCGGTGGCAATCCACTGCACTGAGGACCCGAGCCGCATGCTCTCGTCGAGGGGTCCGAACCGCAGCAGCGTGGACCGATGGAACAGCAGCGCGCCGATCACGGCCGCCCTCGTGGGCCCGGAGTCCAGCCGAAAGGTGGCGGCCGTGGCGACGTCGAGCTCTGGGCTGACGAACTGCTCCACGGCGCCGCCGCCCGCGTCAACGCCGTGCAGGAGTTCGAGGCGGCTGGCCAGCGACTCAGACGGCCACAGGTCGTCGGCGTCGATATAGCCGATAACGTCGCACCGCGCCTGGAGGAGCGCATGGTTCAGACCGGCCGCGAAGCCGCGCGGGGGCTGGGTGGACCAGCGGACCGCCGCGCCGAAGGATGCCAGGACGTCAGCGGTGCCGTCGGTGGAGCCGTCGTCCACGACGACGACCTCGGCTGGTGCCACGCTCTGCCCCAGCAGCGACACCAGCGCCTCTTGCAGGTAGCGCTCGCCGTTGCGCACCGTCATCAGCACGCTCACCGGGGGCCTCATGAGGCGTGCTGCATAATCCGCCCGCGCAGCCCAACGAACAGCCGTCGACGCCATCGCAGAGCATGCATCAGCGGTGTCAGGCGAGCGTCGTTGCTGAGCGCATGTACCTGCCGCACCGCGGTCGTGGTCACGCCGAGCAGTCCCCACGAGCGGGCCCGGTCGGCCAGGGCGGACGGGTCTGGGCAGGCGATGAGGAGCGCATGCAGGTCGGTGACGTGGATGGGCTCCGGCTCGGGCGGGCTGTCGAGCAGCAGCAGCACCGACGTGCACGGGTCCTCGACGACAGCACGGTGGCTGACGTGTACCTGGACCAGGTGCCCGGCCGCACCGACGAGGGACCGGCCATTGGGAGGCGGGGCCGGAACGACGACGTCGAGGTGAAGCAGGGGACGCACCCGCCCTCGGGAGCGGGTCTGGCGTGCGACCAGGGACCCGCCGAGCAGGACGTGGGGCCCCAGCGCGTCCAGGACCGGCTCGACGTCGTGCCACAGGACCTCGTTGGCTGCCCACGCCCGCCGGTACAGCCCGCGGGCACGACCGGATAGCGGATCGTCTGGCCGCACCACACCGGTCCGGCCGACCACCAGGGGAACGAACCGCTCCGAGACCGGGTCGAGCGCGTCGAAGTCCACCTCGTCGCACCACCGCAGCCACGCGTTGCGCGCCTCCTCCGATGGACCGCAGGCGGCCCTCACCAGCAGCTGATGCAGCGGCGTCACGCGCACAGCCCGCGAATTGTGGCCACGATGTGGTCGGGGTCGCTGCCCAACACCAGGCAGCGGACGGCGAACGTCTCCACCACCCGCTCAAGGACGCCCAGCGCGCCAGGGGTGAGGCCGTCGCTCTCCGGGCGGGCCGTCTCGACCAGGGCTTCCAGGGCGTCCCGGGCCGACAACACGCAGCTCAGCTCGCAGGCGCTGGAGGTCCCAACGCGGAGCAGCGCGATACCGCAGAGCTCGGCATGTCGACCCACGGGCGGGCTCAGCACCAGTGGCGCGTCGCGCGGCGATGTGGTGAGCGGCAGGCCGCGCCCCCGCAGGCGGTCTGCGGCGTCCGGCTCGAGCTTCGCGCGACCATATACCGAGGACACCGTGCGGTGTTCTATGTCGACCAGGCATGCGTCGTCGGCCAGCATGTCCATCCCGGCGAGCCGGCAGGTGAGGGCCGTCGTCGACTTGCCCGCGCCGCTGCGCCCGGCCAGGACCACCCCCCGGCCGTCCTGAGCCAGCGCCGCGCCGTGCAGCAGGGCGAGTCCCTCGTCCTGCGCCCAGAGCGCCAGCAGGGCCTTGAAGGGTGCTCGGTCGTGCCAGTCCGGCAGCCGATTCCCGGCGCCCGCGTGCAGCAGCGCTCGGGCACAGCGCCGGTCGTAGAGCTGGAACAGCTGCCCGTCGGCGTCGTACGTCGCGACCACCGGTCCGGCGATGTGCCCCCGTATGCGGCTGCGCGGCAGGAAGTCGCCCCGCGGCCAGGGCGGGTCGGGGAGGACGGCGGCGGTGGTCGAGGCGTCCCAACAACAGACGGTGAGCGACGGAGTGGCGGTGGTCGACGCCAGGTGCCGCAGGGCCGGCACGAAGCGCTCCCGCAGGCCGGGAGCGGCGAACCGGAACCGCAGGGCGCGCCCGGCCACGCACACCCCGATGGGGGGCTCACTTCCCGCAGCCCCGTCGAACCTGGCGAACGCCTCGTCGACAAAGGCCTCGACGGCCGGCGCCAGCACCGTCACGCTGCCCGCTCTTGGACCAGTCGAGAGTAGAGCTCCTCGTACTCGTCGACGCAGCGGGTCAGCGAGTGCTCGACCTCGATCCGCTCGCGCGCCGCGGCGCCGAGCTTGCGGGCCAGGTCGCGGTCGTCGACGACGCGCAGCAGCGCGGCCGCCAGGGCCCGCGGGTCCTCCGCGGGCACCAGCAGGCCGGTGTGGCCGTCCACCACGGCGCAGCGTAGGCCCGGGGCCGCGGTGCCCACCACCGGTCGCCCGGTCCGACCGGCCTCGAGCGCGACCAGCGGCATGCCCTCAAAGCGCGAGGGCATCACCACCGCCGTGGCGGCGGCCATCAGGCCGGCGATTCGGGCGTGCTCGACTCGCCCCAGCAGGCGGGCGTGCTGGACCAGCCCGAGGGCCTTGATCTGCTCCCGCAGGTGGCGCTCCTCGGGCCCCTCCCCGACGATGTCGAGGCGCACCTCGGGACGCTCCCGGACCACCAGCGCGAGTGCCTCAAGCGCGAGGTCGAAGCCCTTCTGGGGCACCAGCCGGCCGACGCTGAGCAGGCGGGCGGGGCCGTCGGCCACGGGCGCCGGCGCCGGTCCGGGGGGGACGACGCCGTTGACCACCACAGACTCCCGCCCCGCGGAGAGCGAGGCGAACGTGCGGGTGTCCTGCACCACGTCGTCAGAGACGCCCACCACCCAATCGGCCAGGCGCACCATCCGGGCCATGCTCTCCAGCTGCTTGGGCGCGTGGTGGGTCATGACGTTGTGGATCGTCACCAGCAGCGGTGACCGCCGCGCCGCCCCCCGCTGGTAAACCCACAGCAGCGCCCCCGGGTCGTGCGCGTGGGTGACGTCGGGGGCGAAGTCGGCGGTGAACCGGGCCACCTCCCGCTGAATCAGCAGCAGGTCCATCGGCACCTCGCGCCGAGCTTCGTAGACGTCGGTGCGCAGGACGCGCACACCCTGGACAACGTCCTCGCCGAGGGGGACGGAGTGGTCGTTCACCGCGGTCAGGACGGCGACCTCGTGCCCTCGCGCCACGAGCTCGGCCAGCAGCTGGGAGCAGAGAATCTCGAGCCCCCCGAGCCAGGGCAAATAGAGCGGGGTGACGTAGAGGATTCGCACTCGCTCAGTCTGTGCGGCCGGTGGGCCAGCCGGTCTCGGCGACCTCGTGGATGGGGTCCAGCAACAGCAGGTCCTTCAGGTCGTCGTACTTGTCCAGCGAGGGAGGCGCGTACTCGAGGGGCGGCTGCACCGGCTCGAGCGAGCCCGCGTCAGTGTCCCCGCCCTCGGCCAGCAGCCCCTCCTTCACCAGCTGGTCCACGAAGACCCAGATGCTACAGCCGATGCGTTACAGCGATCTGGATGTACATGCTAGATTCCCTGCATGTACAAGCGGCATGGCGCGTGGCTGACGAATCGCCTCCCTGAGCTCATGCGCGAGCGAGGGCTGTCCGAGGCAGAGGTTGCGGCCCGCGCCGCCCGGGCGCTGGGTCAGCGGCTCGACCCCCGCACCCTGCACCGCTACCTCAGCGGCGGGCGCCTCGAGGCCCCGGCGCTGACCGCTCTCGCAGCCGTATGCGACGCCGTCGGGGTGAGCATCGGCGACGCGGTCCAACTGGAGCGCGAGGATTCGATCGACGAGCTCCTGCGGCGGTGCGGGATCAGGGTCCTGCAAACGCCGCAGCCCGGCGCCCTCGGGCGGTTGGGCAAGCTCTCATCGCCGCCACCGGCGTGGGGTGACACAACCGACGCCTGGCTGGCCGACCGCCACCGCCCCATCGGCTGATGGCCGAGATCCAGTTCCTCGATTCCAGCGCCCTGGGCAGGCTGGTGGACGCGGTTTCGAGCGCCGCCGACGTCAGGGCCATGATCCATGGCGGCGGGGCCGTGGTCTGCACCCTGGCGATCCCCGAGAGCCGGAGCATCATCAACACCAAGCTGCGTCGCGGGGTTGACGCCGCCGCCGCTGAGGAAGCGTGGCAACTCCTGCTGACGGCCGTGGAGGCGGTCCACGTCCTGGACCTCGACGTCGATGACCACCGCGCCGCCCGGGACCTGCTCGTCGGCCACCGGGCCCTCTCGGCCGCCGACGCGCTGCACCTGGTCGCGGCGCGACGGGCGGCCGCGGCCGGCATCGGGGTGACCTTCGTGACCGCCGATCGGCTCCAGGCCGAGGTCGCCAGCGAGCTGGTCGATGCGGTCATCCTGCTCGACTGAGATCACCGTCGATGCCGCGCATCAATCCGTACGAACCGTACGGATTATGGTAGATTCGAGTCGTGACCAGCATCCCTGCCAACGACGTGAGGATTCCCCCGGGGGCGCGCGCGGCCCTGGCACGACACGAGAGGGTTGTCGTCCTGAGCCACGGCCGGCCAGCCTTTGTCATCATCAACCCGAGCGATCTGGATGACGAAACGGCCAGCACGGCATCTCGTCGGGGACGCCCCCTGCGGGAAGCCCTGGCGATCCTCGCCACGGCGCCCGTGCCCGATCGGCGCTTCGGCGACGACCTCGAGGCGATCCACCTCGCCAGCGGGATGGCCCCGGCGGATCCATGGGAACGCTCCTAGACACCACGGTATTCGTCCAGCTCGAGCGTGAGCTCAGCGGGCAGGCCGCCGGCGGCGCCATGGCGGAGATATCCCGGCGCCTGGTGCGCGAGCTCGGCAGCGAGGAGGAGGTCGGCATCGCCACGGTCACCGCGGCCGAGCTCCTGCACGGCGTTCATCGTGCCCGGGCCCGCGAGCACCGTGTGCGTCGCGAGGCGTTCGTCGACGCCGTCCTCGAAGCGTTTCCGCCCATTCCCTTCGACCTGCGGGCCGCCCGCGTCCTGGGACGTCTGTGGGCAGAGCTGGCCGTGACCGGCTCTGACATCGGGGCCCACGATCGGATCGTCGCCGCCACCGCAATCGCCAGCGGGTGGCGGGTCGCGACCAGCAACCTTCGCCATTTCGAGAAGGTGGCCGGCCTGGTCGTCTTCGAGCCGGCCCTCTCCTCGTAGCCGAGCAGGCGCGTCAGGCGCCCACCGGCCACTCCTCGATGTCGATTCCGGCCATCGGGAAAGGGCGGCGGTTCCCGGTGGCCAGCAACGCTCCACTGGAGACCGCGACCGCGGCGATCAGGCAGTCGGCCTGGGAGAGGGTGACCCCGGTGGCGGCGTGCTCCCTGCGCCAGGCCCCGGCCCGCCAGCCGTCGTCAGCGCCGATCGGGACGACACGCAGCCCGCGTACCAGGTCCCCCGCGGCATCCCTCTCGTCGGGCAGGAGCCCCCGCACCAGCTCCTCCACGTTGATCGGGGTGGTGCCGGGACGATCGCCGCGCTGCCTAAGCGCCGCCACCCGCCCAGCCGCGGGCCTACCACGGAGAAAGTCGATCAGGACGGTGGTGTCGAGAAGAACCAGCAATCGGTCAACCGAATGCGAGCGGCATCAGCCAGTCGATCCACGTCTTAGGTGCGGGTCAGTCAGGATGCAATGTCAGGTGTGGGCAGTGGCGGGGTCGGACGACAGAGACGTGGCGCCGGTCCAGGGTTGCGACATCGCGGATCGCGAGCCGTTCTGACAGGGCGATCACCGAGGCATCGACAAACCCGAGCCCCAGGTCGGAATAGGTCAGCTCCAACTCGGCCGCTCGCTGAATGTCCTCTTCGGTGAGATCAACCACCCGGTAGGCCCCGCCCACCAGGTCATCCACGAAGTCCCTCCACACGGTTGGGCCGCCAAGTTTCACCAACCAGTAATCGAGCTCGACCAGGACCGGAGCCGGGATCAGAAGATCCGCCGTCGCCTGCAGCAACTCCGCGCAGCGGCGGTGGTCTCGATCCTGCTCGTTGAGCGCCGCAACGATGGGACCGGTGTCGAAAATCACCCGTCAGGAACGGTATGGACGCGCCGCGGGATCTTCCTGGTCAGAGGCGTCCGCGATGCTCACCTCCGCGCGGAAGGTCGCCAGCCGCGGCCGGCGGCTTTGCCTCAGGGCCCTTGCGCTCTCGGATACCAGCTCGCCGAAGACCCGACCCAGGGACATGCCTCGTGCCCGCGCTTCGTGCGCCAGGACATCCAGGTCCTCTGCGGGGGCCACCACAGTCGTCCTTCGGCGACGAGCTTCGCGGTCATGCGACGCCGTCGAATCCGGGAGGCCCTCGCATTCGACGGCGATTTTGGGGCCGCTGGATTTATCGAATTGGGGAGTCGGTGAGTCGTAGCAAAAGTGCTACAGTGGGCCGATGGAGTCGGTTTCCGTCCGCGAGCTGCGCAATAACGTCAGTCGGGTGTTGCGCCGGGTGGAGAGTGGCGAGCACCTCCAGGTAACGGTCCACGGCCGGCCAGTCGCCGAGCTCGCGCCACTGCAGCGTCCCCGATTCGTTCCTGCGGCCGGCTTCCTCGCCACCCTTCCGCACGCCGACACCGGCCTCTCCAGGTTGCTTCTGGAGCTTGCTCCTGACACCACCGAGGACATCCCCCTCCGTTGACCGTAGAGGCCGACATCCCGCGCCGGGGATTGGCAGACACCTCGGTCTTCATCGCCCACGAGGGCGGGCGCGCCACCGACGGCATCATGCCGCCCGTCCTGGGGGTATCAATCGTCACCATCGCCGAGCTCCGTGCCGGCGTGCTCGCGGCCGGCGACCGCGCGGTGCGGGCCCTCCGCCTGACCACGCTGCAGCATGCCGAGTCACTCAGTCCGATCCCGATCGACGACGCTGTGGCCACAGCGTGGGCGGAGTTGCGACTGACACTGCGCGACGCCGGCCGGCGGCTTGGCGTCAACGACTCCTGGATTGCCGCGACGGCGATCGCCCATGGGCTGTCGGTCATCTCCCAGGACGCGGATTACGATGGCGTGCCCGGGCTCTCCGTCATTCGAATCTGACGCTCCAGCTACAAGGGCAAGTTCGACTTGGCCTCCAAGTGGCCTGAATTACCTCAAGCCCAGAGCGCGCTGATGGGCATGGCGAACATCCCATCCCCGAAGCTCAGCGATCTGGCGCCCGTGTAGAGGACGATGCCAGCCCTAAAATTCTCTCGGGCAGCCCGAGCCAGCAACCGCAGGCCGCGGAAGTCGGCAGCGGTTACCGTGGCCGACGACTTCACCTCCAAGCCAACCACCCGGCGGTCGATGGCTTCGAGGACGCAGTCCACCTCATCGCCGTCTCTGGTGCGGAAGTGGTGGGCAGAGCATTCGGTCTCAGACCAGCCGAGCTGCCGCACCAGGTCCATGACCACCATTGTTTCCAGGAGCCAGCCCGACTCCATCGTCGGCTGGCTGAAGCTGGCGGCGTTCACCCCAACGAGGTAAGCCGCCAGGCCGCTGTCCACCATGAAGAGCTTGGGCGCCAGCGCCGCCCTGCTGGTCCGATTGTTCGACCAGGCCGGCAGCATGGCCAACAGGAAGAGGTTCTGCAGGAGGGCCAGCCAGTGACGCGCGGTGTTCCCGGCAATCCCAGCATCGCGGGCCAGGGAGTCCATGTTGAGCGGGCTCGCGCTTCTGGCTGCCGCCAGCCGCAGGAGGTTGGGCACGTCGGCCAGGCGGTCAAGCTGTGCCAGTGAGGTGAGGTCGCGTTGGATCAACGTCCGCAGGTACGAGGCGAACCACGAGCTGCGCCGACGGCCGGCCGGGCGCTCGACCACCTCCGGATAGCCTCCACGCACTGCCAGCTCGACATAGTCCTGCTTGCCCAGGGAGCTGGTGTGTCCGAGATCGGGCTCGGTCCCAAACATGCGGTCGATGAAGTCCTCCCGAACTCCCCGGAGTTCACCCTGCGAGAAGGGGTACAGGGTGAGGATCTCCATCCTGCCGACCAACGCATCCGCGAACTGCGGCAGCGTGAATACGCTGGCAGAACCCGTCAGGAGGAACTGGCCGGGCCGGCCCGCGCGGTCGACGACCTCCTTGATTGCCAGCCCCAGCGACGGGACCCGTTGCACCTCGTCGATCAGCATGGTGGTCGCATTGAGTCCGACGAATCCCAGGGGATCAGCAACCGCCGCCTCGCGCACCGTTTGGTTGTCCAGGCTGAACACCTGGGTCCCTGCCCGGGCACGCAGGGTGTGTGACGAGAGAGTGCTTTTGCCAGCCTGTCTTGGCCCCCCGATCAGTACCACCCTGGTATCGGCCAGCGCCTCTTCCAGCCGGCCCTGGAGGTTCCGCGACACGAGGGCAGGGCGAGCGGACTCCTCCTGGCGCACGCTCGAATCGTATCATGGCACTGCGGATTCGCGGACTCTAGGCTGCGGATTTGCCAGCCCTCAGCCTGCGAATCTGCCAGTTGGCGGAGCTAGTGGAGCTGGAGGCGCTGGCGCAGGTCGCGGACGGTGTGTTGCGCCCGTAGTGCCACACAGGGGACTGGACTAGGTCGTCATTGCGCGTCAGTCGGGCAGCAGGGTCAGATGCGAACAGTGGCGGGGTCGGACGACAGAGAAATGGCGCCGATCGAGGGTTGCCACATCGGTGATGGCGAAGCGTTCTGCCAGGGCGATCACTGAGGCATCGACAAATCCGAGACCGAGATCGGAATAGGTCAGTTCCAACTCGGCTGCTCGCTGAATGTCCTTTTCGGTGAGATCAACGACCCGGTAGGCCCCGCCCACCACGTCATCCACGAAGTCCCTCCACACGGTTGGGCCGCCAAGCTTCACCAACCAGTAATCGAGCTCGACCAGGACCGGAGCCGGAATCAGCAGATCCGCTGTCGCCTGCAGCAGCTCCGCGCAGCGGCGGTGGTCTCGATCCTGCTCGTTGAGCGCTGCAACGATGGGGCCGGTATCGAAAATCACCGGTCAGGAACGGTATGGACGCGCCGCGGGATCTCCCTGATCAGAGGCGTCGGCGATGCTCACGTCCGAGCGGAAGGTCGCCAACCGCGGCCGGCGCTCTTGCCTCAGGGCCTTCGCGCTCTCGGATACCAGTTCGCCCAGGACCCGGCCCAGGGACATCCCTCGTGCTCGCGCTTCGTGAGCCAGGACATCCAGGTCCTCTGCGGGGGCCACCACAGTCGTTCTTCGATCCGACATGATGCAAATGCTACATCAGATGCAAGCGCCGCAGCGAGGCCGAGCGCCGCTTGCGGGTGGGATGGTCCGCGCGCTTCAGAACGTCCCCCGCGCAGCGACCCAGACCTCGAGCTGGCCGGTAATTGCCGCAATTCGTTCATAGTCCTGGTCGTAGTGCCAGACCGTTGCGCCATGGCGCTCGGCAACCGCGGCGATGACCAGGTCCCGGATCGCGACGCGGTGGTGGAGCGGCTTCTGGGCCAGCATGCGCTGAATCTCGAGCGCGCGGCGGAGGTCGTCAGTGCCGGCGGCGAGCTGGTGGAGTCCGTCGAGCTCGGCGCTGACCGCCTGATAGTCGGCGCGGCCCCGAGCGCTGTACAGAACCTCGAGCCTCACCAGCTCGGTGGTCGCGATACGGTCGTCTTCGAGCAGGCGGCGCCACTCCGCCGCCACAACAGGGTGAGCGGACCTGTGCCAGGCGATGGTGTCGGCTAGGAAGAGGGTTGGCTGCGCCATCTGTGGGCGCCGGCTGACACCTCTTCACTGAAGTCCAACCCCTCACCGCCGGCCAGCCGATCGGCCAGCGCCCGTGGCTTGGCCGCTCGAACCACCTCGTTCAATGCCCGGTCCCAGCGCCGACGGGGGCCTGGATCGCGTCACCTTCGAGCACGGCCGGACCGTGGTGGGCGTCAACTTCCGGCTGCCCCGCGGCCGGCAGGCGGCGGGGCTGTCAGCCGATGCCGCCTTCAGGGTGCGGTGCTGACGCCGGCAAAAGCGCCGCGAGCCGCTGGGAGCGCGGATCATCGCCACCGACGAGTTCGGTCATCCAACGCGACAACTCCCCCAAGCGGAGATCGGGCACCAGGGCCAGGACCTGCTCGATGTCCAGCCAGTCCTTCGGCCTCGCGAACAGTGCCTTGCACACCACCAGGTGCTCCGGGGAGAGGATCTTGATCGTGTCCTCACCAAAGGGAACCGGCCGCGCCGCGGCCCGCATGGCGTCATGGAGTGGGTCATACGCGTAGAAGAGGTCGAGAGGGGTGCGGCCCCACCAGACGCGCGCCTGACCGTCACGCACCACAAGTGCGTCGGAAATTTCGGCCAGCACACCCAATGGCGTTAGCACGCCGGCGACGAGTTGGTGCTGGTCAGGCGGCAGGAAGACGTTGAGGTCGATATCGGCGGTGGCTCGGGGTTCGGCGTAATACGCCAGCGCCAGCGCGCCGCCAAAAGCGTGGGCCACCCCCTCGGCTCGGAGTGCGCGGTGCACGGCGATGACCTTGCCCGCGAGCGTGAGCTCTGCCATACCTATCGGCCGAGGTGGTTCGCCCGCATGCGTGGGAAGCGCAGTGGGGTCACCGGCCTCGCGGGGAGGTGGTCCGCTAGGTCGAGGAGGTCGAGCAGCGTCTCCCCCCGCTGCCCGAGCGTCGCGCCCCTCCAATCCCTCACTCCTTCCGGGTGACTCGCCGGCACTGCCATCCGAGGGCCCGAGAGGGCGCCGGCCAACCGACGCTGCAGGGGTCGCGACGGCAACCGTTGCGCGGCAATCTCGGCCAGGAGGGCACGCGCGGCCGAATCGGCGACCGTCTCTCCAACCGGAACCCCGGCTGCCAGGCACTGAGCGCGCAATCGGTGGGGGTCGAGAGGCCCGGCGGAGGCCGCCACCGCCCGGGCGACCACGTCATTGGTCAGGGACCGGAAGGCGGCCAGGGTGCGGCTGCGGGGGCCCTTGGGCGTGACGTACGATTCGCGAATCTCCCAGCGGCCGCGCGGCCTGGCCACAACATACGCCATAGTGGTGAAGCTACCACTATCGCGATCCCCAGGCCCAGTGCCAGGACCGCCGGCGCGCAGCGGTGGCCCTTGGGCCCGACGTCTGGGAGGTGGTCTGCACGCCAAGAACATCAGTGTCGGCGAACGGCCGGCGGGCGACGAACGCTTGACGCCCGCCTATGACCTCCTGTCAACGATCGCCTACAACGCCCGGGACCGCCTCGCGGGCGTCCAGCATCAGCGCGGCCGCGACGATCGGTTTGGCCCAGTCCGGGACAGCTGCCGGGTCGCGGCAGAACGTGATCTCCCCGCGCTGAAGGCGCAGGATCAGTTTGGGAGCGGGAAGGATCTCCTCCTCATCGCCGGCCTCCTCACTGTTGTCAAACAGCCAGAGATCGGCCAGGCCGGGGAGTAGCCGGATGAGATTGGCGGGACTGCTTGAGAACCGCTCCCGGATGCTTGCCGCCGGGATGTCGTGGCCCCCCGTGGCAACCCTGGCCCTCACGCGGGCGAGATGGCGGTCGATGCTGTCCAGTCCGACGTACCAGACCCGGACGTCGTGTTGCCCGCCGAGCGCGCGGTTGAGGAGGCTGGTGATCGTGCTGCCTCCCAGCGTGGTCTCGAGCGCAAAGTCAGTCCCGGAGTCGATCGCAACGCTCAGCCTGTCAACTCCCTGCTGCCAGGCCCACCCGTTGGCGGTCTCTACGCTAGAGGTGGGGAGAAGTTCGCGATGGAGGCGGGCAGCCTCATCCGGGTTGAAGAATTCCACCCCACGGTCGTGTAGCGTCTCGCCCAGGACGCTGCTCTTACCGGCGCCGTTGGTGCCTGCCAAAACATATATGCACGGCTTTTGGTCATCCTCCATGCCTGCTCGGAGCGGCGTTCCGTCGAGGCTTTGGGCGGACCGCGCCCGGCGGCACGGAGAACGCATCCTGGGCGCGATGTCGGGCCTCTGGGATCTGCATCCTCGCGACCATTTCGTCGAACCGCTGGCTCAGACCGCTCAGCAACTCCGCGTCAGACCCCGGGGCGGTTGAATCGCGCAGCTTCGGCACGACCTGCAGGACCCGAATCCGTGCCCGCCTGGCTTCCACCACCCGGTTCACCTCACGCTCCGCCACAGATGCGGGTAGCCCCCGACCTGCCAAGAGCCGGATCGCCTCAACGGGCTCGAGTCTGCTCTCTCGGCCAATCTCGAGGTGGTCGACGCCCCTGGAGCGAACGTATCGCCCAAACCCGGATGCAGACATGCTCACAATTCGGGCGAGCTCCGAGTAGCTTGGCCAGAGCGCGGGTGCGGTATCGGCGGCAGGATTCATTCTCGTCAGCCTAGCATGCATCGCACGTATCGCAACCATCGCACCACCGTCACCGTTGATCCAGACCGCGGGCCGTGACCGCCCGGCTGCGTCAACGGTGTTTCCATACATACTCAGTTCCCGGCCCGGCGCGGCGTTACATATGTATCCAGGGCGACTATTCTTGCTCTGTGGTGAAGAAATCCGCTCGGCCCTCCCTGAAGCAGCAGCTGATCGACCTCTTCTCGGCCCGACCGGGTCTTGAGGCCCACGTTCGCGACTGTGGTCGTCAGCTGGGTCACTCGGCGGGGGCGGTGGGGCGGGCCCTGCGGGCGCTGGAGGCGGAAGGCCGCCTGCAATCCCGGTGGGTGGGCCGTTCGCGGGTGTATCGGGCGCGTCCGCGGCGGCCGATGAGCCCGACGGCGCAGACCGACACCCGCCCCTACTTTCTCTGGGACCTCGACCTCTCCTGGTCAGAATTCGGGATTCTGCTGAAGAGCCCCGATCCGGCCACCCGCCGATGGAGCATGGAGCGGCTCCTGAACAATGCTCGCTGGAGTGACATCTGGTCACTGGTGACCCCGGAGGAGGTGCGGGCTGAGTTGCCCTTTCTCAACGTTCGCTTCAAGGCCGTCTACGCCGAGGTGGTGAATGCAGCTGCCCGCCGGTAGCCAGGGCATTCTGACCCCCTTCCAGGATCGCGCCCTGCGAAGCCTGTTCACGATCCGCGGCGCCGAAGCGTTTGTGCTCTTTGGTGGCACGGCCCTCGCGGAGTTCTACGCCGGCCACCGTCGAAGCGACGACCTGGATCTGTTCACGTTTGATCGCGAGGCCGTGCGGCCGTTTGCGCAGGCCGTCGAATTGACCCTGGGGGACCGGCTCGGGGCCCCGGGGCCACTGCGACAGGGTGTGGGTGCCGAGTACTTCCAGCAGCTGTTCGTCGACCACCCATCCGAGGGCACCCTGAAGATCGACATCGGCCTTGCAGACCCCCCTCAGCTCGACCCCGTCGCCGTTCTCGATGGTGTCCGGGTCGCCGGATTCACGGACCTCGTCGCCGGCAAGGCCAGTGCGCTCTCGGACCGCGCTCTGCCGCGGGACGGGGTCGACCTGTGGTGGATCGTCGAGCGCGGAGGAATGCCGCTTGCGGACGTCGAGCGCGTCATGCTGGTCAAGGACCGGGGCCTGGCGGACTACCCGCAGGCCTGGCCGGACGCGCTCCGCCGAACCGCCTCCGCGCCAAAAGCGGCCTGGGACCAGGTCGTGCCCATGCTGAGTGCCGACGTCAGCATCGCTGAGGTCCGCGCGTTCCTGGACCGGGCCTTTGAGGAATCGGTAAGCCGTCTCGCGCCTGCTCCATAGCTCTGTAGCAAATGTGCTACGGTAGGGGCTATGGAGTCGGTTTCCGTCCGCGAGCTGCGCAATAACGTCAGCCAGGTCTTGCGCCGGGTGGAGAGTGGCGAGCACCTCCAGGTAACGGTCCACGGCCGGCCGGTCGCGGAGCTCACTCCACTGCAGCGTCCCCGCTTCGTTCCCGCGGCCGGCTTCCTCGCCACCCTTCCGCACGCTGACACCGGCCTCTCCACGCTCCTGCTGGAGCTTGCTCCGGACACCACCGAGGACATCCCTCTCCATTGACCGTGGAGGCCGACGTCCCGCGCCGGGGATTGGCAGACACCTCGGTCTTCATCGCCCACGAGGGTGGGCGCGGCGCCACTCCGGCGCCCCGCCGTCGATGCCGCGCATCAATCCGTACGAACCGTACGGATTATGGTAGATTCGAGTCGTGACCAGCATCCCTGCGAACGACGTGAGGATTCCCCCCGGGGCGCGGGCAGCCCTGGCGCGACACGAGAGGGTTGTCGTCCTGAGCCACGGCCGGCCAGCGTTTGTCATCATCAACCCGAGCGATCTGGATGACGAAACGGACAGCGCGGGCGCATCCCATCGGGGACGCCCCTTGCGGGAAGCCCTGGCGATCCTCGCCGCGGCGCCCCTGCCCGATCGGCGCTTCGGCGACGACCTCGAGGCGATCCACCTCGCCAGCGGGATGGCCCCTGCGGACCCATGGGAACGCTCCTAGACACCACGGTATTCGTCCAGCTCGAGCGTGAGCTCAGCGGGCAGGCCGCCGGCGGCGCCATGGCGGAAATATCCCGGCGCCTGGTGCGGGAGCTCGGCAGTGAGGAGGAGGTCGGCATCGCCACGGTCACCGCGGCCGAGCTCCTGCACGGCGTTCATCGTGCCCAAGCCCGCGAGCACCGTGTTCGTCGCGAGGCGTTTGTCGATGCCGTCATCGAGGCGTTCCCGCCCATTCCCTTCGACCTGCGGGCCGCCCGCGTCCTGGGACGTCTGTGGGCAGAGCTGGCCGTGACCGGCTCTGACATCGGGGCGCACGATCGGATTGTCGCCGCCACCGCGATCGCCAGCGGGTGGCGGGTCGCGACCAGCAACCTTCGCCACTTCGAGAAGGTGGCCGGCCTGGTCGTCTTCGAGCCGGCCCTCTCCTCGTAGCCGAGCAGGCGCGTCAGGCGCCCACCGGCCACTCCTCGACCTCGACTCCGGCCATCGGGAAATGGCGCCGGTTCCCGGTGGCCAGCAGGGCTCCACTGGAGACTGCGACCGCGGCGATCAGGCAGTCGGCCTGGGAGAGGGTGACCCCGGTGGCGGCGTGCTCCCTGCGCCAGGCCCCGGCCCGCCAGCCGTCGTCAGCGCCGATCGGGACGACACGCAGCCCGCGCACCAGATCCCCGGCGGCATCCCTCTCGTCGGGCAGGAGCCCCCGCACCAGTTCCTCAACGTTGATCGCCGTGGTGCACGGCCGATCGCCGCGCTGCCTAAGCGCCGCCACCCGCCCGGCCGCGGGCCTACCGCGGAGAAAGTCGATCAGGACGGTGGTGTCGAGAAGAACCAGCAATCGATCAACCGACGCGAGCGGTATCGGCGGTGCGTTGCCTCCGTACCCATGCCCCAGGATCGGCGTCCCATTCGTGGCCCTGTTCTCCGATCGATCCCCGCGCCGTCATGATCAGGTCCCAGCGGGCCTCCTCCTCGAGGGCGGCGGCGATCGCCTCGCGCATGAACCGGCTGCGGTTGCGGGCCCCCGCCATCTTGTCAACCCGGGCGACGAGTGCGTCATCCAGCTCTATGTGCACTCGCATGTGCTGAACTTAGCACACAGTGCGTGTCTTGCGGAGCTTCAGATCGTCCCCCGCGCCGCGACCCAGACCTCGGGCTGGCCGGTAATTGCCGCAATGCGTTCGTAGTCCTGGTCGTAGTGCCAGACCGCTGCGCCGTGGCGCTCGGCTACCGCGGCGATCACCAGGTCCGGGATCGCGACGCGGTGATGGAGCGGCTTCTGAGCCAGCATGCCCTGAACCTCGAGCGCGCGGCGGAGGTCGCCCGTGCCGGCCGCGAGCTGGTGGAGTCCGTCGAGCTCGGCGCTGACCGCCTGATAGTCGGCGCGACCCCGCGCGCTGTACAGAACCTCGAGCCTCACCAGCTCGGTGGTCGCGATACGGTCGTCTTGAAGCAGGCGGCGCCACTCCGCCGCCACCACAGGGTGGGTGGACCGGTGCCAGGCGCTGGTGTCGGCTAGGAAAAGGGTTGGCTGCGCCATCTGCGGGCGCCGGCTGACACCTCTTCACTGAAGTCCAACCCGTCACCGCTGGCCAGCCGATCGGCCAGCGCCCGCCGCTTGGCCGATCGAACAACCTCGTTCAATGCCCGGTCCACCGTCTGCTTGAGACCCTGGGTCTGCAGAACCGCGCTGGCGGCGGCGAGGAGGGACTCATCCACCTCGATGGTAGTGCGTCTGGTCACCGCATGAGTATATATCACAATACTGTTCCATACATACCCGATTCCCGCCGGGCCGGGCGTCACCTATGCATCCTTCAGATCTATCTGTAAGACCTATCTGTAGCAAATGTGCTACAGTGGCCCGATGGAGTCGGTTTCCGTCCGCGAGCTGCGCAATAACGTCAGTCAGGTGTTGCGCCGGGTGGAGAGTGGGGAACACCTCCAGGTAACCGTCCACGGCCGGCCGGTCGCCGAGCTCGCCCCACTGCAGCGCCCCCGATTCGTTCCTGCAGCCGGCTTCCTCGCCACCCTTCCGCATGCCGACACCGGCCTCTCGAGGCTCCTGCTGGAGCTTGCTCCTGACACCACCGAGGACATCCCCCTGCCGTGACCGTGGAGGCCGACATCCCGCGCCGGGCATTGGCAGACACCTCGGTCTTCATCGCCCACGAGGGTGGGCGCGCCACCGAGGGCATCATTCCGGCCGTCCTCGGCGTATCGATCATCACCATCGCCGAACTCCGTGCCGGCGTGCTCGCGGCCGGCGACCGCGCCGTGCGGGCCCTCCGCCTGACCACGCTGCGGCACGCCGAGACCCTCAGTCCGATCCCCATCGACGACGCTGTCGCCACAGCGTGGGCGGAGCTGCGACTGGCACTGCGCGACGCCGGCCGGCGGCTTGGGGTCAACGACTCCTGGATTGCCGCGACGGCGATCGCACATCGGCTGTCGGTCGTCGCCCAGGACGCGGACTACGATGGCGTGCCCGGGCTCTCCGTCGTTCGAATCTGACTCCCGCGGGAGGTCGTCCCTAGCGCAGGTCGATGGTCGGCCAGGCAGGGTCCCCATGGGCCAGGATCTCCGGTTCGCCGGTCATCGGTTCGGCGCGGTGCGCCAGCGCGGTCGCGACCGCGAAGGCGTCGGCGTGCGCCAGCTGGTGCTTGGCCTTGATCGTCGCAGCCTCCAGGACCCGGGCGGGATCGGGGAGGTCGAGCTGGAGGCGCTGGCGCAGGTCGCGGACGGTGTGTTGCGCTCGCCCCTCGCCGGCAACCCGGTGCACGATGTAGAAGACCTCGCCAAGGTTGATCCAGCTCATGACCGGGCGCCCCTTGAGCGCCTCATCGACTCGCGCTGCGGCAGGGTCCGCTCCCTTAGGGACTGGATGTACTGCACCACAGTTCTGTGTAGGCGTACAAATGGAGGAGCATGCGACGCATTCAGATCTACATCGACGAGCGCACAGATGACGCCCTCACGGCGGAGTCCCGGCGTCGAGGGATAGCCAAGGGGGCGCTGATTCGTGAGGCGGTGGCCCGCAGTGTCGTGGCCGCCGTTTCCGAAGAGGAGGATCCGTGGCGGGCGATGGCGGGTTGGATCGAGGGGGCCGCTGGAGATGAGAGGGTGGACATCGATGAGGTCGTCTACGGCCGGAAGGGTTGATCTTCGTCGACACCAGCTTCTGGTACGCCTACCAGGTCCGGCGGGATCGGCGGCACGACGAAGCTGCGACGAGCTTTGCGGTCATGCGACGCCGTCGAATCCGGGAGGCCCTCGCATTCGACGGTGATTTTGGCGCCGCTGGATTTATCGAATTGGGGGGTCGTCCCTAGCGCAGCTCGATCGTCGGCCACGCAGGGTCCCCACGGGGGTCTCCGGGTCGCCGGTCATCGGGTCAGGAGCCTCACACCATCGGTGGAAGCGGCGGAGATCAGGGCTTTATCTGCGGTCGCCAGGGGGAGGTTGCGTCGCGCGGCAAGGTCGAGGTAGGCACCGTCGTAGACGCTGAGTCCGTGCCGGCGAGCCAGGGCCGTGAGTCTCCCCAGGCGCTCCCGGCCCGGTGGCGGTTCGACCTCGATTGGCAGTCCGGAGAGAACCTCGAGCAGCTGAGTGCCGTGTGACTCAGTGACGCGGCCGCGCCGCTCGCCGGCAAGAAGGGCGTTGGCAACCTCGAAGGGCCAGATAGCCGGCACCAGGGCTGCAGACTCCCGGAGGAGCTCAAGCGTCGCCTCTGCCGCCGCCGTCACCTCGTCCTCAAAGCACCATGCCAGTGCGATCGAGGCGTCCAGGACAAAGGAGCTCAGAACCGACGGCCCTCGTCTATCAGCTCCCGGATTGTCCCTTCCCCGAGCCGTTTCCCGGCTCGGAGCTTGCGGATGCGGTCGATGAGCTCGCTCGGTTCGACCTGCACCTCGCCCGGGGGCACGATCATCGCCACGGCCACGCCATGACGCGTGATGGTGATCCGTTCGCCCAGCACGACCTCGTCCAACAGGGCGGCCAGGTGGGTCCTGGCTTCGTAGGCTCCGACCCGCTTCATACGACCAGTGTACGACTAGTCGTGTCAGATACCGCAGCACGGCTCTGGCACACGAGCAAGGGTCAGCTGGTCAGGACGTCCTCGAGGAGGAGGACCGCCCGATCCTTGAGCGCTTCGCCGGGATAGAAGCGCAGGAAGATTTGCCGAGCCTGGTCCACCGTCGTTATGCCCAGCTGATCGAGAAGCCAGCGAATGTCGGCCAGGTCCTGCTCCCTTCGGGCCGACCCAAGCTTCATGGCCAGTGCGAGCTCCTTGGATGTGCCCATCACCCTGATCCCTGGCTCGTCCAGGAGCACCGGATGCATGTCACCCCGGACACTGCTGAGGTACGAGCTGCCCTGATTGTTGAGCCAGTATCGCGGCAGTCCCATCTCCTCGGCCACCTCCAGGGCGGCGGCTTGGACCTCGTCATCGGGCTCGAAGACCGCGTCCACATCGCGGGTCGACGGGCGCGCCTGATAGGCCATCACCATGGCCGCGCCACCGAAGACGAAAACATCCGCTCGTCTACCCTTGCGGAAGACCTTTTCACCCACCCGACGCAGCGCATCGATCATCTCCTGGCGGCCCATCAGCGGCTCAGGCACGGTCGAGCGCCTCGGCGGTAAGCCAGATCGCCCGCCGCCGGAACGCTGCTGGACTCTCGGCCAACGCGCTTGGACGTGCACTGGGCAGATCGGACAAGAACCAGGATTCGCCCAGGAAGCGCGCGGGCTCCTGCGCCCAGGCTGGTACCGTGAAGCCGGCGTGGAACGCGAGGTGCTCGGCCAGTGCGCCCAGAAACGCGTCCCATCGGCTCGTGCCTGTCGGCCCTGCTTCGTGCTCGATCAACGCGGGCTGAGCCTTGCGGGGCTCAGCCGTGAATTCGTCCAAGAACTCGAGGCAGAGCCTGAACGCCCGCTCGTCATCCTCCGGACGCTCGCGGATGTGACCGGCAACCTGCACCAGGGTCAGGGGTCGGTACGCGGCCAGTCTCATCGATCAACTCTGCCACGTGGCGCCGCGGCAGGTATGCCTACGCCGTCGAGGGCATCAGGGACAGCGCACGTCCATCTCCGCTAGGCCGCGAAGGACGAGCGCCTCGATCTCCGGTCCGTGGATGCGGCCCACCATGTACGTCACCTCTCCGGCAACCAGTGCGGCGACGATCGGCACGATGCCGCCCATCTGAAGCGCGTTCACGGCCGCATCGAAGCGCGGGTCTTTAAGGTCCACCGCCGCGAGCAGCGGACCGGTGTCAACGATTGCGATCCGCACCCCTGCCCCCCGCCAGGATGTCTCGGGCGTAGCGATCGTCGAGGAGTTCCTCGGCGTGTTCACCGGAACTGGAGCCGTCGCCCTCGGCGATACCGATGAAGGAGTAGCGGCGTCCTGCTGCCGGCCGGAGGTAGGCCTCGAGCGCCTGGCGGACGAGGTCCGCGGACGACGCCCGCAGCCGCTCGCGTTCGACGTCAAGAAGAAGGGCAACGTCATCGGGGAGCATGATGGTGGTGCGGCGCATATCCGCATCATCGCGTACGATCGCGGACGGGGGCTCCGAACCTCAGTAACCGCCCCGGCCGTGCCGGACCACGGCCAAGGTCTTCCAGAGCACCATCAGGTCCAGCGCGACCGACCAGTTCTCGACGTAATGCAGGTCCAGGCGCACGGCCTCGTCCCAGGGTAGGTCGGAACGACCATTGATCTGCCAGAGCCCCGTCATGCCGGGCTTGACCAGGAGCCGTCGGAGCATCTCCTGACCGTACCGGTCGACCTCAGCAGGCAGTGGTGGCCTCGGACCAACGAGCGACATCTCTCCTCGGACCACGTTCAACAGCTGAGGCAGCTCGTCGAGCGAGTGGCGTCGCAGGAAGCGCCCGATTGGGGTCACGCGAGGATCAGCACGAAGCTTGAAGAGCACACCCTGGTGCTCGTTGAGGTCCAGCAGCTCCTCCAGTCGTTCCTCGGCGTCAGCCGTCATCGTCCGGAACTTCCAGATGAAGAAAGGCTCGCCGTGGCGGCCAACGCGGCCCTGCTTGAAGAAGACCGGTCGACCGTCGCGCAGCAGGATGGCGAGGCTGATGGCCACCATCATGGGCGCGACGACGATCATCAGCGCCACTGCCAGGAACCAGTCGAGGAGGTCCTTGGCGATTCGTCGAACGCCGGCGAAGTCGGGCTGATCGATGTTGAGCAGCGGCAGACCGTCGACCGGCCGAACAACGATCCGGGGCCCCGCGAAGTCGGTGACCGCCGGAGCCACAATCAACTGCACCGACGAGCCCTCAAGCTTCCACGCCAGACGACGCAGCCCCCCCTCTGGAAGAGAGCCCGAGCCCGCGATGGCAATGGTGTCCGCCCCCACCGCCAGCGCCGTTGGCAAGAGGCCTTCCAGGTCGCTGTCGAAGGAGGGTAGGTCGGAGAGGGATTCCGCCGGAGGCTGGCTGTCCAACTGGCAGACGGCCAGTACGGTAAAGCCCGCGTATGGTGCCCGACGCATGTGGCGCACTACGTCCGCCACCTCCCTGCCGGAACCTGCAACCAACACCCTGTGGATCGCGCGACCCTCCGCAATCATCGCGTGAAGAACCTTCCGTCCCCCATACCGCCCGGCAACCGTGAGAGGAGTCAGGAGCAGGGATGTGACTCCGACCCACTCCCGGGAGAGATTCGCCTTGAAGAGGAATGACGCGATGGCGGCGATGGCAATCAGCGCGAGCCCCGAGTTGAACACCCTGCGGAAGGGCTCGGCTCCGGTGGTAGCCCACCTCCGATCGTACGCGCCCGTGGCCGCCAGCACAGCGATCCAGGCAAACGGGAGCGCCGCCGTGAGGAACACGATCGGCAGCGGGCTGGCGGCGGGAGCCCCGAAGCGGAAGGAGGCAGCCGTCACGCCCGCTGCGAGGGCACACAGAAAGTCACACGTGACCGTCCCGATCAGCCAGGAGCGCAGGCTGATCGAGCCCTCACGCCTGGCGGGGCGGGCAAGCCGCGCCGCCGCTACGATGGGACGCAGCACCTCGCCGCCAAACGGCTTCATCGCGACGCCTGCCTCGAACGGCCATGCACTTGCGCCGCAACCATCAGCACCCCCAATTTACCTGTCGACAACTCAACTCCATTTAGTTAACGCTTCAGGCCCCAATATCCAGCGCTGACGTCGTCACGGCTTGGCAAAGGCGCTGGTACTGCGCTGTAACCCGGTCCCAGTCATATCGATCCAGTTGCCGCTGCCGCGCGGCCTGTCCCAGCTGTTCACGGCGCCGGGCGTCGCGGATCAGATCCGACAGGAGCCCGGGCAATTCCGCAGGCTCGTCCCACCAGACCCCGGCGTCGCCGAGGACCTCGCGATTGCTAGCCGTGTCC
Source organism: Candidatus Dormibacteria bacterium (assembly GCA_050998755.1). Lineage (GTDB taxonomy): Bacteria > Chloroflexota > Dormibacteria > DASZGP01 > DASZGP01 > JAXDLW01. The sequence goes on from JBPCPW010000036.1 coordinate 44,811, forward strand.
CGCGCCACAATGCAGTTCCCCGCCGCCATCTGCTCCACCAGTACGGGGTGCGTACCCCCAACCTGGGCCGCGAGGACAAAGAGTGCCGCGTGGGCGGTGAGTTGCTGGTATGCCGCTCCGAACTGGTAGCCCGTGAATACCGTGCCGGCAGGTGCCGTCGCGTGGAGATCGGTGATGTACCTGCCAGGGTAGGTCGCATCTCCAACGATCACCGCGGGGATGCCCAATCCAGCCTCGGCCGACGCGGCGACAACGTCATGAGCCCCATTCTCGGGCTCCAGCCGCCCCACAAAGAGTATGTAGGCGCCCGGGCTCAGCCCAAACTGGAGCAGCGTCTCGGTGCCGTGGTCGGCCGGGGGCTCGGCGCCGTACGGGATGAACTCACTGTCGCGATTGAATCGCTCCTGAAAGTGCGCCTGGACTGCGCGCGAGTCGGCGACCAGGACGCTCCGCGAATGGGCAGCCAGCACTTCGGACACCCTCAGGTAGGCGGCGGCTACCGAGCCCCACTTGGGGCGCTTCCAGTCCGAGCCGTCGATGTTGAATACCACCCGGCGCCCCGCCACCTGCATCGCACGGACGATGGGGCTGTTTCCCACGCCAAAGCAGACGATTGCATCTGCGTTACGCGCGGCCACCGCGGCCAAGGCGGTATGGCTCAGGGTCTCGCTGTGCTTACCTCGATGAGCAGGCAGGTAGCGCAGCCTGATGCCCCGGTGCCGGGGTGGGCGCCGCGGGTAATGGTTGCTTCGGCAGTAGACGGTCACCTCATGCCCCAGCGCGGCAAGCCTCGCACCCACCTGCTCGGCGCAGGTTTCGAACCCGCCGTACTCTGCGGGCACGCCTCGGACTCCGATCATCGCGATCTTCAATTGGAATCCAGGGCCCTACGAAGAATCCGCCTGACAGCAACCCCGTCCACGCCAACCGAATCACGTCGCACGTAGACCCGATCACCCAGTTGCTGGTAACCCCAGGCTTCGATTTGGCGGCGATCCTGGTCGGTGTCGGAGAACAGCCCAAACACCAGGTCGGGCCGCAGGGTACCGATGCTGTAGGCGTAGTTCCATTTGGCGTGGCCAGGCTGGTAGTACGGGTACGGCACACGGTCGGGGCCGTGGGCGATGACCCGGTCGCTCTTGCCCAGGAGATCGATCGCGGTGCGGTCGGCATAGTAGGCCTGCGCGCCCGCCGCGGTGAGGGCAATGGTCGTGTTCGGGCTGGTGGCATCGCGCAGCTCCATGCCGTTCTGCGCGAGGGTGATGTCGAAGGCCACAAGGTAGGCGTTGTGGCGCACCCAGGGCACGTAGTCGCGGCCGACCGTGGTGGCCGCCAGCAAAAGCCCGAGCGCCAGGGCAGACGCCGCCGCCGGCCCGTGGCGGCTGGAGCGCGGCGAATCTGCGCGGCGCCTTTCGGCGGTGGCCAGGGCGGCCACCACCAGCAGCCCCAGCAGCGGAAAGGCCACGCGCACCGCAAGCCCCTCTGTCTCGGCGGGGGTGAGCTGAAGCGAAGTCACCGGCCGTGGGTCAAGCGCCCGCACCACCAGTTGCAGGAGGAGGGCGCCCGCAAGCACGCGGTAGAGCCTGAGACGCGCCCTGCCGCCCGCGCGCATGATCCGCGTTCCAACCACCACCGCTGCCACCACCAGAGCGGGGGCCACCACAGTCAGGTAGCGATCGGAGTAGGTCACCGACTCCGCCAGGTCGCCACCGACGTACACGCAGTACACCCACTGCGAGGTCACCAGGGCCAGGACCAGCGCGACCCCGCGCCGGAGCCCGGGCCAGGTGGTTCGTGGCGCAGCAAGAACGACGGCGACCAGCGGCAGGAGTTCCACCATGGCGATGTAGACGATGGTGTTGAAACCCCGGTGAAGCCTGTCCGCCAGCGGTATGCCGGCGACCTTGAGGTAGTAGGTGTTCGGCAAGGGATCGCCGTAATACGCCAACCGCCATGCGGTCTGAAGCCCGAATACAGCAACCATCGCCAGCGCGAGCCCGATGACCTGGGGCCGTGCCGAGCGGGGGCAGGTCACCGCGAGGTAGCTCACGGCCACGGCTGCGGGCAACAGCCCGTCCGGACGCGTCAGGATCATTGCCGCCAGGACCAGTCCCAACAGTACCCATGTCCTGGTAGAGGGGTTCGCCTCCAGCCGCAGGGTCAGGATAATCGCGAGCAGCACCAGGAGTGCCAACAGCCCCACCTCAAATCCCCGCAACGTCCAGTAGACGAGCGGGTAGTAGAACAGCGTCGCCGCTATCGCGGCGATTCCCGCCGACCGATCGCCGCCGCTGAGCCGCGTCGCCAGCGAACCGGCGGCCAGGCCGGCGAGCAGCAGAATGATGACTCCCGACCCCATCACCAGCAGGGGTTGGAGGGTGTCACGGACGGGCAGCAGGTGCAGGGCTGCCAGCCACAGCGTCCATAGGAAGTTGGTGTAACCCTCCACATGGGCCCCCCCCGGGTTCCAGACCAGACCGTAGCCGCGCGCCAGGTTGCGTGCGAATCGCATCGAGATCATCGGGTCGTCGAACAACGTGAAGACCAGGGTCCCGCGGAATCGGAACGAGGTACGGGCGATGAACACGGCGTAGAAGAAGCCCGCACCTGCCAGTACCGACGCCTGGGCGGTACGCCACGACTGCTGCTGCACCATGTCGGGTGCGGATCATATCGGCCAAGATCGCCGCACCCTGTCTTAGACTGCGTTCGTGGACCTGGATCCCGAATTGCTGGAGGTGCTGGCCTGCCCGCAATGCAAGGGCCAGGTTACGGCTGCCGAGCATGAAGAAGCGCTCGATTGCGCCAATTGCGGCCTGCGCTTTCGCGTCGACGACGGCATCCCGGTGATGCTCGTAGCCGAGGCGCTACCAGCACCCTAGGCCTCCGGGCGCCGCTTGCAACGTACGCCGGTACGCCGCCCTAGTCGAGCCGAGCTGACCTTGGCCGCCTGCCTCTGTGCCTGGTCCGTGCTGGCGCTCCTGCTGATCTGGTCACACGCCCATGGCCGGGTGCTCGACGGAGGGGATGGGATGTATGGCTCGGCCGACGAGCTGCAGTACATGTCCTGGATCCGAGACGAGGGGCGTCATCTCCTCGCCGCCAACCTGTTCGACACGGTCCCGGACGCACGGATATTTGCGCACCCGATGTTCCTGTTCTCCGGCGCCCTGACTCGTATCGGGTTGCCGGCTTCCGCCGCCTACCTGGCGTGGCTCCCGGTGGCGGTCGCCTCGATGTGGGTCGGGTTCATCGCCTACTCGCGCCGGTTCCTGAGCACACGCCAGGCGGTGCTGGTCGCGGGGTTCGGACTGTTCTACATGACGCCTGTCTTCCCGCTCATGGAGTGGCTCAACGTGGGCGGTGCCGTGAATCGTGGTGGGGTGCTGGTGATGGCCCTGGAGACCTTCAGCGCCAATTTTCTCTGGGGCAACTTTCCCACCGCCATCAGCCTCGGGTTGTTTCCTCTGCTGTTGCTGTGGATCGAACGCCTCATTCTGGACAAAGCACCTAGCCAGAGGTTATGGCCGGCCGCCACGATCGGCGCCCTGGTCATGGCCTGGCTGCACCCCTGGCAGGCGCTTGTACTGGGCATTCTGGTCGTCTCTGGGCTGGGGTGGGAGATCGCCGTGAATCCCAACAGCCGACCGGAGCTTCTTCGGGCGACGGCACGGCTGGTGCCCGTTGGCATAGGCCTGGCGGCGCCCGTCGCCTACTACGCCCTCCTGCCGTCCTGGAGCGCGGCCTGGGCGCGCAGCGCAGGCCCCAACAGCTTCCATCACCTGGGGCTTTGGCTGATCGCGCTTGCGCCCCTTGCGGTGCTGGCCGCCCCGGGTTACCTGGGGCGTCCGGCGACCCTGGGGGATCGCTTCTTGCGGCTCTGGCCGGCGGCCGTGGTGGTCGCGTATTTCCTGCTTCGGAGGTCGTTCTTCTACCACGTCTTCGAGGGCACCAGCCTGCCCCTCGCGGTCCTGGCTATGCGCGGAGCCGCCCGGCTGCGCCTTGCGCCGCTGGCCCTCGCCGCCGGTGCGCTCCTGGTCGTGCCTGGACTGCTCTTCGCGATAGTCACACTCGATGCCAACGCGCGCAAAGGCGCCGACTTCTATATCGAGACGGACGACTACCAGGCCCTCAACTACCTCCGCGAGGACGCTGCGCCGGGAGCGGTGCTGGCCCGCTACAACGACGGCAAGGACGTGCCGGCGGTGAGCGGCAGGAGCACCTGGGTGGGAAACTACGAGTGGACCCCCGATTTCCTCAACCGGGTCGCCCGGGCGGATCGCCTGGTGGCCGGCCGAATGACCCCGGAGGCCGCCGCGAAATTCGTCGCCGACTCCGGGGCGTCGTTTCTGCTGCTGGGCTGCGCCGATTCCAAGAGCCTGCGCACGACACTGGCTTCGCGTATCGAAGCCGAACACGACTTCGGATGCGCGGCCGTCCTGAGGCTTCGTCCTTAGCCCTTCGCGCTGACGAAGACCTCGAGGTCGCCCGCGATACCGTGCCAGCGGTCCTGCCAGCGGTGAATCGTGGTGGTGAGCCCGCCGTTCTGGTGAAGGAACGCGGGTAGGTCGGCGCCCCAGTCCGTGATCACCAGGGAGCCACCCGGGTCAACCGGGTTGCCGTGGAACTCCTCCGGCATCAGGGCGACTGTGCAGCCCCGCTCGTCGATGGTCGCCCGCCGCACCGTAGCAACCTCGGGGCGGAAGGGCACCGTGAAAACGTGGACCCCGCCCGGGCGCAGCACACGGGCGATCTCGGCAGCGGCGCGCTCGGGTCGCAGAATGTGCTCCAGCACGTCCTGCGTGACCACTACGTCGAAGCTCTGGTCGGCAAAGCTGAGCGCTTCGAGGTCCTCGCAGCGGTAGCCGTCGACAACCGTCCCGGCCGCGGTGCCGGGGTGAAAATGGGAGCCGACGTAGCGCGCGCACCCCCCCGCGATCTTGGCGGAACCGGCGCCGCCTGGTGAGCACTCGTAGATGTCCAACTGGCGCCAGGCAGGGACGACGCGCTCCAGAACCACCATCAGTGCCCGCCAGCGGGTGATCGACTGGCAACGCAGGCAAATGTATTGCTCTCGCAGCCAGGGTCCGGTCCGCAGGAAGACAGTGACCCGCTCACATACCGGGCAGCGGCCGGGATTGGCGCGCCCGCTGGCGAGCGCCGCGGCGATTCGCGCCGGGTTCATGCCACAGAGACCGCACGGGCCGGGCGGCGAAGCTGGGTCACGAGCGCCACCACGAATAACGCCCATAGCACCAACATCAGGGGAACGAATGCCAGCAGGACCCGCCCGTCCGCCCATGGCCGGAATTCCGCGAGGAGAAGCGGGATGACGGCTACAACCTGGACGGCCAGCACCTTACCGACGTGGTTGGCGAGGAGGAAAAATGGCAGCCCCCAGATCAAATACTGAAAGAAGAAGTTCGGCACCAGCGCGTACACCGCCAGCCAGATCAGAACGGCGGCCCCGAGGGGCGAGAGGCGCCGCAGGTACACGTATCCCCCGGCGCCGAGGAGCACCCCCCGGCTGATCAGAGTGGCGTGGGCGACGGTGAAGGCGGTTGCCGGGCTGTATGTGTGGGGACGGTACTGCAGCCAAACCTGCGCCAGCTCGGGCTGCAGGGCCAGGCTGAGGCCGCCCAGGCCGGGGGTGCCGAGGTAGCCGAGGTAGTAGAGGGTGGTCGTGGGGTTGGTGAGGACGAATGGGGCGATCAGGAGCGCGGGCAGGCCGACGGCGCAGACAACCAGCACCACCGCCTCGCGGAGGCTGCGCGCCGAGGGCAGCAGTGCGAAGACCATCGCGATGGGGACGGTCTTGACGGACGCGGCCAGGCCGATCAACAGGCCACACACCACCGCCCTCTGAGCGTGGCCACCGCGTTGCCAGAGCAGCACCGCGGCGACCGCGGGGAGGATTGCCACCGCGTCGATCTGGCCATGGATCCCCGAGATAACGAAGAAGCAGGGGCCGAAGGCCACCAGCATCGCGGCGGCGACCGTTCTCCCTCCCGACACGCCCTCGGCCGCAAGGTGCCAGGCGACGACCAGCGCAAGCGCGGAATCGGCGAGCATTGCCGGGAGGCGGATGAGCAGCTCGAAGATGGTTACGCTTCCCTTTCCGAGCCGGGCCGACACCGCGATCCAGGGCAGGTAGCCGGGCGGGTACGGCCAGCGGAGCCCCACCTGGTAGAGATGGAGCCAGTTGTGCCGGAGCGCGGCAGCAACGGCTGCGAATGACTGGAGGTCGTAGTGCGAGTAGGAGGCGGCAGGCACCGTGAGGGCCAGCGCGATCCGCAGCACCAGCCCGGCAGTGACGACGGCAAGGACCGGCGCCAGCCAACCGCGTCCGCGCCCCTGCGCGGACTGGAGGTGATCAGTCGATGAGCGCAGCGGAGCTATCCCTGGGCTTCGTGGAACTCGCCATATCCACGCTGGCGGTGACCGCGGCCTCGTGGGGCATCGCGCGCCGGGCCTGGAGCGAAAGTCTCCTGGCGTCCGTCACCGCAACGCTGGTGATCACGATATCCGTCGCCGTGCTCCTCCTGGAACTGGTGGGATCAGCTGGCCTGCTACAACCACTGGCCGTCCTCGGCTCCAGCGTGACGGTCTGGATTATCGGCCATGCCACCCTCCGCGGCAGGCATGGCCGCACGCCCGCCTCGGGGGTAATCGTGAACGCTCTGGAGGCATCGCGAAGCACGCCGGCGCTGGCCGCCGTCACTGCCGGGGCGGCCATGTGCGTGCTGCTGCTGGCCGTCGGCATAACGTCCGTCCTGGAGCCTCGGCCACAGTTCGACGCCCTATCGGGCCATCTCCCGGTGGCGGTGCAGTGGCTGCAGTCCGCCAGCACTCGCATCCTGCCATACGTATCCCCCGTCTCCTACACGGCCCGATTCCCCGCCAACTCGGAGCTCCTCACGGCATGGCTGATGTTGCCGCTGCATCGCGATGTGCTGGCCCAGCTGGGCAGCATCGCCGGAGTCTCCATGGCCATTGCCGGGACGACCCTGCTGGCCCGCGGCCTGGGAGCGCGTAGGGGAAGCGCCGCGCTTTCCGGGCTGATCGTGGTGACAATGCCGCGATACCTCGGGCAGCTGGTGGGAACCGGAATGCAGGACATGCTGGCGCTGGGGGCGCTGGCGGCCGCGACGGCGTTCATCGCGCGCTACTGTCGGCACGGGCTACGCCGCGACGCACTGGTTGCCGGACTGGCGGCCGGCCTGGCGATCGGGACCCGGTACGCCGCGGCGCTGATGTTGGTCGGGCCGGCAATCCTGATGCTCGATGGCGCCGCGCATCACGGTGGCCGTCGCCGCAGCGGGATTGCAGCCGTGGCCATCTTCGCCGTGGGGGGCGTGGCCACCGGCGGTTATTGGTACGCCCGCAACGCACTCCTGACGGGTGATCCTCTGTATCCCCAGCCGGTCCCGTGGCACGCCGCGGCCGACATCCTAGGGCTGATTCCGAACAATCGCTCCTACATCACCCTGGGCATCGCGCCGGCTCATTGGTGGGACGCCGCGCGGGCGGCCTTGCAACTCGACGGTCCCATGCTCCTGGCGCTGGTTGCCATGGCCGTTGCGGCGCCCTTGCTGTGGCCCCGCAACGCGGACTTGGGCCGGCGCTGGTCGCTGTTGCCGGCGGTCCAGGTAATGGCCTTCCTGGTGACCCCGGGAAGCGCCGGTTACGAGGTCGGCGGCAAGCTGGGTCTCCAGGCTGAGAACCTGCGTTACCTCCTCCTGGCTCTCCCGTTCTGTGCCGCCGCAGGGGCGGCGCTGTTGGCACGCGCGCGCGGCCAGACCGAGGAGGTCGTGGTTGGCGTGGTGGCCGTGGTCGCCGCGGGCTCCTCGGTCCTGATGCTGCGCACCCACATTCCCACCACCGCATTGGTCGCCGCCTCGCTCGGGGTCGGCGCGGTCGCGGTTAAGGCCTTCCGACCGGGTTGGGTGCCGGCGGTGCGACACGAGGCCTGGTGGGCTGGGGCGCTGGTGGTTTTGTTGGCGGGCGCGGTGGCGATGCCGGCGCTCGCCGACCACCACGATGACCGACGCGAGGCCGTCGGGATGCCGTATGCGCGGGCGGCTGCTCGCCTTTCCCGCGGACCGGTGGCCTTCGCCGGGTTCTGCCAGTCGTACGCACTTTACGGTACGCGCCTCTCCACGGCGGTCGAGTACCTCACCGGGGACGACCGTGCGGTGGAGCGCGCCCTGGCCACCGATCCGAAGGCGTGGCTGGCCTCGTTGCGCGAACACCGGGTCACGCAGGTCGTGGTGGGGGAGGACATCTGCTTCGCAGGGGTCCCGGTCCCGCAGCGAGGCTGGGCCGCCGCAGATCGACAGCACTTTGTTCCGTTCTACACGGATAAAGAAGCGGTGATCTATAGATTCGTTGGCGACAATCAGTAATGACAAGCCAGCAACTCCGTAATGATCAGGCCTGGAGATGCCCGGTCTGTGATGGCGATCAGTGGAAGCAGCGGTTCTCCGGGCGGACTGCATCGATGGCCCCTGAGGGCGAGGCCTTCAGGCCCAGTGCCGACCTCTTCGGGCATACCTCCGGGTTGATCGTTCGTTGCACAAACTGTGGCCATGGTTCGCTGCTGGAGCCGCCACCGCTTGACTCGGTGATGACCGCGTATTCCGACGCGGAAGACCCGGTTTCGATTCGGGAGGAGGGCGGACAGGTGGAAACCGCCGCGCGGGCGCTCGCGCGCGTGGAGAGGCTGGTCGACAAGGGGACTGCCGTGGACCTTGGCTGCTGGACCGGCTCCTTCCTGGTGGCCGCTCGAGACAGAGGCTGGCAGACCGTCGGCATCGAGCCCTCGACCTGGGCGTCAAGCCGTGCTCGCGAGCGCGGCCTAACGGTGCACCAGCGCGACCTGTTCGAACATGGCCTACCGCCCCATTCGGCCCGCCTGGTCATCCTCTGCGACGTGCTCGAGCACCTCATCGAGCCCCGCAGGGCCCTTCGCCTGATCCACGAGCTGCTGGAGCCGGGCGGGGCCCTCTACATGACCGTGCCCAACGCCGGCAGCCGCCTGGCTCGCGTCCTCGGCCGTCGCTGGTGGTCGGTCCTGCCGATGCACCTGCAGTATTTCACGCCGCAATCGATGTCCCTGGCGGTGCGCTCGGAGGGCTTCCTGGTGAGTGACATGGCCAGTCATGCCAAGGCCTTCACCGCCCGTTACTACGCGGAGCGCCTGGGAGGTTACTCCTCCACGCTGGAGCGCCTGGCGGTTGGGGCTGTCAGCCGGTCGGGGCTCGCGGACCGTATGGTGGCACCCGACTTCCGCGACCGTCTCCAGGTCGTCGCCGTCGCCGGCGAACATGGCAAGGTCGTCGAGACCTAAAGCGCCGAGGTCACCTGGGCCATCTCCTCAAGGATGGCCTGAGCCGCATCCTCGCCGAGGCTGAGCGAATAGTTGATGCCACGGTCCCACGGATAGATCTGCGCCATGTTGGCCGCCACAAGTCCCTGTATGCCGGTGCGCAATGCAGGACGCCTCAGCTGCCAGCCGGGGGGGACGATGGGCTGAGCAGCCGGAGCTCGGAAGACATGCGCGGCGAGGTAGTCCCGGAAACCTGGAGAGAACGCCTCGGCGGCGGCGTTGACGAATGTCCTCGTTATCTCATCATCAGGCGCAGCCAGCAGCGGGTCGTCAGGAGGGGCATACCGGCCGAGATACACAACTGTGCGCCCGCCATAGTCGGAGGGTTCGACCAGTCTGGTCTGCTCCACCGCAACGGTGAAGGGCAGACGCGAATCACCAACCGTGACCCAGTAATAGGGCAGCACCGACGCGGGCAACTCGAGCACCACAACGACGGCGTGATGATATTCGATTGCCAGGCAGCGCTCGCGATACTCCGACGACAACTCCGGGACGGCACGGGTAAGCAGTCGCAGTGATGGCGTCCAGACCACCGCGTCGCACCTGCTGTCCTGCTGGCCCGCCGCCCGGATGGCGGTCACGCGGCCATCGGTCACTGTGATCCCCTCGACGCCACAGCCAAAATTGAGCTTCACCCCCAGCTGCTCGGCCCGCCGGCACATCGTGTCGGCCAGTTGCTGGAAACCTCCTCTCAGATACCCCAGGCGCTCGCCCTGGCCCACCGAGTCCCCCACGCGGGCCCTGAAACGGGCCCAAAGCCAGGCCATCGAGACAATTTCACTGTCACGGCCGAACTTGGCCTGGAGCAGTGGCATCCAGAACACCTCGATCTCCTGGGGAGAGGCACGAGACCGCAGCCAATCCAGTGCTGTCACGTTCTCGAAGGAGCTCGGATCGGGGTTGCTCCCGAGGGAGCGAATGCGCAGCCCGACCCGCAGGCGATCTCGAAAACGGAGTGGCGAGAACCGCAGTAGCGAGGCTGCTGTTCCGAAGCGATAGAGCCGGCCTTTGGAGTAGAAGCCCATAGTGGCGGGTAGAAACTGCATCCTGTCACTGAGTCCGAGGTCGGCAACCCAGCGTTGGGCGGCACGGTCACTGCGGAACAGGTGGTGATAGAAGCGCTCCACATTGTTCCCGCCGATCTGGAACCCACCGGCGAGCCCCCCGGCGTGGGGAGCGGGGTCGTAAACCCGCACCGAAGCGCCGGCTTCGGCCAGCCGGATGGCCGCCGCCAGCCCGCCGACGCCGGCCCCAATGACCGCAACCTTGGCGCCGGTGCCCCCAGCGCTCACATCCTCCCGCATCGTCGCAACGGTAGCGGATGGCCGCTACTATTCCCGCGTGCAGGGCGCGGCACTATCGCTGGGGATGGCCAGCCTGCTCGTGAGCACCGCCGCACTGGTGCATGCCGCCCAGAGGGCGGCGCGGGCACTCTTCCCTGGCGACGCGATCGCTGCGCTGGTGGCGACCATCCTGTTCTTCAACTGTGCCGTGGTCCTCGTACTCGAATTGCTCGGCGTCCTCGGCCTCATCGCCACGATCCCGCTGCTGCTGTCGTCACTGGCCGTGGGCCTCGCGGTCGGCCGAATTCCACTCGTCACTGGCGTCCCCTCGCGCCCTTTGACCCCCTTTCGCCCCTGGACGCGACATGTCGCCGCCGCGGCGATGGTGGGCGCGGTGCTCGCGGCGATGGTGCTGGAATCGGTCCTCGTCGGTGCGCGACGCCCAGGTCCGGAGTTCGATGCCATGACCAGCCATCTACCGCTGGCCGTGCAATGGCTGCAGACCGGCGCCATGCGTGGGATGCCCTTCCTGGCGCCGATTTCCATCCAGCAGCACTACCCCGCGAACTCTGAGCTGCTGGCGCTCTGGCTGATGGTGCCAGTACACCGCGACTTCCTGGCGCAACTGGCCGGAGTTCCCGGGGTGCTGTTGACGGTGACCGGCACGTACATGGGAGCTCGGCTGCTCGGGGCACGCGCTCTGCCGGCGGCGATTGCCCCTCTGCTCGTGCTGACCCTGTCACTGGTCCTCGTCGACCAGGTGGGGACCAACATGGAGGATCTCCAGCTGCTGGGCGCCCTGGCAACGATGACCGCTTTCGCGGTCCGCCAGGACAGGCGTCCAGGCTGGGCCAACGTTCTTGCCGCCGGTTTTGCCGCAGGGCTCGGAGTGGGTTCGCGCTATGCGGGGCTGCTGGCCGTCATGCCGACTACGGCGGTCCTGCTCTGGCTGCTTGCGACTCGACTACCACGACGCCAGGCGCTTCTGGGGGGGGCGCTCTTCCTCACCGCGACGGTTCTGGTTGGCGGCTTCTTCTACGGCCGAAACGCCTTCTACACCGGCGACCCTGTCTACCCTCAGTCTCTGCCCGGCCTATCCGTCCACGCCACCGAGCAGCTCCGTCTTATTCCACTGCGCTCCTACCTGCAGGCTGGCTGGCGACCCGGCGACTGGGCAGCCTCGCTGGCCGGCGTCTTCACGTATTACGGTCCGCTCTTCCTGCTACTGCTGGCTGCCGCACTGATCCTGCCCTTCTTGGCAGTGGCCGTCACCGGGATTCCGCGTCGGTGGGCCATTCTGCCGGCGCTCTCCGTGGCTATCTTCCTGGCACTCCCGGGGAGCGCTGGGCAGCTCAGCGGAGAGCACCTGGACCGCTTCCTGGCCCTGGTTCAAGTGCGCTACATCCTCCCCGCATTGACCCTGACCGCGATGCTGTTGCCCGCCGTCACCAGCCGGCGCGACGAGCGTGGCGACCTCTGGGGGTGGGCGGGGCTTGGCGGCGTTGGCGCGGCGGTCTCGCTCGGGCTGGTGGTTGCACATCCTCCGATCCCGGGCCGACGGCTGAGTCTTCCGCTATTGCTCCTGGCGCTGGTCATCTGTTTCAGCCTGTTGGCGCTGGCGGCGCGCCGGCCCCGCATCCCCAGGCCCGCGGTGCGGTGTGCGCTCGGTGGCATGGCCCTGATGGTGGTGGCTGCGGGGGGAGGTCGCTGGGCGGCGGCCTATGACGCCGAGCGGCTCTCATCCGTCGTTCCGTTTGAGAACCTGCGCCTGCACCTGCCTGCGGCGGCCCGAGTTGTGGACGTGGTTGGCATCTGCCGGCTCCACGGCCTCTATGGGCC
>JBPCPW010000092.1:0-41240 GCA_050998755.1 Candidatus Dormibacteria bacterium
AAATACGTTTGGAGAGAACCGGGGGGAGGAATCGCTTGGAGCCTTCGTCCTCGGCGCCCCGCGCCGCCGCCACGCCGGGGGACTGGACATCGAATTCCTTGTAGGTGTCGTAGTTCAACAGCGAGAGGCGCGGGTTGGGGTCCTCCACCACGTTCGACCAGTAACCGGACTTCCCCGGCGGGGTGATCGTGCCGCCTCGCTCCACAGCGCCGGCTTCCCAGAGTCCGTCTTCGACGAGGAATGCCCAGCCCACGTGGCCGGCCCCGCGGGCGCCCGTCTTGCGGTTGTAAACGCGAGCTCTTCCCTGCATCACTTCTATTACAACCGATGTCACTCATGGGGATAGCGCTCATACTTCGGCGATGGTCAAATCAACACCCAGAAAATTTAACAAGCTACTGATCCTCAGCAGCAAGGCCGGGAGCATGAGCCCCGCGGTGGAAGGAAAGCTGAGGCGTGCCTTCGAGGACTACGAAGTCGCCGAGTTCGACCCCAGGATGAAGCTCGACGGGATGCTCGCGCCGAAGTCCCAGGTGGTTGTAGCGGGCGGTGACGGTACAGTCGGTTGGACCGTCAAGGCACTCGTGGACACCGATCACTCGCTCGGCATTCTCGGCCTCGGCACCTACAACAACTTCGCGGGGTCCGTCGGCATGCCGAAGGACCTGGGTCGCGCGATTAAGGTGGTCAAAAGTGGCGTGCCCCACTCGGTGACCGTCGGCCGGATCAACGGTCACACGTTTGTCGAGGTCGCCGCGCTGGGGATGTTCGGCGAGGCGTTGCAGCTTGGCGAGGCCGCCAAGGACATGGTCTTCGGCAAGCTCTCAGCGCGGTTCGCGGAGCTGGCCAGGTCGGAGCCGTTCGAATACCAGCTGAGTGGAGACATCGAGGGCTACGGGGTGGCCCTGTCGCTGGTGTTCGCCAACACGCCGTCTACCGGCGCGCGGATGAAAATCGCGGCCAAGGGCAGCCCGCTGGACCCCTACCTCGAGCTCCAGGTGCATGCAGGCGAGTCGTACCGCGACCTGCTCAAGCGCATGGTGCGCTCGGCGGTGGGCGCGGTGAAGGAGAACAAGGACCTCGGGATGAGCTTCAAGTTCAAGCACCTCCGGGTTGAGACTCGGCCTCGGGCTCGCGCCTTTGCTGACAGCAACCCCGCCGGTCGATCGCCCGCGGTTATCGACGCCGATGTTGGTGGGCTCAACCTGATCCTCCCCGCCGGTGTGGCGCGAAAGCAGCGCGCGCTGGTCGGCTCGACCGCGAAGTAACCGAGCTCCTGATATGGAAGAAAAAGTCAAGGGGTCTTCCGCGGGAGTCGTGAACCAGGGTTGACTTCGAGGTGGCGTGGCTCGCGGTCGAGGTCAGGGATTGGCGACGATGATCAACCTGATATTCGCGGGTCGGCTGGGCCGGAGCCGCATGACATTGATCCGTCACCGAGCTGCCTCTCACTAGGGTCGCGCGTTGGTTAGCGCATAGGAGCTCTCGAGGATGCTCGAGGACTATGCCAACCTCGGCTGCGAGCCACGCCACCTGAAGATTCATGCCGCCGGGTGCACCTGATGGTCGGCCAGCGAGGCGACAGGTTGCGGTACCGACGATGGAGTCGCTCCTGGGCCTTCCAGGCCATGTCGACGATGTCGGCAGGAACTCCAGCCTGGCGCTGCTTCGCTGCGCCGTTGGCGTTGGGGGCGTGGCGGGCATGATGTGCGGACTCGACCAGGACGTGTCGGAGGTGCGAGTTGCAGATGGCGGTGAGGTCGCCGCTACGGCGGGGAATGAGCGATGGCGCCACCACCGAGCAGCGCACACCCATCCTGGTCAGCTGCCGATACAGCGTGAACCCGGTGGGGCCAGCCTCGTACGCGACCTCAAGCTCGATCCCCTTAGCGCCCACCTTGTCGATGAGCCGGCGGACCGACATGGCCTCGTTGGGGATGGTGCCGTAGAACGCCGGCGTTGCGCCGTCCTCCTCGCACACCGCCACCGCGATGGTCGCCTTGTGCGCGTCGAACGCCACCATTCTCCTAACATCTGTCATGGGACCGGTCCTCCACACTTGTCGGCTCTACGAGGGTGTGCTTCGTCTGCCCTCGCAATCCACGTTATTGTGCTGCGAGGGTCGGTCCTTCCATGATGACTAGGCCGCCTTCCGCACCCGCTTCTTCTCGTCGCGCGGCGCCCGGTAGGGCACAGCCTGGGCGCGCGGGAAGAAGCGCTCCGGGAACCACAGCACAAAGGCGCACCAGCTGGTCGCCAGGAAGATTCCGCCGGTCACGTCGCTGGGCCAGTGAGCACCGGCCCATACACGTCCGAGCGCGCCGACGAAGATCAGAAGAGCGGCCAGGCTCCACGTCACCATCCGCCACCTCCGGCTGAGGTGCGGGGCCAGCGAGATGGCCAGCATCAGCGCGATCCACGTGAAGAAGACGGCGTGGCCGCTGGGGTAGCTGTAGCCATTGGATGGATCGAGCACCTTGATCACGTCTATACCTGGGCGATGCCGTCCCAACGCCACCTTGAAGATCTGGGCGAGCAGGCTGCCGCCGGCGCCAAACAGCATGAGCAGGCCTGCGCGGCGCTCGAAGACGATCATGGCGATCACGATCGCCGCCCCCGCGGCATCCTGGATCACACCGCCGGTGCGGTTGGTGAAGTTCATCACGGGAACCAGGGGGCCCCAATTTATGGATTGGGCGAGCACCTCGAGACGGATATCGAGGATGCTGGTCAGGTGATTCAGCACCAGCACGGTGTTGCCGGCGAAGAGGAGCGCCGCGACGATGCTGACTATCAGGAGCCACGGGCGGGCGGCCCGTCCGGGAGCCCCGCGCAGGACCTGTTCGCCAGCTATATTGTCAGGAGCCATTTTAATTAAATGATAGCCCAACTATCAGGTGTTATGACGTGAGCGATACCAGGTCCTGGCCGCAGCGGGCGGCCCAAAGAACAGGGGATGAGCTACGCCATGCCGACCCTCTTTTCGCCAGCATCGCCGCGGTCTGCGCCGTGCTCTACATCGTGATCACGATCCTGGTGGCGGGCCACCTCCAGCCCTTCGGCATCGACCGCACGTTGGAGGTCGACATTCAGAACACCAACGTCGGGTTCCTCGACATCTTCAACACCTTTGTCTCGCTGATGGGTGGCTTTGTGGGGATAGGCGTCGGCATCGCGGTCATCGCCCTGACCTTCTTCTTCAGGCGCGCATTGACGCCCTTCGTGGTCGTTTCGACGGTCTACTCAGTTGTCTACAACGTGACCAACTTCATCATCCGCAGACCGCGTCCGATTGGGGTGCCTCACCTCGTGCACCACATCGGCGGCTACAGCTACCCAAGTGGCCACGCCGGATTCTTTCTCTGGCTTGGGGCTCTTTTCGTCCTGATCGCCGCCCGCCACTTCGTCCGCCCGCTCTATGTCTTTTCGTGGGTCGTCGTGGTGCTGGTGGTGACCGCGGCTGCGCTGAGCCGTGTATATGTCGGCGCACACTGGCCCTCCGACGTAGTGGCCGGCCTGGTGGTGGCGGTCGGCTGGACGTCGTTCACCCTCTCGCTGCACGGCCTGTCCCGTCCAATCTTCGGTGAGGCCCCCGGTACCAAGGTCGTCATCGGGGAGAGCAAGCGCGGGTCCGACCGCACGGCCGGCGGAAGGACTCGATCAGACCGCTCCTGACCAATGGCTGAGGAGCCGGGAACGACGGCCTCGCGGAAGGCGGAGCACATCCGCATCAACCTCAGGGAGGAGGTTCAGTCCGGTGTGACCACCGGGTTCGAGCGCTGGCGCTTCATCCCGCGCGCCCTTCCCGAACTGAACCTCGGCGACGTCGATATCGGTACGGTCTTCCTCGGCCGCGCCCTGCAAGCGCCCCTCCTGATCTCCTGCATGACGGGCGGGACGCCGGAGGCCACCGACATCAACCGCTTGCTGGCGCGGGTGGCCCAGGCGCATGGAATCGCAATCGGCCTGGGGTCGGCGCGCGCCCTGATCGAACACCCGGATTCGCTATCAAGTTTTGACGTCCGTGACCTGGTGCCGGACGTCCCATTGCTGGCCAACGTCGGCGCGGTCCAGCTGGCTGCCGGTATGGACGCCATTGGCTGCAGCCGGATCGTCGAGATGCTACGAGCCGACGCCCTCGTCCTTCACCTCAACGCCCTCCAGGAAGCGCTCCAGGGCGGCGGAGATGTCAACTTCGCGGGTGTGCTGGCGGCGATCGAGAAGCTCTGCTCTGCGTTGGCTGTCCCGGTGGTGGTGAAGGAGGTCGGGTGGGGAATCCCCCCCGACGACGTCCAGCGGCTGTTCTCCGCGGGGGTTGCGGCAATCGACGTGGCGGGGGCGGGCGGCACTTCCTGGAGCGAGGTTGAGAAGTACCGAGCGGGCAGCCGGCTGGCCTCCGCCGCGGCGGTCTTCAGAGATTGGGGAATGCCCACGGCGGAGGCCACGCGGCGCGCGCGAGAGGCCGCGCCGGGGCGCCTCATCATTGCCAGCGGGGGCATCGCCTCCGGCCTGGATGCCGCCAAGGCGATCGCGCTCGGGGCCGACCTGGCGGGAGTCGCGGGGCCGTTCTTGCGGGCGGCAGCGATGGGGGAGGAGCAGGCCATGGGCCTGGCCGCCGAGATCATCGACGCGCTTCGCATCACCATGTTCTGCACCGGCCTCGCATCCCTCGCCGCACTGCGTACCACCGACCGCCTCGAACCCGTGGCGTAGCCGGGACGCATCGAGCCCGGCTTTAGCCTGCCTTCCTGGTGGCGGCGGACCTGACGGGAGCCTTCGCGCGCCTGGTTGGCGGCTTCCCGCTGGCCGGCGCGGCGTCCCGGTCGGCGAGCAGTTTTCGCCAGGTGGCCGGGCTGACACGGGCGGGCTTGTTCTGGACGATGAACTCGTCGATGAGGCGCACGAAGCGATCAGGCTGCTCGGCGTGGGGGAAATGGGCCACCCCGTCGAATATCTCCAGGCGGCTGCCCTTGAGCTCGAGGTGAGCGGAGCGCGCGTGGGCCACCGGGATGATCTCGTCATTGGACCCCCAGACGATCATCGTCGGCACCTGCGAGGCGAGGTACAGCCGGTCCATGGCGCTGACCCGCTGGCCCTGGAAGTCGACCACCTCTCGTAGCGTCGACAGGAATGCCTTGCGCGCTCCCTTGGAGCCCAGGGAGCTGTAGCACTGCCACAACTCGTCGGCTCGCGGGGAGAGCTGGAGCCCGAACCTCCCCAGCACCTGCCCAACCCGGGACGCGGCGCGGTGAAGCTCGGGAAAAGTGCCAAGCGGTATCACCAGGTCGGAAAAGGGGAGACTGAGCAGCCGGAGCAGCGGGCTGACCTCCGGCCCCAGGCCTCCGCTGGCAACCAGGACCAGGCGTTCGCAGCGCTCTGGGAACTGGTAGGCGAAGACCATCGCGATCCCGCCCCCGAGCGAGTGGCCGCAGACGGTTGCGCGGTCATACCCCAGCTTGACCATCAGGTCGCGTACGCCACTGGCGTGGGCCCCGAGCGAGTAGTCGCCCCGCAGACGCTCCGAGGTGCCGTGGCCGAGGAGGTCCGGCGCGATTACCGTATACCGCTGAGCCAGTAGTTCGATCACCCGCTTCCAGGTCAGAGAGCTGCTGCCGATGCCGTGGAGGAGCAGCAATGCCGGGCCGCGCCCGGCGAGGTAATACCCGATCCGGTGCCCGTGGATGGTGGTGGTCTTTAGTTCCATGGAGTTATGTGCCATAAAGTCATGACACAGTCTAGCAAGGAGACACGTCGTCTGCGGCGACCAGAGCTCAGCCAGCACCCCGCGGCGGTGTCTCGCTGGAGGTTCCCCTTACGGGGCGGCAGTGACTGCAGCTCAGGAGCATGCCGGCCTGACTCCTGCAGTCTGCGCTCAGTCCTGTAGGCCGTCCCATGACCAGTGGGGGATGAGAAGAGCCTCGGGGACGTCGTCAGCGGAACGGTGATAGCGAGACAGGGTCGCTGTTATGGCCCATGTGAAGTAGTCGTGAAGCACCCGCCAAAGCGGCTTGGTTTCGATGAGTCCGATGTCGGTCATGGCCTGGTCGAAGCAGACAATCGCTCGGCGGTCCATCTCTTGGTGCTGTCCATTGCCGCTGTGCATCCGCACCACCGAGGTCTCGTCTCCAACGGTGTCGGAATAGGTGGTAGGGCCGCCGAGTGCCTCTGCCCAATACGCGGCAAGTCGCTCGCTGTGTTCGGGGTGGAAACCATGGCTGAACGCGTGGCTGACTATGTCGTCGGCCATAACCCGGCCGTGCCAGGCACGGGCCAGGCGAAGTAGGCCCTCGCCGCCACCCGCCGCCTCGTAGACGGTCTGCATGTATTCCAGAATCGCATACCACCGAGCCGGCATCCGTCGCTGCCCACGGCGGTGTAACATCATTTCATGTCACATAGCGATTCAACCGGCACCTCCAATGCAGTCGAGAGGGTCAAGCCGCTGCTGCGCGGGTACTCACACGCCATCGCGGCGCCCCTGGCTCTCGTCGCCACCTTCCTGCTGCTGCAGGGTGCCAGCGGACACCAAGACCGCCAGGTGGCGCTCGCCATCTACGGCGCCACGCTGGTCCTGCTCTTCGTGGGGAGCGCCACTTACCACCTTGGCCGCTGGCGGGCAATGCCCGAGCGGATCCTCCAGCGAATCGACCACAGCAATATCTTTCTGGTCATCGCGGGAACCTACACACCCATCGCTGTCGCCATCCTGGCCGGGTGGTCCCGCGTGGCCATCCTGGTGGTCGTGTGGGCGCTCGCGCTGACCGGCTCGGGGATCTCGCTCCTGGGGATCCAGGTTCGGCGCGGGGTGCTGGCAGCGCTGTATATAGGGGTCGGGTGGGTGGCGGTCCTGGTGGCGCCGGCGATCTTCAGGGTCGTTGGTTACGGCGGCTCAGCAATGCTCCTGGGGGCCGGGCTGCTGTACACCCTGGGCGCCCTCTGCTACGCCTTCCGCCGCCCCGACCCGTGGCACCGGGTGTTTGGCTACCACGAGGTCTTTCACATCATGGTCATCGCCGCCAGCGCCCTGTTCGTGGCCTTCATGGCGGTCTACGTCGCCGGCTGACGCCCCTCCAAATGCGAGTCCTGGTTGTAGCCGTCAGCACAATGGCCCAGGCCGGCATGGCGGCGCTGGTGGAGTCGGTCGCCGGCCTGGAGGTGGCCGCCAGCCTGGGACCAGGGGCTGCGGCGGCGATCGGATACCAGGTCGAGCCAGAGGTGTGCCTGGTCGACCTCGAGGGCGCGAGCGATGCCGACGATCTCCTGGGGCCCCTGGTCAGGGCGTTCGCCTGCCCCTTGGTGGCGGTGGTCGAGGCGGATGGATTCGCGGCGGCCCGGGCGGCAGGGGCGACCGGTGTGGTTACCCCATCCATCCCCCCGGCTGCCCTGGCCGCGGCCCTCGAGGCCGCCCGCCTGGGCGTGGCCGTTCAATTCCCGCCGACGGTCCAGGACGCCGGCGGTGAGCAGGCCCCGCCGTCAGACGACGCGGCAGGCGCGTCCCGCGCTCAGGAGGTCCTCACGGGGAGGGAGCTTGAGGTCCTGTTGCTGATGGCGGACGGCCTGACCAACCAGCAACTGGGTGTACGCCTGGGGATCAGCGAGCACACCGCCAAGTTCCATGTCAGTGCGGTGCTGGGGAAGCTATCCGCCCAGAGCCGGGCGGAGGCCGTCACCCACGGCTATAGGCTCGGCCTGATCTCCGTCTGAGCGCCCGCCTGCCCACATGAGGAGGCCCTGACCTACCCGAACAGCTGATGCCCGGCCGGCCGCTGCCACCTAGCGTGGACAGCATCCCCCAAACCCCAACCTGGAGCAGATGAAAAATGGCAAATACCCTGAAGGACTACTCAGATCAGCTGGCCGCGGTGGTCGAATCTACTGCCGGCTCAATAGTCACGGTGGCGGCCCGGGCCGGCAAGGCGGCCACCGGCACGGTCTGGGAGGACGGCGTGGTCGTCACTTCCGACCATGCGGTACACGATGAGGAGAACATCATCGTCCGCGATGGTGCTGGCGAGCACAAGGCCACTCTGGCCGGCCGCGACAGCGCCTCCGACATCGCGGTTCTGCGCGTCGAGGGTCTCGCGGCGACCCCGGCCGAACGTGGCGGCGCCGTACGCACCGGCAGCGTGGTGCTGGCGCTGGGGAGGGCCGCAGACCTCCGCGCCAGCGTCGGTCACGTGGTGTCCACCGAGTCGCGGCAATCGGGCTGGCGCGGCGGCCTCGACAGCCTGGTCCTCAGCGACGCCCACCTCTATGAGGGCTTCTCTGGCGGTCCGCTGGTTGACGCCGACGGCAAGATGGTCGGCCTGAACAGCTGGTATTACGGACGCGGCAGCACTCGCAGCCTGACCGTTGAGGCGGTTGACCGCGTGGTCAAGAGCCTGCTCTCACATGGGCGGGTCAAGAAGCCCTACCTGGGCATCGGCACACAGCCGGTGTTCCTGGCCCCCGAAGCGGCCCAGAAAGCCGGCCAGGACCGGGGTCTGATGGTGATCGGCGTGGAGGAGGGGAGCCCGGCGGCCGCGGGTGGCCTCCTGCAGGGCGACATTCTGGTCGGCATCGACGGGCAGACCGTCGCCGGAATGCGTCACCTCTTCCGCTCCCTGCAGGGGATCGAAGTCGACACCGAGCACAAGCTGAGGGTCGTCCGCGGCGGTGAGATCAAAGAGCTCGGCGTGAAGGTCGGGGAGAGGGCAGAAGCCAACCAGGGCTGACACTCAGGCCCCGCGGGCCGGCTGGGGAAGACCTGCCCGGTCGAGGGGCCGGGCTTCCGCGGTCAGCTCGCCAGCTGCAGTTCCGGCTCCTGCCGCTCTTTCGCTCTCTGCCTGATCAGGGCCAGGCGGCTGGTCGAAGCCCGATGTCCGCAGCGCGGACAGTGCAGGCGACGGGCGGCCACCGCCTGGCGGGGCGGAAGCCACTGGGGCAGCCCACAGCGGTCGCAGTGAGTCTTGAGCGGAAGGGTCATGATCCGAGTATAGACGAACACCTGTTCGTTCCGCAAGCGGCGGTGCTATAAAACGGGCGTGGACGCAAGGGAAGCACGCCTCAAGGCCTGGCTCATGGTGTGGGCGCCGATTTTCGCGGCGGGGGGCATCGGCTTCTACCTCTTACCCGGGATGATCACCGCCAGCATGAACAAGGGGGCCCGCGCGGTCGGCAT
This sequence comes from Candidatus Dormibacteria bacterium, assembly GCA_050998755.1. Classification (GTDB taxonomy): domain Bacteria; phylum Chloroflexota; class Dormibacteria; order DASZGP01; family DASZGP01; genus JAXDLW01. The sequence goes on from JBPCPW010000092.1 coordinate 9,161, forward strand.
GGCCGAGTCCCCGGTCGACGCCGACAACCTCTGGATCGTGCTTGCCGCCGCGTACATGGCTCTGATCACTGCGATCTCCGCTGACGCCGCGCTGACCGACGACCCCACCAAGCGGCACACCCTGGCCCGCTACCTGCTCGTCGGCAAGGTGTCGTCATCCCTTGGCGCGCTGGGTTATTTCGCTTTCAAGCGGCGCGCCTACGCCTTCCTCGCCAATTTCCTCCTGGATGGCGGCATCGCGGCGGTCACCTACCAGCTCCTCCGGGAGGCCGAGAGAGTCTGAGGCGCTGATGCGGGCCCTGCGGCCCCTTCGGACTGCACCCGATCCCAGCGTCACGGGCCCACTAGAATCTCCGCACCGTGACGAGCGAATACATGCCGCTACTGGTGTTCTTCCTTGCCGCGGTGGTCTTCGCGCTGCTGGCCATCGTCCTCTCGTCGATCCTGGGGCCCAAGAGCCCGTCCCGTACCAAGGCAGCCCCATATGAGTGTGGCATCGTCCCCAGTGAGACCGCGCGGCGCCGGCTTCCAGTCGGGTTCTACCTGACCGCGATGCTTTTCATCGTCTTTGACGTCGAGGCGATCTTCGTCTACCCGTGGGCAGTGCTGGTTCGGGAACTGCACACCAGGGGCCTGGTTGAGATGGGGATCTTCATCGGCATCCTGGCGGTCACCCTGCTCTACGTCTGGCGCAAGGGTGCATTGGAATGGGAGTAGAGGCGCGGTGGGCATAGAGATTCAGCCACGAGCAGTGGTCATCCCCGGCCGCACCGGGCCGTCCAACCCGCTGGCCTTCCCCAACCAACCTCACTCGCATCCCCAGCCTGAGGACCGCATGACGGCCAGCCTGGGCCACAACTTCGTAACCACCACCATGAACAAGGTGGTGGCGTGGGGTCGGTACAACTCCATGTGGCCCGCCCTGTTCGGCCTGGCCTGCTGTGCCATCGAGATGATGGGGACGGGCGGTCCCAAGTTCGACATGGCCCGGTTCGGGGCCGAGGTCTTCCGCGCCTCGCCGCGACAGGCCGACCTGATGATCGTCGCCGGGCGCGTCTCGCAGAAGATGGCCCCCGTGCTGCGCCAGATCTACGATCAGATGCCCGAGCCCAAGTGGGTGATCTCCATGGGGGCCTGCGCGTCCTGCGGCGGGATGTTCAACAACTACGCGGTGGTGCAGGGAGTCGACAAGGTCGTGCCGGTCGACATATATGTCCCCGGCTGCCCTCCGCGCCCCGAAGCCCTGCTCGACGCCGTCCTCAAGCTGCAGCGCAAGATCCGCGCCGAGGCCCTCGTCTGAGTCAAGAGGTCCCGGCGGGTAAGGCTGAGCCGGGGGCCTTGGAACCCGTGTCCCGGGCGATGGCCGTCCTGCACACTATCAGGGACGTCCTGGACGAACGCGCTCCCGGCGCGGTCGCCGGGCTTGACGGATCGCCCCCGGAGGGCGGTTTGATCCTCAACGTCGAGCACCTGGTGGCGGCGGCGCATGTCCTCCGTGACGATCTGCGGCTGCAGTTCAAGATGCCGCTCTTCGTCACCGCGGTCGACTGGCTCGAACGCGACCCCCGGTACGACATCGTGTACCAGCTGCGTAGCCTGGAACTGGATACCAGCGTGCGCTTCAAGGTCTATGTGGCCGACAGCCTCGATGCCCTGCCATCCGTCCCGTCGCTGACCGCCGTCTGGCCCGGTATGAACTGGCTGGAGCGGGAGACCTACGACCTCTGTGGCATCGACTTCAGCGGCCACCCGGACCAGCGGCGCCTGCTCATGCCCAACGATTGGGAGGGGCATCCGCTGCGCAAGGACTACGTGTCCTTCGGCGAGCCGGTCAAATTCACCGACCGCGGCTCGTTTCCCCCCGATGCCGCCGTGCCGCGCGGAGCGCCGAGTTGATCCACCCGCCTGACAGCTCGAACCAACCGGTCTTCGCAGAGGGCCTGCAGTACCTGGGCGAGACGCCTGACGGGCCTCTGATGGAGCTCAACATGGGGCCCCAGCACCCCAGCACCCACGGCGTGCTTCGCCTGGTACTGCGTGTCGAAGGCGAGGTCGTCCGCCACGCCGACCCCGACATCGGTTACCTGCACACCGGCTTCGAGAAGGACTTCGAGCGCGTCACCTACCACCAGGGCACCCCCTGGACCGACCGCATGGACTACCTCAGCCCGCCGGGCAACAACCTCGGATATGCCCTGGCGGTTGAGAAGCTGCTGGGTGAGACCGTCCCCGAGCGCGCGCAGCGCATCAGGGTGATCATGGTCGAGCTGGCGCGCATCGGCAGCCACCTCATCTGGGTGGGTACGCACGGGCTGGACCTGGGGGCGCAGTCCACGTTCCTGTACGCCTGGCGTGACCGCGAGCGGGTGCTGGAAATCAACGAATTGGTGTCCGGTGTACGCATGATGACCAGCTTCATCCGCATCGGCGGCCTGATGGCCGACACCCCGCCCGGCTTCGAGGATGCAGTGAGTGCCTTCGTGAAGGATTTCAGCCTTCGCTGCAACGACTACGAGGCCATGCTCACCTCGAACCCGCTGTGGGAGGACAGGACGCGCGGCCTCGGGTTGATCTCCGGTGAGGAGGCACTGGCCTGGGGGTTCTCGGGGGCGACGCTCCGCGGCTCCGGCGTGAGCTACGACGTGCGCAAACATCAGCCGTATTCGGGCTACGACGACTACGACTTCGAGGTACCCGTCGGGGTGCACGGCGACGTTTATGACCGGTACCTGGTGCGGATCCAGGAGATGCGGCAATCGCTACGGATCATCGAGCAGGCCGTTGCCAAGCTGAAGCCGGGGCCGATCACCATCTCCAACCGCAAGGTCGTGCTGCCACCGCGGCACGAACTCGACACCTCGATGGAGGCCGTAATCCATCATTTCAAGCTGGTCACGGAGGGCTTCCGCTTGCCCCCCGGGGAGGTGTACCAGGCGGTTGAATCGCCCCGCGGCGAGCTCGGCTTCTACATCGTCAGCGATGCCAGCAACAAGCCCTACCGGGTGAAGGTGCGCGCACCGAGCTTTCAGTTCTGCTCTGCGATCCCCCGCCTGATCACCGGTCACCTGGTGGCCGACGTGGTGGCCATCCTCGGCTCGCTGGATTTCATTCTCGGAGACGTCGATCGATGAAACATCAGCGATCGCTCTTTGGTATCGATCGGTGACGCTCGAGACTTACCAGGACCGGGCTGAATACAGCATCCTCACCGCCGCCGAGGTGGCGGAGATAGAGGTTGTCAAAGCCCGCTATCCCCATGCCAAGTCGGCCATCCTGCCCGCGCTGTGGATCCTGCAGCACAGGCTCGGCATCCTTACCGCCGAAGGGATGGCGGAGGTCGCCCGGGTCCTCGACCTCCCGCCCGGCCCCGTCGAGGCCGTCGCCAGCTTCTACTCGATGTTCTTCTTCAAGCCCCACGGGAAGTACGTCGTGGAGATGTGCACCAATATCTCCTGCCTGGTCCAGGGTTCAGGCCCTGTCATGCGGCGGTTTGAGGAGCGGCTCGGCGTCCGTGCCGGCACCACCACCGCCGACGGGCTCTGCACCCTTCTTGAGGTGGAGTGCCTCGGCGCCTGTGGCGGCGCACCCGCCGCGCAGGTGAACCACCGTTTTGTCGAGAACCTGACGGTCGGGAAGGTGGACGCACTGGTCGAGGACATGAAAGCCGGCCGCCTGCCCCAGCACCCGTTCGCGACCGGGGAGGAGGCTGCCGCCCGCGAGACCCTGGTCGACCTCGCCAACCCCGGCGCGAATCGAGTTCCGCTTCCCTCCGACGGCGCGGGCGGCGTGGTGATGGACCTGGTCAAGGGGTCGCACGTGCTGGTCAGCACCGGGTCGGAGCACCCCGCGGAGCGCGGCTACCGCGAACCGGCCGCTGCGCCTGTGGCACCGGCAGAGGGCTCGGCGTGAGCGCTCTGGGCGAACCGCGGCTGACCCGCGACATCGAGATGGAGGGCCTTCGGACCCTCGAGGGGTACCGTCGATGGGGCGGCTACGTCGCGCTCCAGAGGGGCCTGGCGATGAGCCCTGCGGACATTGCCCAGGTGGTCACCGACTCCGGCCTGACCGGCCGCGGGGGTGCTGGGTTTCCCACCGGTCGCAAGTGGAGCCTGATGCCCAGGGACAAGCACCCCCGCTACCTGGTGGCCAACGCCGACGAGTCCGAGCCGGGCACCTTCAAGGACCGCTACCTGATGGAGCGCAACCCGCACCTGCTGATTGAGGGGGTGGTGTTGGCGGCCCGGGCGGTGGAGGCCGACCAGGCCTTCATCTATGTCCGAGGCGAGTATGCCGAGATCCAGGCAATCCTTGCCAAGGCGCTGGGCGAGGCGCGCGCGGCCAACCTGGTGGGGGACGACATACTGGGCTCCGGCTGGAACCTCGACGTGGTCATCCATGGGGGCGCGGGCGCTTACATCTGCGGCGAGGAGAACGCCCTGCTGGAGTCGCTCAACGGCAACCGCGGACGGCCGCGTCCCAAGCCTCCATATTTCCCCGCCGCGATCGGCCTCTATGACGCCCCGACCGCCCTGAACAATGTCGAGACCCTCTGCAATGTCCCGTTGATCGTCGAGAAGGGCGCCGACTGGTTCAAGTCGGTGGGGACCGAGAAATCCACCGGGACCCGCCTCTTTTGCCTTAGCGGGCAGGTCAATCGACCCGGGCTCTATGAGGCTCCACAGGGGATCCCCGCGCTGACTCTGATCAACGAGGTCGCCGGTGGTATGCGCCAGGGAAAGACCCTGAAATGCATCCAGCCGGGCGGCTCCTCCAGTCAGTTCCTGACCGCCGCCCAGCTCGAGGACACGACCATGGACGCCGATTCCCTGCGGGCCCACGGCACCATGGGCGGTTCGGGCGCGCTGGTCGTGATTCCCGAGGACCAGTGCATCGTGGAGTACACCGCGCGCCTGGCCGACTTCTACTACCGGGAGTCCTGCGGTAAGTGCACCCCTTGCCGCGAGGGCACCTTCTGGCTCTCGCGGATCGTCCGCCGCATCGAGGCCGGCGGGGGCCGGCAGGAGGACATCGATCTCATCGTCGACGTCTGCAACAACATCGACGGCAAGTCGCTGTGTGCCCTGGGCGAAGCCGCGGCGTGGCCCATCCGCTCGTCGGTGCAGCAGTTCACCGCCGACTACCAGGCCCACGTCGACCACCACGGCTGCCCCCACAAGCAGGCCGCGCTGGCGACGCCGTTGGAGTCAATGGTCTAGCCATGCCGGAGGAGAAGACGGTGGTGGCCCCAGCCGTGTCGGCCGGCCCGGAAATGGTGACTCTGACAATCGACGGGCGGGCGGTCACCGCACCCAAGGGTGCCTCGCTGCTGCATGTCTGCCTGGACAACGCGGCGCCGGTGCCGTATTTCTGCGACCATCGCAAGCTCGACCCCATCGGCGCCTGCCGGATGTGTGTCGTGCAGATCGAGGGTCAGCCCAAGCTGGCGACGTCGTGCACCATCACCACCTCGGAGGGGATGAGGGTTTCCACCGAGTCGCCTGAAGTGCTGAAGGCCCGGGAGGGGGTTCTCGAGTTCCTGCTCATCAACCACCCACTTGATTGCCCGGTGTGCGACAAGGGCGGCGAATGCGACCTGCAGGACTTCAGCTTCTACCACGGTCCCGGGAAGAGCCGTTTCATAGAGGAGAAGGTCAAGTACCCCAAGCCGGTACCGCTGTCGGACAAGATCCTGCTCGACATGGAGCGCTGCGTACTGTGCGAGCGGTGCGTGCGCTACTTCGATGAGGTCACCGAGGAGGGGCAGTTGGTGCTGCTCAATCGCGGCGTGCACACCATGATCGGGACGTTCAACGGTGAGGCGATGGACAGCGGTTTCCAGGGCAACATCATGGAGCTCTGTCCGGTGGGGGCGCTGACCTCGGCAGATTGGCGCTTCAGCGCGAGGCCCTGGGACATGCGGTCGACTCCGTCGGTCTGCCCCAGCTGCGCGATGGGCTGCAACGTCCAGGTGCAGACTCGGGACGACCGCATCGTCCGCTACATGTCGCGCGAAAACCCCCACGTGGACGATGGCTGGCTGTGCGACCGGGGGCGCTACGGATTCCATTTCGTCCACGATGAGCAGCGGCTCGTCACCCCCCGGTTGGGCGCAGGCGAACAAGGCCGGCCGGCGACCTACGAAGAGGCGGTAGGCGAGGTGGGGCGGCGGTTGCAGGACCTGGTCCAGCAGCATGGCGCGCATCGCATCGGCGCCATCGTCAGCCCCAGTGCCACCAACGAGGAACTATTCCTGGCCCAGCGCTGGGTACGCGAGGTGGTGGGTAGCCCCAATATCGACCACCGATTCGACCTCCAGGCCGCGACGCCTTCACCCGAAGATTGGCATCTCAGCTTCGATGACTTCGCCGACTGCGATCTCATCTTTGTGATCGGCGACCAGATAACGTTGGACATGGCGCCGGTGCTTGAGCTGCGACTCAAAAAGGCGCGTCGCAAGGGCAAGACGCGGCTGGTCCTGGGCAAAGGCCGAACTGCGTCAGAGCTCATTGGGGAACTCAGAGGCGGGGAGAAGCTGGTCGGAGTGGTGGCGTCCGAAATCCTCCAGCCCGACGCGGCGGTGCTCTGTGCCCGGTTGCAGGGCAGCGGAGTGCAGGCCCGCCGGCTGGTGGTCGTGCCCCAGGCCAACGCGCGGGGGGCCGCCGATATGGGCTGCCTGCCCGACGTGCGCCCGGGATACCAGGCGTCAACCGGCCGTCCCGGCATGAGCACCTGGGAGATGCTCGAGGCCGCGGGTGCTGGGCAGCTCAAGGCCCTGGTGCTGATCGGCCCTTCGCCCCTGGAGGGGAGCGCCGAGCTGACCATGGTGGCGAAAGCGCTCAGCGCTGTCGAGCTGCTGGTGGTGCTCGACGTGACCGACAGCACCCTCGCCCGGCAGGCGCACGTTGTGCTGCCGATGCATACCTTCGCTGAGAAAGAGGGCACCTACACCAATCTCGAGGGGCGCGTCCAGCGCCTCCGCCAGGCACTGCCGCCGCTGGCCAGGACGCCGCCGGACTGGCGCGTCTTCCAGGACCTGGCCAACGCCTGGGAGGCGGGCTGGACCTATCGGCAGCCGGTCGACGTCATGCGGGACATCATCCGCGCCGTCCCGGCCTACGCGGTCAAGCGCTCCGGCGATCGCGCGGGCTGGTGGGGCGGGACAGCGGCGGAGGGCGACTCGCAGTCGCCGGCCGCGGCGCCGGCAGAGGAGCGCTGATGGTCGACGTCCTGATCGCGGTCATCAAGAGCGGCTTCCTGATATTGGGATTCATCACCGCGGCCGCATACCTGGTGCTGAGCGAGCGCAAGGTGATCGGCTACTTCCAGGTGCGCATGGGACCCAACCGCGTCGGGCCCTTCGGTCTGCTGCAGCCGATGGCTGACGTGATCAAGCTCCTCACCAAGGAGGACTCGCGGCCCGCAGGCCGGGACGACCTGTTGTACCTCGCAGCGCCCGCGGTGATGACCGTCGCTTCGGTCTTCGCCTTCGCGGTCATCCCGGTGACGCCCACTTTCAATCTCCTGGGTAAGGCGGTCACTGGCTACATCGCCAACCTCAACGTCGGCGTCCTGTTCATCTTTGCCATCAGCGGGATGACCGCCTACGGGATCGTCCTTGGGGGCTACGCCAGCAACTCCAAGTACTCGCTCCTGGGCGCCATGCGCAGTTCGGCGCAGCTGATCAGCTATGAGATGGCGCTCGGCTTCTCGCTGGTGGGGGTGTTCATCCTGTCGGGCAGCGTGAACCTGAGCCAGATAATCGATGGTCAGCACTCGATTCCGTACATCCTGCTGCAGCCGCTGGGCTTCGTCATCTACATCATCTCGGCGACCGCCGAGGTCAACCGCGCGCCGTTCGACCTCCCTGAGGCCGAGCAGGAGCTGGTGGCCGGCTACCTGACGGAGTACGGCGGCCTCAAATGGGGCCTCTATTTCCTCGGTGAGTACATCAATATGGTCACCGTCAGTGCGATCGCGGCGACGCTCTTCCTCGGCGGTTGGCGCGGGCCGCTGCTGCCAGGCTTCATGTGGTTCTTCGCCAAGGTGGGGGTGATGATTTTCGTCTTCTTCTGGCTGCGCGCGACGCTGCCGCGGCTACGGTACGACAGGTTGATGGCGTTGGGATGGAAGGTGCTGCTGCCACTTGGGCTACTGAACATCGTCGTCACCGCGACATTCGTCGTGCTCGGGGTGGAGTGGCTGATCCCTGTGGTCACCCTGCTGGCGCTGATTGTCGTGGGCGTCGCGCTGGCCTTCACCCAGCAGACCCCCCGGGGGGTATCGCGGGCTTCGCATCACACCGCGGCTCAACCCGCGCTACCGCGATGATCCTCGACGACGTCCTCGGTATCCCCAACGCGCTGGGGACGACGTTCAAGCACCTCTTTCGTCCGCCGACCACGGTGCAGTATCCCGACGAGCTGCCCCCAATCAGCAGCCGTCACCGTGGACGCCACATCCTCCATCGTTATGAGGACGGCCTGGAGAAGTGCGTGGGGTGCGAACTGTGCGCCGCCGCGTGCCCGTCCAAGTGCATTCTCGTCGTCGCCGAGGAGAACACCGAGACCAGGCGTGTGTCGCCCGGGGAACGCTACGCCTCGCGGTACGAGATCAACCTGGCTCGCTGCATATTCTGTGGCTATTGCGAGGAGGCGTGCCCGGTTGGCGCCATCACCATGGGTCCGCGCTACGACATCTCGGATTACGACATCCGCAAGTTGATCATCACCAAGGAGGATCTCCTGGAAGCCAGTTGGGGGGAGCACCCGATCCATGCCATCGACGTGGCGTCCACGGCGGTTCCGCAACGGCATGAGGAAGAGCACCCGCACCCGGCGGAGCGCTCCAGCAGCGAGTCGGCGGCGCCGCAGCAGTTGGTGGTCGCGCCTGAGAGTCCGCCGGCAGGCTGACGGGGAGTAGGGAAGGAGATGCTTAGGATCGTGTTTGCGTTGCTGTCAGGTCTCGCCGTGAGCTCTGGCCTCGGCGTGGTGCTGAACCGCCGTCCGCTCTATGCCGCGCTCAGTCTGGTGGTCAACATGCTGTCGCTGGCGGTAATTTTCCTCCTCCTCTCGGCACAGTTCCTGGCGGTTGCGCAGGTGATCGTTTACGCCGGCGCGGTGATGGTGCTCTTCGTCTTCGTGATCGCCTTGCTCAATCCCGGTGCCGACGAGACGCTGGTGCACGATCGGCGCCAGGTGGGGTTGGTCGCCGGCCTCGGCGTGGCATTCACGATCGTGGCGGCGATCGGCTTTGTCGGTGCCGCCCAGGTCTTTGGCGGGTCGGCCAACCCTGGTTCCGGGGTCACCCTGGGGAGCATCCAGTCGGTGGGGCGCGCACTCTACACCGACTTCGCGTATCCCTTCGAGGCGACGTCGCTGGTCCTCGTGGTCGCGGCTGTCGGTGCGGTCTACCTTTCGCGTGGCCGCTGATGCCGCCCCTAGGGTCATTCCTGCTGCTCTCCGCCGTGCTCTTCATCACCGGTGCCGCCGGGGTGATGCTGCGGCGCAACCCGCTGGTCCTGTTCATGTGCGTGGAATTGATGCTCAACGCCGCCAACATCGCACTCATCGCATTCTCCCGGTATCACCACAACCTCGACGGCCAGATCTTCAGCCTGCTCGTGATCGCGGTCGCCGCCAGTGAGGTTGTCGTCGGCCTGGCGCTGATCGTCGCCATCTACAAGTCGGGACGTCCCATGAACATCGACGACCTCAACAAGATGAGGGGCTGAGTGGGCACGCTGCTTACCCTCGGGCTGCTGGTACCTCTGTTCGGCTACATCCTCAATCGTCTTTTGGGGCCGAGCAACCGCCTTGGGGTCCGTGTGATGGGCCCCGCCGCGATCCTGGTGTCGTTCGGCTGCTTCGCCATCGCCGCCGTGGCCAACGGCGGCCATGCCACGGACTTCGTGGTCTACCGCTGGCTGGACCAGGGTGGCGCTGCCTTCACCGGGCTGCCCGTCCCCCAGGTCAATTTCGACCTCTACCTGGACCCGTTGTCGGCGGTGATGACCCTGGTGATCACGGGCGTGGGCTTCATGATCCACGCCTACGCGGCCGGCTACATGGACGACGAGGACGACGCCGGCTACGCGCGGTTTTTCGCTCACATGAACCTATTCGTCTTCTCCATGCTGCTCCTGGTCTTGGCGCACAACTTTGTGTTCCTGGTCATCGGGTGGGCGATGGTCGGGCTGAGCAGTTACCTCCTGATCGGCTTCTACAACCAGCGCCCGGCTGCGGTCCTGGCGGCCCGCAAGGCTTTCGTCATGAACGTCATCGGCGACGTGGGGATCGTGATCGCCAGCTTCATCGTGCTGCGCTCAGTGGGCGGGCTGAGCTTCGACCAGCTGTTCAAGGCCCTCTCCGGGCCGGGGCTGGCCGGCGACACCGCCGAGGCCATCGGCTTCTTCCTGCTCGTCGGCGCGGTCGCGAAATCTGCCCAGGTGCCCCTCCACACCTGGCTTCCCGATGCCATGGAGGGCCCAACCCCGGTCTCGGCCCTGATCCACGCGGCGACGATGGTGACCGCCGGCGTGTACCTGGTCGCGCGGATGCACCCGCTCTATGCTGCGGCCCCCGCGGCGGCCGACACCGCAGCATTCCTGGGCGCGTTCACCGCACTCATGGCGGCGATGGTGGCCTGTGTGCAGAACGACATCAAGCGCGTGCTGGCGTACTCCACGATGAGCCAGGTCGGGTACATGTTCTTTGCCGTCTCGATCGGTGCGGAGGTCGCGGGGATCTTTCACCTGGTGACCCACGCATTCTTCAAGGCGCTGCTCTTCCTCGCCGCCGGCAATGTCATCCACGCCATGGGTGGGGAGCAGGACATGCGCAAGATGGGCGGACTGTCGGCGCGGCTACCCACCACCCGCTGGCTTTTCCTCATCGGCGCTCTCGCGCTCGCCGGCCTCATGCCGCTGTCCGGGTTCTTCTCCAAGGACGAGATCATCTCGGCCGGGTTCACCCGAGGGGCCTTCCACCCGCTCGGAGGCATCGTGCTTCTCCTGGCGGCGGCCCTTACGGCCTTCTACACGATTCGCGCCTTCCTGGTGACCTTTACCGGGAAGCCCCAGGGCGCTGAGGCCGAGCACGCCCACGAGGCCCGCGGGGTGATGGTGATTCCCGCTGTGGGGCTCGCCATCCTGGCGGCGTTCGCCGGCCTGGTGCAGCCGGGATTCTGGCACCCTCTGAGCGACTACCTGGCCGGCACTTTCGGAGTCACAATTGAGCCCAGCGCGGGTCGCGCCGTCCTCACTGCGTTTCTCAGCACGGTCGCCGTGCTCCTTGGCATGCTGATGGCCTACGGGCTCTACTCCCGCGACCCGCAGGCGCGAGCCGCGCAACGCCAGAGCCCGGTCCTCGAGCGCGCATTTTTCTGGGACGCGGTGTATGACGCCACCGTGGTGACGCCGCTGTGGCACCTCGGCCTGGCCCTTGAACGCATCGTCGAGTGGCCTCTGGTCATCGGTCTCACGGATGCCGTCGGACGCGCCTCCCTGCTGGCGGGTCGACAGGTGCGACGCATGCAGAGTGGCTACCTGCGGGCGTACGCAATGGCATTCGCGACCGCCGCGCTGGTGATCATCGTCGCCGCGGGATGGCACGAACGATGACGCTCCTCATCCTGTTGCTGGCACCGGCCTTCGCGGCGCTGGCGACCATCCGAGTCCAGGTCCGCTACCTCAAGGAGGTGGCGCTCACCGGGACCGCCGTATCCCTGGCGCTCAGCATTGTCGCGCTGCTTGCGGTCTCGCGCGGGGCACCCCTGCAGACCACCGCGGACTGGGCTCCGGGCGCCGGGTTGACCTTCAAGCTGGCGGCAGACGGTGTATCCGCGAGTTTGTTGCTGCTCAATTCAGGGATCGGCGCCCTGGCCATCCTCAGCACTCGCCCAGCGCGTCTCCGCCGACCCCACCTGTTCATCGCCATGCTCCTGCTGGCCCAGTCGGCGGCAGCGGGCGTGCTGCTGGCACAGGACATGGTGCTGTTCTTCATCTTCTGGGAACTGGTGCTGGTGCCGTTCCTGGTCCTGATCGCCGTCTACGGTGAGGGGGAACGCGAGAAGGCCGCCCTCAAGTTGCTGATCTACACCAGCCTCGGCAGCCTGACCATGCTGGTGTCGATCGCGACCCTGTTCGTGCTGTCCGGGTCGCACAGCTTCCAGATCGCCGACCTCGCGGTGTCGCGCCAGGCGGCGTTCATGGGCGTATCGGCAGCGCACCTCGTGTTTCTTGGATTCGCATTCGCGTTTGCCATCAAAACCCCGCTCTTCCCTTTTCACGGTTGGATGGCAGAGGCCTACACCGCGTGTCCGACGCCGGCCTTGATGGTCCTGGCCGGGGTGGTGGCGAAGCTCGGCCCCTACGGCTTCTACCGGGTGGCGATCCGCCTCGAGCCCGGCGCCGCGAGAGACCTGAGCGGGATCCTCATGACTCTCGCAGCCGTGGGCATCGTTTATGGCGCGCTCCTGGCCCTGCGTCAACACGATGCCAAACGCACCGTGGTCTACCTCAGCTTGAGCCACATGTGCTTCATCACCCTGGGGATCGTCAGCCTGACCCCCGCGGGGTTGGCGGGCGGCTCAATCCAGATGATCAACCACGGCGTGCTCATCACCAGCCTTTTCTTCATAGTGGCGCATATCGAGGCTCGGGTAGGCACGCGCGACCGTTCGCAACTGGCGGGGCTGGCGGCGTCGGCGCCGGTCTTCACGGGCATATTCCTGCTGCTCTCGCTGGCTACGCTGGGGCTGCCCGGCCTCAACGGCTTTGTGGGTGAGTACCTGATCATGGCCGGGGCCTACACCCGCTCGTGGCCGATCCTGCTCCTGTCGGCGGTCGGCGTGGTGCTCGCGTCGTGGTACATGCTGCGCTTCTACCAGGGGGTGATGAGCGGGTCGCCGCTGGTGGCGGTGGAGGGGCAGGGGGAGGGGGAGTCGGTGGAGCAGCAGGTCGCCGAGTCTCGGCACCTCGAGCTCCGCTCCGATGAGCTGCGGGTCCTGGTTCCACTGGCCGTGGCCGCCGTACTCATCGGCGTGTTCCCGGCACCCCTGGCCAGCATCGTCGACCAGGGGGTCGCGCCGCTCACCCGGCTGGTCGCCGGCGGCGGATGAGAGGGGTACGGATATGACTCCATCAGACCTCGGTTTCGGGGTCCAGGAGGTCGTTTTCGGCACGGTCGTCGCCCTGCTCCTGGCGGATGCCTTCCTACCGGAGCGCCGCAAGTCGCTGCTCGCGCTGCTGGCCGGCGCGGGTGTGCTGCTGGCCCTGGTGCTGGCCGTCGCGGCGATTGGCAGCGGACTCTCGGACCACGGTAATGCCCGGCTGTTGTTCAACCAAACAGTTGCCGTGGATGGGTTCGCGATCTTCTTTGAGGTTGTTTTCCTGGTCCTGACGCTGCTGGTGCTGATGCTCGCCCCCGCCTACCTGGATCGCCGGGGAGTCCAGCACGGCGAGTTCTACATCCTGCTGGTCGCCGCGCTGGCCGGGATGATGCTGATGGTCTCTGCAGCCTCGCTGATGACCATCTTCATCGGCATCGAGCTGCTCTCAATTTCCCTCTACATCCTCAGCGCCTTCCTCCGCCAGGAGGAGCGGTCGCAGGAGGCTGGGCTGAAATACCTGCTGATGGGCGGCTTCGCCAGTGGCTTCCTGCTCTACGGGATGGCCCTGATCTACGGCGCCACGGGCTCAACCAGCCTGCCGGTGATAGCCCGAGCGCTGCATACGGTTACCGGTGACTCGCTGGTCTTCAGCATCGCCGGCATGGGCCTGGTCCTGGTCGGCCTGGCTTTCAAGTCCTCGGCCGCGCCCTTCCACGCCTGGACCCCGGACGTCTATGAAGGTGCGCCCGCACCGGTCGTCGCCTTCATGTCGGTGGGGACCAAGATCGCGGCGATTGCGGTCTTCCTACGGTTGTTCGCGGGCACCTTTGGCGCGCCCGCGGTCGCCGCCCGTTGGACCATCCTGCTCGGCGCGGTGGCCGCCGTCTCGATGCTGGTGGGGGCGGTCGGGGCGCTGCGCCAGCAGGACCTCAAGCGGATGCTCGCGTACTCCAGCGTCGCCCAGGCCGGCTACCTGCTGCTGGGCGCGGTCGCCGGCAACCGCGAGGGCATGGTCGGGGGCCTGTACTACCTGGCGGCATACGCCACCATGACCTTCGGGGCGTTCGCCGTGATCACGCTGCTGGCGCGCTCTGACACGGACGGCGCGGAGATAGGCGGCCTCAAGGGACTTGGGTACCAGCAGCCCGCCATCGGACTGATGCTCGCGCTGTTCATGCTGGCCCTGGCGGGAATCCCGCCAACGGCCGGCTTCATGGGCAAGCTGTTCGTATTCGTCGCGGTGATCAAGGCGGGGTATGCCGGCCTGGCGCTGGTCGCCGTGGTGGCCTCCGCGATCTCCCTCTACTACTACCTCCGGGTGGTCCTGCTGATCTACACGCCGCCTGAGCACGGCCGGCGCGCTCGCCCAGCGGACGGCCTAGGAACCAGCACCATCTTGGCGGCCGGGGTTCTCACCCTGCTCCTGGGGATCTTCCCGGCATTGCTGTACGACTTCGCTGCGCGGTCATCTCTACTCTGACGAGGGTGCCGTGAACGAGAGCGTCGACGCAGTGGCGGTGCTCGCTCTTGTACCAGTCGAAGAACTCGGAGCGGAACGTGTGGGCATCAGCGATGCAGCCGAACCGGGTGGGAAATGAGGGCGCGTACTTCAGAGTCCTGTGGTCTAACGGATCAGACAGAGAGCTGTGCGGGTACCGTGGTGCCCTCATCGCACAGACTAGAATCCCGGGCACGGGTATGCGGGCAGGGTCAGGGACGCCGGGGCTCCGCACTTCGATAATCTTCACGACGGCGCTCCTAGCCGCGTGCACCGGCTCGAATCCAGTCGCTCGGGTCAGCGCGCGCCCAAAAGCGTCACCAGTGGTTGCGCAGCCCTCGCCCTTTGCGCCCAGCCCATTCCCCGTGCCGATCCCGGCTCCATCACCATCCCCGAGCCCAACTCCACCGGCCTACTCGGTCCTGCAGTCCCGGTTCTTTACCTCGAGCTTCGGGGTCGCCGTTGTGGGTATGAGCGGCACCCGCCACCTGTATTTGACCTACAGCGGTGGGCGGCGCTGGCGGGAGATCACCCCTAAGGGCCTGATTTTCGCGCCGCCGCAGCTCAACCGTGAACTGGACTACACCAACGCGATCACCTTGCCGACCTTCGTCGATCAACTGCACGGCTGGCTTCCAGTTAGCCAAAACCCGGACGATGGCGGCTGGCTGTTCGTGACCAGGGATGGCGGGTACACCTGGACCCGAACCCTCTCGTACTACGTCAGCCACCACGCGGGCTCATCAGACAGCTTCGATTTTGTGGACTCGATGCATACCTTCCTGGTCGAGATAGAGGCTGCCGCTCCAGACTCCTACTTCCTGACCAGCACCGACGGAGGTATCGCTTTCAGTGGCACACGCGCTCCGGGGATCGGAAACGGGGGAAAGCTGCCGAGTATCAAACCCGCGATCTTTTGGAGCGCCAGCGATGGATGGAGTTACAACTATGAGCGCACCGGCTACTTCGTGTCGCATGACGCCGGACGGTCATGGCAGCTGCATTCGTTCGACGGGGTAATACCCCCGGCCTCGGACAACGGGCGGCTAGTGGGGTCTCCGACCTTCTTCAGCCGGCGGACGGGGATCGAATCCGTCTACAACATGGAGGGTACCCAGGAGGTCCTCCACATTCTTCGTACCGACGACGCGGGTGACCATTGGCGGCCCATAGCGTCCTCGCCGATCGAAGGGGACCTCCATTCGGTACCGGGGCCGAATGTCAGCGTCACTCCCGTCACCGCGACCACATGGCTCGAGCGCGGACCGCATGGGTACCGACTATCCGGGGACAGCGGCACGACCTGGCGTCCCCTGACCCTGAACGCGCTCCCACGACTGACAGGCCAATACGACCCCGCGAGTCCTGACATCGGTTTGGTAACCGCGGTCGATGGCGTGCTTGTAGGGGCTCAGGGCGGAGTCGGCCATCTCTACATCACGCACGACGCTGGGCGCAGCTGGCTCGAGCAGCGACCGGGCCGCTGACCGGAGGATCTGCTACCAGACCATCAGCCGGGCGCCAACCGGGAAGCTGCGAACCCTTCGACAGACTCAGATCGGATGCGCGTTCCGGATCCTGCACGGATCCTCGTCAGAGGCCTACTTCGCGGCGAGCGCCCGATCCACGACGCCGACCAGGTCCTTGACGGCGGCGGCGCTCTTGTCGAGGGCCTTTTTCTCCGGACCGGTAAGGTCCAGCTCCATCACCTGCTCGAGCCCCTTGGTGCCGAGCTTGCAGGGAACACCGATGAACAGCCCGTGGTAGCCGTACTCGCCGTTGAGCTGGGCCGCACAGGGGAGAATGCGCTTCTTGTCGAGGATGATCGAGTCGACCATCTCGGCCACGGCGGCACTGGGCGCGTAGAACGCGGAGCCGGTCTTGAGCAGGGCCACCACCTCGGCGCCACCATCCCTGGCGCGCTGGACGATCTCGGCCAGGCGGGCCTTGGGGATCAGCTTGTCCACCGGGACGCCGGCGACGGTCGTGTACTTGGTGAGCGGGACCATGGTGTCGCCGTGACCACCCAGGACATAGGCGTCAACGTCCTTGACCGAAACCTCCAGCTCCTCAGCGATGAAGGAGCGGAACCGGGCGGTATCCAGCACGCCGGCCATCCCGATGACCCGCTCCCGGGGAAAGCCCGAGGCCTTGATGGCCACGTGGCACATGGCATCCAGGGGGTTGCTGACGACGATCAGGATGGTCTTGGGGGAGGCCTTGACCAGCTTCTCGGTGACCTCCTTGACGATACGGGTGTTGGTTTCGATGAGGTCGTCGCGGCTCATCCCAGGCTTGCGGGGTAGGCCGCTGGTGATCACACAGACGTCAGACCCGGCGGTTTCCTTGTAGGTGTTGGTCCCCGTGATGTATGTGTCGTAGCCCAGGATCGGCCCCGACTCGCGCAGGTCGAGCGCCTTGCCCTGGGGCAGGCCTTCGACGATGTCCACCATGACGATGTCGGCATAGTCGCGCTCTGCCAGCCGCTGTACCAGCGTGGCGCCCACGTTGCCCGCCCCGACCACCGTGATTTTCTTGCGCATCGTTACCCCTTTCTCCGAGCTGAAATTGCCTCGCGGATATTAGCAACGGAAGGTCGAGGAGCCCCCTGAACGTCCGAGCGCCTGCGGGTAAACTTGTCCGGACCCGCCGAGGGTCGCCAAGCACACCAGGCGAGGAGAATTTGGCCGCAACCACCGCTCCCACACGCCCCCAGGTCCAGGCCCCCGAACCGAAGACCGATTCGGCCGGCCTCCCGTGGTGGGGCTACTCCGCGTTCTTCATGGGCATCCAGACAATCTTCGGCATCTACGTCCTCTTGGTCGTGATGCTCGACTTCCGCCACAACTTCGCCGACCCCTACCTCTCGCCCTTCTTCTCCCCGCTGTTCGGTGCCCCGAGCATCGCCGGCTTCATCCTCAGCCCGGGCGTCTTCGTTGTCTGGTCTCCGCTGGCGTTCCGCGCCAGCTGTTACTACTACCGCAAGGCCTACTACCGCGCCTTCTTCGCCCCCCCGGCCTGTTCCATGGAGCCGCCCGGCCGCCTCAAGCGTATCCGCTACTGGGGCGAGACGAAGTTCCCAACCGTGCTCAGTAACTTTCACCGCTTCGCGCTGTACACCGCGATCGTCAACGTCGCCTTCCTGCTGGTCGACTTCCTCAATGCGTTCCACATCCATGAGGGGGCGCAGACCGGGCACCTGATGATCGGCCTGGGCACCGTGATCCTCGGTCTCAACGTGGTGATGCTCTCCGCCTACACCTTCGGCTGCCACGCCTTCCGCCACCTGGTGGGAGGCAGCCTGGACTGCTACAGCTGCAGTTTCGCGGCCAGGACCCGGCGTACCCTCTGGAACCGGGTGACCGTGCTCAACGAGCGTCACGGCCTCTTGGCCCTGGTCAGCCTGTTCAGCGTCTGGGGCGCCGACGTCTATGTCCGCCTCCTGACCCACGGGGTCTTCGCCGATCCCCGGATCGTGCTGTAGAGATGGCCAACCTCGAGGAGCAGTACGAGACGCACGAGTACGACGTGATCGTCATCGGCGCCGGTGGGGCCGGGCTGCGGGCGTCGATTGCCTCCGCGCAGGCTGGCATGAAAACGGCGGTCATCTGTAAGTCACTTCTGGGCAAGGCGCACACCGTGATGGCCGAGGGCGGCGTGGCTGCGAGCCTGGGCAACGTCGACAGCGAGGACGGTTGGAAGACCCATTTCTCCGACACCATGAAGGGCGGCAAGGGCATCAACAACTGGCGAATGGCGGAGATCTTCGCCAAGGAGGCCGGTGACAGGGTTCTTGAGCTGGAGCGCTGGGGGGCTGTTTTCGACCGTACTCCCGCGGGCCTGATCAACCAGCGGCCGTTTGGCGCCCACACCTACCGCCGCCTCTGCCACATCGGAGACCGCACCGGGCTGGAGATCATCCGCAGCCTCCAGGACAAGGGCATCCACTCCGGCATCGATGTCTTCATGGAGTACACGATGACCCGCCTGCTGAAGGATGAGGGGGGGCGAGTATCGGGGGCGTTTGGCTATAGGCGCGAGGACGGCCGGTTCGTGGTCTTCAAGGCCCGGGCGGTGGTCATGGCGACCGGCGGCTGGGGCAAGATGTTCAAGGTCACCTCCAACAGCTGGGAATCCACCGGCGACGGGCTCTGCATGGCCTTCGAAGCCGGCGCGGAGCTGCTCGACCTGGAGTTCGTCCAGTTCCATCCCACGGGCATGATCTGGCCCCCGGGCGCCCGCGGCATCCTGGTCACCGAGGCCGTTCGCGGCGAGGGGGGAAGGCTCAAGAACAGCGAGGGCCGCCGCTTCATGGAGGACTACGACAAAGACCGCATGGAGCTCAGTTCGCGCGACGTCGTCGCCCGCTCCATCTATAAAGAGGTCGAGGCCGGCCGCGGCTCGGAGCACGGCGGCGCATACCTGGACATCACTCACCGCGGCGCCGAGTACATCAAAAAGAAGCTTCCCAGCATGCACGAGCAGTTCTTCAAGCTCGCGGACGTCGACATCACCAAGGGACCGATGGAGGTGGGGCCGACGATCCATTACGTCATGGGCGGTATCAAGGTCGACCCGGAGACGGCCGCCGCCACGATCCCTGGGCTGTTTGCCGCGGGGGAGGTTGCGGGCGGGTTGCATGGCGCCAACCGGCTCGGGGGCAATTCCCTCTCCGACATCCTGGTCTTTGGCCGCCGGGCCGGCGAGGGCGCGGCGGCATATGCGCGGGAACAGGGTGCCCTGGGGGCACTCGACGAGAGCGTGATCGAGGACGAGAAGCAGGTCCTGCTCAAACCCTTCGCCAACTTCGAGGCGGGCAAGACCGAGAACCCCTTTGTCTACATGGCCGAGCTGCAGGCGGTCCTGGGCGAGCACAACGGGATCTCGCGGACCGGCGACGGCCTGCAGGCGGGGCTCGACAAACTCCTGGCCTTGAAACAACGTGTCCACGATCTAGGCGTGCCGGACTCCCGGATGTTCAACCCGGGATGGCACGCCTGCCGCGACCAGGTGTTCATGACGCGGATCGCGGAGGCCATGATCCGCGCCGGGATCGAGCGCAAGGAGAGTCGCGGCTCCCACTGGCGCCTCGACTTCCTGGACCTTGATGGCGATTGGGGCAGGCACAACCTCGTCGCCACCCTCGACGGTGACGAGATCAAGCTGGAGAAGCGACGGGCGCCGGAGATGCCCGCGGAGCTCGCTGCACTCATCGACGACAAGCCGGCCGTCTCGCAGGCGGCCCTGCAGGCCACTCGGCAGTCATAGGGTAGGAGAGAGATGCCGACATTCAAAGTCTTCAGAGGGGATGCCAGCGGCGGTAAGGAGGAGGCCTACGAGGTCCCCGACGTGCCGGGACAGGTGGTACTCGATGCTATGCATCACATCCAGGCCAACCAGTCTCCCGACCTCGCCGTTCGCTGGAACTGCAAGGCGGCGAAGTGTGGCTCCTGTTCCGCGGAGATCAATGGCAAGCCCGGGCTGATGTGCAAAACCAGGGTCGACAGCTTCGGCGACGAGGAGATCCACGTCCACCCGATGAAGACCTTCCCGCTGATGAAGGACCTGGTCACCGACGTCAGCTGGAACTACCGGGTGAACAAGAAGATCCAGCCCTTCACCTACGCCAAGGACGAGCCACTGCCATTTGTGATCCAGCAGGAGGACATCGACCGCGTCATCGAGTTCCGCAAATGCATCGAGTGCTTCATGTGCCAGGACGTCTGCCATGTTCTGCGGGAGCACGATGAGGGCAAGGATGAGTATTTTGGCCCGCGCTTCATGATCCGTATCGCCGGCCTGGAGATGCACCCCAAGGACATCGGCGACCGTATCCCGTTGGTCAAGCAGGAGGCCGGCATCGGCTTCTGCAACATCACCAAGTGCTGCACCGAGGTCTGCCCCGAGCACATCCACATCACGGACAACGGCATCATCCCGCTCAAGGAGCGCATGGCCGACCGCTACTTCGACCCGATCCGGGCGGTGTTCCGCAAGCTGGGTAGGAAGAAGGAAAGGGTCCCGGCCGAAGCGTGAGCATGACCCGGCGTCGCGGGGAGGGGATCCCGGGCGCCGTCCGCCATCACCTGAACCGGGAGTGGCGGACCCTGGCGCGGATGAAGTCTGCGGTGATCCTTTTGGCCATCGTGGCGGGGTTCAGCATCATCGCCACGCTGCTGCCGCAAAGGGCCCTGCAGCCACAGAAGGCGTCCGACTTCATCCAGGCCCACCAGGTGGCCGGGCCGATCTACGACAACCTCGGCCTCTTCTCGGTCTATGAGTCGTGGTTCTTCCTCGTGCCGCTGGTCTTGATGTACGTCTCGCTGGGCAACTGCGTCATTACCAGAAGTCGCGCCCTCTATCGCAGGTGGCGGAAGGGGTTGCCGAGGGGACCACAGTTCATCGGTGAGGCCGGCAGCCTGGTGTTCCATGTCAGCTTCTTCGTGCTGCTCTTCGGCGTGATGTTCAACCTCGCCGCGGGTTTCACCGCCTACGTGAACATCATCGAGGGCGACTCCGTGGTTGATGCCCGCTCGTCGTATGACCAGATCGAGGAGGGGGCGCTGTTCTCGCCGCAGCAGCACAAGGGCTTCGAGGTCAAGGTCGACAGCTTCCACGCCACCTACTACGACAGCGGAAAGCCGCGGGACTTCGTGACCCATGCGACCGTCATCGATGGCGGCAGGGTGATCAAGGCGCAGGACATCCGCGTCAACCAGTACCTGGCGTACAAGGACATCAAGTTCTACCAGGCGAGCTACGGCTGGGCCCCGGTGCTCCAGGTATTCGACCCCAGCGGGCGGACGGTCTTCGACGCGCCGGTGGTCTTTTTCGGCGACCCCAACTTCGCCCACGGCGTGCTCAAGGTCCCGGCCGCCGGGCCGCCCGGCCAGCAGCTCGGGGCTCGGATGTTCTTCGCCCCCGACCTGCGCGACACTGGAAACGCCGCCACGGCGGGGAGTGCCAACCTGCGCAACCCCGGGATCAGTTTTGCCTTCTTCAAGGGCGACCTGCACGCCAATCGCACCGCCAACGTCTATGACATCGACGTGTCGGCGATGCAGCAGGTGTGGACCGGGGGGCTGCTCGTAGGCCAGAGCGCTGACCTCCCGGGCGGTTACCGCGTCGCCTTTCCGCGGGTGATGCAGTACACCACACTGCAGGTCACCGACGCGCCCGGCCTGCCTGTTATCTGGGCGTCGTTTGTGCTCATGCTCGGCGGCCTGATGGTGCGTCTCTACCTCCGACCATTAATGGAGTGGCGCGGCTCCCGCGCCGGTGCACCTGCCCCGTCGACCGCCGGGGGGGTGGCCACCGGGACCGCGGGGGGACCCAAGGCGTCCCCATCTCCGATGCCGCCCGGACCCGTACCCTCAGCCGCCCGCAACCCGACAGGGTGACGCCGCCGGCGCCCCCCCGCTGGGCCAGGTGGGAGGCGGCGGGCCTCGCCGCGACGCTGCTGGTCGGTGCCCTGCTGCGGCTCAACCAGTACACGCTGGCACCGCTGCCGGCCGACAACCAGGACGAGGTCGACTGGACTTGGGCCGGGCTCGGCATCCTGACCCGCGGGGTGCCCTACGGGTGGTCCAACCTGCACGCTTACGGCGAGCGCATCTCGGTCGCGGCCAACGGCACAACATTCGAGGTCGCCCATCCCTTCCTCGACCACCCGCCTCTATTCTCGATCATCGTCGGGCTGGCCGCGTGGCTGCAGGGAGCTCGACAGCTGGGCGACGTCACCATATCCATGGTGCGGCCGGTGCCGATCACCCTGGGGGTCGCAGCGCTCTTCCTGACCTACCTTCTGGGGCGCAGGCTGGTCGGGCCGCCGGCCGCCATGGCCGGCACCGTGCTCCTCGCCACGGCACCCGCGGCGGTCCTGGTGCAACGCCAGGTGGAGGCCGAGAGCCTCCTCGCACCCCTGTTCCTGCTGGCGCTCATCGCGCTCCATCGGCGGCTGTCCGGAGACCTTCGATCTCGGTGGGTCGCCGTCCTGCTCACGTGCTGTCTACTCGCGCCGCTGGCCAAGGTGTCGGGGGTGGCGATTGCCGGTGGCCTGGCGGCGGTGCTGATCGCTGCCGGCCGCTGGCGGCTGGCGGTGCTGACCGCGGGCGCGGGCCTGCTTGGTATCGCCGGCTACTTCGCGTACGGCATCGCGTATAACGCCGATCTCTTTTTCAAGGTTCTCGCGGAGTCGGAGACACACCGCTACGGCGTCATGGGCGTCTACCAGTTCATCACCGCGTCGTCTGGACCCTCGGGCGCCGTGCGCCATCTCCGCGACGGTTGGTGGCTGCTCGGCTGGCTTGGCGTTGGCGCCGCCGTCGGGCGCGTGCGGAACCTGGGCCAGGACCTCCTGCTCTGGCCCCTGGCGGCGTACGCGGTGGTGATCATGCTGGCCGCTGAGGGTGTACAGGACTATGGCTGGTTCCGGGTCGCGGTCTACCCTCTGGTGTACATCCTCGCGGGCTGGCTCACCTGGGTGGCGATCTCCAGGCCCTCGGCGCTGGGCTTGGTGGCCATGATCGCGCTCGGTGGCGCGACGGCGACCACCGCGCTCTTCGGGGACGAGGGAAGGTGGGCGCCTTCGGCTTTCGTGTTGCTGGCCGGCCTTGTGGTCGCGGTCGCGCCGGCTCTCCTGACGGGGGCCTATCCAAGCTCACGACGCCTGTCGCAGGTGGCGCGCGCAGTCGCTGGACTGGCCCTCATCCTGGTCGTGGCTGCCAACGTGGCCACCAGCGCCCAACTGGATCGGCTGTACTTCCACCTCTAGGTTGGAGAGCGTCCCAGATAGGGCGACGCGAGGACGCCACAGCCGGGGTCCTGACGCCCCTGGCGCAACCCCCGGCGACGGACGGGGCCGACCAGCGCAACTGCCGCCTTTGGCGGCGGAATTTCACGGCCCCTCGGAATCTGCGCTCGCCTGCGATCGTAGTTGCCTCCTGGGGAGCCACCGGCGTGCTCGATACGCCGCACCGGGGGATTACGCCAGGGACGCCACCCCGGCTACCGCAGGGTTTTCACTGTCTCCGAATCCCGAATCGCCGCGGTGATGCAAGGTACGCGGCCGTTGGCTCTTAATGGGGGCTGGTGGCGCCGCGGGGGCGTTGTGCCTGGTTGCGTCCGAAGCGATCCAGCCCGGCTTGCTCGGCTGACACCTCGCAGGGATCGCTGAGGTCCGAGGCCGGGAACGTCATGAACTTACCGTTGGAGAGGCGCTGCCACCCGGCCGTCAAGCCAGGTGCAACGCACTCGTGGCGTCAGGCCCCGCCGGGGGCCCTACCGGTCGCGTCATCTTGGAGCGGGGACTCAGGACGGCGAGTCGTAACGCTTCTCCCCGGCGCGGATTAGGACTGGGAGCCAGTTTTCGCGAGGCGCCAGGGGGCAGGCCCAGAGGTGGTTGTAGGCGCAGGACGGGTTGTACGCGTAGTTGAAGTCAAGCTCGGTGAGGGGATGGCCCACCTCCGGAGGCGGCATCGGGATGTGGTTCTTGATGGTGTCGAACAGATAGCGACCGCCCCCGTATGTCTCCTCCGCCGAGGTGCCGTCGCGGAAGGGGAGGAAGAGGCCGCCGCCATATCCGATCAGGGCGAGGATGGTCAGCGAACACTCGGCGCCCCGCAGTTCAAAGTAGGCCCGGCCCACGCGCCGGTAGTGGATAACGCCATCCGGTCCGCCGGTGTCGATCTCGATCTCTTCAGCGTTGGTGAGGGGTTCGAGGCGGCAGGCAACGCGCAGGGCGGGGTCGGGCGGGTAGTAGGCGATCCCTCTGAATTCAGCCAGGTCGGCGACCGGGATGGGAGACTGGGAGTGAGCGGCGAACAGCCGGTCCCGCTCGACCCGGAATGCCGCGACACCGCGCGTGGTCGCGACCCGGTACAGGTCGGCGACCTGGCGCCGCCAATCGACGAGATCGAGGTTGCCGCTCAGGTCATCAGCACCCACGCGTTGCATGGTAGTCGGCGACGCCGCCGGGGCGCACGTGAGAGAATGCCGCGGTGAGCGCGAGCATCGGGCCCCTGGACAGCGATGCTGAGGCCGCGGTCAAGTACGCGCGACGAACGTCAGAACAGGCGCGGCTGGGACACATCGGGACCGAGCACCTGCTGCTGGGCCTGCTCGAGGTCCACGAGAGTTCGGCGTCGCGAGCCCTGGCCAGCCTAGGGGTGACGCTGCCCCGGGTTGAGGCGGAGCTGGTCGAGCAGTCCATGACCACCCAGCGGATCATCCTGTCCGACACCATGGCCAGCAGCCTCGCGGAGGCGGTGTTCAGCGCCGCCCGGCGCCGGGCGCAGGTGGCCGGGCGGTCCGAGGTGACCACATCCGATCTCCTCATGGCACTCGCCCAGGAAAGCGATGGGGTGGCGGCGAAGGTGCTCGCCGCCCTCGGCGTGGGCCCGGACCAGGTCGCCACCGCGCTGGACACCGGCAGCGCCTGACGCCGCCAATCAGCGCGCGGCGCGCAGTTCTTTGGGCAGGGGGAGGGGACCGGGGCGGGCGAGGTAGTAGCCCTGGCCGAGCTGCACGCCCAGCTGCTTGAGGGTCTCGAACTCCTCCTTGGTCTCCATGCCCTCGGCGACGATTTTGGCGCCGATCTCCCGCGCGAAGTTGGCAAACGAGGATGCCAGGGCGCGCTTTGGGGTGTCGAGGTGGATGCCGCGAGTGAGCTCCACGTCCAGCTTGATGATGTCCGGGGCCAGCCGTAGGATGTGACGCAGGTTCGCGTAACCGGACCCCATGTCGTCCACCGCCAGCCGCAGCCCCCGCGCCCGGAGGTCTTTGAGGGAGTCCATGAGCGCCTCGTAGTCGCTCACCGCGTCATGCTCGGTGACCTCCAGGACCACCCGCCCGAGGGGCACCTTGTCCAGGACTTCGGCCAGCGCGGGCGCGGCGGCCGTCGCCGGCGACGCGTTGATCGACATATAGACCGTCGGGGGCAGCAGGGGGAGCTGAAGCAGCGCCGCGCGGATGGCCTGGAGCTCCAGGTCCACCCCAAGTCCGACATTGGTCGCCTCGATGAACCACAGGTCTGGGGTCCTGCGCGGTTCCGCCGTCAGGCGGGCCAGCGACTCGACGCCGCGTACCTCGCGAGTCTGCAGGTCGATGATCGGCTGGAAGACCATGGTGATCAGGCCCTCATTGATCACCTGCTGGATGCGCTGGACCTGCTCTTTCCAGCCGTCGGCGGGCTTGGCGTCCTCCGCCACGGTGATTCCCTTCAGGGCCCGCATCATCAGGCTGCTGGCGACGAACGTCTCGGCGGTGCTGGGCATCACGACGTCTTCGGGCCACGCGGCCTCGAGGGAGAAGGCGAAGGCGATGTGGCCGAACCGGACGCTATCCCCATTGGTCAATTGCCGCGGCTCCTGGGGCATGAGGCGCTCGTCGTTGACGAACGTCCCGTTGCGGGATCCGAGGTCGCGGATGATCGCGATCTGCGATTGGTATTCGATCTCGGCGTGCTTGCGCGACACGACGTGCTCCACGTCGAGGGGCTCCAGGTCAAGGTCGAGGGCGGGCGCGTTGGTGTTCGCCTTGTCGCCGCGCCCGACGACCAGGCGCGGAAGCGCGATCGGAAACACCTGGGTCCCGAAGATCAATGCTGGACCGTTTGCCATCTCGCCGAAAGAATGCCGCATGCCCACGCCGGTGGCAACCCCACGGCGGGTGAGAAGTGGCGCCCCGCCGAGGATTCGAACCTCGGACCTACTGCTTAGAAGGCAGCCGCTCTGGTCCACTGAGCTAGCGGGGCAACGCGAGACAGGCTCGCCCGAATATAGCCAAACCCGACGACCTCGGGCGCCGGTTGGGGTCGGCCCGTAGAATTGCCGCCGATCGCTCGGTGGCATTAGCTCAGTCGGTAGAGTGCCTGGTTGTGGCCCAGGAGGTCATGGGTTCAAGTCCCATATGCCACCCCACCTTCACCGGCGGCACCTGTTACAGGCAGTATGACCGGCCGTTATTCCGGGGCGGGAGCGGTCGCCTCGGCCTCTCCGAACTGCGCGACGAGCTCGGCGCTCAATTCGTCGATGACCATCAGGAAGGGTTCCGACTGGAATTCCCGCGCATCTGCCGCAAACTCCTCCTGGCTGCCCAGCGGGGCAACCCGGTCGGCGACCCCCAGCTCCAGGCCGGTGATCCTGGAGTACGCCAGTACCCGGTACAGGAAGCGGGTCTGACCGTCGTCGTCGATCAGCCTGACGCTCGGCCTCAGGCGCAGTGAGGGGTGGCCCGTGTCCTCCAGTTGGTACACGACCTTCTCCGACCGTCGTGGCGCATCGCTGGGAACGGTGTACACGGCGCGCAACCGGCTCTTCGGGGAGGGGAGGGGCTCGCTCATCCGTTGGGTTTTAGGGCTTTGGGTAGTAGGGATTTACGTGCGCCGTGTGCGGGATCAGCAGAAGGAAGATGAAGAAGCCGACGAGCAGGAGCAGGAAGATCCCGGCGATGGCCAGGGTCACCGCCGCGTGGCTGGGAACGGGTGTCACGGCGACGGGGGCCGCCGGCCGGCTCCTGGACTCGGCCGACGGTTCGTCCGGCAGTTGAGCAGGGATCCGTGGTTTGCCCAGCCTGCCGCGGCACTGGGGGCACATCAGCGACCCCCGGTCGTCCGCCGGCAAGGAGGGATCGACCAGCGCGACCAGGCCGCAGCGGCGGCAAACGAGGCGCGGGAACTGGGCCAGGTCGATCTGAATGGGCAAGCGCTACACCCTTGTGACGAGCCGAAGTGGCGGAAGAGTCCATTCTAAGATGAACTGATGAGCCTGGCTGCTGGTGTACCTGAAGCGGGACGGACCGGGCGCGTCCTGGCCCGCGTGACCGAGGCGGTGAACGCCGCGGTCGTCCTCAACGAAGAGGTGCTGCGCCTGGCGGTGGTGGCGATGCTGGCGCGCGGTCACGTTCTGCTGGAGGACGTGCCCGGGGTGGGCAAGACGCTTTTGGCAAGAACTCTGGCGCAGGCCATAGGGGGCGAATTCCGGCGCGTACAGTTCACGCCCGACCTGCTCCCGGCGGACATCACAGGCGGCAACGTTTTCGACCCCCGCTCGGCTGAGTTCAGCTTCCGGGAAGGTCCGATATTCGCCAACATCGTGCTGGCTGACGAGATCAACCGAGGCACGCCGCGGGCGCAGGCCAGCCTCCTCGAAGCCATGGGCGAGGGCTCGGTGAGCGTCGATGGCACAACCCACCGTCTGCCGGACCCGTTCCTGGTGATCGCCACTCAGAACCCGATCGAGCAGTATGGGACCTTCCCCCTGCCGGAGTCCGAACTGGACCGATTCACCATGTTGCTCCGGCTGGGGAGGCCGGACCACATGCAGCAGGCCGAGATCCTGCGCCGGCACGAGCACGCAGAGGCCAGCCGCGAGCAGGCGGCGGTGTGCGACCTGGCCACCATCCGCGACGCGCAACAGGACGTGCTCAAGGTCCATGTCTCCCCGGCCATCCGCGAGTACATCGTCCGGATCGTCCTGGCGACACGCGACCACCCCGCCGTGGGCCTCCCGGCCAGTCCCCGCGCCAGCGTCTCGCTGCTGCGAGCAGCCCAGGCCATGGCGCTCTACGAGGACCGGCAGCACGTGCTGCCTGATGACGTCAAGGCGGTGGCCCCCGCCGCGCTCGGACACCGGTTGTCGGTCAACAGCGGCGGCGGTGAGGACGTGGTTTCCGAGCTGCTCCAGAGGGTGTCGGTACCCCTCGAGGCCTGACGGCGGCCTGATGGGGCTCCGGCCCACCCGTCGGTTCCCCGGCATGCTGTTTGCGGCCCTGACCGTGTACGTGTTCGCGACCAATTCGCAGGTGATCTGGCTATACCTCATTGCCTCTCTCATCGGGGGGCTGGCGCTGGTCGGGCTGCTGGGCCCGTGGGTTGTGATCCGTCGGGTCCGGCCTCGACTCGATGGGCTGCAGCGCAGGGGCTTCGACCCGCCGCTGGCCCGGGATCGCGACCGGGTATTCGCCGGCGACACGGTCACGCTGGTGGTCGACCTGGGTCAGGACCGGGCCCCGGTTGAAATGGGACCCCTCCGGGTGGCCGGCCGTCCGGAGCAACAGGTCAGCTTCCGCATCGATGGCAGCCGCGCACTGGTCGAGGTCAACGAACGCCACCGAGGCCGCGCCGACTACCGCGAAATCCTGGCCAGCAGCAGCTGGCCGCTGGGTATTGCCCGCGCCTGGCGGTGGATCGAGATCGACCGGCAGGTCGTGGTGCACCCGCGGTACATGCTGCCGCGCGAAGACCGTCGCCAGGGAGTACTCGAACCCGTCGGGTCCTCAGCGACACGAGGAGCCGGCGACGAGTTCCTCGGCCTGCGGGAGTACCGCAGCGGGGATAGCCAGCGGCGGATCCACTGGCCCACGTCGGCGCGAACAGGGGTCCTGATGGTGGTTGAGACGGCACAGGAGTCGAGCAACTCGACGACCTACGAGCTGATCCTGGACTCGAGCACACCCGAGGCTGCCGACCTCGCCGTTGGTATCGCGGCCAGCCTCGGAGCGGGCAATGTCGCTGCGGGGATCCCAATGGCCATGGCGATCCCCGGGCAGGGCCAGGGGGTGCATCGGTGGGAGGCGGCGCTGGCGGCGCTGGCCCTCGCCGAGCCGGGACAGTCGAGCCCGGTCCGCCCAGGTCACGAGGCGGTGCGGGTCACCGCGGAGCACCAGCAGGTGACCGTGTCGCGGGCGGGAGGCGCGCAGGTGATCGATGCTTCGCTCAGCCTGGCCGATGCGATGCTGGCTCTCGGGCCACCGCTGTGAAGCGCTTCACCAGCGGCGCGCGCGTCCCCGAGCAGAGCCTGCCCGGACGGATGGCCATCCTCGGCGCGGCGGGCGTCGCGGATATCGCGATGGCGGTGACCGCGGGGGCAACCCTCACCGCGCTGGTCTGCCTGCCGTTGGTGTGCCTCGGGCACCGCGTCAGCTGGCGCGGTCGCAACAAGCCGCGAACGGCGGTCGGGCAGGCTGTTCTCGGGCTCCTCATCGTTGGTTGCCTCGCCTACCTGGTGGCCGACCTCACCGCGGGGATCTTTGGCGGCGCGCTGCCGCAGGCCAAGTTCGCTGTCCTGATGCAGGCCGTCACCAGTTTCGACCTCAAGAGCAGGCGCAACCTCTTCACCCACCTCTGGCACAGCGGGGTGATCCTCTACGTCGGTGCCCTGTTCGCCTGGAACCCGTACTTCCTTCCCTTCGTCCTGGCGTGGGCCTGCTGCATGTTCGCGTTCCTCTACTTCACCCGGCGGGAGAGGCCACGTGGGCCGCGGCCGCGGCTGGCCCGCTGGACGGTGGCCTGGCTCGCCGTGAGCGGCGTCCTCTTCGTAGGCATGCCTCACTTCGCCGGGCGACCTATCGCGGTACCCCTGTTGGTGAGTATTCCCATGAGCGACCAGTCCACCGCTGAGGTCTTGCCCACGGTGCTCCCGTTGGTCGGGACCGCGCCGGGGCCGGGGAACGACCAGTCCATCAACCTGCGCGTCCGGGGGCGGTTGGGGGAGGAGGTGATGTTCCGCGTCAGAGCCCCCGCATCGGCATACTGGCGCGCCTACACGCTGCAGAAGTACACCGGGCAATCGTGGGCCAGGGTGTCGCGCGCGGCGCGGGCGATCTCTCCGATCTCCACCGACCTCACCGCGGACGACGAGGGCCCGACCATCGGCACCCTACCGCAGAGCATCTTCATCGAGAACCCGGTGCCCGCGGATGTGCTGGTCGCCTACCCGGTCAAGGAGCTCTATTTCCCCGCCCGGGGACTGGCCCTGGTCGAGACGGGAACGGTCCACAGCCCGATTCCGCTGCGCAGGGGAGTGAACTATTCGGCGGTGTCGGCGGTGCGCGACCTGAGCGCACGGCGCCTTCGCCTCGCCGGGGCGATCACCCGTGAGGAGCATGTCGATGATCTCCAGATACCCTCCAGCCTGCCCCACCGGGTCAACGACCTGGCTTACAGCGTGGCATCAGGCAGGACCAACGAGTACGACCGGGTCGCGGCGATCACCGATTACCTGCGCACGCACTACCGCTACAGCCTCGACACTCCACGTCTTCCCAGTGGGACGGACGCGGTTGACCGCTTCCTGTTCAGCGACCACGTGGGCTACTGCGAGCAGTTCGCCAGTACCCTGGCCATGATGCTCCGTACTCAGGGCGTCCCGGCCCGCCTGGCGGTGGGGTATTCGACCGGCGAGCGCGACAACCTGACGGGCAGCTTCACGGTGCAGGCGCGGGATGCGCATGCCTGGGTGGAGGTGCTTTTCCCGGGGGTCGGCTGGGTACCATTCGACGCGTCGCCGGGATTCGCGGAACTCCCGGGCAACCACCTACCGGCGCGCTGGTTGCTGAGCGACCTCAGCCCGCAACTGGCACTCACCGGTCTCGCCGGCGCACCCGGCGGGGCTGCGGGCGTGGGTGCGGCGGTGCTGGCGGTGGCGTTGATCGTGGTGCTGATCCTGGTGTCGCGCCGGTACAGGCTGCCGGCCCGGACTGGCCCGGTCCGCTCATACCTCTGGGCGCAGCGATGGCTGCGGTGGCTCCGCCTGCCCTCCCGTGCACCTGCCGACACGCCTTTAGAGCACCTGGCGGCGCTGACGGGCGTGGCACCCGTGGTGGCGCAGGCTCTCGCCCCGTTGGTGGGGGCCCTGGAGACGGCATCTTTTGCGGGAGGCCCGGTGGTGCGACGCAGCTCGATCCCGGTGATCTGGGCGGCTCTTCGCCGTGGATGACTCCGAGTGGATGGCGGCAGCGCTACGCCTGGCGCGGGCAGCGGGGCGCCGCGGCGAGGTCCCGGTTGGCGCGGTCGCGGTCAGTGGTGACCAGCGGATCGCATCTGGCTCCAACCGGATGGAGTCCGCCACCGATGCCACCGCTCACGCCGAGATGGCGTGCTTGCGCGCCGCAGCCCGCGCGCTAGGCGGTTGGCGGCTGCAGGGGGTGACCCTGTACGTCACGCTCGAGCCCTGTCCGATGTGTGCATCGGCCATGGTCCTGGCGCGGCTGGAGCGATTGGTCTACGCCGCGGCCGACCCCAAGAAAGGCGCCGATGGCTCCGCCTACCGGCTGCTGGATCACCCCGCCAACAACCACCGGGTTCGGGTCACCCGGGGGGTCCTGGAGCTCGAGGCCGCGGAGATGCTCAGCACCTTCTTCCGCCGCCTGCGAGGCCCGGCCACCCCCCTGATAACCTAGGCCTGCCACCCGCTCGCGGAGAGGTGTCCGAGTGGTTTAAGGTGCAGCTCTCGAAAAGCTGTGTGGGGAAACCCACCGCGAGTTCGAATCTCGCCCTCTCCGCCACCGCCCTATTGCGGTGTCGCGCCTTCTCTAATCGGCGTCTCAGCGAATCGCGCGGCCGCGGACCTAATGGGGGGATGAACCCCCCGTCCACCCGTAACCCTCATCACACAGTAGTAGTAGATGGGGGTGGGGTCCGGGGAGGGGGTTGCATAACTCCCTCTCGTGGGGAAAAGTCGTCTGGCAGCCGCCGGC
>JBPCPW010000012.1:0-8144 GCA_050998755.1 Candidatus Dormibacteria bacterium
TGCTGGGGGTCGGGCTGGTGGATACCGTGCTGACCGCGAATAGGTCGGTCATCGGCTTGGCTGTACCAGCGTCGTTGAGGTGCTCGCTGATGCCGAAGAGGCCCTCCAATGTCCGCAGCAGCGACGCGTGGTCGTACTGCGTGGACACGGTGTGGCCCGCGTTCACCCCGGGGCCGAGGGCCACCAGGCCGACCCGGCCGCCGTTGCCGGGTGTGCCGCCAGGACCGCCCGTGCAGCAACCGGTCGTGTCGCTGGGGAAGTTGCCCTCATCGGTGGTGATCAGCAGCAGCCCGCGATGGGCATTGAGGTACGTCAGCAGCGGCGGCAGGTTGCTCGCCAGCCAGGAGTTCGCGGATCCGAGACCGCCGCTGCGGTCGCCAGCGCCCGCCGCGCAGGGGCTGTCGTGTCCGTCATGGCAGGTGTCGGGGGTGATAAAGCCGAATTGCGGGACGGCATTGTTCTGCAGCGCCGCTGCCAGTTCCGTGTACGGGCGCACGTGGGCCTGGCAGCGCGAATCGTTGCCGATGATGTTGGGGAAGTAGAGGAACGGGTTGTGCCGATCCGCGTAGTCCTTGCCAGGGTGCGGGTTGCCGGCCTGGGGGGTCCCCCCGTTCCCCTGCCACGAGTCCGGCGCAACCATGGTCGGGCCGTAAGGTGCGTGCTGGCACGGCGCCGTGGTCCCGTCCATGTAGCCCGCCCAGGTGGCTCCCGCAACGTCGAGCTGATCGGCCAGGTTGCCGCCGCCCCCCACCAGCCCCTGGGGCAGGGCGCAGAGGTAGAGGCTGAGACCCGCGCAGTCGGTGTTGGAGGTTCCGTTGCTGCCCTGGCCGCTGAGCATGGCGATGTAGTTGTCGAGGCTCTGGTGGCTGGTGCCGTAATAGTGGTCGGCGAACGCTCCCTGGTTGCGCAGCGTTTTCAGGTATGTCTGCGGACCCGGGCCATAGGTCTTGTCGATGCTTTCATTCTCCTCGACCAGGACAAAGACGTGGTCGTAATGCGGGAGCCCGTCTGTGGGCGGGCTGGCGGATACGCGGGCCGCCGCCGGAAGCAACATCAGGCCGGCGAGAAGGGCGGCGGGCAGAGCGCGACGGATCACAGTGTCAACTTAGCGCAGACGCGAGATGAATCGCGCGTGGCCTATGCTCAGGCGACTCCGGCGGCCTTCATCACAAGGGTGAGGATCCCGGCCACAACGGCCGCTGCCGGAATCGTGAAGATCCACGCAACCACGATGTTGCGGGCCACGCCCCAGCGGACCGCCGAGAGCCGGCTCGTGGCGCCGGAGCCCATCACTGCGCCGGAGACGACATGGGTCGTGCTTACCGGCTGCGAGAGCTGAGTGGCCACCTGGATCACCAGCGCACCCACGGTCTCGGCGGCGAACCCGTTGATGGGTTGCAGCTTGATGATCCGCGTACCCATGGTGCGGATAATCCGCCAGCCGCCAGCGTACGTGCCCAGGCCAATCGCCAGGGCGGCAATCAGCACCACCCAGGCGGGCACTGCGAACTTCTTGAGATGGTGGGAACTGACCAGCGCCAGGGTGATGATCGCCATCGTCTTCTGGGAGTCGTTGGCCCCGTGGCTGAAGGACACAAAAGCCGACGAGAGGATCTGAAGCCGCCGAAAAACCCGGTTGGCAGGGGCCGGATGGGCGTTTTTGAGCAGGTTGGAGAGCAGGACCATCACGAGGTAGGCCAGGATCAGGCCCACGATCGGCGACGTCACCAGCGCGATGATCGTGGTGACCAGCGTTTTGGACTTGATCGCCGCCAGGCCGTAGCCCACCACGCCCATCCCGAGAAGGCCGCCGATGAGGGCGTGCGACGAGCTGGAGGGCAGGCCCGCGCGCCAGGTGATCAGGTTCCAGGCAATCGCTCCGATCAGCGCGGCCATGATGAAGCCAAGCGCAATTCCCCCGTGAGGCTTCACGAGACCGCCAATCGTGTCCGCCACCTTGGTGTGCAACAACTGGGTGGCCACGATCGCCCCGACCAGGTTGAGCGTCGCCGAGAAGATGATCGCCGGCCGCGGCGGGAGGGCCCGCGTGCCGATCGTCGTGGCCACCGCGTTCGCGGTGTCGTGGAACCCGTTGGTGAAGTCGAACCCCAGAGCGACCAGGATGGTCAGGAAAAGGAGCAGGTCGGTCAAACTACGCGTTCTTTATGACGATGTTCTCGATGACGTTGGCGACGTCCTCACAGCGATCGAGGGCGTCCTCCAGGCCGTCGTAGACGTCCTTCATCTTCATGACCTGGATGGGATCACTGCCGCTACGGAAGAGCTCGCTGATCGCCTGCCGCGATACCTGGTCGCCCTGGTTCTCGATCCGGTTAACCTCGATCCAGTGTTGCTCGAGGTCCTTGAGCGACTCCAGCTTGGCGATCGCCGCCTTCAGTTCCTCAGCCGAGTGCAGCAGCAGGGCGCCGAGCTCGACGGCCGGCGGGGAAACCGTCCTGAGGTCGTAGAGCGCGTGCTTGTCGGACAACTCCTTGATGAAGTCGAGGACGTCGTCCATGCCAGACGCCAGGGCGTAGATGTCCTCTCGGTCGAAAGGCGTGACAAACACCCGGTTGAGGCTCCGGATGATGTCGTGTGTGATCTCGTCCGCCTCGTGCTCCAGCTCGCTGATCCGATCCTGGCGCTCCTCGGGGACCGCGGGGTTCTTGAGCAGCTCGCAGAGGAGCCGTGCGGCGCTGACGATGTTGTCGCTGTTGCGCTCAAACAGCTGGTAGAAGCGCCGCTCTCGCGGCAATAGGTTCAGACGCAAGACCCTTCCTCCGGTGGCCGGCCGATACGCAGGGAGTATGTAGGAACGAACGCGGCTCCTGCTAATCCCGAGGTGGAGGTAGGTATTCGGCCGCGGTGACGCGCTTACCCTCGACGCTCAGAACCCAGGTCGACGCCTTCTGGGCCCTGGCGCCCTCTGGCTGCACCAGGCCCCGGGCGACCAGGTTGGACACGAAGTCCCCAATCACATCACCCTGGCTGCACATCAACATGGGGACCCGGGCATCGAGGGCCAGGGCGAGGGCCTCATGCCAGTCCGACCCCTCGGCCAGCGCTGGGAGCGACTCGACCCCGACGTTCTCCGCCGCACCGAGGGGCTCGACGGTCTGCACGCAGCGAATAAAGGGGCTTGAGACTATTCTGCCGACCCTCTCCCCGGCCAGGAGGCGCACCAGGCCGGCGGCCTGTGCCCGCCCCTTTTGGCTCAGTGGGCGCTGCCGGTCATCTCCCTGCCAGGTGGCGCGGTCGCCCGCGTCGGCGTGCCGGACCAGGAACACCTTCATCCAGCCAGGCCGGCCCTGCGCAGGATGTCCTGGTCGTGGTCATACGAGAGTTGGTTCAGGGCCCGAGCCACCGGCAACCAGCGAACCTCGTCGACTTCGTCGATCGGCTTGAACGCGCCGTCCATGGCCCGCATCAGCCAGTACCACACCGCCTTGTCTCGACCGCGGCGGTCGACGTAGCGGGTGATCCCGAGGCACCGCTCGATCAGGCACAGCATGCCGGTCTCCTCCTCAACCTCGCGCAGGGCCCCGGCTTCCAGGCGCTCCGAATTTTTGATCTTGCCCTTGGGCAGCGACCAGTCGTCATAGGCGGGCCGGTGGACCAGGACGACCTCAGTGGTGCCGCCCGCCTCCGAGTACACAACACCGCCCGCCGCCCTCACGACGTCGGTCAACTCGCGGTGCGCCGTCAGGGCTTCCTCGATCCAATCGTGGTCCCCGCCGCCGCGGTCAGTCATCGCTCATCCACGAGCGGAGCCTGCGGCGGGACGCCCGCTTCCAGGCAACCTCCCATTGCCCCAGTGCCGCCACACCCCTGGCAAGCTCACGCTCGGAAAGAGCCTTCGTATAGAACGCACCGCCTCGCCGCAACCCAGGCGTGATCTCGGCGAGCCATTGGCGGGCGACCACCGCGTCGTGGTAATCACCGAGCGCCCCCTGGAGCTCTGCAACCGCAGCCGCATAGCGGCGAGCCCGCGGGCCCACCACCGGCTCCACAGCCTCGGCCGCGTACCGGGCCCGTTTGGCGGCTATGCGCACGGCATGCAGATCATCGTCCGAAGGATTCTCGCCGAGGCGTCCAACCGCGTGGTGCAGCTTCCTCCACGGCCTGGCGGCGAAGCCCGGGAGCGCTTCACCCGCCGGTTCATCTGCCAGCCCTGACAGGGTTGGAGACCTGGACGCCTGGACGAGGTCCGCGAGCAAGGCTGCGTACCGTGGCTGGGCCATTCCGTCCAGCATGTGGGAGCGGGCCGCGGCGCGCCGAGCCGCGAGCGCCTGCAGTACGACCCGTCTCCCCGTGGGCGCTCCGTCGATGTCCGCCAGCGTCGCGATCATGCGGTCAACCAGCACGTCGGCGTCGCGCACCTGGCCCAGCAGGTCTGCGAGCCAGCTCAGCTCTGCCCTCAGGACCTCGGCCCACCCCTCGTCGAAGAGCGTGCGAAATGTGCGCATGTCTGATCGCAGGCGCCGCGTTGCGACCCGAGCCTGATGGACCGCTTCATTGTCGATGCCGTGGGGTAGCAGCGGCACCTGCTCGAACAGTCTCAGCACTGAAGAGGCAACGATCGCCGCCATCATCTCCCCGGTCGTGGCCCCAGGGCCGGCGCCCGAGGTGACCAGATTCAGCTCATCGAGGTCGGCCTGGCGCAACACGGGGGTCGGACTGCGGGAAGCGCCCTCAGTCACGCGCGACGCGCAGGGTCGGGTGGGCTCGCTCGATCGCCAGCCCCTGCAACAGCTTGTGGGCGTCGATGTCTCGCCTGGTCGGGACCTTCCTCCATCCCTTGGCCCCGAGGTCCCACGCGAGGACGTCGTCGTCAAGGTCAGCCTGGAGAATCTCCTCGAGGCGCTGCTTAAGCTCCTTGTCCAGGACCGGGACCAGGACCTCGATCCGCCGATCGAGGTTGCGTGGCATCATGTCCGCGGAGCCGATGTAGTAGTCGTAGCCGCGAGACGCGCTGCCGAAACGGAAGATGCGCGAATGCTCCAGGAAGCGCCCGACCAGGGAACGTACGTGGATCGTCTCCGACTGCCCCTCCACCCCCGGCCGTAGGCAGCAGATGCTGCGGGTCACCAGGGTCACCGATGTGCCCGACTGAGAGGCCGTGTACAGGGCGTCGATGACCTGCTCGTCGACCAGGCTGTTCATCTTCATCAAAATGCTGCCGTCCTTGGCCTCGGTCTCGCGCTTGATCAGCGCCAGGATGTTGTCGCGCAGCCCGACCGGGGCCACCAGCAGACGGCGCCAAGTGGATTGGCGGCTGTAGCCAGTCAGGTAGTTGAACAGCTCGGTGACATCCTCGCCAATGTCCTCATCCGAGGTGAAGATGCCGACGTCCTCGTAGATCGTGGCTGTCTTGGGGTTGTAGTTACCGGTCGCCAGGTGGCAGTAGCGGCGGATCTCCCCTTTCTCCTGCCGTACGATGAGGCTGGTTTTGGCGTGGGTCTTCAGGCCCACCAGCCCATAGACCACGTGCACTCCCGCCTGCTCCAGTGCCCGCGCCCAGACGATGTTGGCCTGTTCATCGAAGCGGGCTTTGAGTTCCACCAAGGCCACCACCTGCTTGCCGGTTTCCGCCGCCCGGATCAGTGACCTGATGATGCCGCGTTCCGGTCCCGAGGTGCGATACAGCGTCTGTTTGATCGCCAGCACGCTGGGATCGCGCGAGGCCTGCTCGATGAAGGCCTCGACCGAGGTCGCGAAGGACTCGTAGGGATGGTGAACCAGGACATCGCGACGGCTGATGACCCCGAAGAAGTCAGGGCGATCGCCGTCGGCGCGCGGCGTGAACGCTGAGGCGGTGGTGCCCAACCACAGCTCATCCTTGAGGTCGGGGCGCTCAAGGGCGACAAGCGACCAGAGCCCGGTCAGGTCCAGCAGGCCGTCCACCTTGTAAACGTCGTCCTGAGAAAGTTCCAGCTCTCGTGTCAGCAAGGTCAGGATCTCCTCTGACATCCCCGGGTCGACCTCGAGCCGGACGACGTCGGCGTCACGACGGTGGCGGCGAAGCTCGGATTCGATGGCATCGAGCAGGTCGTCGGCCTCGTCCTCCTCGACGTCCAGGTCGGCGTTTCTGGTGACCCGGAATGGGTGGTGCTCGAGCACCTTCATGCCTGGGAACAGGGCGCCGAGATGGGCCGCAATGACCTGTTCCAGGGGCACGAACCGCTGGCCGTCCGGCATCGTGACAAAGCGCGGGAGCACCGGCGGGACCTTCACGCGAGCGAAACGGGTGGTCTTGCGCTCAGTGTCGCGCACCAGGACGGCGAGGTTGAGTGAGAGGTTCGATATGTAGGGGAACGGGTGGGCGGGGTCCACCGCCAGCGGCGTCAGCACTGGAAAGATGTGACGTTCGAACAGGTCCTTCAACCACGATCGGTCCCCGGAGGACAGGTCGGAGATCCGCACGATACGGACCCCGGCCGCGCTCAGGCCTGGGGCGACGTCCCCGGTGAAGGCCGCCTCCATGTGTGTGATCAGCTTGGCCACCCGCTTACGGATCGCCGCCAGCTGTGCGGTCGCGGTCATCCCGTCCGGCGACCGCGTGGTCACACCGGCGACCACCTGCTCCTTCAGTCCCGCGACGCGGACCTGGAAGAACTCGTCGAGGTTGGAGCTGACGATGGCCAGGAATTTGGCCCGCTCCAACAGCGGTTTGGCCGCGTCCTCGGCAAGCGCGAGGACTCGCACATTGAAATCGAGCCACGAGAGCTCGCGGTTGATATATCGCGTGTCGGCCGATTTCCGCCCGGGGGCGCGCTTGCGCCTCCTGGCTGCGGACTTGGTCTCCACGCGCTGGCTGCCTAGTGCCATGGCAGCCGCCGTTGGCGTGCGCGCATTGCCCGCCTAGTGTAAGCCCGCGGCATCCCCGGACAGCGCCGCCCGGTGCGCGGGAACCGCTTCACTTCAGCTGCCCGCCGCGCGCCCCCTCCCGGCAACCAGCAGCGCGGCCCCCACCGCACCCGAGAGGTCGCCGAGGGTGGCTGTGAGCATCTTCGGCGGGTTCTGGTCGATCAGCAAGTGAGGCTTCATAGCTTCCGCAACGCGCTCGACAAACGGTGCGCCCAGCCGGTCACCCAGGCCGCCGCCGACGATGATCGCCTCGAGGTCGAGGACGTTCTGGACCGAGGCCAGCGAGATGCCGAGCGCCCACACGGCATCATCGACGAGGGTCCTCGCCATCCTGTCGCCGTCGGCGAGGGCGGCGGCGATCACCCCGCTGGTCAGGCGATCGCGGCCCTTCTTCTCCATGATCTCGAACAACACTGTCTTCTCGCCCCTCTCCACCGACCGCCGGGCCTGGACCTCCATCCGGCCCCGCCCGGCATAGGCCTCGAGGCAACCGAAGCGCCCACACCCGCACTCCAGTCCGTGGTCCTTCACGACGGTGTGGCCGATCTCGCCGGCGGCGCCACGACCGCGTCGCACCCGCCCCTCGAGCACCAGTCCCCCACCCACCCCGGTACCCGCGAACACGCCCAGCACGTTCTTGTAGCCGCGCCCGCTGCCCAGCTGGTACTCGCCGAGGAGGGCGGCGCGGACATCGTTGTCCAGCACTACCCGGGCGCCCCCCATGGCCGCCGAGACTTTCCGTGAGAACGGGTAGCGGTCCTGGAACCCCCTGAGGTTCACGGCCCCGGTGGTGTCGCCAGTTTTCACGTCAAACTGGCCCGGGAAGCCAATGCCCACTGCGGAAACATCCGACCGCTTGGCCTTGGCCTCCCCCAGTGCCACGTCGATGGTTCCCAGGATCGCTTCGACTACCTGGTCTGCGTCTCCCTGGGGTGTGCGAGTGCGGCCTTGCCCGATCACCTTCCGCGACAGCAGGACCGCTGATTGGACCTTGGTACCGCCGAGGTCGACCCCCACCACGATCGCCGTCGCCATCGGTAGTCAGCCTACCGTGCGTCGAAAGATTTAACCGACGGTTGGCCAACTGCTAAGCCGGGATCCACCGATCCGGGCGCCGCAGATTGGGATGATGGACGTTCGAGACGAAGGAGCCGGGTGAGCACCGGACCGAGCGCACCAATAGGTGCGTGAGGGAGGCGCGCAGCCCCGCGCAGCGGGCGAAGCCGGCGACGCCCGTATCGGGCGTCCAGCGCCCGAGATGCAAGCTCGGAATCGGT
>JBPCPW010000025.1:0-3598 GCA_050998755.1 Candidatus Dormibacteria bacterium
ATAGGAAAACACGCAAGAATGCGATCCCGCCAGGGGGGCGGCACCCACCAGGCAGACCAAAGTCGGGGGGAATGGGGGGGCGCCCCCCCCGCCACTCAACATCTCAGTTCGCATTCTCGGCGGCCTGCCATCCGCCGTAAAGGTGTGTTGCCATATCGGCACAGCCGGCCGTTGATCTCATGACCTCACGCTAGACCCGGGCGGCGGACAGGCGGCGGACAAACCCGCCTTTGCGGCCCGGCTCCGGCTCTAGGACGCCCCTAGCTGGCCGCACACGGCGGTGAGGTTGGCGTGCCTGGTGCAGAGCCACCCGCTGGCCTCCACCCACATCGGCTTCAGGATGTGGTTCGGGTCGTAGCTGCCCGACCACAGGAAGTCCTCCTTCGCCCCCGCCGCATATTCCGCCACCTCCTCGGCGTGCCCGTCCACGTAGGTCAATACCAGGTGCGAAGGGCCAAGTGTTCTCGCCAGCAGGCCGTACTTGGTCGGCTTGTCGGGCGCCGCATACTGAGCGATCACCGAGTCCGGAACGATCACCAGGGCCACGGCCGTCCAGGTGTCGAACCCGACGACCTGGACCGACTTGACCCCCTTCGCCCTGTAGCTCGGGATTAACGTCAGCACGTCCCCGTAGACATTGATCGGGAGGTTCGCCTGCTCCAGGACTGCGTGGTTGAGCAGCGGCCCCTCGTGAAGGGTCGACAGGCTCCACCGCTGCAGCCCGATGTTGCGCGCCGCCCCCTCCGCCCATAACCGCGCATCGGCGTCGGAGACGGCGCCCTGGGTGTAGTTCTGGATGCGCGCCGGCAGCTTGATCGCGTACTGGTCCAGAAAGTTGGGCGGTGGCGGCTGGCTGACACCCCAGGTCGTCCAGGCCTCCTCCCACCTCGCTGCGTCAACCTTGGCGCTGGGCGAAGGGGCCGGCTTGCTCGAGGGTGACGGCACAGGGCCCGCGGAGGGGCCTCCACAGGCGGCCAGGGTGAGTCCAAGTGCTGCGATCAGGGCTAAGCGGTGCATATTCATAAACGCACCGTAGCAGGATGATTCCGCGGTTTGCGGTTTTTGAGCATCCGCCCGCGAGCCGCCCCGCAAGGCCTTGGGCTCAGGATCCGCTGGTAGATGCGAAAGCCCCGCTCCAGGGTGCCGACGACCTGCTCGGGGGCGACAAACTGCGTCT
Source organism: Candidatus Dormibacteria bacterium (assembly GCA_050998755.1). Classification (GTDB taxonomy): domain Bacteria; phylum Chloroflexota; class Dormibacteria; order DASZGP01; family DASZGP01; genus JAXDLW01. Next base: position 1,178 of record JBPCPW010000025.1, read on the forward strand.
GACCGGCCTGGTTGGCACGCTCCTTGAAGGTTCCGGGATGCCTGTCGGGGCGCCATTCCATGAGGATGGCGTGACGTCGCCGGGCGATCTCCAGCAGCTCCTCGAAACGGTTTGGCCGAAGAGACATCTCCGCCTCGTCGGCCACCAGGCGGTGGGTCCCGATGATGTCGTGCGCATCCGCTGGACGGTCGGCGGGCACGTCACCCTCAAGGACGATGCTCGCCGCCTCCTCGACGGTGAACTCGGTGCCCTCGATGAAGTTTGAGAAGTAGGCCTCGAAGAAGGGCAGGAAACGCTGCCGCGCGGGATCGCCGGCTGGACGGACCGGTGGCGCCTGGGAGGTCAGGACGTCGTAGAGCGCCTCGAACATCGTCACCCGGCGTTGGTCATACGGTCGTCCCGCAAGCCGCGCTCGCATCGGCTCGCCGGTTGCTCTGACGCTTGGTCGGGTGCCCAGCATGGCCCCGATCAGGCCTCCCACGGTTTGCAACGCGGCCTGTGCCCCAAGCGCGGAGGCCAGCACATCCATCTCGGTGCGCAGATTGAGCAGCCCCGCCTCCCCTCTTTGTTCCAGCAGCCGCTCCACCCAGGCCTCCAGCTCATCGCGTCGAAGCGTCCGCTGCGAGCCATCCCGCCGCCGGCGCGAGCGCCGGGCGTTGTCCAGGAGTCCGCGCGCGGTGGAACTCAGGTGGATCCCCTGCGGCAGCGCGGTGTCACCTAAGAGTCGGCCGGGCCCTGGGCGCGCCTCAATGGTGACGCCGGGTAGCACCAGGGCGGTCGGTCGGGGGTGGCTCACGTAGAGCATCCCGTCCCGCGGTCGCCCCCCCGCCTCGGCGGATCGGTCGACCAGGACGGCATCCGGGAAATACACGCCGGCGATGTCAAGCAGGTTGCGGTCGACCACGCGCTCGAGGTCCTCGGTAGTGTTCGAGGTGTAGAGCCCCTGTACGATTTGCCGGAGACGGTTGGCCTTCACGCGGCGCCCCACGGCGAACCGCGATTCCAGGCTGGATCGTACGATCTCGCTCTGGCCTAGCCGCAACATAGTCACCCCCTGCCGCTCGCAACAACGATGCCACCGCAACGTCGCCACCTACAATGGACCATCTCGCTATAAGGAATACGTCAGTGTCGCCGGGCAGAAGGGGTATGAAGTCGAGCACATCTGGGCCGATCACCCCGAACAACATGAGTCTGAGTTCTCCCACCCGGCCGATTTCCAGGAGTACCGAAATCGGATCGGAGGACTGCTGCTCCTCCCCAAAAGTTTCAACGCCAGCTACAACGACCTGCCGTACGAGAAGAAGCGCGAGTTCTACCTACGAGAGAACCTCTTGGCTCAGAGCCTTCATGAGGGCGCCTACGAGCGGAACCCGGGGTTCCTCCGCTTCATCGAGAAGAGCGGACTCGCGTTCCAGTCCATGCCTGTGTTCACGAAGGCCGAACTGGACGCTCGCCAAGACCTCTACAAGGTATTGGCAACCCAGATCTGGAGTCCCAGTCGTATCCAGCAAGCAGCTGCAGGCTGAATCGTACATCGGCGCCCGGGTCACCGACGGCAGATCAAGACAATCAGCCACGTCCCGGCCACAGAGACGCGGGTCTGGGCGATACGGTGAGGAGATTTGCTGCGTCGCGCTGGAGCAGGATCGCCAGGTAGGCCATGGGAGGAACCTGCCTGCGCGGAACTGGCTTGGGGCGAGGCTCATCCTCCGAAATGACCAAGGCGTGGGAGCGCGAGCCCATTACGAAAGACGCTCAGGTTCCTGTCCGGGATCTCATCGACCTCCGCGCTCTCGATGACGCTGAGGCCGCATATCTCACGGCGCTAGAGCGGCATGTGCGCCCGTGGTCCACCCGCGTCAGGATCTGGGCAGTGATGAAACTGGGGCGGCCACGTCTGACCGCAGACGCCTGACGCTCTGCGTGTGGCAGTACGACCCTCTAAATGCGAGGTGTCAGAAGCAGGTCGCGAACCCTCAACCCGGCTAGTTGGCTACCTTGGTCTGATTGGGCACCGCGAGCTTCTGGCGAAGTTCAGATGTGTCATTGCGAGGTACGTCCATTGCACGTCCATTGATGCTTCCTAACCATCGGCTCAGATTGACGCGAGTCAGTCAAGTCAGATCCGAATTTATCCTCGATTGAGTTCAGTTAACCCGACGCGCTCCGTTTCCGGCGTATTCCTAAACCGTGTGTCGGGAGTTCGAATCTCTCCGGGGCCACCAACTTTTTGAATACAGATTAGGCGCTGGCAGAACGCCATCGCGGACTAGATTGACGGAATTGGCAGCACTGGAGTTGCCCCGGTTTCGTGGACACCATAGCGTTCGGGAAGATGATTCCCGGCACAGGAGGTCCACATGGGAAGAAGCCGACGACCGTACCCGCCCGAGTTCCGGCGTGAGGCAGTCCAGCTGG
>JBPCPW010000038.1:0-47884 GCA_050998755.1 Candidatus Dormibacteria bacterium
CATCGATTGGAATCGAGTCGGAGTTGAGCAGGATCCGGGTGAAGCTGCAATCACACGCCTGGCGCCGGGCCTTTTCGCCTGAGATGGGGAGCGAGAGCGCCATCTCCGCACCGGGCGCGCCGGCTGCGTCCATAAGCGTCTCGTAGGAGGCCGTCACCTGCAGGTGCACCCGCTGGCCGCCACGCGTGGGCATCGCCCCAAGGTCCATGGAGTGCTTCATTCCCTCGACCAGGGCATCCGCCATCCGCTGCCCGTAGAGCCGGTCATCGTCGGCACCGTCTGGCCGACCAAGCGTCTCCAGCACGGTGCGAACGATGGCCCCACCTTCGGGGTCAAGGCTTGCCCGCAGGTGCACCCAGCCGTCAGCCCCGGTGGTGACGGACGCTTCGCGGACCTGTGCCGCGGCAACCTCGTCAGCCACCGCTCCCTGGGCGTCCTTGGAATGCAGATAGTGCCGGACGGCATAGCCGAACTTGCCCACGCTCATGCCCTCGGCAGGGTCCAGCAGGTCCGACTCGTCAAAGCCCTCGCCGGTGTCCGAGCAGGACAGCTTCTGCGCCGCGCGGGCGGCGTGTACGATATGCCCGAATCCAAGCTTGCCGTCGAACAACGACTCCACGAACTGCGGCATGTGCTGCAGCTGCTCGCCGACGCAGATCCTCTCGGCGGCGGCGGTCGAGGTCATCTTGGCGTTGTGACGGAGCCACTGAATGGCGGAGGTGGCGCCCTGGTCCTCCCACTCGTCGGTGGCGGCGAAGGTCCCGGCAGCATGTGCGAACACGACCTCGAGACGGTCCATCGTCGACCGCAGAAGCACCAGTTGTGAGCCCAGCTCGCGGGGCTCCTCGGCCGGACGGAAGCCATAGGCGAACTGCTCTACCGCGGCGACCAAATCAGCCAGCGGCAGTCCACAGGATACAACTGCCCCTTCCCCCAAACTCATACAAATTAGTATAGCAAACAAACGTTCGTAAAATGGGTGCACCACGAGGCGAACCTCGGCGCGGGCTGGGTTGCCGTTCCGCGCCTCAGCGGCGGGTCCGGACCGGAGGTCGCCGAACCGCCGCGTGGGGCTGGACGCCTGCCCACGGGACCGCTCTGATTGAATTGGTGCGGGATGTGGGTCAGTTGGTCGGCGCAGCGGCGCGGGAGCGGATTCGGATTGACGGCCATGCTGGTCGTGCTGCTGGCGGGCGCCGCCCTCTTCCTCGTCCCGGCGGTGACCCCTGCGCGCGCCGCCTCACCGGCGTCGTTCCTGGTGGGCGCGGACGCTGAGGACCTGGCCCCCCAGGGCGCCAAGCTGGCGCAGTACGTCGCGGCCAAGGACCTCTACCTAGGTGGCTACGGGATCGGCAGCGGAGGCTCACAGATCGGCCCGCTGGGCACCACCGTCCCATGCGTGGACCCCAGCAAGACCGCCTGCTTCAACCCCCGCTACGCCACCGGCGTGATGAATGGCCCGCATGTCTTCGTCCGGGCAGTCGTTGTCTCCGACGGCACCCACACCGTGGCCTTTGCCGACCTTGACACCCAGGGCATGTTCGCCGCTTACCGCATCAACCCGGCCAACCTGATGGCCCGGCCGTACGGCATCGATGACATCCGCTCGGAGGTCGCCAAGGCCACCGGGGGCGGCCTGGCCTTCAACAACATCACCATCAGCGGTGATCACTCGCACGCCGGAGAGGACACCATCGGGGTTTGGGGGTTTGTCCCCGACGAGTACCTCGCATTCATCAAGAGCCAGGCGGTCAAGGCCCTGGAGACGGCGTACGCCAACCGGCAGCCCGCTCTGATCAAAGAGGGCGCGGTCCCCACTCCCGGCCCTTGCGCCAGCAACCGCATCCTCAACGACCAGTTCGACTGCCAGACGCCACCCAACGACGTCATGGACCCCGAGCTTCGGACGATGCAGGCGATCGCCACGGGGGCGGGTCACGTTGTGGCGGGCGGCACGATCATGACCCTGGTCAACTTCGCGGCGCACGCCACGGTTATGGGGGGCGGCAACACCCTGCTCTCACCGGACTGGCCGGGTGTGGTGGGACAGATGGTCCAGGACAAGTACGGCGGGGTCGGGCTGACCATCGTTGGCGCGGTGGGGCGCAGCCAGCCCAACCGTGGCGATTGCACCGCCACCGACAAGACCTCCGGCGCCTACCTGGTCGATCCCCGGCAGCTCGACGACAGCTGCCGGCTGTCGAAGTACTCCGCCGCGGTGATGGCCTATGTCGACGGGGCGGTGCGGGCTGAGACGCCGATCACCGTGGGTGCGGTCGACGGCCGGGAGCTCTTCATTCACGACCCCGCGGACAACGCCGGGATCCTGGCCTTCAACTACCTCGGCGATCCGATTGGGGTCCCGGTGGCGCGCGCGCAGACGCCACCGTACCTGGCCGGCAACGTGCTGGGGACCTGGGTTGGGGTGTACCGCATTGGCGACGTCGTGCTCACCACCAACCCGGGCGAGCCCTACCCGAACATTAGGCAGCAGTTCATGCAGGCGGTGCCCGGCGCCCGGCGCTACTGGACCACCGGGCTGTCCAACGACCAGCTGGGCTACCTCATCGCGCCCTTCCCCGAGGGTTACCCGCAGGCCATCCAGGCCGGGGCGGGAGGCAACGACAACATCCTCTTCAACATCTCGGCGACCCTCGGCGACCACGTGATGTGCACCCAGGTCAAGGGTGCCCTGGACATGGGGCTCCCCGGGACCTCGCCAGCCAAATGCGCCGTCTTTGCCGCCGAGCCCAACATCTACGGCCCGGGCGGGGTGGACCCCGGGCCCGCCGGCGCGGCCAACCCGCCGCCCACCGATTTCCAGGGCCGCCCGGTCGCGTCGCCGCGGCCGGCGTCGGCAGGCGCCGCGACCGGCTCAGGCCGCCTGCCGCAGACCGGCACGCAGGATCCCAGGCTGCTGCCGCTGGCGGGGTTGGCGACGCTGGTCATTGCCGGTGGGGCAGGGGCGCTCCTAGTCCGAACTCGACTGCGCTAAGAGGCCGCCCGACGCCGCCGCCCTGTCAACGCAGCCCGACGGCCGCCTTGACCCGCCCCAGGACCTCGCGCGCCGTGTGTCGCGCAACCTCGTCGCCGCGCGCCAGCACCTCTTCGACGTAGCCCGGCTGCGCCTCGATCTCCAGGCGTCGCGCCCGCATCGGTGCGAAGAAGTCAATCACCCGCTCCGCCAGCAGTTTCTTAGTGTCGACGCACCCGGTCGCCCCGGTCCGCTCGCCCTCCCAGATCTGCTCGAAGTCGTTGGGGCTGAACGTCCGGTGCAGCTGGCACACGTTGCAGTTCTCGGGGTGGCCGGGGTCAGTTCGATAGGCCCGCGTCTCGTCGGTCACGGCACCGCGGATCAGCTTGGTCACCTCGTCGGGGTCGCCGGTCATGGGGATGTAGTTGTTGCGGCTCTTGCTCATCTTGGTCTTGCCGTCCAACCCCATCACCCGGGGCGTGTCCGTCAGCTCGGCCTTCGGTTCTCGCAATACCGGAGCACCGGCCCGGTGGTTGAACCGCCGCGCGATCTCGCGTGTGAGCTCCAGGTGCGCCAGCTGGTCCTCCCCGACCGGGACCCGGTCGGCGTCGTACATCAGGATGTCGGCAGCCTGCAGGACGGGGTAGCCCAGGAGCGCGTAGTTGACGTTGTCGGGGTGCTGCTCGGCCTTCTCCTTGAACGTCGGCACCCGCTCGAGCCAGCCCAGTGGCGTGGTGGTCGAGAGGATCCAGTGCAGCTCGGCGACCTCCGGGACATGCGATTGCACGAAGATCGTGGCCTTCTTGGGATCCACCCCGGCGGCCAGCCAATCGGCGACCATTGCGGTGACATTGGGCCAGAGTTCGTGGGGATCCTCCATGGTGGTGAGCGCATGGAGATCGGCGACAAAGTAGAAGGCGCGGTACTGGTCCTGCATGCGGATGTAGTTGCGGAGCGCGCCGAAGTAGTGCCCGATGTGCATCCGACCGGTGGGCTGCATCCCGCTGAGCACCCGCCCGGGGGCGGCTTCCGCGTACATGGCCGAGAGTGTAGCGACCTCCGGCTTACTATTCGATCGTGTCTGCCAGCCGCGCCTTCGCGCGCCTCGCCGCGGCCCTGAGCTTCGCCTACGTCCTTCGCGGAAAGGCCCTGGGCGTGCCCTTCACCGCTCTCGAGCTGGCACTGGTGGCGCTGGTGGCGGTCTACATTGTCGAGAAGATCGTCTCCCATGAGGGCTTCCCGGACCCCCGCGGGCTCCCCTACTTCTGGCCGATCATGCTGCTGGTTTTCGCGGCCACCATCTCCATCTTCACCTCCGCCGAGCGGACCGCGGCTCTCGGCCTGTGGAAGGCTTACTTTGTCGAGCCCGTGTTCGGCGCCTACATCGTGGCCGACGTCTTTCGCTCGCGCGAGAGCCTGGGCAAGCTGCTCCAGGGCTTCTTTCTGGCCGGCATCGTGGTTTCGGTCCTCACCGACCTGGCCTTTCTCTTCGCCATCGCCGTCCACCGCCCCAAGCTCATCGAGGCGCCGATCTACGTCCTATACAACACGCCCAATGCCACCGGGCTGTTCCTCGGCCCCCTGGTGGCGATCGCCGCGGCGCTGATCCTTTATGGTGACCGCCGAGAGCGGGGCAACGGGATCCTCTTCGTGTTGGTCGGTGTCCCTGCCCTGGCGGTCAGCTTCTCGAGGGGAGCCTGGCTTGGAGTGCTGGCGGCGCTGATCCTCCTCGCCGCCGTCAACGCCCGCCGCGTCGCCCTCCTCGGAGGGGTGGCGGCGGCCGGCGTGCTCGCGCTGCTGGTGCCCGCGGTGCGCAAACGGATCTCCCACGAGTTCGATCCCAGCGACCCGTTGAACAGCGTCAATCTCCGCGTCGCGGTGTGGAAGGCGACGTTGAAGATGCTGAGTCACCGGCCCGTCTTCGGGGGCGGCCTGAGTGGCTTCCACGAGGCCATCGCGCCATATAGACAGGGCACCGGCTACAGCGAGCAACTGCTCTACCCGCACAACACCTTTCTCACCTTCTGGACCGAGACCGGGCTGCTGGGCCTGGCGGCCTTTGTCTGGCTGATCGTCGACGTCGCGCGCAGGTGCATGCAGTCGATCCGGGCCCGCACCCCGCAGCACGCCTACCACGTGGCTTTCGCCGCCGCCTGGGTGACCATCCTGGTCCACGGCCAGCTCGATGTGCCGATCCTCAAGAACGACCTCGCCTGGCTGACCATGGCGCTGTTGGGGATGCACGCGGCGGCGCTGCGCCTGGACCAGCAGTACGGCGCCCAGCCGTCCTCCTGACCGTCCGCACGTGAGCCTCGCCGCCCGCACCTTCCGCAACACCGCGCTGGTCGCCGTGACGCGGCTGCTCTCCAAGGTCCTGGTCTTCGCCGTGGTGTTGATCGTCATCCGGACCATGGGCAGCAGGAGCGGCGACTACGGACGCTTCAACTCGCTGATCGTGTACTCCGCCCTCGTCAGCATCGTCGCCGACCTCGGCCTTCGCCCCCTCTTCACCCGCGAGGTGGCCAAGGACCGTGAGCTCCTGACCCCTTACCTGAACAGCATCCTCAGCCTCAAGTTGGTGCTGATGGTGCCGGTCCTGGCGATCCTCTACATCGCCGTCTGGATTGGCCTCCCGGGTCTGTCGCCTTACGTTCCGCCGACCTTCGCCCTGTTGATCGCCACCAGCTTCTCCAACCAGCTGCGGGCCACCTTCTACGCCGTCGGCCAGTTGAAATACGAGGCGATCGCGATCGTGGGGGAGTCGTTCGTCCTGCTCGGCGCCGCGCTGATCGTCGCGCTGTTGCACCTCCCGTGGTGGGCATTCCTGTGGGTCTACACCGCCAGTTATGCCTTCACCGCGGTCTACGCGGCGCTGGTTGCGGTGACTCGATTTGGCCACCGATTCCGATTCGACCTGCAGTTCGCCCGCCTCAGCATGCTGGCCGGCGAGAGCCTCCCATTCGGTCTGACGGTGGTGCTGAGCACGCTCTACTTCAAGGTCGATGTGCCCATCCTCAAGGTGTTCACGACGTTCGTCGCGGTCGGCATCTACAGCGCCGCATACAAATACCTGGAGGCGGTGGTGTTCGTGCCCCAGACGCTGATGGACCCCATCTTCCCCGCACTGAGCCAGCTGGCCCACGCGGGCAACGATCGCCTCGCCGGCGCGTCGACCAAGGTCTACAAGATGTTGGCCGTGGTGGGTCTGCCGATCAGCCTGATGATGGTGGTCCTCGCAGAGCCGATCATCCGCTACACCATCCCCGGCTTCGAGAAAGCCATTCCAGTCCTCCAGATCCTCGCCGTGGGGGTGTTCTTTTTGTTCGTGAACAACGTCTTCCTCTACACTCTGAACGCCATGGGTCGCCAGAGCGACTCCACCCGGCTGGCGGTCATCAGCCTCGTTGTGAATGTTGCGTTGAACCTGGTCCTGATACCCAGTCACAACCCCTATTTCGGCGGCTACCTGGGGGCCGCCTGGGCTACCGGCCTAACTGAACTGGGGCTGTTCATCGGCGGCTGGTTCTTCCTCCGCAAGCACCTCTTCGCGATGCCCCTGCTGGCCCCTGTCAAGGGGGTGTTACCGGCGGGCATCCTGATGGCTGCGTTGATGTTCGCCACCGTGTCGCTGCTCGGCCACCACGTGGCCACCTACGTGCTGGTGGTGATCGTCGGTTCAGTGTCCTATGGTGTGGGCCTGGTTGCGCTGCACGCGTTCAGCCCGGACGAGATCGCCCTGGCCAGGGAGGCACTGCAATCGCGAACGAGGCGCTGATCCGCCCGCTCAGCCGGGGCCGCTCGCGCTCGCGCAGCATCCAGCCCTGGTTCACGCTGGGGTTGCTCGCCGGCGACTCGGTGGCTGTCGCAGCCGCGCTGCTGGTCAGCTACTGGTATCGCTACAACAGCCACCTCGACCGCATCCCGGTCCCTGGCACCGAGCCGCCCGATTTCAAGCGCTACCTCGCTGCCATCCCGGTGGTGGTCGTGGTCATGGTCACCACGCTCCTGCTCAACCGCGGCTACGTCCAGGCCCGCGGCCGCGCATACCTCGACGAGGCCTACGGGCTGATCGGGGGCGTCGCCATGGGCGCTGTTCTCCTGCTCGCGATCATGGGCCTCTACCGCGGCTTCTCGTACTCCCGCCTGGCGGTGGTCTACGTGTCCATCAGTGGTGCCGCGCTGCTGCTCCTATTTCGCGCCATGATGCGGGTTGTACTTTCGCAGTTGCGCCACCGCGGGCTGGGGACGACCCGGGCGCTGGTGGTGGGCTCGGGAAGCGGGGCCGAGGCGCTGATCCACCGCCTGGAGATGTTCCCGGAGTACGGGTACGAATTGGTCGGGGTCCTCGACGAGCTGCTGCCCAGCGGCACCGAGTACAACCGGCTGCCGGTCCTTGGTGACACCTCCGAGCTGCCCCACTTCGTCATGAACACCAATGTCGAGGAGGTGTTCATCGCCCTGCCCCAGGTGGACCACCGCCAGATCCTGAGGCTGATCGGCACCTGCGACGACCTCGATGTCGAGTTCAAGATCGTGCCCGACCTGCTGGAGGTGATCACCAGTGGGGTCATGGCCGACGACATCGACGGCATCCCGATTGTCGGAGTCCGGCGCTCCCGGCTGAACGGCGCCAACCTGCTGGTCAAGAGGACCTTCGACTCCGTCGTCTCGGTGCTCCTGCTGCTGCCGGGGGCCCCCATCATGGCGATCATCGCGCTGGCCATCCGGCTCGATTCGAAGGGCCCGGTGATATTCACGCAGGAGCGCGTCGGCCAGCACGGCCGGGTGTTCAGGATCCACAAGTTCCGGTCGATGGTGATCGACGCCGAGGCAGCGACGGGTCCGGTCTTCGCCGCCCGCGACGACCCCCGGGTGACAAACCTGGGGCGTTTCCTGCGCAAGACCGGCCTCGACGAGCTGCCGCAGATCTTCAACGTCCTCTGGGGAGACATGAGCCTGGTCGGTCCGCGTCCCGAGCGCCCCCACTTCGTCGACCGGTTCGAGCGCGAGATCCCCGGGTACGAGCAGCGCCACGCCGTCTCCCCGGGGATCACGGGGTGGGCGCAACTGAACGACCTGCGGCAGGACACCCCGATCGAACAGCGCACCATCTACGACAGCTACTACGTGGAGAACTGGAGCCTGGCGTTCGACCTCAAGATTCTCCTGGCCACGTTCGTCCGGGTGTTCTTCCACCGCAACGCCTACTGAAATTTGGGTATGCAAGGCGGGGCTCGGAAGTTGTCTTTCTTTTTTCCTGCCTACAACGAGGCGGGGAACGTGACGCCGATGGTCGAAGCGGCCCTGAAGGTTCTCCCGGCATTCGCCGGCGAGATCGAGGTGATCATCGTCGACGACGGCAGCCGCGACGGCACCGAGGACGAGGGGAGGCGGCTGGCGGCGCAGCACCCATCCGTTCGCTACGTGCGCCACGACGTCAACCGCGGCTACGGTGAAGCCCTCCGTACCGGGCTGCGGACGGCCTCCGGGGACGTTGTGTTCTGGACCGACGGCGACCAGCAGTTCGACCTCCGCGAGCTGGATCGAATGTGGCCCCTGTTGAACGACAATGACGTGGTTGCCGGCTACCGCATCCGGCGCGCCGACCCTTTTCACCGGCTCTTCATCGCCTGGACCTACAACCGGGTGCTCCGGGTGATGTTCGGCCTCCGCACCCGCGACGTGGACTGCGCCTTCAAAGTGGTCAAGAAGGAGGTTGCCGACTCCGTGGTGCCGCTCTCGGGCGGCGCCTTCTTCAGCGCCGAGTTCCTGCTGCGGGCGCGGCAGGCCGGGTACCGGGTGGCCGAGGTGGGGGTCAACCACTTCCCCCGCACCGTGGGCAGCGCGAAGGGCGCCACGCCGGCGGTGATCCTGCGGACCTTCCGCGAGATGTTCGCGTTGTGGGCCAGTTTCCGCCGGGCCGGCAGGCGACTGGGGGCGTAGGCCCCTTAGTATCAGCGCGATGAAGGGTCTCGTTCTCAGCGGCGGCAAGGGCACCCGCCTGCGCCCGATCACCCATACCAGCGCCAAGCAGTTGGTCCCGGTGGCCAACAAGCCCATCCTCTTCTACGTGCTGGAGAACCTCGCCCAGGCGGGGATCCGCGACGTGGGGGTGATTGTGGGGGACACCGGCGATGAGATCCGGGCGGCCTGCGGCGACGGCTCGCTGTGGGACATCAAAATCACCTACATTCCCCAGGACGCGCCTCTCGGCCTGGCCCATGCGGTCAAGATCTCCGAGGACTTCCTGGACGGCGAACCCTTCGTCATGTACCTGGGGGACAATCTCCTGCCGGGAGGCATCGCCGACCTGGTCAAGGAGTTCACAGAGCGCAAACCACAGGCCATGATCCTGCTCACCGTGGTGCCCGACCCGGAACGTTTCGGCGTCGCCGTGCTCCGGCCGGACGGCCAGGTGGAGAGCCTCGAGGAGAAGCCCTCCCATCCCCGCTCCGACCTCGCCCTGGTCGGGGTCTACCTCTTCACCAACGACATCTTCAGGGCGGTCAAGGCGATCAAGCCCTCGGCCCGCGGCGAGCTGGAGATCACCGACGCGATCCAATGGCTGATCGACAGTGGTGCCGCGGTGCTACCCCACCTGGTCGAGGGCTGGTGGAAGGACACCGGCAAACTGGAGGACATGCTCGAGGCCAATCGGATCGTCCTCGATGGCCTGGCTCCCAGCAACCACGGCTCAGTGGACGAGGAATCCAAGCTGATCGGCAAGGTGGTGATCGAGGAGGGCGCGCGGGTGGTGCGTTCGCTGATCCGCGGCCCCGCGATCATCGGCCGCAACGCGCTGATCGAGGACGCCTACATCGGCCCCTTCACCTCGATCTACTTTGGCTGCGAGATCCGCAGCGCCGAGGTGGAGCACTCGATAATCCTGGAGAACAGCAAGGTCATCGACATCGAGGGCAAGCTGGCCGACAGCCTGATCGGTAAGGATGTGGTCGTCACCCGTACCCACGAGCGGCCACGCGCCTACAGGCTGATGCTGGGTGACCACTCCCGGGTCGAACTGGTCTGACCGACCGGTAGAATCCCTGCCGATGAGCGCAACTGAGCAGGCCCGCGCCAGCGACGCGGTGGGCCGCCCCCTCATCGAGGGGATCGAGATCAAGACCCTGGTGACGCACCCCGACGAGCGAGGTTTCTTCCGCGAACTGATTCGTAAGACCGACCCATTCTTTGGCGAGGCAGGGTTCGCCCAGCTCAGCCACTCGCTGATGCACCCCGGGTCCGGCAAGGGCTGGCACTTCCACCCTCAGCAGATCGACTGGTGGTACTGCATCGGGGACCTCAAGGTGGTGCTGTACGACCTGCGCGAGGACTCGCCGACTCACCGCCAACTCAACGAGATCTTCATGGGTGACAACTACGGCGCCAAGATCGTCAAGATTCCCCCGATGGTCGCCCATGGGTGTCGCGCGCTGAACACCACCCACCTTCTCTACGTGACCAGCTCGGTCTACGACACCGCGCAGGAGGGTCGGATTCCGCACGACGACCCTGGGATTGGCTACGACTTCAACGCCGGCCCACCGGTGAAGTAAGGCGGCGGCGTGAAGCTGTCCGTCCTGATGCCCGCGTACAACGAGGTCCGGACCATCGAACGCGCCGTCGACGCGGTCCTCGCCACACCGCACGACAAGGAGATCATCGTCGTCGATGACGGCTCCACCGACGGCACCCGGCTGCTGATCGAGAAGCTGGCGCAGAAGCCCGGGGTTCGCGCGCTCTTCCACGACGTCAACCAGGGCAAGGGCGCGGCGGTGCGCACGGCGCTGGCGCAGGCGCGCGGCGATGTCGTGCTGATCCAGGACTGCGACCTGGAGTACGACCCCAGTCAGTACTCCCTGCTGCTGGAGCCGATCGAGCGCGGTGAGACCGACGTGGTCTTTGGCAGCCGCAGCTTCGGCAGCCACACGTCATTCAGCTTCTGGTACGTGATTGGCAACAAGCTGGTCACGCTGGCCACCAACATCCTGTTCGACTGCTACCTCTCCGACATGGAGACCTGCTACAAGTGCATGCGAATCGAGGCTGCCCAAAAGCTCAACCTGCGCGCCCGCGGGTTCGAGCTCGAGCCGGAGATAACTGGCGGGCTGTTGAACCTGGGCTACCAGATCTACGAGGTCCCCATCCGCTACCGCGCCCGCTCACGGGAGCAGGGCAAGAAGTTGACCTGGGAGGATGGCGTGAGGGCGCTCTTCAAGCTCGTCGAGGTGAGGATGCGGCGGTCCCAGGTGCGCCGACATGAAGCCGAGACCGTGGTCAACAACCAAACGCGCGCGAGATTGAGGGACATCGCTTGAAACGATTCATCGTCACCGGGGGCGCCGGTTTCATCGGCAGCAACTTCGTCCGGATGTTCCTGGCCGAGCACCTCGATTACCAGGTAACGGTCCTCGACAAGCTGACGTACGCGGGCAACCTCGAAAACCTCAAAGACATCCAGGACAACCCGCGTTACCGCTTCGTCAAGGGCGACATCTGCGACGCCAAGCTGGTGGACGGCCTTGCTGGGGAGGCGGATTGCATCCTGAACTTCGCGGCCGAGTCACACGTGGACCGCTCGTTGCTGGAGCCGGGGGCCTTCATCCAGACGGACGTTTTCGGGACCTGGGTGCTGCTGGAGGCCGCCAAGAAACACGGCCACGAGCGTTTCCTGCAGGTCTCGACCGACGAGGTGTACGGCCACGTGGTGGACGGGCGATCGAAGGAGACCGACCCGCTGGCGCCCCGCAGCCCCTATTCCGCGAGCAAGGCGGGCGGCGAGATGCAGGTCTGGGCATACCGCGAGAGCTTCGACTTCCCGGCGGTGATCACCCGCGGTTCCAACAACTACGGACCGTTCCAGTACCCCGAGAAGATCATCCCGCTGTTCATCACCAACGCCATCGACGACCGCCCCCTGCCGATCTATGGCAACGGCCAGGCGCTGCGTGACTACATCCATGTTGAGGACCACTGCCGCGGCATCGACATCGTTCTGCACAAGGGTCAGTTGGGGGAGACCTACAACATCGGCGCGGGCGGCCAGACCAGTGGGATCGAGGTCGCCGACCAGGTCCTTCAGGCCCTGGATAAGCCGGAGTCCCTCAAGGAGTACGTCGCGGACCGCCTCGGTCACGACTACCGCTACTGCCTCGACAACAGCAAGGCGCGGGCGCTGGGCTGGGAGCTGAACTACGACGTGACCGGCGGCCTGCGCCAGACGGTGCGGTGGTACGTGGAGAACGAATGGTGGTGGCGCCCGCTGAAGTCGGGCGATTTCTGGGAGTTCTACAAGAAGAACTACAAGCCGCGGGATGCCTAGCCGGGATGCGGCATCCCGCAGCCCGGCGGGCCGGCGCCGCTGAGTAGGGCTTTGCGCGTCCTGGTCTTCGGCGCCGCCGGGCAACTGGGCGAGGAGTTGGTGCGGCAGGCGCGGGCCGCAGGCGAGGAGGTCACCGGGCTCACGCGGGCAGAGATCGATGTCACCGACAGCGCCGCCGTTCGCGCCGCGGTCAGCGACGCGAAAGCAGACGTGGTGTTCAACGCCGCGGCCTATACCGCCGTCGACCGCGCCGAGGAGGAGCCGGAGCTGGCCATGGCCATCAACGGTGTGGCCCCCGGGGTGATGGCTGCCGCCGCCGCCGAGACCGGCAGCCGGTTCGTGCACTACTCCACGGACTATGTATTCGACGGGTCGGCGACCGGGCCGATCCCTGAGAACGCGATACCTGCGCCGGCGGGCGAGTACGGACGCTCCAAGCTCGCCGGGGAACAGGCCGTGCAGGCCGCCGGCGGGAAAGCGTTTGTCGTGCGCACCGCGTGGGTCTATGGGCTCCATGGCAAGAACTTCATCAGCACGGTACTGCGCGTGGCCCGCCAGGCCGGCGAGATGCGTGTGGTCAACGACCAGCGGGGATCGCCGACCTGGGCGCGCGACCTGGCGAGCGCGTCGCGACGCCTGGCGGAGATCGGCCCTCCGGGCACGTACCACCTCACCAACAGCGGTGACTGCACCTGGTACGACCTCGCGTGCCTGGTCGTCGAGCGGGCAGAGATCGCCGCTGAGATCGTGCCGATCACCACCGCCGACTACCCCACCCCGGCGCGCCGGCCGGCCTATTCGGTGCTCGACAACCGCCGCTGGCGCGAACTCGGCCAGCCGCCGCTGCGCCGGTGGCAGGACGCCGCGGCCGAGTTTCTGGAAGATCTCGCCAGGGAGGCCTAGGGTCCTGACCGCCCTGCTCGAGCGCGTCTCGGTCCTCATCGTCACCCACAACAGCGCGGGCACGATGCGTCAGACCCTGGAGCCGATTGCCGGCGGGAATGTCGAGGTGATCGTGGTCGACAACGCCTCCTCCGACCGTTCCGCGGAGCTGGCTGCGGAGCACCACGGGGTCAAGGTGATCCGCTCCGCGGAAAACCTGGGGTTCGGTCGCGGCACCAACCTCGCAGCATCGCACGCCACGCGCGAACTTCTCCTGATGCTCAACCCCGACAGCGTCGCGGGGCCCGAAGCGATCGCGACGCTGGCGTCGCGGCTGCAGGAGCGCGTGGACCTCGGGTTTGCCGGCCCGGCCATCCACAAGCAATCAGGTGAGCCCGACTACGCCTCGCTCAGGGGAGATCCTGACCCGCTGGGCGCGCTGCTGTACGTCACCGGGGTCACGAGGCTCTTTCCCAACAGTCCGCGGGTCAACCGCTATAACCTCACCCACCTGGACTACGACCAGGAGCAGGAGTTGCTCAACGGGACTGCCGGCTGCCTCATGGTGCGGGCCTCGGCGTTCCACGACGTGGGGGGATTCGACGCGGACTTCTTCATGTACGGTGAGGACCTCGACCTCTGCCGCCGGCTGCGTGAAGCCGGCCACCCCGGGATCTACGTTCCCACTGCGCGAGTCCTGCACGTCAAGGGCGAGTCCACCCGCCAGCGCAGCGGCGAGATGTTGGTGGAGTTCCACCGCGCGATGTGGACCTACTACCAGAAGCATGAGGCGCGTGGGCGGCCGGCAGCCGTCAACCTCGCGGTGAGGGTGGGGATAACCGCGCTGGGCACCGCCCGGCTGGCGGCCAATGCGCTGCGGCGCGACAAGCGGGTCAGCGCACGCTGATTAGATAGGCTCTTGCCGATGCATTTGAGCAAGAACACCGAGGGGCGCCGCGCCGCCGACGCCCCCGCCGCAGACGGGGTCAACAGACGGGCCGTGGTGGTGATGCCGGCGTACAACGCGGCCGCCACCCTTGGTTCGACCATCGCCGAGATCCCCGAGGGGGTCGCGGACGTGATCATCCTGGTCGACGACAACAGCCGCGACAACACCGTCCGGGTTGCCCAGGACCTGAATCTCACCGTGATCCGCCACCCCCACAACGTGGGTTACGGCGGCAACCAGAAGTCCTGCTACATGGAGGCGCTGCGCCAGGGCGCGGACGTCGTGGTCATGCTGCACCCGGACGGCCAGTACGACCCCGGCATTCTCGGCGAGATGATCGACAAGGTCCGCAACGACGGGTATGACCTGGTGATGGGCTCGCGTTTCGCCGAACCCGGCCAGGCCAAGGCCGGCGGCATGCCCTGGTGGAAGATCCTCGCCAATCGCTTCCTCTCCCGCTGCGAGAATGCGGTGCTGGGCCTCGACCTCAGCGAGTACCACACGGGCTATCGCGCGTATAGCCGGCGCTTCCTGGACTCCGTGCCCTTCCTACGCAACTCCAACGACTTCGTCTTCGACACCCAGATCCTGCTCCAGGCGGCGGCGTTCAAGTTCCTGGTTGCGGAGGTGCCCGTCAGCACCCGATACTTCCCCGAGGCCTCCTCGGTCAACTTCAAGGTCAGCACCATCTACGGTCTGAAGACCATGGCCTGCCTCGGCCGGTACATGCTCGACCGCGCCGGGCTGCGCTGGAAGTTGCTACACCGCTAGCGAGGTTAGAAGCGGCTCGCCAGCCAGGCGTGGACTTCGGGGATGCGGGTGGCCAGGAGCGCGACGTGACCGTCGTTCGGCAACGCCCTGAATTCCGCTTGGGGCATCCGGCTCGCGAGCCAGGCGCCGTGCGCGGGGGGAACCATGAGGTCATGGTCACCCTGGACGATCTGCAGGGGAATGGAAATCCAGTCGAGGTCAAAGCCCCAGGGCCGGGTGAACACCAGGTCGTCGTCGATCCACCCGTCACCACTTGCGCTGAGACCGTGCTGACCATAGCGAGCCATGAATTCCCCGAAACGGTCGGTGAGGGAATCAGCGTCAACAGTCGAGAGGACGGTGCGCATCTGGGCAGCCATCTGCACCGGGTCGGCGCTGCGCATGGCGGGTAGCTGGGCTTCCGCCAGGGGTCTGATGGCTGCTTCCCCTTGAAGCGCAGCGTTGAACTCGATGACGTTGTCCTCGCCCATCCCGGCGAGGAAGTCGAGACCGGGGGAGTCGTATGGTGCCACCGAGGCGAGCGTAACCGCGGCGACGCAGCGTTCGGGGAAAAGGGCCGCGGTCGCCAGGGCGTGAGGTCCGCCGCCGGAGACGCCCCAGGTGGCGAACCGTGCGATGCCCAGTGCGTCGGTGATCGCGGTGACGTCCTCGGCACACTGCGCCACGTCGCGCCCGGGGCGCCGGCTGGAAGCGCCGTAGCCGGGCCGGGAGTAACCGATCAGCCGGAGGCCGCGCTGACGGGCGTCCTCGACCCAGGGGTCGTACAGGATCCCAGAGCCCGGGGTGCCATGGTGGACGATGACCGCCGGGTCGCCGGCATCGCCGGCGTCGAACACCTCCAGGTTGCGCGCGTCGACCTTGACGAGAAGCTCGCGCATCAGGACACTGCCGCGGCGGCCGCGCGCCCCGCGGCCCGCCCTGAGAATATGCAGCCGCCCAGGAACGTACCCTCGAGCGCCCGGTATCCATGCATCCCGCCGCCGCCCAACCCCGCCCCCTCGCCTGCGGCGTACAGCCCCGGCAGCGGATCGCCGTCCGCGCGCAGGACGCGGGCCGAAAGGTCTGTCTCCAGGCCGCCAAGGGTCTTACGGGTCAGGATGTTCAGCCGCACCGCGATCAGCGGCCCGGCGTTGGGATCCAGCATTCGGTGGGGTTTGGCGGCGCGGATCAGCCGGTCGCCGCGATAGAGCCTCGCGCCCCGAATCGCCACCAGCTGCATGTCCTTGCAGTAGGGGTTGTCCAGTTCGCGGTCGCGCGCCACGATCTCCTGCTCCAGCTTGGCCAGGTCCAAACGCGGCTCGTCCGTGATCCGGTTCATCCCCCGCACCAGGTCCGCCAGGTTTTTCTCGACCACGAAGTCGACGCCGTGCTGCTTGAATGCCTCCACCGGGGCGGGGGCCAGCGTCTTCGACGCCGCGCGGCCCAGTGTTTGGCGCAGGTCCTTGTTGGTGAGGTCGGGGTTCTGCTCCGATCCGGAGAGGGCGAACTCGCGCTTGATGATCCTCTGGTTGAGGACAAACCACGTGTACTCGTAGCCCGTCTTCATGATGTGCTCCAGGGTCCCCAAGGTGTCGAAGCCGGGGTAGAGCGGTACCGGCAGGCGGTTGCCCACGGCGTCGAACCACAGCGACGATGGCCCCGGCAGGATGCGGATGCCGTGGGCGGGCCAGATCGGGTTCCAGTTGTGGATCCCCTCGACGTAGTGCCACATTCGGTCGCGGTTGATGAGGCTCGCACCCGCGGCCTCGCTGATGCCCAGCATGCGGCCGTCCACGTGCGCCGGGACCCCGGTGATCATGTATTTCGGAGGCTTGCCCATCCGCTCCGGCCAGTTCTGCCGCACCAGGTCGTGGTTGGCCCCGATCCCGCCGGAGGTGACGATGACCGCCTGCGCGCGCAGCCAGAACTCGCCGACCTCGGTGCGCGAGCTGGGCTTGCCACGCTCGATATTGCTGGGCTCCAGCACCGCCCCGCGAATCCCGTCGACCGCCCCGCCGCTCACGGTGACCTCGTCCACGCGGTGGCGGAAGCGCAGCTCCACGAGCCCCCTGTCCACCGCCTCGCGCACCCGCCTTTCGAATGGCTCGACCACGCCTGGCCCCGTGCCCCAGGTGACGTGGAAGCGGGGGACCGAGTTGCCGTGGCCGATGGCCCCGTACCCGCCGCGCTCCGCCCAACCGACGACGGGGAACCAGCGCATCCCAAGCTGGTGGAGCCACGAGCGCTTCTCGCCCGCCGCGAAGTCGACGTAGGCTTCGGCCCAGCGCCGGGGCCAGCCGTCCTCCTCGCGGTCGAACGCCGCGGTGCCCATCCAGTCCTGCAGCGCAAGCGGGTGGGAGTCGTGGATGCCCATCAGCCGCTGCTCCGGCGAGTCGACGAAGAACAGCCCGCCGAACGACCAGAACGCCTGCCCGCCCAGGTACGGCCCGGGCTCCTGCTCCACGACGATCACCCTGCGGCCGGCATCGGCCAATTCGGCGGCGGCGGCCAGGCCCGCCAGGCCCGCGCCGACTACGATGGCGTCGGCATCGTATGCCGCGGTCATCGCCCCCGCCGCCGGCTGATCTTCAGGCCGAGGGGGCTGCGCACCAGGCAGTAGAAGTACCAGCGTAGGTACTTGGGTAGCCACTGCTTGAAGTTGAACTTGGACACCCCGGCGGTGCGGTCCCGCCAGCGTGTCGGCACCTCGGCAATGGGTCGCCCCTCCAGGTAGGCCTTTACGGTCAGCTCCATCGTCACCTCGAAACCTCCATCGCTCTCGATCTTCACCCCCTGCACGAAGCTCGTGCGGTACAGCCGGAAGGCATTGGTCGCGTCGTGAGTTGGCACGCCGGTGAGCATGTGCAGCGAGGTGCCGGCGCCGCGGGAGAGCATCGTCTTGACCCACGGACCGCCCTCCTTGCTCCCGCCCTTCATGTAGCGCGAAGCGCTGACCACGTCGTAGCCCTCGTCGGCCTTGCGCACCATGGTGTCGATCACCTGTGGTTCGTCTGAGAGGTCCGCCATGAACACCGCCACGTACTCCGACGTCGCGGCGCTGAGCCCGGTGCGCAGGGCACCCAACACGCCGCGCTTGATGTCGTTCCGAAGCAGTTCCGCGTGGGGCCAGCCCGCGGCGCCATCGCGCACCACCGAGACTGTCGGGTCCTCCTCTGTGTCGTAGACGACCAGGGCGCGGAACGGGGTGGTCATCTCGCGGTGCAGCGCGTCGAGGGTCGCGCCGATCAACTCCTGCTCGTAGAAGACGGGCACCACGACGGTGACCCGGGCGCTGTCAGCCAGCGCCGGCCACGCGCCCGTGGAGGGCGGGTTCGGGAAGGGCCGCGTCGATCTCGAAGATCACCTGGTCGGTCCTGAAGAGGTTCCAGATGTCGCACACCAGGCAGTTCGCGCCCACCATGCGGCGCAGGTCCTGCAGCGACAGCTCGCCATAGACCGAGTGGTTGGTGGCCACGAAGACCACGTCCGCCCCGGTCAGAACGTCCTCCAACGGCGCGTCGAGGCCGGGGATATGGGGGTCGTGCATCACCACCTCGGCCCGCTCACGCTCCAGCGCCTTCTCGACCTTGAAGCTCAGCGACTGGCGCGGGTCGTCGGAGTTGGCCTTGAACGCGGCACCCATGATCACCGCCTTCTTATTGCGCAGCTCGATTCGCTCCTTGAGCCCTGCGACCAGGAACAGCGGGACCGACTCATTGATCTTCCACGCCGTGGTGATCAGGTCGGTGAAGGGGATCTGGTTGACCAAAAAGAACCCGTCCTTGAACAGGCAGGGGCCCGCGGTGAAGCCGGGGAGGGCCAGGCCGCCGCGCTTGTAGCCGTGGTTGACCAGGTTGACGATGTGGTTGATGTCGCGTTTGTGCTGGCCGGCGATGATCATGAACTCGTTGGCCACGCCGAAGTTGATGTAGCGGTACATATTGGTGAACAGCTTGGCCAGCTCGGCGCTGAGGTCGTCGGTGGCCAGGCACTCCACCCCCAGCGCCGCGAACAGGCGGGCCGCCCGCTCCCCGCTGAGGTCGTCGACCCCGCCGACGATCTGGGGGATGGTCGAGAGCTCGGCCAGCGCCCGCCCCTCCGCGATCCGCTCGGGACAGAAGGCGAGGTGGAAGCCGTGGCCTACCGTGATGCCGAAGTCATCCTCGAGGCGGGCGCGCACCCACTGCGTAGTCCCCGGGGAGACGGTGGATCGCAGCACCAGGGTCTGGCCGTCGTGGAGGTGAGGACGAAGGCTGTTGAGAGCCCGGTCGATCTGGCTCAGGTCCGGGTTCATGTTGGCATCGACGGGGGTGCCGAGGGTGAGGACCACGTACTCGCACCCGGCCACCGCGGCGGGGTCCATGCCCGGCTGGAACAGGTTCCCGTAGTGGCGGGCCAGCAGCTCGGTCGCGCCGTCTTCCCAGAACGGCATTCGGTGGGCGGCGAGGGCCTCCATCAACTGGGCGTCGACGTCCACGCCCACGACGGTCATGCCCCGGTCCGCGAAGGCCAGGGCCAGCGGCAGGCCGACGCGGCCGAGCCCGACGACTGCGACCGACGCGCTCACTGGGAAGCCGTGCTCGGTGCGCCCAGCCGGTTCCGCAGCCAGTTCACGACATCTTTCAGACCATCCTCCAGCCGAACGGCGGCGCTGAAGCCCAGCAGGTCTCGCGCCTTGGCGGTGTCCGGCACGCGGCGCCTGATGTCATAGACGAACGAGGGCACCGACTTCCATTCGAAGGCGCGACCCGTCGCGCACAGGCCGTGGATCATGGCGGCCAGCTCCAGCACGGTGGTCTCCTGCGAGGCGGAGATGTTGAAGTCCTGGTTCACCGCGCGGTCGCTCTCCAGCGCCATGATGATGCCGCGGGCGATGTCGCTCACGTGGGTGAATGCCCGGGTCTGGGTGCCGTCGCCGAGGATCTCCAGCGGGTCCTGTCCGGCCAATACCTTGCGGGTCAGGTCGGGGATGACGTGGGCGTAGCCCACCTCCTCGGTCGGCAGCTCGTTCACCCCGTAGGCGTTGAACGGGCGGCAGATGGTGTATGGCAGGTCGAACTGGTCCGAGAATGCCCGGCAGTACCACTCGCCGGAGAGCTTGGAGAACCCGTACGCCGACACCGGTGGCGGGATCAGCTCGAGGTCTGACTCCCGCGAGGGGAAGCTCGTTGCGCTCTCGAAGACCATGCTGCTCGAGATGTAGACCATGCGCTGATAACGGTGGCGTACAGCCGCCTCGAAGGTGGCGGAGTAGAGCTTGTTGTTCTCCGAGAGGATGGTCGCGGGGTACTCGTGGAAATAGCCAATGCCGCCGATCTTGGCCGCCAGGTTGATGACCCGGTCGTAGCCCGCGAAGACCTCCCCGGCCACTCCCGGCGCGGTGAGGTCGGCCTTGACGAACTCGACGCCGTCGGGGGCTTGATGGCCCTCCTTGCTCAGGTCGTCGACGACCCTGACCTGGTAGCCCCTGGCCACCAGCTGGCGGGTCACCTCGCTGCCGATGAACCCGGCGCCGCCGGTCACCACGACGCGGCGAGTCGTGGTGTCGCTCATGTTGGCCAAAGTCGCGAGATTATAGGTGCGTCGGGGGCTATCGAATCCCGGGGAGGCCCGCGGTTCGCCGACGGACATACTCGCGAACCTTGGCGGCCACGCCGTCCCAGCCGGTGCGCCGGATGGTCTCCGCCGTACGGCGGGCCAGCCGGGCGAGCTCCGCCGGGCCGCGCAGGGTGGGATCAATTGCCCTCGGGGCTGGTTGGCGCGAACGGGCCAGCGCGCGGTCGGGCGCCTGGTGCGGACGGGCGCAGAAATCGATCAGTGGTGAGGCCACCTTCGACCATCTGAATTCGTCGGCGACCGCGACGGTACGCTCCTGGCACTCCCGGCGGCGGGCCGGGTCCGACAGCGCGATGAGCGCAGTCGCGACACCCTCGACATCGCCGTAGCGCACCTCGGCACCGAGGTCGTGCCGGCCCACCAGGTCGGCCATCGCATCGCCCTCGGTGGTGATGATCGGAAGCCCGGTCCAGAGGTAATCAAGGACCCGGGTGCGGAAGCTGAACCTCGTCTCGATGTCCTCGCGGTGCAGGCTGACGCCAACGTCGGCCTCGAGGAAGAGCGAGCCGCGCCGCTCATAGGGGACCCAGCCCTTGCCGAAGAACACGCGGTTGCCGGTCAGTCCAAGCTCGTCCGACAGTGCGCGCGCGGTGGCGGACATGGCCATCGCCGGCACCTTCTCGCTGGGGCTTCCCGCGGCCGGGAACACGACCCGCAACTGCGGCAGGGAATCGCGCGTCAGCGCGGCGGCGCGGATCAGGGTGAGAGGGTCGAACCAGTTCCATATCCCGCCGCCCCAGAGGACGACATAGGAATCGCGGTCGATCCCGGGAACGACTCCCCGGAAGAGCGGGGTCGAGGGGGACGGCGGCTCATCGGGCAGGCCGAAGGGCACCACCCGGAGCAGGTCCGAGTAGCCGGGGTCAACCTCATGGGTCACGACGTTGATCCGCCCGACCACGTCCAGCCAGCCGAGCCAAAAGTCGCGCTGCCGCTCGGAGGCGCAGAGGAAGAGGTCGCCGCAGCGCACCAGCTGGGCCACCACCTCCCGGAAGCTCCGGCCCATCGCCAGACGGTCCTCCTGGGTGCGGTCCTCGAATTGGTGCAGGCTCTCAAGCTGGAAGGGCCCGTACAGGTCGATCACCAGGTGCTCGGCGTCGAGCAGGCAGGGGTTCTCGTGGAGCACGAAACCTGAGCACATCGCGACGTCGTGCGCGTCCACCAGAGCGGGGAGGCTGTCCCGGGTGTAGCTCGTGACGGTGAACTGGGGGTGGCTACGGGTGACCTGCCCCGGCGCGGCGACGGTGACGTCGTTGGTCCCGGCGAGCGCGCGCGCCACCTCCCAGTTTCGAATCGAGGTCCCGCTCATCTGCTCGCTCAGCCGCTCATGCCCCAGGATGAGGACGCGGCTCACCGTGCCACCTCCTGGAACAGCTCATCCACGCCGGCGACTCGAGACAGCCAGTGCTGGAAGTCGAGGTACTCCGAGTCGCCGAAGGTGGGGTCCTCCAGCAGCACGCCGCCGAGGCCCAGTACCTCGTGGTCCGTGCGACGGCGCCGCGACTGGACCCACTCCCGCTGCTCGCGGAGCCGCTCCATGTTGTGGACGAACTCGCTGATCGTGACCAGCTGGCTGAGTGCCATCAGCGGAATCTCCGCTCCGGTCGCGGAGACGGGCGGGACCGCCGGTGGCCGGGCGAGAAGGCCGTCGACCGCGTGGCGGAGGCGAAGACTTGCCGCCTTGAGGGCGCCAACCAGGCCACGTTGACGGATCCGCGCCATCGCCCCCGGCCTGGCTGGGGCCGCCCCACCGCTGTGCGGAGTGGGCGGGGGAGGAGACGCCCCCGGGATCCCGAACAGATCCCTGTCGAACTGCAGCATCCGGAGCGCCTTTTCGTTGAGCAGCCCCAGAGCCACCGGCAGCACCGCGGCCAGGCGCTCGGCGTCGTAATTCTTGTATATCGTGTAGAGCGCGTTGCGTTCGGAGAGGACCTTGAGCTGGTAGGGGGGGAGGCGGCTGGCGGTGCCGTGGTGGCGGTGGCGCACCGTCGCGGCCGGCGTGTACCAGATGTCGTGGCCCAGCAGGTTGAGGCGCCAGCCCAGGTCGACGTCCTCGAAGTACGCGAAGTACCCTGGGTCGAAACCGCCGACCTCGAGGAACAGCTGGCGCCGGATGAGCATCGCGCCGCCGCATGCGAAGAGCACCGGTCGCTCGACGTCATGCGCCGACGACGCCGCGCCGTGGTCAACCTGCAGGCCGTGGCCCTGGAAGTTGATCCCGCCCCCGATGAAGTCGATGAGACCTCCGTCCCAGCTCACGATCCGTGAGGCCACGCATGCCAGCCCCGGGCGGGCCGCCGGCGGGCGCAGCATCGCGCTGAGCCAATCTGTCGGCACCTCCATGTCGTTGTTGAGGAAGCCGACCCATTCGCCCATCGCCTGCGCAGCGGCGCGGTTGTTGCCCTCGGCGAAGCCACGGTTGTGGCCCAGCTTGATGACCTTGAACCGCGGGTGGGCGTCGCCAACATGCTCGACCGACCCATCTGTGGAGCCGTTGTCACAGAGGATGAGCTCAAGCCGGTCGTGGGGGTGGTCCAGCCGCTCTAGCGAAGAGAGGCAGTCGTCCAGAAAGGCCCGGCCATTCCAGTTCAGGACGACGAGCGAAACCAGCGGCGGCTGCGTCACCTAGCGGAGGCGCAGGCGGCCGAGCAGGTGCCGGCCGCGCTCGGCCGTCCTCCAGGCGAGGGTCTCCCGCATTGCCTGCAGGTCCTGCAGCGCCTCGCTGAGCTGGGCCTCGGTTTTCGCGAGCTCCGCACGGTCGTGCTCGGCCTCGGCCAATGCCGCGGTCGCGTCGGCCCTAGCCGCCGTCGCATCGGCCACCGCCGCCGTCGCATCGGCCACCGCCTTGACGGTCGTCTCCTGGTTCACGATGACGACATCGCGCAGTTCGCGGTTGCCGCGGCCCAGCCGGTCGACCAGCCTCTCATAGCGCATGACGACCCTGGAAACGGGGTCTGCGGTTCGTCGGAATCGCACCGCCCATGGCGCCACGTAATCGACCTGGTAGTCCACGTCCCGGAACATCCCGTACTGCGCGAAGAGGCCGGCCCAGTAGTCTGGCCGGCGGACGTTCAGGTGAGTCGCCTCGCGAAAGTCGTCGGGGGTGGACGAGAAGATCACGTCGTCCGTGTGGGCGCAGATGTTCTCGACCGTGCGCGCCGCGTCATTCGGGCTGAGGTGCTCGAGCACCTCGATGCAGATAATGACGTCATAGCGCCGATCGAGAGGATCGGTGCCCGATGCCTGCCGGACAAAGGGCCGGATGTCCTCGCGGGCGTTGTTGATCGCGTATTCCGAGATGTCCACACCAAAGGCCTCCACCCCGCGGTCGCGCAGCGCCTCGACCAGCAGGCCCATGGCGCACCCCAGGTCGAGGGCGGTCGCGGGCTCAAGGTCGGCCACCACGTGCGTGGCGAAGTTGCCGAAAAAGCTGAGCCACGGTTCCGACCTCGCATACGGCTGGTCCCCGCAGTAATTCTCGTAGTACATCTGGTCGTATTCGCTGGACATCAGAGCGTCATTCTATTGGCCGGCCCCGCCACCTGCGATCGCCCTCGAGAGGCGTCGGCGCGCCGTCCGGACCATGCGCCGGGTCAGTCCAATCGCACCCTCGGTGCGCAAGAAATACCCGGCGCGCGCGCCGACCCCGCGGGGAGCTCGCGCGGACCCCGCCAGCTCCGCGATGGCGGCCACCTGAGCGCTGGAGGGCGGCGATGCGGCGAGGTCGGCCGCGGGCTCAGGGTTGGCGCAGTAACGTCCCAGCGGCGCGAGCGTGCGCGTCCACAGGTAGTCGGGCTGCGCGCGGCGGACAGCCGCTGCCGCCGCCTGGTACTGCTCGTCGTCGGCGAGGAGATCCCCGATTCCGTCGGCGATGGATCCCGGGTCTTCGAAGCGGACCACGCGACCGGTCCGCTGGCTCGCGATCCAGCGGGCGAACTCGTCGCCCTCGGTGGCGACGACCGGCAGCCCGGCCCAGATGTAGTCGAGGATGCGGGTTCGGAAGCTGAATGCAGTCTCGACATGCTCGAAATGCGTGCTCACCCCGATCTCGGCCTCGCAAAGGTAGGCCTGGCGCTGGTCGTAGGGAACCCAGTTGGTGTTGAAGTGAATTGCGGTGTCCTTCAAACCCAGGTCCTCGGCGAGGCGAATCGCCTTCAGGGCCATAGCCATCTCGGGCACATCGGGGTTGGGATGCTTCATGCCCAGGAAAAGCAGGCGCGCGCGAGGTTCTCGCTCCAGGATCGCAGGCCAGGCCCGGATAAGCGAAAGGGGATCGAACCAGTTGTAGACACCGCCACCCCAGACCACCAACCGAGAGTCCGCCTCGATGCCGGGGAGCACCCCCTTCGCCACTGGATGGTCGGCGGGTCGGGGCGGCGTCTCGCTTATCCCGAATGAGCAGGTGTCGATCAGCCTGCGCAGGAGGGGGTCGCTGCCATGGGTATAGGGGTTGATCCGATCCCGGCTGGAGAGAGCCCCGAGCCAGTAGTCACGCTGCTTCTCGCTGGCGCAGAGGAAGAAGTCGCCCCGCTCGAGCTGGTTGACGAGGGCGGCGAGGTGCCCTTTGTGCTGGCCCATCCGCTCCTCGAAGGGATGATCGTGGAAGAGTTCGAGGATCTCGAGGTTGTAGGGGTCGTAGAGGTCCACGACCAGCCGCTTGTCGTGTTTCAGGAGGAAGGGGTAAACCGCCGTGACCACGCCCTGGACCACGAGGACGTCGGCCCACTCGATCTCCGCCAGGAGCGACCTGTCGCTGGTGACGACGAGCTCGAACCCCTCGGCCTCGCGGTCGCTCTCCGCGGGCGACGCGAGGTGAACCTGGTGACCGTTGGCGGACAACTCGCGGCACATCTCCCAGCAGCGGATAGCAGGACCGGCCATTGCCAACCCGACCCGGTCGCCCGAGACGACCACCACCCGGCTCAACGCCGCCCTCGCTTCCCGGTTGTCGCTGAGCCACGCACCCCGGCGGGCAACACCCACGAGTGCTGCAGGCGCGCCACCCCGCGCTCATCCTGCCCATCGCCAGTGACCCGGAAGGGGAAAGCGTTCGCCAGCACCGTGAATGGCTCGCGAGACTGCCCGTCTTCGATCGTCACGCTCAGACGGTAGAGGCCCGCGAGGAGCTCGACACTGGGCAGCCGCAGGGTGACGACCCCGCTGCCTGGGAGATTGCTGCCGCTGGCCGCGTCGGTGGCGGTGGAGAAGACCAGGACACCGTCCTCGCGGACAAACCCGAACTGGAAGCGAACCTCCTCGAGGTCCTCGCGCGGAGAGTGGTAGTGCACCTGGATCTCAAGCGGGTCGCCGGTCTCGAACTCCCGGGCCCTGCCGTTGGGCCCGATGAACACCACCTCGGAGACGCCCACCCCCTCCCGGCCGCTGGGCACCATTCGATGCAGCTCGGCGACGGTCTGCTCCATCTGCGCGGCTTCGCGGGTGCGAACCTCCGAGAGGTACTCGTTGACCACGCCCGTCGTCGGGCCGATGGCCCGTAGCTTGCCCTGGTCCAGCCACGCGCAGTCGCGGCAGTGCTCACGGATGGTCTCCAGGGCGTGGGAGACCATGATCAGGGTCTTGCCGGCGGCCTTCATCTCCTCGATGCGCTGGTAGCACCGTCGCTGGAAGTTCTCGTCGCCCACGGCCAGGATCTCGTCGACCACCAGGATGTCGGGGTCGAGGTGCACTGCGATGGAGAACCCCAGCCTCGCGTACATCCCCGACGAGTAGGTCTTGACCGGATTGTCGATGAACCGCGCCAGCTCGCTGAAATCGACGATGGGCTCGAGGACGGCCTCGATTTCCCTGCGCGCGAGCCCCAACAGGGCCCCGTTGAGAAAGATGTTCTCGCGGCCGGTGTACTCCGGGTGAAAGCCCGCCCCCAGCTCCAGCAACGCTGTCAGACGGCCGTCGGTCTGGACCGAGCCGCGGTCCGGCTTGAGGATGCGGGCGATGCACTTCAGGAGCGTCGACTTCCCCGAGCCGTTCTGGCCAATTATGCCGAACGTCGTGCCGTGCTCGATCTCCAGGTTGACGTCGCTGAGGGCCCAGAACTCCTCGTAGCGCCCCCGCCGGCCGCTGAGCAGCGTCTCCTTAAGGGTGTTATTGCGCTGGTGGTAGAGGCGGAAGCGCTTGGAGATGTCCTCCACGCGCACCGCGGGTGAGCCGGTCATGGTCTCACCGGGCCGAGCCGGTCAGAGTTCCTCGGCGAAACGACCCTGGAGACGTTCGAAGACCAGGAGCCCGCCGGCCAGGGCGACGATGCTGAACACCGTCGAGTAGAGCAGGCCGGACCAGTGCTGAGGCATCCGGTTGAAGGCCAGCACGTCCTGGAACGAGGTCGCGATCCAGGCCATCGGGTTGAGCTGGAGCACCCCGTAGAAGATCTGCGCCTTGAGGCTGTGGGACCCGACCTTGCCGGTGATCAGATCGAGGCTGTAGATAACCGGGGTGAGGAAGAAGCCGACCTGCAGCAGGATGTTCAGCAGGTACTCGATGTCCCGGAAGTAGACGTTCCCGGCGGCCACCAGCAATCCCAGTCCCATGGTCATCACGAACATCACGATGACGATCACCGGGAGAAGCAGCAGGGGAGTGCCGATCTCGGCCTTGAAGAACAGCAGTACCGGCACCAGCAGGACCAGGCTGATGAGATAGTTGATGAACGCGGCGATCACCGACGAGAGGGTGAGCAGAACCCACGGGAAGGCGACCTTTTTGACCAGGGTGGCATTGCCCAGCACGCTGTTGACGGAACCGAGCAGTCCCCCGCTGAAGAAGTTCCACGCCAGCAAACCCGACAGCAGGAACACCGGGTACGCGGCCCCCTTGATCGGGAAGCGCATGAACTGGCTGAACACGACCGAGTAGATGACCATGTAGATGAGGGGGTTGAAGAGCGACCACAGTATGCCCAGGTTGGATCCCCGGTACCGTGCCTTCAGGTCGCGCCGAACAAGTTCGCCGAGGAGGTTGCGATCTCGAATCCATGCCGCGCCCGAGACCTCAGGCCGATGGCGTGCGGGACGGTCGGCATGAGGTACATTGGTGCTGGCCACGTGGGACGCGAGTCTAACAGCAGGCCGACCGCGACCGGGGCCGATAGGCTTCACGGATGCTGGTCCCAACCGTGTCGGCGGTGGTCGTGACGTGGAACAGCATGCCCCTCGTGGAGGTGGCCGTCGAGTGCCTGCGCCGGCAGACGCAACCACCCTTCGAGCTGATCGTCGTGGACAACGGCTCAGTGGACGGCACGCGGGACTGGCTGCGGCGCCAGCCCGACGTGCTGCTGCTGGAGAACCCGGCCAACCGCGGATTCGCGGCGGCGAACAACCAGGGGATCGCCCGGGCCAGCGGCCAGATTTTGTTGCTGGTCAACGCTGACATCGAGCTCGAACCGGGATACGTCGAGGAGTGCCTTGCCCATTTCAGCAACCCCGCGGTCGGCTCGGTCACAGGCAAGCTGCTGCGGGTGCGACCGCCGGACATCATCGATTCCACAGGCCACGACGTCTACGCGGTGGGATGGGCGCAGAACCGGGGCGAGGAGCTTCCCGCCACCGGCTTCGAGACCGCGGACGAGGTCTTTGGGGTGTGCGCCGCCGCCGGCCTTTACCGTCGAGCGGCGCTGCAGGCAGTGGCCTTGGGCGGCCAGGTGTTCGACGAGACGTACGGCAGCTATGTCGAGGACGTCGACCTCGACTGGCGGCTACGCTGGAGCGGCTGGCAGGCGTGGTATGAGCCCGCGGGGCGCGGCCGTCACCACCGTCACGGCAGCGGCGGCCCGTCATCCGCAAGGGTCATGCGCGACATCCTCAAGAACCGCCTGCTCACGGTGGTCAAGAACTACGACCGGGCGTGGCTGCCGCGCTATGCCCCCGGGGTGCTTGGATTCACCCTGGTGAAGACCGCGGATTTCGCGAGGCGGCACCCCAGCGCTGCGCTCGGCCTGGTCGACTTCGTGCGCCTGCTGCCGGACGCGCTCGGCAAGCGCCGCCAGGTGGCTGCGATGCGCCGGCGGCCGGCCGCCGACATGCGTCGCTGGCTGCTGCCCTTCCCGGTGCGCGACCGCGTCCGGCGGCGAATCTCCCGGTAGAGTCGCCCCCAGGACGGCCTAAGCAAACCCTCAGAGTTTCCTAAACCGCATCTCAGGGTGGGCGGGTATGTTTACTGGTCATGAGGTACGGGTTCAGGCGCCTGCGCGCCTTCGCGCTGCGGGCTGGTGTGGGCCTGCTCGTGGTGACCTCGGGCCTGGCCGCGAATTCCGCTCCGGCGCATGCTGACCTCCCCGATGACCAGGTCATCATCGACGTGAGCGGGTCATCGGTTGGTGGAATGACGACCTATCCCAGCCTCGCAGCGGCCTTCGACCCGCACACCCGAGACTATGCGATGTACTGTCCGGCAGGGGGCACCTCCGTCTCGTTCACCCTGACGGCCGCCTCCGGCAATATCACCGTGGATAGCCAATCCGGCAGCACGGTGAGCTTCGCCGTCACGCTGGCCGAGAACCAGGCGGTCGTGCTGGTCGCGCCTGATCCTGACCAGCCGAGCACCAACACCGTGAACTACTGGGTGCGCTGCCTGCCCCATGACTTCCCGCAGATCCAGATGTCTGCGGGTCCGGGCGTGGCGCCCGCCGGGTATTACTTCACGGGGACCTTCAGCGGCTCGAAATCCGGCCCGCCCTCCTCTACCTACGCGATGATCCTCGACCAGAACGGCACCCCGGTCTGGTACCGGAACACGCCGGGCGGGGCCATCGACGTCGTTCCCCTGGGGTCCGCGCCCTACAACAGGGTCGCCTGGGCCCCCTCCCTGGGGCCGGGCGTTGGGGCGAACATCCAGGGCGCGTTCAACGTGGTCCAACTGGACAACGACGCCACCAGCACCATCGCGGCGCCCGTCCAGCCGACTGACCAGCACGAGCTGCTGCAGCTGACCAACGGCCACCTGATGCTCATCAGCACGCCGCTACGATCGGGAATGGACCTGAGCGGCCTGGGCTCGACGTATACCAACGTCCATACGGTCGTCGACTGCCTGATCAACGAGGTCGATGCCAGCGGCGTGGCGGTGGGCCAGGCCTGGCGGGCCAGTGACCACGTGAGTGTCAACGAGTCGACCTCTCCGGCCCTGATCAACATCAATGGAACGCAGGCTGCGGACGTCTACCACTGCAACTCCATCGACGTGGACCCCAGCCCCCCGGATCCGACCGTGTCGGGTGACGTCCTGGTCTCCGCGCGCAACACCAGCGCGGTCTATGACGTCATGCAACGCAACGCACTGGGCACGCTCGGACCGATCAAGTGGAAGCTCGGCGGTAACGCCGTGCCCGCGACGGGGACAGACAATGAGCCACTCATCACGACCTCCGTTGCTGACCGCTTCTACAACCAGCACGACGTCCGGTTCCGGCCCGGTGGGAACATCTCGCTCTACGACGACGAGTCGTCGCACCCCTCCGGCGCGGCCCGGGGCATCGAATACTCGCTCAACCTGATCACCCACGTCGCGACGTCGGTCTTCCAGTACGCGGGGCCAGCCGGCTCGATCGCGCCTTTCACCGGGAGCTTCCGGCGGTCGACGGACGGCACCGACAACATCGTCGGCTGGGGTGGGCGTGTGGGTTCCGGCTTCACCGAGGTCGACCAGAACGGCCAGGTGATGTTGGAGCAGCGTTTCCCCAACGGCGAGTTCAGCTATCGGGCGGTCAAAGTACCGCTTTCGGCGCTCAACATCGATGTTCTGCGACGCGACGCCGGGCTGCCGCGGCCCGCACCCGCGCCACCTGCGCCACCTGCGCCACTCGCGTCACCCGCGCCCGGAACCAACCTCTACGGCGTGCTGCTCAACGGCAGCAGTCAGAGGGTCGAAGTTCATGGCCTCTACCAGCCCGCGAACTACGGCGCGTTCGTGCTCCACGCCGCGACGGCCTTCGCCCCGTCGAGCGCGAGCGACTGGCAGTTCTTCGTGGCTCCGTACAACGGCGACGGACAGCCGGACCTGATCGGCGTGCATTTGCGCAACACAAATTCGGGCCTGGTCGAGGTCCATGTCCTCAGCGCAGCCAGCGGGTACAACGACTTCATCCTGCACACGGCGACGCCGTTGGTGGCGCTTCCCCCCAACGCGCCATTCGAGTTCACAGTGGGCAGCCTGGACGGTGACCATCGCTCGAACCTGTACGCCATTGCCCTGGACGGCACCTCGAGCGGCATGGTCGAGGTGCATGCACTCAGCGATGCAAGTGGCTACACAGCCTGGGTGGTTCACTCGGCGACGGCTCTGTCGGCGCCGCTCCGCACCGGGTCATGGCAATTCCGGGTCGGCGATGCCGGCGGCCAGGGCGACCTGGTCGGTATCTCCCATACAGCGACTGGCTCAGGCCACACCGAAGTTCACGCACTTGCCCGTAGCAGCTCCTACAGTGTGTTCTCGCTGCACACCGCCACCCCGCTGGGGTACACGCAGGACTCCCAGTTCTCCTACACCCTGGGGGACCACGATGCCGATGGGACCCCCGACCTGTATGCCGTCGCGATGAACGGCACCAGCAGCGGTCGCACCGAGGTCCACGTTCTCTCCGGGGTCAGCGGCTTCGCCCGCTGGCAGGAGCACGCTGCCTCGGCTCTTGGTCCGACCGACAATTCCCTCTGGCAGTTCTCGGCGGCCAATTAGGGGATCGGCCGCACCAACTTGATGTCCTGGTGTCTGGAGCAGGACAGCCCCAGGCGCAGTGCTCAGGGCTGAGGCTTTTGCCGCGCCCCGCTTACGCGGGAGCCGGTGGCAGCCGGAACCGCCAGCGCAGCATTTGCCCCAGAATCCGGACGCCATCCGAGGGCCGCGTGCCCTTGGCGGAGTCGAGGTAGATTGTCGGGATTTCCACGTCCACGCGGGGCAGCCCTGCCCGCGCGACCCGAACGAGGATTTCGGATTCCATCGAGTAGTCGGTCGACGCCCACCGCAGGCTCCTGTATGCCGTCGCCGAGAAAGCCTGCATGCCGCACTGGCTGTCGCGGGTCCACAGGCCGAAAAGCACGAACAGACAGAGGTTGAGGGCGAGGTTGCCGACACGGAACAACAGAGGCATCTCGTGTCCGAAGCTGCGAACGCCGTGCACCACCTGCGCGTCGCCCGCGGCGATCGCTTCGACGAATCTCGGGATGTCCTCTGGGCGGTGCTGGCCGTCCGCGTCGACAAGCACAATAATCTCCGCGCGCGCCGCGACCGCGGCATCCGCCCCGGCACGGGCGGCGGCGCCCTTGCCGACGTTGTGTGACATGCGCACAACGTGGGCGCCCGCGGCCTCCGCCAGCGCCGCCGTGTCGTCGGTGGAAGCGTCATCGACGACACAAACTCTGAGCGGAAAACCCTCGGTGCAGACCTCGTCGAGGCGGCCCAGCACACCCGGCAGATACGTCGCTTCGTTACGCGCAGGGATGACAACGTAAATCACAGGCTCCGGCGGCATGACGCCGGATTATATCGGGGCCCTAGGCCCGGAAAAGGGCGCCTAACCGGTCACCAGTCGCACCACTGTGAAGGTGACGGTGACTGCCGAGAAAGTCCCGACAAGGACTCGGATCACGGGCTTGTCAAGCAGAAATCCGAGTGCGGCCACCAGCAGTGGCACAAGTACCAGGCCGTATCGCGCCGGCACCGGAAAGTACGTGTGGCTCGTGTAATGGCTGATGACGACAATTGCCGGGCCGGTGATCGCCATCAGCAGCGCGCCGCTCAGCCCGATGGCCTCCCGGCGGCTGCCGGCGGGAGCGGCCGCCGCCGCCGCCACGCACGCCCCGATGGCCAGCAGCCCGAGCACTCGGGCCAGCTCTACGAAGATCTCGTGGCCGGCGAGCGGCCCGAGGATCGGGCCGTTGCCGAGCGGCGAAAGGGCCGCCGTCAACTCGGCGAGGAGCTGCTGGGTTGTCATGTGGTCGGCGTGCAACATCGAGTCGATCGGGTTCGGCGGGTGCCCTGGAATCGCCATGCCCTTGGCGATGATCAGCCAGCCTACGCTGGTCGCCAGCCCGGCGCCCACCATCGCCACCGCGAGCACGATGCCCTGGCGCCGGCTGCGCGATGGCGCGTCGACCGGGGCCAGGGAGCGCGGGTCGCGCCCGACCGCCCGCACCACCAGGTAGACCGCCAGGGCGGCGACACCGAATAGGTTGGTCACCTTGGTCGCTCCCGCCAGCACGGAGATCCCAACCACCAGCCATGCGGGGCCGCGCGCCCGCTCCCAGCGCAGGGTGGCGAGAAGGAGGCCCGCACCCACAAGCATCGACGTGGCGTCGTTGGTTATGAATGCATTCGTCGTCAGTATCACCGGGGTCACCACCACCGGCGCGGCGGCTATCAGCCGAGCAAGCGGCCGGACACCCAGCTCCGCGAGGGCCAGCCAGAGGAGCAGCACACCGCCACCCAGCCATAAGATTCCGACCGCCCGCCCGGCGGTGACCATGCTGTGGATCGGCGTGAGCGTCACCAGCACCCGCGCGACCAGACCGGTGGCCAGGTAATAGGTAGGCGGATGGAGCCCAGCGGCTGAGTTGTAGCCGCCTGCCTGGGAGACGAAGTCCCGAGGGCGAAGGACGGGTGCCGAGCAGGCCGGTGCCCTGAAATCGGGGATCTCGGGAGCCCGGCGGCAGGCGTCCTCGCGGAGGATCTCGCCGCCGACCAGCGAGCCGCCGCGCGGCAGCTCCAGGTGCGCCATTTTGATCATGTAGTCGGCGTGGACCAACTCGTCAATGGGCGACATCTGGGGGTGGTCCCGCATCTGCAGGGACACGGCCGCCACGACGAGGAGGAGGAGAACGCCAAGAGGGGCCAGCGACTGGCGGCGGCCGGCCGCGCGAGGGCTAGCGCTCATCGACCTCAGGATCCTCCGTCTTCATAGCCGCC
The DNA here is from genome assembly GCA_050998755.1 of Candidatus Dormibacteria bacterium. Lineage (GTDB taxonomy): Bacteria > Chloroflexota > Dormibacteria > DASZGP01 > DASZGP01 > JAXDLW01. The sequence goes on from JBPCPW010000038.1 coordinate 33,403, forward strand.
GGGCCGGTCATGACACGCCCGCGTAGAAATGTGCCTGGCCGGCTTTGTCCGGGCGAAACTAGTGCGCGGAAAACTGCCAGGTGTCGGCGGTGGTCGGGCCGAGGCCGCTGACGGCATGCTCCGCCCAGCTATGGTAAATGCTGGCGCCGGAGAGGACATGGACCTCGGTTTTTCCGCTGTTGGTCCCCTTCATCGCCACGGCGTAGATGTCGGGGATGCCGTCGTTATTGTGGTCTCCGAGTAGGTAGGCGAACTGGGCATCCGTGGTGTGGCCCAGCGGCGTCGCGACGTGCGCGGTGAACGCGGTGTAGTTCGTTGAGCGATCGAGGATGTGCACCTCGGTCATGCCCGAGCCGGTCGCTGTGTGGGAAATCCCCATCAGGTCTCCCTGCCCGGACCTGTCGCCAACCCGGAACTGCCACTGGGTGGTGTCCACGGGCGCGAAAGCAGTCGCGGAATGCAGCACCCAGGATCGGTAGGCGCTCGACTCGCTGAGCGTGTGCACCTCGACCGTCCTGCTCCCGGTGCCGTTGAGGGCGATGGCGTAGAGGTCGGCGTGGTGATCGCCGTCCAGGCTGGCAAGCTGAAACTGGAATTGCCCGACCGGTACCGCGTCGAGGGCGGTGGCCGCGTGCAGGAGCCAGTTCTTGTAGCCGCTGGCAGCGGAGAGAACGTGCACCTCCACCTTGCCCGAGGACGTGTTGCGGAGGTGGATCCCAAAGAGGTCCGGCTGACCGTCGCCACCGAATGACGCCACCTGGAACTGCCAGTCCGCCGGGACCACGGTCGCGAACCCGGTGCTTGTGTGCAACGTGACGCCGCTGTAGTGCGTGGCTTGGGCCAGGGCGTGGAGCTCGACGGACTTACTGGTGGTGTTCGTCAGCTCCGCGCCATACAGGTCGGTGCCACCGAGCGGCGGAGCGGGGGGCGCCTCGGTGGTTGTGCTGCCGAACGCCAGCTGCTGCAGGGAACTGAAATCGCAGCAGTAGTTGGAGTTGTCCACGCCCCCGGCGATGCTCGGCACGCCGGCCGCGTCGGTGTACTGCCAGAAGGTCCAGGACGTCCAGCCCCCGGGAAGCGGGAAGCTCGGGGTCGCCCGCCCGGTGTAGTCGGCGAGCCAAAGCGGGTACCCCGCGGCGGAGAAGTCACTGGTGTTACCCATCGAGTTGGTCCAGAAGGACGGGTACGAGTAGATGATCGGCATCCGGCCGGTCAGCGCTTGGACGCGGTCGAGGAATGTGTGGGTCCAGGTGACCAGGGTGGTGGGTGGCAGGCTGCCCGTCTGCTCCAGGTCCAGCACCGGGGGCAGATCACCAGGCTCCCGGGTATTCCCGGTGACGGCTATGAAGTGGTTGGCCTGGTCGAAGGCGGGCTGGCTGGGATCGGCATAGTGGTAGGCGCCACGGTCCATGCCCGCGGCCGCCAACGTTGCCCAATCGCCGCTGAAATAGGGGTTGGTATATCCCGTACTTTCAGTGGCTTTGATGAAGGCGAATGAATGTCCCGCCGCCTTGACCTGGTTCCAGTCGATGCTCGCGCCGTGGGGGTGCTGCCACGAGGAGACGTCGGGGCCGGTGATGCTGGCGAAGGCGGGAAGAGCGCTCAGCCAGAGTGCGGCCAGGCCAAGCAGCGCCGCACCCAGACGGGGGCGCGGGTACCAGGAGGAGCGAGTTCTGCGACACATTTCAGTTTTGATTCGGAGGTTCCCTCGTACGGTGGGGGCTGGCCCCCAAGGCTACTGAGGCTCTCCCGACGTCGCCACCCTGGGGCGAAAAAGAGTTGTAAAGGTGAGGCGAACGTACCGCATCGGCCCCGGCGCCGCGATGGGCAGCGGTCAGCGTGCCGAGAACTGCCAGTTTGCGGACGTGTAGACAAGCGGGGTCACGGCGTGCTCGACCCACGCTGTGTAGTTGCTGCCGCCGGAGAGGACATGGACCTCGGTTCGCCCGCTGCCGGTGCCGTTCATCACGATCGCGTAGATGTCGGGCACCCCGTCGGCGTCATGGTCGCCGAGCGAAAACACGAACTGACTGTCAGCCGTGGGCCCCAGGGGAGTCGCGGTGTGGAGGCTGAAACCCTGGTAGCCGCTGTCGCGGCTCAGCGCGTGGACCTCGGTGTTACCGGAGCCGCTCGAACTGTGCAGGATGCCGATGAGATCGCCGCGGCCGGCCGCGTCGCCGACCCTGAACTGCCATTGGCTGCCGTTGACCGGGAGCAGCGCGGTTGCCGAGTGGAGCACCCAGGAGTTGTAGCCGCTGGAATCGCTGAGGACGTGCAGTTCGACCGTCCCGCTCCCCGTCCCCGACATGGCTACGGCGAACAGGTTGGAGCGGCGGTCGCCGTCGAGGCTGCCCAGGGCGAACTGGAACGGTGCGTTGGAGGGTAGCGACAGCATGGGCGTCGCGGTGTGCAGGACAAAGATGCTGTACCCGCTGGCCGCGCTCAGTACATGGACCTCGACATGGCCCGATCCCGTGCCTCGGAGGTGGACGCCGATCAGGTCAGGCCGGCCGTCGCCGTGGTACGACGCGACGAAGAACCTCCAGTCGGCGGCCGGCGAAGAGGAGAAGGCGGTCGCCGCGTGGAGCATGAACTGGCTGTAATGAAGGTGCTGTGAGAGACCATGGACCTCGACCACCCCACTTGCGCCACCGTTCAGTAGCGTGCCATAGAGGTCGGTGCCTCCAGCCGGCGGCGGCGGCCCGGGCGGCGGCGGCGGGGGCGGGTTCACGTATGTGAAGCCGCTGGGCAGGGTTGCCGACCCGCCGCCCGGGTTAACCACACTGACGTTGACCGCCTGGGCCGGCCCGCTGGGGATGGTCACCTGGAGCTGGGCTGAGTTGACCCAGGTGACCGAGGCGGCGGCCCGGCCGCCGAAGAACACCGACGGCGGCGTATCACCCACGTGCTTGAACCCGCAGCCCACCACATTGACCCGGGTGCCCCCGCCGGTGAAGGCCTGGTTCGGGCTCGTCGACGTCACCTGCAGCGCCGCGGTGGACTGGCCGTTGATGTTGGACGCGAGGGCAGCGCCGTTCATCGAACCCCAACCGGAAGCGAGGTCGAAGCCCGTGCCGGCAGAGTAATACAGGTTACTTCCGCTGGCCACGTCGTGGAATGGAGAGGCGCCGGCAGGGCAGGCGGCCGCGGCGTAAAGCGTTGGCCCTGCGCGGTCCATGGGACTGCCCCCGACGGACGCGGAATACTGGTTGTAGAGCGCGTTGTACGCGGCCCAGGCCGGCGATCCCGCGCTGGTTCCCCCGACAATCTCCCAAGAGCAGGGGGTGACCAATGCGGTATCGCCGCCGGCAAAGGTGCACACGCTGATGCCGCTGTTGGGGTCCCCGTCGAAGCTGACGTCGGGTACCTGCCGCCTTCCGCTCGAGATGCCTGTGAGGGCCTGCCACGGAGGAGCCGCAAACCCCGTGGACAGGCCGCCACCCCCACCCTGCAGGCCGTCGCTTGACGACCACGCCGCCTCCGACGAATAGGTCGCGTAGTCGCCCGTGTTGTACAGCCGCGTGCCGCCCACGCCTATGACGTTCGGATCGCTCGCGGGGCTGTCCACCGCCAGGTCGTTGCGAAAAACGGTGTTGGGGTCGTTTGGGTTGCTCGGGTCTCGGCAGTCGTACGCCCCTGAGTCCCCGGTGGCGGCGTACACGTTGATCGGCGGGTTCAGGGCTGCGGCCGTCTGGAAGATCCCGCGAAGGGTGCCGAGCTCCATGCCGTCGTAGTAGTTGGTCAGCTGCTCACACATACCCCACGAGGTCGTGATGACGTTGACCCGGTCGGAGATCATCTGGCTGAAGGCGTCGTTCTGCCCACTGTCGACATTGGGTGCCTCATACACTCGGATCGTTGCCTTCGGCGCGATGGCATGGATCACTTCTATATCCAACTCCGCCTCCACCTGGTTCGTGCAGCAGGTGTGGTCTGGTCCACCATCCACCAGCACCGGCGTGGGCGCGGACGGCTGCGAGGTCGGCGGGTAGTACGCCATGTCATACGACGCGATATGAGCGGGGTTGAAGTCGGTCAACTCCAGAACGCCGATCGTCTGGCCGCTGCCGTCGGTCGAATCCAGGGGCGCGTTGGCCAATGTGTATAGCGACCTCAGCTGAGCGGGCGTGTAGCCGCCCGGTGCCCCGAGCGTCGCGGCAGCGCGGCGTCGCGCCGCCGGGCGGTCGTCGAGGCCGTGGATGGCCGCGACCTGCCCCGCCAGCCAGGCCGGGAGGACGGGCGCACTCACGTTGGTGCGGAAGGTTCTGCCGCCGCTTCGCTCGCGGAACCGGGCCAGCTGCGTCCCCAGGGCCGACTGGGCCACCGTGGCGGTCGCATCGGCACCCACCAGGGTGCGATCCGCAGAGACGGTAATCCCGGTGAAGCCGCGCGAGCGCAGGAAGCCGGTTGTGGCGTCAACGGTCTTATGGGTGGGGGAGAAGTGTGCCCTCACGTCGGCGGCCGCCACGCGGGGGGGGGCGGCCAGGCCGGTGAGGGCCTCAAGCTCGGCCTGGTTTTGGCGGCGCAGTGCGAGCTGCACATGCACCGGCGACCGTGGCCCGAGGTCGCCGGTGCGATCCGCGCCGGACACCCCCGGGACGGAGCCGACCGCGACAGTCCCGCCGGCCGCGTCAGCGTCCGCACCGACCGGCGCCAGCGTTGCCACGATGGCGAGCGCGGCGATCAGGCCCAGTCCCCGGAACACAGGATCAACTCTAGGCAACCGTGTCGCGGGACGTCAGCGCCACACAATTAATGGATGTCATTGCACAGCTCATGGCAGGTCCCGTGGCGGCGCCGGAGATCGCACGCCCCACTAGAATCGCCCCAATGACGACCGCATTGATCACCGGGATAACCGGCCAGGACGGCTCCTACCTCGCGGAACTTCTGCTCGGCAAGGAATACGAGGTCCACGGCGTCGTCCGGCGGTCGAGTTCGATGAACCGCGGCCGCATCGACCACCTGCAGAGCCAGGTCGGCGACAGGGCCCGCCATCTACACCTGCACTACGGCGACCTCGCCGACACCACGGCGCTCAACCAACTGGTGAAGACCATCCGGCCAGACGAGATCTACAACCTCGGCGCGCAGAGCCACGTCCGGATCAGCTTCGACATGCCGGAGTACACCGCCGACGTCGTCGGGCTCGGGACGCTGCGGCTCCTCGATGCCATCCGCAACGCCGACTTCGAGGGGCGCTTCTACCAGGCGTCGAGCTCGGAGATGTTCGGCCTTGCCGGCGACGAGCTGCAGAGCGAGCTCACCCAGTTCCACCCCCGCAGCCCGTACGCTGCCGCCAAGGTCTTCTCCTACTGGATCACCGTCAACTACCGCGAGTCGTACGGGCTCCACGCCTCCAACGGCATCCTCTTCAACCACGAGTCCCCGCGACGCGGGGAGAACTTCGTGACCCGCAAGATCACCCGCGGCCTGGCCCGGATCCTGGCTGGCAAGGAGAAGGAGCTGGCGCTCGGGAACCTCGAGGCCCGGCGCGACTGGGGCTTCGCGGGGGACTACGTGGAGGCCATGTGGCTGATGCTCCAGCAGCCGACAGGCGATGACTACGTGATCGCCACCGGCGAGACCCACTCGATCCGCGAGTTCCTGGACGTGTCCTTCGGGTTGGTCGGCAGGGACTGGCATGACTACGTGGTCCAGGACGACCGATTCCTCCGGCCGTCGGAGGTCCCGCACCTGCACGGCGACCCGAGCAAGGCGGCGAAAGCGCTGGGCTGGACGGCAAAGACAACGTTCCCGGACCTGGTCGAGATGATGGTCGTGGCCGACCTCAAGCTGGAGGGTCTCGACCCGGCGAACCACCTGGCGCGATGAGCCGCATCGCAGTCGTGGGGGTTGGCTACGTCGGCCTCTCGACCGCCGCCGGGTTCGCCGATCTGGGCCACGATGTGGCGGGGTACGACATCGACGTGCCGCGAATCGCCCAGTTGCGGCGCAACCGCATCCCCATCTTTGAACCGGGCCTCGAGGAGCTGGTGCAGCGGAACTCGAAGGCCGGGCGCCTCACCTTCACCACCGACCTGGCCGCCGCGCTAGCCGGCACCGAGTTCGTGTTTCTCGCCGTCGGTACACCGCCGGACCGGCGCGGCGGGGCCGACCTCACCGCCCTGAAGGCCGCCGCCCGCGGCGTCGCCGAGATTATGGACCACTCGAGGGTCATCGTCAACAAGAGCACCGTGCCGATCGGCACGGGGGACCTGATCACCGAGATCATCCGCGGCTCACGCATCGACGCCGGGCTCGACTTCGCGGTTGTCTCAAACCCCGAATTCGTGCGCGAGGGGAGCGCCGTCGCCGACTTCATGAACCCCGACCGGGTGGTGCTCGGCGCCCACGACCGGGCGGACGCGGAGCGTGTGGCCGACCTCTACAAACCCCTGGATTGCCCCGTCCTGATCACCGACATCTACACCGCCGAGATGATCAAGTACGCCAGCAACGCGTTCCTGGCCACCAAGATCTCGTTCATCAACGAGATGGCCCGGATCTGCGAGCGCCTCGATGCCGATGTCACCGTGGTATCCCAGGGCATGGGCATGGACCGCCGGATCGGCCCCGCGTTCCTCGACGCGGGCATCGGTTTCGGCGGGTCGTGCTTTCCAAAAGACGTACGGGCCCTGGCACACATGGCCAAGCAGCTCGACTACCACCCGGAACTCCTGCTCACGGTGATGGACATCAACCGCGACATGCGCAAGCTGGTGGTCGGCCGACTGGCCGAGATGCTGGGAGGGCTCCGCGGCCAGACGATCGGGATCCTTGGCCTGGCCTTCAAGCCCAACACCGACGACCTCCGCGAGGCTCCGTCGATGGAGATCATCGAGGACCTGCTGCGCCGTGGCGCCCAGGTCCAGGTCTACGACCCGGCGGCCATGGCACGGGCCAAACACCTGCTCAACGGCTCGGTGGTGTGCGCCAAGGATTCCTACGGGGTGGCGCGCCAGGCGGACGCGCTGGCGGTGGTCACGGAGTGGAACGAGTTCCGCAGCCTGGACCTGCTGCGCATCCGTAAGCTGATGCGTCGTCCGGTGATCGTCGACGGTCGCAATATCTGGCAACCCGCCGCGATGCGGGAGCTGGGCTTTGTCTACCGCGGGATAGGACGGCGCTGAAGGCCACCGACCTGCGTCCCGGCCGGGCGCTCGTTTCCGGCGGCGCCGGGTTCATCGGGACCCACGTCTGCCGCGCCCTGCTCGACCTCGGTTGCGAGGTCCTTTGCGTCGACAACCTGGTGACCGGCCGCCGCGAGAACATCGCCGGGCTGCTGGACCGGCCCGGGATGACCTTCCTCGAGCACGACGTCAGCCGCTCGCTCAAGGTTGACGGCCCTATTGAATACGTTCTCCATCTGGCCTCGCCGGCCTCGCCCCTGGACTTCGAGCGGATCCCTATCAAGATCATCAAGGTCGGCACACTTGGGACCCACAATATGCTGGGGCTGGCGTTGGCCAAGCAGGCCCGCCTGCTGCTGGCCTCGACCTCCGAGGTGTACGGCGACCCCCTGGTACACCCCCAGCCCGAGACGTACTTCGGGAACGTCAACCCGGTCGGGATCCGCGGCGTTTACGACGAGTCGAAGCGGGCCGCGGAGGCCTACGTCATGGCCTACCACCGCCAGCACGGAGTCGACACCCGGATCGTGCGCATCTTCAACACCTATGGTCCGGGGATGCGCGCCGACGATGGCCGCGCCATCCCCAACTTCGCCACCCAGGCACTGCGCGGGGAGCCGATCACGGTGTACGGCGATGGGTCCCAGACCCGCAGCCTGACCTACGTCGCGGACGAGGTCGACGGGATCATGCGCCTGCTGGCCTCGGACGTGGTAGACCCGGTGAACATCGGTAGCGAGTTCGAATATTCGATGCTGCAGCTCGCCGAGGCGGTCCGGGCGGCCGCCGGCGCCGAATGTCCGATCGAGTTCAGGGAGCTGCCCTCCGACGACCCCAAACAGCGCCGCCCCGACCTCACCCGGGCGCGGGGGCTGCTGGGCTGGGAGCCGACCACAACCCTGAGGGAGGGCCTTGTGCCGACAATGGAGTGGTTCCGATCGCTGCTGACGGCAGCTACTCCGGCGGCCCGCGGCTGATGGCGGCGGCGTCACCGATCCTGGTTGTCGGCTCGGTCGCCCTCGACAGCGTCGAAACGCCCTTCGAGAAGCACGACGACCTGCTGGGTGGGGCGGCCTCCCACTTCAGCATCGCGGCCAGCGTCTTCGCCCCGGTGCGGCTGGTGGCAGTCATCGGCGAGGACTTCCCGGAGGACATGCTCGATGTCCTTCGCCGCCGCCAGGGCATCGACCTGCGCGGCCTTGAGGTGGTCGACGGTCCGAGCTTTCGCTGGCACGGCCGCTACCACCTCGACATGGACCACCGCGACACCCTCGACCTCCAGCTCGGGGTGTTCGCGGACTTTCGTCCCAAACTGCCCGAGGGCTGGGCCGACACCCCGGTGACCTTCCTCGCCAACATCGACCCCGACCTCCAGCTCCATGTCCTGGACCAGGCCGGCGGCGCGCGCCTGACCGCGTGCGACACCATCGAGCATTGGATCGTCGAGAAGCGGGATCGGGTGGACCAGATGCTCTCGCGGGTCGACCTCGTCTTCATGAACGAGGACGAGGCACGGCTCTACGCGGATACCCCCAACCTGCACCGGGCCGCCGCCGTGATCCTGGAGCGGGGCTGCAAGGCCGCCCTGATCAAGAAAGGGGAGAACGGCTCGCTGGTCTTGAGGCGCAAGCCCGACGGCTCGACCGAGACCTTTGTCTGCTCGGCCTATCCCCTCGAGGAGGTGGTCGACCCGACCGGCGCCGGCGACGCGTTTGCCGGCGGCGTCATGGGTGCCCTGGCCGCCGGCAGCGATTTCGACCTCGAAGGGCTGCGGCGAGCGGTGACGATCGGCTCCGCGATGGCCTCTTTCGCGGTCGAGGGGTTCGGGCCTGGGGGACTCGAAAACATCACGCCCGACGCGCTCCGAGCGCGTTACGAGATGGTCCAGCAGATGGTGTCGCTGCCGGGTTACTGAGCGGCGGGGCTACGCCGTTGTGCCAGGGGCCTCAACCACCGTGGCCCAGTTCACCGTGACCCCCTTCTGCAGTGCCGCGAGGGTGGGTAGGCCGTCGGTGACCTGGCCGAACAGGTTGTAGGTGTGCGGGAGCGCGCGGCTGTCGCCCCTGCTGATGATCAAGCGATGCCCGCTGACGCCATCGCCGTCCGGGCTCATCGCGACCGTCCCGAAGAGAGGGTCGCCCTTCGCGGATTCTCGCGGCAGGGTGTACCCAAATGTATTGAGCCCGAGGCTGGGTGGGTCGCCCAACTCCACCAGCTCCCCCTGGCAGGTCGGCACGGCGGGGTCGGGGCACGCGCGGGTGACGGCAAGGCCGTCAAAGAATCCCTGCCGGACCAGGAATACGAAGTTGTTGACCGTCTTCGGCGCCGACTGCGGCCGTAGGCGGATTGCGACCGTCCCCGCGGCGGTGCTGAGGTACGCGCAGTAACCCTTCTTGACATCGATAGTCATCGCCGGGGCGGCATTGAAGGAGCGCTTCGGAGCCGCTGATGCCTGGTGCGCGGGCGCGGGCGGGCAGGTGGTGAAGGCAGCCCCAGGGCTGGGTGCCTGACTGCTGTTCGTTGTGTGGCTGGAGGAGTCGCAGCCTGCGACGAGCAGACCGCCGAGTACGGCGATGAGTGGTAGATACACAAACCGGGGCATCAGAGCTACACTAACGGCTGATTTATCGCGACCGCAGGTAGGAGGGGGAGTGCACGTGCGCAAGCTGGTGCTGAGTGGGTCCAAGGTGACACATGTTCTTCTGGCGGTCGCCGTCGCGCTCTCCGCGACCTTGTTTGCCATGCTCTCTGCGGCCGCGGTCGCACCCGTGGGATCCGTATTTGTACCTACGATCCCGGGGCGCGTCCTGGACACCCGCACCCCCTTCGGCACCTGCCACCTCGACGACAACACAACGCCCACCACGTGTCACCGCCTCGGTGCGGGTGAGGCCGAGTCAGTCCAGGTAACCGCTCAGGCTGACCAGAACGGCAATACCCCGGTGCCGAGCGGCGCGACTGCGGTGGTCATGAACCTGACGGGTGTGGCGCATGCCGGCATCGACTCCTTTGTGGCGGTTTACCCCGCCAACGTCGCGCGGCCGGCTGCTCTCTCCAACCTCGACCTGCCCAACGGCGCGACCACTCCGAACCTTGCCATTGTCCAGCTCAGTCCTGGAGGAATGGTCAAGGTTTACAACAGCGCCGGCAGCACCGACATCCTGTTCGACGTCTTCGGCTACTACATGGATGCCCCCGCGAATGGGCCCACCGGAGCGACGGGTCCGACCGGCGCCACCGGGTCACAGGGTCCGAGCGGGGCAAGCGGGCCGAGCGGCGCCACCGGCGCGACTGGCGCAGTCGGTCCCACGGGAGACCAGGGTCCGAGCGGGGCGAGCGGCCCGAGTGGCGCCACCGGCGCCACCGGTGTATCCGGTCCCACCGGCAGCCAGGGTCCGAGTGGAGCCAGCGGCCCTTCGGGCGCCACCGGCGCTGTTGGGCCCACAGGGAGCCAGGGCCCCAGCGGGCCCAGTGGCGTGACGGGCGCCACCGGACCGGTTGGGCCGACGGGTGGCGTGGGTCCGAGCGGGCCCCAGGGGACCACTGGTCCCTCCGGAGCCACCGGTGCGACCGGTAGCCAGGGTCCCAGCGGACCCCAGGGCGTCATCGGGTTCGCGGGCCCGACGGGGGCGAGCGGGCCGACGGGTCCTGTCGGCCCCCGCGGCCCGACAGGCGCCACCGGGCCATCCGGGCCGTCAGGCCCCGGCGGCCCGTGCACCGCGCTGTGCCCGACCGGTCCGACCGGCCCATCCGGGGCGAGCGGTGTCAGCGGCCCCAGCGGCCCTGGTGGCCCGGCCGGGGTGACCGGAGCCAGCGGCCCGAGTGGTCCCCTGGGCCCCAGCGGACCGTCCGGGCCGAGCGGCCCCAGCGGCCCCAGCGGCCCTACCTCTGGGCTCACGGTGGTGGAGGCGACCGTGCCGCTCGTGGGCGCGCCAGGGGCAACCGCCAACACGACGGTGAGCTGCGCGGGCGGCAAGGTCCTCTACGGCGTGACCGGTGAGGTGTCGGGGACGTCGACGGCGACCACGGCGCAGGGCGCCCTACAGTCAGCCTTCCCGACGACGGCGGTCGCGCCCACAGCCGGGACGGCGGCTGCGGTGGTCACCGGAAGTGTGGGGACCTTCACCGGCACCCTCACAGCCATCGGGTTCTGCGGAGCGCCGTAGGGCCGGAATCTTGATCGGGGCGGTCGCCTTTTCGGGCGGCCGCCCTTTTTCTTTGCGCTGGGCGCTCGGTCAACGGCGCCAGGCTTGGCGCAGGGAGCGCCCGGCGACCGCCAGCACCGCGAGAAGCATGACAACCCCGACCACCGCCACGCCCTGGGTGTCGGGGTTGAGCCACGCATAGGACCACCACGTGTCGGGCACGGCCCCTGTGGGCAGCCCTAGCGCGGCGTCGGTGTATCGGTAGGCCGAAGGATATCGCCCCGAACCGGCGAGCATTTGCACCAGTGCCACCGCGTGCCGCCAGAGAGCGGAGTCGGCGAGCCGCCAGTAGCTGTGGAGGGGGATGCCGTCGTCGAACTTCAGCTGCACCTGGTGCTGGAAGTCCACGAGGACATCCAGGAGCTGAACTGCCCCGCCCAGCGCTATCACCGTCAGCACCAACCCTCGCCTGCGCACGCTGCCGTCGACGGCCGAGATCGCCGGTAAAGAGAACAGCATTGCCAGCGGCAGCAGGGGCACCAGATACCGCGGACCCCAGGCCCAATCGCCTGCCCACTCCTGGTACAGGCCGTAGAAGACCAGGTGGACCCCGATCATTCCGATCAGTGCCGCGCCGAGCGCCCGGTGCGACCGCAGGAATGCCCTCGCGCCCAGTGCGGCGAGCACCAGGGCCGGCGAGAACAGCAGGACACTCTTGCCGGGGCTGAGCAGCTGGCCGGCGAGGCCGAGAGGCAGCGGCGTGGAGAACGGATACGTGTCGCTGGCAACGCCGTATCCCGACTCGAGGGGGGTGCCAAACCTCACCCAGTTGAACCAGGCGAGAACGGCGAGGCAGATCGCCACCCCTGCGCCCCAGGAGAGAGAGGCCCGCAGAGCCGCCGGGCGGCGCCAACGCGACACATTGACCAGCAACAGCAGCCCGACGACAGGTAGAAGTGACGCCGTTGGGAGACGGATCAGGACCGCGAATCCGGCGCACAGGCCTGAGGCCAGAAAGATGAGATCCCTGCGGCGTCTTGACCCCAGAACCAGCAGGTATAGCGCCGTCACCAGGAAGAGACCGTCGGGCAGCACGTCAAAGGTGTCATGGGCGTAAGCCCACTCGGCTGTCCCGAGCGCCAGTGCGGTTGACGCCAGCAGCGACGGCCGCAGCGCATATCCCAGTTCGCGGGCGAGGCAGAAGAAGACCATGATCGTCAGGGCGGCGCACACCGGGTCGAGCAGGGACGCGGCCACTTCGGCGCTGCGCTGTGCATCGGCAGGGCATAGCCCCGGGTCTGGAGGGCATCCCGCCACCTGCCCCACCAGGGCCGCCGGCAACAGCAGTACTGATTGGCCGAGGCCGTGGTGGGAGTAACGCTTGCCCTCGACCCCAGGCTCGGACGGGACCGTCACGTACGGCAGACTCGGATTGACCGTGAAATCACCCAATCCGACCATGGACTGCGCGACGGCGAACTCAGCCCGGATGTCAACGGTCTGAAGGTGGCCCGGGGCGCTGAGCAGAAACACTGCCAGCGTAGCGGCGCCGAGCGCCAGGACCGCGGGCACGCCGCGGCCCCGGGCGCTCGGCCTCGAAAGGGTGGCGCGCCCTAGCCAGGGCCGGGGGATGGCCATCGTGGGCAGCGAGACCTCGCCGAGGGGTACCCGGGCCAGCCATCTCCTTCGCGTGGCCAGCGCCAGTAGGGCGCCCGCGCCGAGCAGCCAGTAGAGCGGATATTCAGCAACGGGCTCGTATCGGAACTCGACCACGTGCCTGCCCGCGGCCACCGTGCGACCGACGAGAGCCGGCGCGAACATGCCCGGGGCGAGGTCCGTGCCGTCGACCAGGACGTGCCAGCGCGGGTCGAAGCTGCTGTGGAGCACGACCGTCGCTGCCCGCGACGCATCGACGACCGCCCGGAATTCGCCGGCCGCGGGGTCCGCGGTCTGCGTGACGACGGTGCCCGGCCCGGTGGCCGGCACGGGCGCTCCGGAGGCCAGACTCGGCTCGGCTGCGGGGGCGCCGGCAAACGCCATGACAGGGTAGACCGGATTATGGGGACCCAACGATGCGAGAAACGGTGTGGTGCTGGGACCGATGGTCCGGCGGTCCGCGGTGATCGGCGGTCCAGAGCTGTCCACAACGGAGACGTAGCCTCCGCTGGGTATCTTCCAGAGCGAGAAGCGGCCGAGGGTTCGGACAAGCTGCGCGGGCACGGTGGGCGGCTGGTCGACGGGAAGGATCTGCCAGGCGACGGCGTAGACGTCGAAATGGCGCGGATTGGCATCGTTGAACCGGGTCTCGACGTCGGACGCGATTGATTCTGTGTTGAGCCAGAGCCCGATGGCGTCGACGTCAAGGTTCTCCAGCTCCGAGTACACCGGGACCGAACCGACGGTGAAGGTGTGACCCCAGTTGCCCTTGGTTCCGGCATAGACTCGGCCTCCGCCGGCAGCGCGGGCCTCCGCGGCCAGCGCGTCAAGGGCGCGACCGTCGGTGAAGTCGGCGGCCTGCTGGGCCAGGATCATGTCGGCCCCGGTCTGGTCATATGTCGCGACCTGCGCATAGGCCGGCGCCAGCGCGGCCCCGACCAGCACCGCGATGGCGGCTGTCGAAATCCCGGCCGCCTGCATGCCGAAGCGCTGGCGTTGCGCTAGCAGGGGCGAGACCAGGGCTGCTCCGGCGGCGACCATGGCCTCGGCCGCGACCCCGACAAGGCCCAGGCTGGCGAGCTGGACTCCGCTGATGTACCTGTGCAAAGGCAGGTCGGCACCGCCGGGGAGCAAATTTAGGATCGGTCCCACGACGTCTCGGCCGGAAAACAGCAGGAGGCTGACCAGGAGGAGTGCCAGCAGCACCCGGGAGGCGACATCGTGTCGGGCCCGCCAGGTTGCAGCCAGCAGGCCCAACGCGGCAAGAACCGTGACCACAGGCCAGCGCCCGGCGTCCAGCAGGTTCCCTTGCACCAGCCACGCGAACATGCGGCCGGGCCCGTACGAGTCGAACCAGAAGGTTCCGACGTAGTACTCCAGGTTGCCGGACCAGCGGCCGTCCACCACCAGCGGTACCAGCACCCACGACACGGCCACCAGGGCGACGACCCCAACCGCCGCCGCCCGCCCCGCGCGCTTCAGGCTGGGCGCCACCAGGACCCAGGCGGGCAGCATCAGGAGCGCGAGGTAGCCGGTCAGGAAGTGGCA
>JBPCPW010000089.1:0-43093 GCA_050998755.1 Candidatus Dormibacteria bacterium
GACGATCGCAGGCGAGCGCAGATTCCGAGGGGCCGTGAAATTCGGCCGCTGCAAGCGGCAGTTGCGCGGGTCGGCCCCGTCCGCCGCCGGGGGTTGCGCCAGGGGCGTCAGGGCCCCGGCTGTGGCGGCCTCGCTGTCGCCTTATCTCGGAAGCTGCACACCCTCTAGGAGGAGCTCCGGGGCGCCCCGGTGCGTAGGGCGTCCCTCGCCGCCTGCGCCAGGCCCGGGGCGTCGAGCCCATGCTGAGCGAGGATGTCCTGGCCCTTGGCGTGCGGCAGAAAACTGTCGGGTAGAGCTTTGATGCGAACCCTGCCGGCCAGCCCGTGGGGTGCCAGTGTCTCGAGCACGGCGGCGCCGAAGCCGCCGGTGATCACGTTGTCCTCGGCGGTCACCAGCAGGGGGTAGCGCGGCGCCCACTCTGCTGCCAGGCGGGGATCGACGGGTTTGAGCCAGCGTGCGTTGACCACGCCTGCGCTGATTCCCTGCTGTTCCAAAAGGGCGGCCGCGTCCATCGCCACTGCGACCATTCGCCCTATCGCCAGGAAGCACATGTCCTCGCCCTTCCTGAGCTCCTCCCAGCGTCCCACCGGGAGTGCCTCCACGGGCAGATCGGGGGTGGAGGGTGCGGCACCCCTGGGGATGCGGATGGCCATCGGGCCGTCCAGCGCCACCGCGGTTTCCAACAGCGCGCATAGCTCGGTGGCATCCGCCGGCGCCGCGATCACCAGGTTGGGCATGGTGCGCATGAAGCTCATGTCGAATATGCCGTGGTGAGAGGCCCCGTCCGGGCCGGTTACGCCGGCGCGGTCCAGGATGAAGGTGACCGGTAGGTCGTGCATGCACACGTCGAGCAGAGCCTGGTCGTAGGCGCGTTGCATGAACGTCGAATAGATCGCGACCACCGGGTGCATCCCAGCCAGCGCCATCCCGGCGGCGAAGGTGACCGCGTGCTGCTCACAGATCCCCACGTCAAAGAACCGCTCCGGAAACTCGCGTCCGAAGTCCAAGGTGCCGGTCGGCCCGGGCATCGCCGCGGTGATCGCGACGACCTCGGGATAGCGCGCGCCGGCCGACATCAGGGCCTCACTGAAAACATTGGTGTATGTGAGTTCGGTCTTCAGGGGGAGGCCGGTACGCGGGTCGGATACCGGGACGGCATGCAGCTTTTCGATCTCGTCGTCAATCGCGGGGCCGTAGCCACGGCCCTTCTCGGTGACGACGTGCACGACGATCGGCTCCCCCATCAGCCGGCTGCGCTGCAGGACGTCCTCGAGCTGGGCCAGGTCGTGGCCATTGACCGGGCCGGCGTACTTGAGCCCGAGGGTGTCGAAGATCGTGGTCGGGGCCACCAGCTGTTTCACCGACTCCTTGAGGCGGAATGCCGCCTGGTCGGCGTGGCCGCCGACCACAGGGATTCCCTGGAGCCCCTGGCTGATGCGTTTCTTAAGGTTCTCGTAGCCCGGGTTGACGGCCAGTTGCGACAGGTGGCTTGCCAGGCCGCCGACCGTCGGCGCGTAGGACCGGCCGTTGTCATTGAGCACGATGATCAGGTTCGGCGGCTTGAGATGGGCGACCTGGTTGAGGGCCTCGTAGGCCATTCCCCCGGTCAGCGCGCCATCGCCGATCACCGCGACGACATATCCATCCCGACCCTTGCGCAGGCGGGCCTCCGAGATGCCCAGGGCGTAGCTCAGAGACGTCGATGCGTGGCTGTTCTCGATGACATCGTGCTCACTCTCGGTGCGTGATGGGTACCCGGACAGGCCGCCCTCCTGGCGGAGGGTGGCGAAGGCATCGCGGCGGCCGGTGACCAGCTTGTGCACATACGACTGGTGACCTGTGTCCCAGACGATGGCATCGCGCGGGCTCTCGAATACACGATGTAATGCCAGCGTGGTCTCCACCACGCCGAGGTTGGGCGAGAGGTGGCCGCCGTGGACCGAGACGGTCTGGATCAGGAAGTCGCGGATCTCCTCCGCCAGCTGCTCCAGCTGGGCGCGGTCCAGACGCTTGAGGTCGGCGGGGGAGTTGATCTGCTCGAGCACGCGTTCCAATTCGAGTTCTAGCGTACCGCGACGAGCCTGAGAGATCGGGCGCCGCCCGAATAGAATTCCTGACGATGACCGATCTGCTGCAGTTGGCTCCCCCGGCGCGGGTGGTGCTGGTGCCCGGCCGGGGGGAGATGACCGTCCGTGACAGCGGCCCGGAGACCGCCAATCGCGGCACCCTGCTCCTGCTTCACGGCTGGATGTTCGGCGCCGATCTCAACTGGATCACGGCATACCTGCCCCTCCAGGAGGCGGGCTACCGGGTGATCGCCGTTGACCATCGCGGGCATGGAAGAGGCATCCGCAGCCAGCAGCCCTTCCGGCTCAAGGACTGCGCTGACGATTGTGCCGCGCTGCTCCGGGTCATGAAGACAGGCGCGGTGACGGTGGTCGGTTACTCCATGGGTGGTGCGATCACCCAGTTGATGGCGCGCGATCATCGCGACGTCGTCGCCGCCATCGTGCTGTGCGCGACCACCGACCAGTGGAAGGACAGCCGCTCCATGCGTATGGCGTGGAAGACGATCGGGGCCCTGGAATTTGCGCTGACCCACACCAACCACCGCTTCTGGGCGCGCCTGCTGCGTCGGTCGGGGTTGGCCTCCGGCGGTGAGGTGACCGACTGGATCATCAGCGAGTTGGAGCGTAACGACGCCCGCGCGATCGCCGAGGCCGGCCGCGAGATGGCCCGCTATGACGCGCGGGCATGGATCGGCAAGCTGCGGCTCCCGGCAGCGGTGATCTGTCCGCGCCAGGACGACCTCGTGCCGCCTCATTTCCAGCGTCAGCTGGCCGCGGACATTCCCGGTGCCCGCCTGTATGAGCTCGAGGGCCGCCATATCGTGGTCACCCAGGACTCGGCCAGGTACAACCGCGTGCTGCTCCACGCCATCGCCGAGCTTGAATCTGCCGGCGCTCGAGGCGGTGAGACCGGGCCCGCGCGCGGCACTGATCGCGAGAAGGCCATCGCCTGAGCCGGTATCAACCGATTCCCGCTGACTGGGTGCCGCCGGTCTGCACGAACCATTCGGTGCGCCCCCGCGAGTTGGTCACCACCTCGTGCGTCAGGGTCCCCGCGGTGTCCAGGCTCAACTCGTAGTAGTCGCCGCTCGCGGTTCGGCCCAGGACCTCGTCGGCCCGGGGCTGGAAGGGGAGCGCAACCAGCGTTGGCTCGTCGAGCCCAAGTGACCTGAGGGCGTCGGCGCCGGTCGATGTCACCGGCGGCGATGACCTCGTCCCGCCGGCGTCGGTGTGTTGTGAGTGCAGGTTGAGTGCCGGCGTGCCGGTTACCCTGCTGCGTAGCGCCGTGAGCTCATTGCCACTTGCTGAGCTCGGCGGCCAGTGGACGGCAAAGGCCACGGTGGTTTCCCTGCCCGCGAAATGCGAAACCACCAGGAGCGCGGTGCTGCCCGGCTGCAACGGATAGTCGCCGGCCGCGCACCCCTCGCCGCACGACCGCGGATACACGTTCAGGTCGTCGTAGTCCGGGGTCACGGTGAAGACGTCGACCTGCGCCCCCCTGGGTGGCCTGCCCTGGACATCCCGCAGCTGCACCAGGATGGTGTCGCTGCTGACCCTCAGGCGCACCAGGAACCGGCTGTCGTAGTCCACCAGGTCCACGACCGGCCCGGTCAACGTCGGCACCGCCACGCGGTCGGGTGCGGCGATGGCCGGCTGGGGCGGAGCTGTGTTGGCCAGCAGCGCAGCTGCCGCGACGACCGAGACCAACACCGCGGACTCGCCACGTACCAGGCGCCGCAGAAGGCGTGGTCGTTCCGGCCGATGGTTCGGGATGGCCAGCAGGCGCGCGCCCAGGGCCAGCGCCAGGGTGAACCCCACCAGGCCTACCTTGACCAGCAGGATGCGGCCGTAGCCGCTGTCAGTCAACTGCCTCACAGAGCTGAACTCGGCCATAGCGCTGAGGACGCCGGTGAGGATTGCCAGCATCACGGAGACCAGGGCGAACCTCGCGTAACGGCGCGCGCCCTGGAGGAGCGCCGGCAGGTCGTCCCTGGAGCGCAGACGCCACCCCACCACGGCCAGTTGCGCCAGGCCGCCGGTCCAGAGCGCGACCGCGAGCAGGTGCACCGCGTTGGCTGGCCCTCCCCACCAGTGCGCCGAGGTCACCGAGTGCCCCCCGAGCGCGGCCACCACGACGGTGACGCCCAGTGCGCCGAGGACGACGCGGTCAGGCGCTTGCCGCGTGACCAGCCACAGGCTTCCCAGCACCAGCGCGGCCTGCAGCAGCCCCACCATCACCGGTAGCTGGCCGGCGTCGAAGCCCGACCGGCGCAGCACCAGGGCAGCCTGGGCCATGGCGCCAAAAGTTGCCAGGGTCAGCACGGGTGCGAGCGGGATGGAGGGGAGCGCGTGGCCGCTGTTCATCCGTATCGACGACCAGGTGAAGACGCGGGTCACCAGGGACCCGAAACCCACCAGCAGGGCCATCAGGTAGACCCAGCGCACGGCCGCCTCGAGGGTTGGGACGGGACCGCTGCTCGAGCCCACCTGGCGCCCAGCCACCCCGACACTGAAGCCGTAGCGTCCCAGGCTGAGGTGGCCGTCGTTAGAGAGCGCCCGCCAGTCCACGATGTAGTCGCCGGCCCCAAGCGTGGGGATGCGGGCGCGCATACGCGTGCCGCCATCGAGCACCTGTACCTGGCCCACGGCAACGTCGTGTCCAGTCGCGTCGTGCACCTGGACCTGCTCGGCGCCGATCACCCGGGAGCTGAACCGCAGGTCTACGTAGGGGGGATTCCCCGAAGCCTGCGAATGGGCCACGGGACTGCTGGAGAGCAGGGCGGCGTGGGCCAGGGCGGGCAGCGCGGCCGCGCCAATTGAAGCGATCGCCAGCGATGCCGCGGCCACGAATTTGCGCACGTCAGAGGTACGCCGGGGGGCCGCGAATCGGATGAATCAGCATCCCGCAGTGATCCGACCCGCCCGGTACCGGCGTAGGAAGGGCCGTGGAAGGAGAAGCCATCGCGACTGCTACAACCACCCCAAGGAGGTTCCCTTTGAAGTTTCCAGTAAAGCTGGTCACCTTGTCCGTGGCAGGTGCGTTCGCACTCGCTGCCTGTGGCGGTGGCACCAGCAACAGCGGCTCGTCAGGCGCGAGCTCCAGCCCCAGCGCATCGGCCGCGGTCGTCACCGACAGCAAGGCCGCTGACCTGCGCACCAAGTTCAACCTGCTCCTCGGCGAGCACCTGATCCTGGCCTCCAAGGCCACCGATGCCGCCCTCGGTGGTCGCGTTGAAGAGTTCAAGGCCTACGGCACCCTCCTCAACACCAATGGAACCGACCTCGGTGACATGGTAGGAGCAGCCTACGGCGATGCCGCCAAGACCCAGTTCAATGGGATCTGGAGCGCGCACAACGGCTTCTTCGTCGACTACACCACGGGTGTGGCCAAGAAGGACAAGGCGATACAGGACAAGGCCGTTTCGGACCTCGTCAACATCTACATCCCGCAGTTCAGCAAGTTCATCGCCGGCGCCACGGGTCTTCCCGAGGCGACCGTCGCCGACCTGACCAAGACCCACGTGCTGACCACCAAGGACATCGTGGACAAGCAGGCCGCCAAGGACTACCCCGGCGAGGCCGCCGCGGTCCGCAAGGCCTACGCCCACATGGAGATGATCGGCGACCCGGTCTCCGAGGCCATCGCGGCCAAGAAGCCTGACCTGTTCCCCGGCGATGCCAAGAACAAGGGCGTCGACGCCCGCGTCAAGCTGAACCTGCTGCTGCAGGAGCATCTCCTGATCGCCACCGACGCGACCGGCGCAGCCCTGGGTGGCCGCTCGGACGAGTTCAAGGCTTTCGGCGGTGCACTCAATGACAACGGCACCGACATCGGTGCGGTCATCGGCTCGGTCTACGGCGACGCCGCCATGACCAAGTTCAACGGAATCTGGAGCGCCCACAACGGCTTCTTCGTCGACTACACCACCGGTGTTGCGACCAAGGACAAGGCCAAGATGGACAAGGCAGTGACGGACCTGACCGGGACCTACATCCCGCAGTTCAGTGAATTCATCGCCGGTGCCACCGGCCTGCCCCAGACGGCGGTTGCCGACCTCACCAAGACCCACGTGCTCACCACCAAGGACGTCGTTGACGCCCAGGGTGCCAAGGACTATGCCGGTGCCGCCACCAAAGACCGCGCTGCAGCCCAGCATATGGAGATGATCGGAGACCCATTGGCCAAGGCCATCGTGGCCAAGAACCCGGACAAGTTCAAGAGCTAGTCCGCTAACACAGGCGAGGGTCGAGCGTTGCGCCGCTCGGCCCTCTTCCTGTTTAAGCTGGTCGCGCCTACTCTCTCCGGGTGCACCTGGAGACCGCGCTGTTCCTGGCCGCGGCCGGCTTCTTTGGCGGCCTGGTCGATTCGGTGGTGGGGGGCGGGGGAGTCATCACGCTTCCCGCCCTGCTCCTAGCCGGGGTCCCGGTGCAGCTGTCGCTGGGGACGAACAAGCTCGCCGGGACATGCGCCTCCCTCACGGCGACGACGATCTTTGCACGCGCGCGCCGTCTGGACGCGCGCGTGCTGCGCCTGACGGTTCTGCCGGTCCTGCTGGCCTCCGGCCTGGGTGCCCTCGCCGCCACCCATCTCGACGCCGGCCCACTCAGGATCATGATCCTGGTAGCCGTGCTCGGTGCGGCGGCGTGGGCGGCGGTCCGGCCGGTTAGCGACGAGGCGCACGCGACGCCTCCGTCGCGGCGAATGCGCCGGGTGGCGACGGTCTTGCTGGTCGTGGTTGGGTTCTACGACGGCCTCCTCGGTCCAGGAACGGGGCTTTTCCTGTTCGCGGTGCTGATCACACTGAACCGCCTCGCTTTTATCGAGGCGGCGGGCACCGGCCGGGCACTGAACCTGGCCAGCAACGCCGGCGCGCTGGTGGTGTTTGCGATACTGCGCAAGGTGGACCCGTTGATCGGGCTCACGATGGGCGCTGGGGTGGTGATCGGCGCGCGCACCGGGGCCACGCTGGCGATCCGGCGGGGGGCGTCGTTCGTGCGCCCGATGCTGCTGCTTGCGGCCGCGCTGATCGCCGTCAGGCTGGCGCTGCAACTCAGCGGGCGCTAGTCGCGCGCCGGCAGCGAACGAATGTTTGCTATGGTGTGCGCCCTGATTGGAGGGGCACCGCTGGCAGGCCAACATGTTCCGTGGCCTGCGTGCGCATGACCTGGCGAAGTTCATCGTCGAGCCGGACCTTCCCGACGAGTTGATCGAGGGCGTCTGGGACGAGATCAGCCCCACCGCCGAGGAGTGGCGTGCAATCGGCGTGTTTCCGCCGGCCGTGCCGGTGCCCGCTGACGCGCCGCTGCTGGATCGCCTGCTGGGCCTCACCGGGCGGGACCCGCAGGGGCGCTAGAACCTACTCAGCGCGTTAGCCCCTGGCCATCGCCACGAAGGCGCGGAACACCCTGCGCGCCCATAGTTCTTCCGGCAGTTCCTCGGGGTGGGATTGCACCGTCACCAACCGGCCGTCGCGACTCTGCATGGCTTCGACCACGCCGTCAGCGCTGGTCGCGGTGACCACCAACCCACGCGCGACGGTCCGTACCGCCTGGTGGTGCAGGCTGTTGACCTGCAGGCTGCGCGCCTGCGTCGCCTCCGCCAGCCAGGAGTCGCCCGCGACCTCGATGGGGTGGGCCATGGTCCCTCGGCCGCCGGCCCGGACGTCATGTTGGCTCTCCGTTGCGCCATCCGCCAGGAGGTCCTGGAAGAGCGTTCCACCCAGCGCCACGTTGGCCACCTGCTGGCCGCGGCAGATACCCAGGATGGGCATCTTGCGGCGTCGCGCCGCCCGGACCAGGCTGATCTCCAGGCGGTCACGCGGAGCATCTGGGTCCTCGCATTCCGCGCGCCGCGATTCGCCGTAGACGGCTGGATCCACGTCGGCGCCGCCGGTGAGCATCAGCCCGTCGAGGCGATCAAGCAGTTCGACCGCCGCGGCGGGTTCCCGCGGGGGGATCAGTACGCCGTTGCCGCCGGCCTCCTGGACACTGCGCAGGTACGCGGTGTCGGTCCCGTAGCGGGCGCGCTCACCCGGCCGAGAGGCGTTGCCGACGGTGATTCCGATTACCGGGCGGTTGGCCATCGACAGATCGTAGCTAGTGGGCTGTAACTAGGCGAGGGCCTCCGCGAAGTCGCGGTCCATCACCCGCTCGTCCTCCTCGATATCGCCCATGACGGCTTTCTCGATCTCCGCCAGGCTCTTGCCCCGATCGCGCTCGAGGACGCGCATACGGCCGTCGAACTTGTTGGCGGCGAACTCCACGAACTCCATCATTGTCAACCCGAAGGGTGCGTTGGCCTCGTCGTAGTGCTCCCAGTACTCGGGCGTCACCGCCAGCGCCAGCGGGAAGATCTCGTTCATCCGCGTCTTGATCACCTCCCAGATGGCGTCGTCCTCGCTCACCAATCGCTGCAGCAAGAAGACGCCGTAGCGGATGTGGCGCGACTCGTCACGGGCCGTGAGCTCGACCCCGGCGCAGATCCCGGGCATGATCCCGTTCTGCTTCAGGGAGCGTCGGAAGCCGTGGTAGCCGGTCTCCGCGAGCATCCCTTCGACCACCATGTTGTAGGTCACAGAGGCGATGGCCTGGTTCTCCCGCGAGGGTGCGGTGAGCAGCCGGTTCATTGCCGTGGGCAACTCCTCGAAGAAGAGCGTGCGATAGCTGGGTGTCACGTACTTGTGGAGGTCATAGTCGACCTCGGCAACCTCGGTGAGCCAGCGGCGGAACATCTCGACGTGCTTGGCTTCCTCCCAGAGGAAGGATGTGAGGTAGATCTCCTCTTCGATGTGGCCATCCTGTGCAATCGCGTAGATCAGGGGCAGGAGGTCGACCGTCACGGCCTCCTCGCCGGCCTGGAAGAGGGCCAGCAGGCGAAGTAGGAAGTCCTTTTCGATCTCCCCCAGATCGGCCCAGTCGCGCTTGTCCTGGCTGAAGTCGAGGGCCATCGGGTCCCACGTCCCCAACCGTTTGGCTTTCTGGAACAGGCGCATGGGAACGCTCTCGGTGCGCAGGCCGCGCGCTGACGGTGTGGCGTAGCTCTGTCGCACAAAGGTGTCGGCCATGCAGTTCGAAAGCCTCCTTCATAGGGGAATGTCAGGATGGCAGAAAGCGGCCACGAACACCGCAGGCTACGATTCCTCGCAGCCCATGAATCGCATTAAGAGGAAGAGCCCAGGACGAATCCCGGGCCCTTCCAGTGGAGGGAGAAGTCGCGCTGGCTTCGGACTTCCCTGTCAGCAGTTACGCCGATCCCCGGGGAACGGATCACGGGCTGTGATCCAGTGGCTCCGAGGTGGCGTAACTCCCAGCAGATGGAAGTCTTGACGAGCAACAATGACGCCGAGATCGTCATCCCCCTGCGTGAGGGCCGGCCCGAGGCAATTGAAGTCATGTACGACCGTTACGCCGGCCTGGCCTACGGCCTCGCGCTGCGGATCGTGGGTGATCCCGGCCGGGCGGAAGACGTCGTCCAGGAGGTCCTGGTGAGCGTGTGGCGCAAGCCCGACCGTTACGACCCCGCGCGCGGGAGCTTCCGCACCTGGCTCATGACACTGGTGCGCAACCGGGCCATCGACAGCCTCCGCGGCACCTGGCGCCGCCAGGGTGGTGACACCGAGCTGGCCGATGACCTGCAGGATCTCAGCGGCCACTCGGATCCCTGGCCGGCAGTTGCCCTGAGCCTTGAGCGCGATGTCCTGCGGGACGCTCTGGCGGCGCTTCCCACGGACCAGCGGCAGGCGGTTGAGCTAGCGCACTACGGGGGGCTCAGCCACAGCGAGATCGCGACCAAGCTGGGCTTACCGCTGGGCACCGTCAAGGGTCGCCTGCGGTTGGCCATGGAAAAGATGCATTCATATTTGACGGCGCGCGGCGTCGTGGGGGTTGACTACGCATGACGCTGCACGAGCAAGTTGACGAGCTGATCGCCGCCTACTCGCTGGGAGCGGTGGATGGGGCCGAGGCCAGCACGGTGCGACGCCACCTGCCTGAGTGCGCCGAGTGCCAGGACACGCTGCTGCGCATGATGGAGGTGGTTGCGGTGTTGCCCCTGAGCCTGGAGGAGATCGATCCCCCGAAGGAGCTTCGGGATCGCATCCTCTCAAGGGTCGCTGGCCAAGACGTGGCGCCCCCGGAAAGAGGTCTCCCTGCGTCTGCTCACGTCGAGCCCCAGATGGGCAAGCTGCTGTTCCTGCGTCGTGTGCCCAACTGGGCCCCGGTCGCGGCCGCGGCCGTGCTCCTGGCCGCCATGTTCGGATGGAACATGTCGCTGCAGAACCGCCACACGACGACCCCGTCGTCCACCGAGCAGGCGGCACTGGTGGACAACTCGAACAGCCCGGTCGGCACTGTGACTTACATGAAGGATCGCCAGGTCGCCTTTGTAACGTTCAGCTCCCTCAGCGCGCCGGCGGCCGGCAAGACCTACGAGCTCTGGTTGATCCGCGCCGGCAGGGCCCAACCGGCCGGCGTCTTCCTGCCGGATGGCGACGGCTCCAAGGTGCTCGTGCTCAACCGTGCAATCAACCACGGCGATAGGGTGGCGGTCACCGAGGAGGCGCCTGGCGGCGTCGCCCAGCCCACCGGCCTGACGGTGATAACGGCTCAGCTCTAGCGCGCCGCACCCGCGCCCCGGAGCGCGGGTCAGATGGGCTTACGCCCCTGGAAGCCTTCGCCGATCCGGTGCCAGCTGGCGACCTCGGGTTCGCCCAGTCTCCAGCACAGTTCAACCACCTCGCCGTCACGGTTGCTGTGGAAGTCGATCAGCCCGGTCATCGGGTCCTTGAGGCTGACGTCCATCGACTCCAGGCTGCGAAGTGCGACCGCCACCGCCATCTCCGCGGCACGCAGCTCCGCCACCGAGGCGGCGAGCTTCTCGCGTTCGGGCTCGCCAGCCGTGGGGCGATGAAAAATCAGTTCGTTGATTCGCGTCGTCTCCTGCAGCTCGGGCAAAACCGGGGCGAGGTCGACGATCCGCTCAACCAGCCGGCTGACCTCCGGGAGGATCCGGTTCGCCTCCTCAACGGTGTAGAGACGATGTGCCATCGGCTCCTAACGTATCACCGGTCTACTCCCCATCCGGGGGCCTCCTGAGGTGTTTGACGGCGCTGCGCTGGCGCTTACCCGCTACGCGTTCCTCGACCCTGGCGCGGCTGGGCCGCGTGGCGCGGCGACGCGGGGGTGGGGGTGCCAGCGCGGACATGAGCAACTCCTTCAACCGCTCCACCGCGATCTCGCGGTTGCGGCTGAGCATGCGATCCTCCTGGCTGGTGATCCGCAGGTCGGCGTCGCCGAGCCCCAGGCTGCGGACCAGGCGGCCGGCCGTGAATTCATCGAGCCCCTCGAGCGCGCCAGGTGGAATCGTCAGCTCGGCGCGCGTCGCCACCTTGTCGCGCCGCTGGCCGCCCGGGCCGCTGGAGCGGCTGGACGTCCAGGTGGCCGCCTGAAGCAGGTGTTCGGCGACCGCGTCAACCTGCTCTTCGAATGGAGTGGTCATCCTTCAAAGCTAAGCGGACATAGAATTTCGCCCCATGGCCACAGCGACTGCAGGCAGCATCACCGGTGCTGAGAACATCCACTGGAACCTCGCCGACCTCTACGCCGGGGAGGACCCCGCGCGAAACGTTGAGACCGACCTCTCCCGCGCGGACGAGCTGGCCCGCACCCTGGCCGGTGAGCTGCGCGGCCGCGTGGCCGACCTTGACGCAGGGCAGTTGGTGTCTGCCCTACAGCGCATGGAGGAGATTCACGAGATAGAGGGCCGGGCGGCGACCTACGCCTTCCTCCACTTTGCGACCGACATGGCCGATGCGCCCCGCGGCGCCCTGCTGCAAAAAGTCCAGGAGGCGATCAGCCAGACCGGCACCCACCTGGTGTTCTTCAGCCTGGAGTGGATCGCAGTGCCTGACGTCGAAGCGGAGCGGCTGCTGGGCGACCCGCTGCTGGCCAATTACGTGCACCACCTTCGTTCCGCACGCCGCTACAAGCCGTACGTCCTGAGCGAGCCCGAGGAGAAGATCCTGGTCGAGAAGTCGGTGACCGCGCGCAGCTCTTGGGACCGCCTCTTCGATGAGCTGACGGGGTCGATCAAGGTCCGGGCGGGCGAGCGTGAGCAGGGGTTGGACGAGGCGCTAGCCGGCCTCCACTCGCCGGATGCCACGGAGCGCCGACAGCTTGCCGAGTCGGTGACCGCCGCCCTCCGCGCCGATGTCCGCACACGCCGGTTTGTGCTCAACACCGTGCTTGCGGACAAGGCAATTGATGACCGGCTGCGCAAGTTCCCGAGCTGGGTATCAGATCGCAACCTGGCCAACGAGGCGTCCGACTCCGCAGTCGAGTCGCTGATCTCCGCGGTGACCTCTCGTTACGAGATTCCCCACCGCTACTACGCGCTCAAGAAGAAGCTTCTCGGTCTCGAGCACTTCCACGACTGGGACCGCTACGCCCCCTACGGAGGCCCTGAGCCGGAGGTGCCCTGGGAGGAGGCTCGGGACACCGTGCTGGAGGCCTACGGCTCGTTCTCGCCCAGGCTGCGCGAACTGGCCGCGGAGTTCTTCGAGAAAAACTGGATCGACGCCGCGCTGGCCCCCGATAAGCAGGGCGGCGCGTTCTCGCACCCGGCGGTCCCGGGCGCCCACCCTTACGTGATGCTCAACTACACCGGTCGCCGGCGCGACGTGCTGGTGATGGCCCACGAGCTGGGCCACGGCGTACACCAGTCGCTGGCGCGCAAGCAGACGCCGCTGAACGCCGACACCCCGCTGACCACTGCCGAAACGGCGTCGATATTCGGCGAAACAGTGACCTTTTCCCGTCTCCTGGGGCGCGAGAGCGACCCTGCCCGCCGCCTCAGCCTGCTCGTGGGGCGCATTGATGATGCCACCGCCACGATCTTCCGGCAGGTGGCGATGAACCGCTTCGAGGACGCCATCCACACTCACCGGCGGGCCCAGGGTGAGCTGTCCGAGGAGGACCTCTCCGCCTACTGGCTGAAGACCCAGCGCGACATGCTCGGCCCGGCGGTTGAGGTGTCGGAGAACTACGGCGTGTGGTGGAGCTACGTGCATCATTTCATCGCCGTCCCCGGCTACGTGTATGCGTATGCCTTCGGCAACCTGCTGGCCCTGGCGATCTACGCCCGATCGGAAGAGGAGGGGCCGGCATTCGCGCCGCGGTACTTCGAATTGCTGGAGGCGGGCGGCTCTGACACACCGGAAGCCCTCACCTCGCGTGTCGGGGTGGACCTCGCCGACCCCGCGTTCTGGAACCGCGGCCTCGACACCCTGTCTATGTTGATCGACGAGGCGGAACAGCTGGGAAACCAGCTGGGTGTCTCCTAGGGAATACAGCTTCCGAGATAAGGCGACAGAGAAGACGCCACAGCCGGGGCCCTGACGCCCCTGGCGCAACCCCCGGCGGCGGACGGGGCCGACCCGCGCAACTGCTGCTTGCAGCGGCGGAATTTCACGGCCCCTCGACTCTGCGCTCGCCTGCGATCGTCATTGCCTTCTGGGAGGCCACTGGCGTGCTCGAGACGCCGCACCGGGGGATTGACGCCAGGAACGCCACCCCGGCTACCGCAGGGTTCTCGCTGTCACCGTATCCCGAATCGCTGCGGTGATCGATGGGACGCGGACGTCAGGCCCCGCCGGGGGACCTGCCTGTCGCGTCATCTTGGACTCTGTTCATCCTAGGGGGCCAGCGCCTCGAGCGTCCGCAGGCGGGTCTCCTGGTCGAAGGCCATGATCCCCAGCACCGGCATGGTGACCCCCACCGCCTCCAGCTCGGCCAACTTCTCCTTCACCCGGCCGACAGGTCCCACCGCGCTGGTCTCGTCCACCAGGGCATCCGGCACCAGCGCCGCCGCGCCCGCTTTGTCCCGCGCCAGGTACAGGTCCTGGATCTGGCGCGCCTCCTCGACGTACCCGTAGCGCTGCACCAGTTGGTTGTAGAAGTTGCGCTCGCGCGAGCCCATACCGCCGACATAGAGGGCGATGTATGGCTTGACCATCTGGCGAATGGTGTCCACATCGTCGTAAACCCCGGTGATCACCGCCGGAGTGATCTCCAGCGCATCCCAGGTTCGGCCGGCGGTAGCCAGGCCGGCCAGAAGATGCGGCCTGAAAACCTCCATGTGGTTGGGGGCGAACAGCGTGGGCATCCAGCCATCCGCGATCTCGCCGGTCATCTGCAGGTTCTTGGGGCCGAGGGCGGCGATGATGATCGGCACGTGGTCGCGAACCGGGTGGTTGATCAGCTTGAGCCCCATGTCCAGTTTGATGGTGTCCCCGTCGTAGTTGAGGCGCTCGCGCCGCAGCGCCATGCGCACGATTTCCACCACTTCGCGGGTGCGCTGGAGCGGCTTCTCAAATGGGATCCCGTGCCATCCTTCGACCACCTGCGGCCCGCTGGTGCCAAGACCGAGGATGAAGCGCCCGTTTGAAAGCATGTCCAGCGCGCCCGCGCTCTGCGCAATGAGGGCTGGTGACCTGGAGTACACGTTGAGGATGCCCGCCGCGATCTTGATGCGGTCGGTCTTCATCGCCAGCGCCGCCATGATGCTCACCGCGTCGTAGGAGTAGGCCTCAGCGACGAAGACGGCCTCGTAACCCAGCTTCTCAGCCACCTGGACGTACTCCACGATCTCGCTCCATGGAGTGTCTGTGTAGGGCAGCGCTACGGCCAGTTTCAACGCCGGCGGCTGCCGCGCCGCGGTCGCCGCTCCTCCTCCGCCGGCTTGTCCGTCCGGGGCCTGCGCTGAGGTGTGCTCACCGCCTCTTCGAGGGCCTTTCCGAAGGCGGCGTCTACGCCGCGGCTCATGCTCTGGCCAAAGGCCGCCAGCAGGACCTGGGTGGCGATCGGGCGCAGGCGCTGGAGCGCATCGTGCACCCGAGGCCACTCCTCGTCCGGTCGGCCGGCCTCGTGGAAGGGTTTCCATATATGTTCCAGGAACAGTTCGATAAAGGCCTGCGAAACCCCCTCGGTGTGCTTCTGGATCTTCTCCAACGAGGCCAGGCGCGTGGCCATGTCGACTCCCAGGCTCTCCAGCTCCGGGCCGACCGCGAGCAAGGTCGGGCTTGGCACCTCGAAGCGATCCTCGCCCAGGGGGACTATCAAACCGAGCCGGATGGCTTTCTTCAACAGCGCCTCGTCGCCACCTGTGCCTCCAAGGCCGGAGAGCGATTCGGCGGTCACCACCTCAGGTTCCTCGTCGGCCCATGGCTGGCGCAGGGCGTGCTCGAACCCCAGCACCTGGCCGGCAGAACCGGCGGGAAGGTTTTCGAGGATTCGCTTGATCGAGTTGAGGTTGAAGCCGTCCGCCTGCATCTCGGCGATGAGCCGGAGCCGGTCCAGGTGTTCGCTGGTGTAGAACCCCGTCCGGCCGCGAACTTCCGGGGGTGGCAGCAGGCCGCGGGACTGGTGAGCCCGGATGTTGCGCACTGTGACACCGCTGGCCTGCGCCAGGTTGTCGATGGTGTACTCGCCGGGGCCCTGCGGTTCGGGTTCGGCCGAGAGGTTCCTAACTGCCATCGCATGTAGCATAAACCGGTGTAATCGTCGATGACGACCGATGGAGGTGGCACGGTGAGCGAGCAGGTTGAGACCCCGCGGCGGGAGGAACAGGGCGAGGAGGTCGGCGGTGCCGACGAGCCTGCGGGTGGGCAGCCGAGCCCACTGGAGCACGACCACGACCACGACAAGGACGACAGCGAGCGTAAGCAGGACGAGCAGAGCAAGGACTCGGGAGGCGCCGCCGGAGGTGCGATGCCGACGTCGGCCGCGGGGCTGGCGGCCGTGCTCGACGGGCGCAGCGACGACGAGATCATTGGGTTCATCAAAGAGCAGGGATACGACGCTGTGCTGGGCCAGATCTTCTCCGAGATGCAGGGCCGCTTCCTCCCGGAAAAGACCGGTGGCCGCAGCGCGGTGATCCAGTACGACGTGAACACCCCGGACGGTGCCCAGGCCTACCAGGTCGTCGTCGCCGGCGGGACCTGCACCGCCCGGAAAGGTGCCGACAAGGAGCCGACCGTGACGCTGGTTCTCTCGCTGCCCGATTTCCTGCGCCTGATCAGCGGCAAGCTCAACGGGGTGCAGGCCTTCATGTCCGGCAAGCTCAAGATCCGCGGAGACATGATGCTGGCGCAGAGCATGCAGGGGTGGTTCGACCAGAGCTGAGGAACTAGACTGAGCCCCTCGACTTAGGGGAGGACTTTGATTTGCCAACGCCGCCCAGATTGCTGCCAACCGAGGTTCCCGAGGGATCTGCCCCGGGGGTGGGCTATCGCATCGAAGGCGAGCTCGTGCCCGTCCTTCACGTGGCGCTTGACGGGCGGCTGCCCATCTTCTTCGAGCACCATGTGATCCTCTGGAAGCAGCCCCAGGTCGACGTCGTGATCCGGCCGATGAAAGGGGCGTTCAAGCGTGTCATCGCCGGGATGCCGATCTTCATGACGCAGGCGCAGGGCGCGGGCGAGGCGGCTTTCTCTCGAGACGGGACGGGGCATGTGCATGCGATGCACCTGCAGCCCAACGAGAGCATCCTGGTCCGCGAGCACCAGTTCCTGGCCGCCACCGGGAACATGGACTTCACCTTCGAGCGCGTCAAGGGCGTCGGAAACATGCTGTTCAGCTCCACCGGCTTTTTCGTCGATCGTTTCACGGCGATGGGCCACGAGGGGGTGCTCTGGCTGCATGGCTACGGGAACATCTTCGAGAAGGTTCTCGACCCCGGTGAGCAGATCGACGTGGAACCCGGCGGGTGGGTCTACCGGGACCAGTCTGTGAGGATGGACCCGCAGATCATGGGCCTCAAGACGGGGCTTCTCGGCGGGGGCGGCAGGCTGGTCTTCAATCGCTTCACGGGCCCCGGACGCGTGGGGATCCAGTCGATGTACGTGCACATGCCCGAGGGCGGGGGCGGCAATGCCGGCGCTGCGGTTGCGGGTGGCGCGGTCGGTGCGCTGCTCAAGGGAATCGGCGGCTGAGCGAAGCCCCCCTTGTGGGGTCCAGGCGGGTTAGCCGGCCATTCTCTCGGTGGCCCACTGGACCGACATCGGCGTGCCCACTCCCCAACGCATCAACGCCCCGATCGCGCTGGCGGCACGGCGCACGATCTCAGCGCGGACTGGCTGGCGGGGACGGATGCCCAGCTCGCGCCGCGCCCACGCGGGTAGCAGGTCGACGCACGCGCTGGCGAGCACCGGGTACAGGACGCGTTCCGCCGCCGATTGCCCCGGCGGCTTGAGGAGGAAGGCCATGGTCTCCAGTGCGGCGGGCGTGGCCTGGAGCTCTGGCCTCATCGCCTGCAGGTACGCTCCGATCTCCCTCCCGGAGCGAGGCACCTGCTCTACCCCGAGTCTGACCGCGACCACGGCGTACTCGTCAAAGTACTGATCGCGCTGCGCTGGCGTCAAGGGGGACCCTGAGTAGCGTTGGTAACTGGCCAGGAAGCTGTGGACCAGGGCGACGTGTACCCAGGTCAACAGGTCCGGGGCACTGGCGCTGTAGGGTCGCCCGTCGTCGGCTCTGCCGCGCACCCGGGTGTGAACCCGGCGGACCTGCTCGATGGCCTCGATGGCTGCTGCCACGCTGCCGAAGGATGTCAGCGCGATGAAGACGCTGGTGTTGGTCAGCCGCCTGAAGGGCTCTTCGCGGAAGTCGGAGTGCTGGTCCACCCCCGCCATAGCCAGGGGGTGGAGGGTCTGCAGCATCAGGGCGCTGATCCCGCCGATCAGCATCGAAGGCAGCTCGGCGTGGACCCGCCAGACCATGCTCTGCGGTCCGAAGAGCCCGGGGTCGCCGGCGGGCTGGCGCAACCCGCTGATCACCCGGATGGGCGCGCCGATCCGCCCATAGATGCTGCGGGCGACCGCGGTCCGGGCCACGCCGAACGGCCCGGTACGGCGAGTGAGATCCATCGGAGTCGGCTCTGGACGGGCAGGTGTCACAGTCCCCTGAACACGCGCGGAGGATCTACCCTTCCCGGTATGGGTGACCACTGTTGTGTCGGTTGACGGCTGTGCCGTCCCGGACGGCAGCTCTCGAAGGCTTTGTTTACTTCGAATTGCAGATTCTTACACACAAGAGGTGTGTATGATTTCCACGCATGGCCATTCGTAAGCAAATCGTCGTTCCTGACGATGTCGACGCAAGATTGCGGCGGCTCGCATCGGAGCGTGGCCTCTCTCAGAGCGCCCTAGTAGTCGCGGCGATTCGCGCCCTGCCTGATGCCAGCGAACAGCTGGCCCGGACCCTCGCGTTTGCCGGATCGATCAAGGGAGGCTCACAGCGGTTGTCCGAGGAGGTCGACGAGGCGTTGTACGGAACGCCTCTGCCAAAGCGCTGATGCGGGCAGTTCTCCTCGATACGGGCCCCATCGTCGGGCTTCTTCATAAAGGAGACGTTCACCACGAAACCGCCATAGACGCGATCACGGCGAGCGTGCACCAGGGTCGGGCATTGGCCACCACGTGGGAGATCGTCGGCGAAGCGTTCACGCTGATTCGGACCAGGATCGCCGGCCACCGCCGATCAAGTCAGGCGATGACCGTTCTCCAGTGGGTCGAGGAAAGCGGCGTGAAGGTCATCCAATCCGCCGAACCGGATCAGCTTCGCGCGATCGAAGTTCTGCGATCTCACCCTGACATCCGGATCTCATACGTCGACGCCCTGATCTTGGCGATCGCGGAGCGGATGGGAATGGAAGAAATCCAGACTGTTGATGGTCACCTCGCTGGAGTGCGGCTTGAAAGGGCCATTGTCGTGACGGTCGTCTGATCTGGCCCAGGTGACGCAGATCACGCCAATCCAGGCCTTCGTGAGTACCGGCGGCGCTGACCGACGGCGGCTCGGCCCGCTACGATCGCTCACGTCAGGAGGTAGGAGATGAGACCCACTGCTTCGCAGGTCCAAAGCTAAGCTTTACTCAATATGCGCCGAGTCAAGTTCGTCAGGCGTCGCGGCTTCACGAGGCTTTCCAGCAAGCGGCAGGTCACACTACCGCTGGGGGTCGTCAGAGAGCTCGATCTGCATCCCGGGGATGAGCTGAAGGTCGAAGCGGACGGCGATCGGGTTGTTCTTTCTCGGGAGCAGGGGCGCGCAGCGCGCCGGTTGGATGCCATCGGCACGGCGGCCGGCAGCCTACCGAACGTCTGGGAGCCCGGTGACCTTGAGCAGCTGCGCGACGAATGGCGCTGATCGTCCTTGACGCGAGCGTGATCATCGCTCTACTCGATCCCAACGATGCCCTTCATTCCGCGTCACGGCGGGAGTTCGAACGCGTTGCGGCGGAGGATCTTGCGATTCCAGCCTCTGCTCTGGCGGAGACAATGGTCATCCCGGCGAGGATGGGCGAGCTCGAGGAGGCCTGGGCCAAGGTCCAGTCGCTCGACCTCCGGGTGGCCCCGGTGGAGGAATTTGTCGCGCTCGAGGCCGCGCGGCTCCGCGGCCGGCACCGGGCGCTGAGGCTGCCCGACGCGCTGGTGATCGTGACGGGCGAAGTTCTGTTGGCGGATTCGATCCTTACGGGTGATCGGAGATGGCAGTCGATATCAGGGCGGGTGAGGGTAGTCGCCTGAGGGAGCGCCGGCGGGGTCCGCATGCGGTCGACGGCAAAAGCCAGTCTTGACACCTGATGATGGCCAGCTCGCTCCGCTTCTCGATCCCTGCTTCGTCTAGCACGCCTCAGCGCACCAGGATGGGCAGCCGAAAGGAGTGGCGGGAAGGCCGGGATTCGAACCCGGGAAGGAGCTTAACACCCCTTACTCGCTTAGCAGGCGAGCGCTTTCGGCCACTCAGCCACCTCCCCGCGAGTTGGCCAATTCTAGCCGCCGGCGCGTGTGGTAAGTGGACGTTACGCGTAAACCGACGAGGCCTCCTCGCCGAGGCGAGAAGAAGGAGCTGGCGAGGAGCCCGCGGAGCGTACCCGAAGTACGTGAGCAGGCACCGCAGCAGGCACGAAGTGCCGGTCAGCGACGCTCTTGTCGGCCGGCCACGAGGTCGAGATATAGAGAAGGGTGGCGCCTTTCGGCACCACCCTTCGGGGGAAGCTCGCCTGTATTAAGAGGCGACCTGCTCGACGCTACGCTCGATGCGCTCGCCGACGTTCTCCAGGCGCTGCCCCACCGCCTGAAGACCGTGCTGCACGCTGTCCGAAGCCTTGTCGAAGCCGCTCTTGGCCTCGTGCTCGGCGCGGGTGGCCTTGGCCTTGGCCACGGTGCGGGCCTTCTTCAGCTCGGCCTTGCGCTCGTTGAGGGCGCGGGTGCGGGCGGCCTTCTCAGCTGCCTGCGAGCGCTGCTTTGCAGTCCTTGTGGCAGAGGTGCTGCGGGTCGAGGTGCTCCGCGTTGCGGTGCTGCGGGTCGCGGTCCGGCCTGCGGCTGCCACGCGGGTCCGACCCGTCGTGCGCTTGCGGCTGGTGGAACGCTTGCCCGTCTTGGGCGCCGGGGCGGTGGCGTCATCGGCCAGGCTGGACGCCAGTCCGACGGTGGCGCGGGCGGTACCACGGACGCTGTTGGCGGTCTCCGTGGTGCGGCGCTGCAGCAGCGTGACGCTGCGGCGGATCTGCTTGTTGTTGGCCTCGATCTGCTTCAGAACGCGCTCACCGCGACGCTCCAGACCGCGCACGATCTTGGTCGGGTTGGTGACGGTCTCACCAGCCAAGTTGACGGTTCCGAAGTAGAGCGCGAGCCCCCTTCGGGTGGTCTTGTTGATGCTGTTGCGAGCTTCCTCAAACATTAGGCAAATGCCTCCTTTCTTGATATCAGAACTATCAGGTTCTCCTATTTATAACACGGTGCGTCATAGCGTGTCAAACGCATTGCGTCATAAATTGAAAGTTGTGCCATGCCTGGGTGTCACAGGGCGCCTGGGGCGCAGGCGCGCCAACTTGCGCACGTCGCCGACGACCCGGACGCCGGCGGCGGTAGCCGCGGCGGCATCGATGCGGCCCGCGATGAGGCCCACGACGGTGTCCGGCTCGCCGCTCAGGCGGAGGTCGGCCGCTGCCGGCTCACCGCGTTCTACTCTGACCTCGCCCGCCGCCGACACCAGGGTCATCGGCTCGTCCCCGATGTCCACGGCCACTGTCAGATCTCCGCGCCTCTGATCCACGCCGTCGAAGACCACCACGACCATGTGGCGCATCCAGTGGCTGCGGAAGTGCTCGTCACCGCGCGGCCGCTGCATCAAGGGACCCGCCCAGCGTCCGAGGGCATAGACCACATCGTGCAGCCCCTCGCCCCAGGTGGTCAGCGTGTAGCGCCCATCATCCTGGCGGGTGACGACGTCGGACTCCTCCAGGGCGCGGAGGCGCTCCACCAGCAGGTTCGTCGCGATACCGGGCAGGCCGTCCAGCAGCTCCCCGTAGCGGCACGGGCCTTCCAACAGCTCGCGCACGATGAGGAGGCACCATCGGTCGCCGACCACGTCGAGCGAGCGCGCCAGCGCGCAGTATTGACCGTAGGACTTCATCTCTCATGACGATATCACTTGACTTTCTCAAGTGTAATGCTTGAGAATCTCAAGTGCAGGAAAGCACATGGAGGAACTCATCATGGCCACTGACACCAGGTCTATCGTCGAGAAATACCTCAACGCCGTCGCCACCGGCCGGCTGGAGCAACTCGAGGGTGTGATCCACCCGGACGTCACCTTCAGCGGCACCGTGTCCGCGTCGTCAGAGGGCTACGAGCCTTTCGTCGACGCTTTTCGCAGGCTTGGACCGATCATCGAACGCTACGACATCAGGGACATGGTGGTCGAAGGCGACCGCGCCTTTGTCCTCTACGACTTCGTGACCAACACCGAGGTCGGCCCGGTGCTCAGCGCGGAGCACATCACCGTTCAAGAGGGGATGGTCCGCAGTGTCGTTCTTCTCTTCGACCTCCGCCGTTGGCCCGAGGTCATGGCTGAGCTGAAGCGTCGCGCCGAAGCGCCCGTCACCGCCAACGCCTGAGCAGGGTCCCGTCGTGGAGCGATTTGACGCGATTGTCGAGGCGCTCTTGGACGCCGCCGGCGGTGTGACGTTGGGCGGCGGACGGCGCGGCTTTGGGTCCGACGCCCTGCAGGTGGACGGCCGGATCTTTGCCATGGTGAGCCGTGGACGGTTGGTTCTCAAGCTGCCGGCGTCCCGGGTCGCAGTGCTGATCGAGCAGGGCATCGGCCTGCCCTTCGACGCGGGGAAGGGCAGACCGATGAAGGAGTGGATCGTGCTCGACGCCGTGGACCGGGACCTCCTCCTGGGGGAGGAGGCCCGGGACTTCGTTCGTGGGGCCGGTGCCTAGGCGCTGACCCTCTCGGCGGTGAGGTACTCGGCGTCAGCCCAGGGCCTCGAGCTCCCCTTGACGAACGAACATCTGTTCGGGTACGATCGTCACCCGCCTCCCGCACCTCACTCCGTCTCCTTTCGAGAGGCACCGGATCCCAGAACACCCACAGGAGTGATGTTTTTTGGCCTTTTTGGCGACCTCCCGCGAGGCCAGTCTCGATTCCGCGGTGGGGCTTATCCAGGCCCGGTTCGGCAGCGCCGCCCTCCAGCGCGCGTCGCAGCCGTCGCCCCGCGAGGTGGAGCTGGGCACACTCCCGGACGCGGTGCCGACGGGGATCCCGGCCATCGATGCCCTTACCGGCGTCGGTGGCCTCCCCAACGGGCGGCTCAGCATTTGCCTGGGGACCTGTGGCGCGGGCAAAACGCTGCTCGCCTACCACTTCCTGGCTTCGCTCAGCAAGCAGACTGCCGCGGTCCTCTGGCTGGATCTCACCCGCCAGGCCGATCCGTGGCTGATGAGCAGGATGGGGGCCCAGCTCGATCGTGTCCTGCTGCTGCGCCCGCCCGCCGGTGACGAGGATGCCGGACCGTCGATTGAGGCCGCGCTGTCCCTGGTTCGTGCCGGCGTGGGGGGGCTGGTCATAGACCTCTCGATGCGGGCCGCGCGCAGCCCGGCGTGGGACCCGATGGCTGCCAACCTGACCGCCGCCTGTGCCCGCACCGGCATCCCTTTCTTCGCCATTGGGGAGGTCGCCGGAGACCCCTTGCGATATGCCGCCAGCGTGGTCCTGCGACTCGAGCGCAGGGAGTGGGCAGTGAGCCATGGCGACATCACGGGGCTACGGCTTGGGGCGACGGCAGAGAAAAACAAGGTGGGGCTGCCGGGGCGATCTGCGGAGGTGGTGCTGGACTATCCACTCGGCGGCTTTTTCGTGCCACGTGGCGAGGCCGTGCCGGCGTGATCCTCTGCAGCCTGGTACCCGAGCTGCCCTTGGCGGCGCTGGTATTGCGCGAGGGCGACTCCTCACTGGCCCATCGCCCGCTGGTGGTGGGGGGCTTGCCCAGTGAGCGCAAGCCGGTACGGGCAGCCACCGCGGAGGCCAGAACCTATGGAATCTGCGCTGGGATGCCCCTGAGGCAGGCGGAGCAGCTGTGTCCCCAGGCGTTGTTCCTGCCCGCCGACCCCCGGGCCGAAGCCGACCTCGCCCGCCACCTGCTGGCCGGGCTGTACGCGCTGGCGCCGCGCGTCGAGCTGGGGGCAACCGGCGAGGCGTATATCGAGCTCGACGGCCTTGGCGAGCCGATGGCATTTGCCGCCAGGGTCGCGACGTACCTCGAGCGGCGCCTGCTGAGCCGCCCCGCCCTGGGGATTGCCGCGGTGAAGTCTGTCGCGCGCATAGCCGCCCGGCTGGCAGCCACCGCCGCCTCTTCGAGCCACGGCGATATCCCGGTGCGAGCCGTACGGGGAGGCAGCGAGCGCTCGTTCCTGGCCCCGCTTTCGGTCGTTGAGCACCTCGCGGCGGACCCCGCGCTGATCACCAGGCTGAAGCTCTTCGGCCTGCGCACCATGGGTGACCTGGCGCGGCTGCCGCTGGCCGCGGTCGAGGCCCAGTTCGGTGCGGAGGGGCTGCGGGCGCTACGCCTGGCTCGCGGCGAGGACACCAGCCCGCTGGTTCCCTGGGAGCCGCCGCAGCGGATGGAGGAGAGCAGCCGCCTCGACCCCCCGGTGGACAACCTGACCCCGCTGCTCTTTCTGGCCCGCGGGCTGGTCGATCGCCTCGGCACCCGGCTGGTCGAGGATGGACACGCCGCCACCGTCATCCGTCTGTCGGTGGAGCTCGAGGATGGCGCGGCGCCGGCGCAGAAGGTGCTGCGGCTGCGCTCCCCCATGAGTACTGCCGAGGAGCTTTGGCAGCCAGTGCAGGGCCTGGTGCAGCACCTGGCGATACAGCAACCGGTGGCGCGGCTGCAGCTCCGGCTGAGCGGTTTCTGCCCCGCCCTGAGCCGCCAGATGGACCTGCTGGCGCGCCACGACGGCCGCCTCGAGGACATTGCCCGCCAGCTCACGGTGCTGGCCGACAGCCACGGGCCGGCGCTGGTGCGGATGCCCGCCCTGCTGGCGGCTTCAACAGTCAACGGGGCCCTGGTCCCGTTGATTGAGGAGCGCCGTTACCGCTGGGTGGACGCCGTGGAGGTGATCGCCGCGCGGTCGCGGCCGGTCCGTGGCAAACGTCGCGCCGGGTCCCGCAAGGTGAGCAATCTGGTGAGCGGGAAGTGAGCCGGTTGCTGGAATCCCCGGTCCTGGCACAGGTGGAAGTGATTGGCGGCATCCCCGCGACGGTGGCCATGTCGGGGTTGCGGCGGCCGGTCCTACGCGTGTGTGGCCGCTGGCGGGTGGAGAGCGACTGGTGGCGGACGCCGGTCAGTCGTGAGTACTGGAAGCTGGAGCTGGGTGGCCCGGCAGAGATCCTCTGTGACCTCTACCGGGACTGCCTGGCGGGAGAGTGGTGGCTCAGCCGTCTCTACGATTGAGCCGGCTAGCCGATCGCATGGCGCACGTACACCCACACCACCAGGTAGCTGTTGCTGTTGGCCTGGCAGGGCGCGGGGGCGATCGTCGTGGTGGGGGCGCCGGCGCTGGCGCCCGCGCCGCTGGCACCCTGGGGCACGGGCTTACCCAACGCTGGTCCGCCGCCAGGGTAGATGCACGGCTTGTAGTAGGGCTGGTTGTTGCTGTTGTCGGTCATCGCGACCAGCTTGCCCAGCTTGATGCCGGTGGCCGCGGCCAGGTCGGCAGCCTTCTTCTCGGCGTCCTGGTAGGCGGCCTTGATCAGCGCGGCGTCCGGCTGCGCGGCAGGGTCGCTCACCTGGCGGTAGGCGACTCCCCACGCGCTGATGCCATCGGCGGCGGCGCCGCCGGTGCCGAAGGGCGGCATGCCGGGGTAGAACGCGCCCGGTGCGGGTTGGGCGATGGCGCTGGAGTTCGCGGCGCTGTCGGCAACTGGCAGGGCTGCGCCGCCGGGAGCGGCCGCGGTGTTGGTCGTACCACTGGCGCCGGCGACCCCCTCCGGCGCGCTCCCGCTCACCACGCCGTGTGGACTGGGCTTGTGCGCTGCGGTCAGCCCCGCATAGATGCCAAAGCCGACGGTGCCGAAGATGGCGACGGCCAGGACCGCGACGACCGCCGAAAGGATGACCAGGTTTCTCGATCTCATCAGGGTTACCTCCAGGGTGATTCTGCAAGTGAGACGTGCCCTCCTCGCGAAAAGTTCCGTCACACCCCTGTTCCAATCCCAGGCCTCGCGTGATGCCCGGGTATGCCGAGCTCCACTGTCACTCCAATTTCTCATTCCTTGACGGGGCCGCCCACCCGGAGGAGCTGGCGGCACTGGCCGCCGACCGGGGGCTCCAGGCCCTCGCCATCACCGACCACGGCGGCCTCTACGCCATGGTCCGCTTCGACGTCGCCTGCCGTCGGGCGGGGATCACACCCCTGCTGGGCTGCGAATTGACGATGGAAGCGATCCCGGGATTCATCACCCCCGACGCCGACCTGCTGGTCGACCCCATCGCCACCCAGGCGGTCAAGCAGGTTGAGCGGGGTCGCCACCATCTCACCCTGCTGGTCAGGAACACCTCTGGCTTCCGCAACCTGTGCCGGCTGCTGAGCTGGGCCAACTTCGCGGATGAGCGCACCATCACCCAGGACGGTGTGGAGCTGCACGTCGGCCTTCACCGCAAGGGCTTCACGGCGGCGCGCTGGGAACTCCTCGCCGAGCATTCCGAAGGCCTGGTGGTGATGTCGGGGTGCAAACGCTTCGGGCTCATCCCTCGGTTGTTGCGCGGGGGGCGGCGCAGTGAAGCCGCGGCGATGGCGTCGCAGTTGCGTGAACTCTGCGGTGACCGGTTCTGCCTCGAGCTGCAGAGCCACATGCTTCCCGCCGATCCCTGGCTGACCGCGGCGCTGGCGGAACTCGGCCGCGAGCTGGATATCCCCTGCGTGGCAACCAACGATGTGCACCTGCTGGGGCCCCAGGACAAGCCGGTCCAGGATGTCCTGGTATCGATTCGCGAGCGGGCCAGCCTCGATGAGATGGAGGCCCGCGGCTACCTCGCCCAGAACAGCGAGCGTCGCATCAAAGACCGGGCGGAGATGGAGGAAGCGCTGCTCGGTCCCGGCGGGCGGCGCACGCCGATCTCGCTCGAGCCATGGTTGAAGAACGCCTACCTGTCGGCGCTCGACCGCACCGTGGAGATTGCCGGCGGGTGCGACTTCCAGCTCGATTTTTCGGGTTCGCGTTTTCCCGGCTTCACGGTGCCGCGCGGGGAGACGCCGTTCAGCCACCTCTACCAGCTATGCCAGGAAGGCGCCAGGCGCAAGTACCGGCCGATGACCGCGGCGGTGAGCCGTCGTCTGCAGACCGAACTGGAGGTGATCGAGAAGACCGGGCTGGCCGAGTTCTTCCTGATCAACTGGGACTTGATGAAGTTCGCCAAAGACCAGGGCATACCGGGGCAGGGGAGAGGGTCCGCGGCGGACTCCATCGTCGCCTACCTGCTGGGTATCACCCGGGTCGACCCTGTCGAGCACAACCTGCTGTTCGAGCGATTCCTCCACGAGGAGCAGAAGTCCACCCCCGACATCGACATCGACTTTGCCTCGTCCCGTCGCGAGGAGGTCATCCAGTACATCTACGACACCTACGGCAAGGAGCGCACCGGGATGGTGGCCAACGTGGTCACCTTCCGGCCACGGCTGGCGATCCGCGAGGTGGGCAAGGCGATGGGGTTCTCGCCCGCGACGCTCGATCGCCTCGCCAGGTCTGCCGAGTCCTGGTACCCCGAGGAGGCGCTCGCGGCGGCGCGTGAAGCCATGACCTGAACATTTCGCAGCGCTTAACCCACCGGCAGTGAACAAAGGCCTAACGTAGACAGCACAAGACCAAAGAGGAGAATGCATGTCCGAGACAACCAGCACCGCAGACAGGACCTCGATCAACTTCAAGCCGGGGACGCCATCATGGGTGGACGTCTCCAGCACCGACGTCCCAGCGGCCCGCGACTTCTACACGAAGCTCTTCGGCTGGCAGGCCCAGGACCTCCCCGAGGACGCGGGAGGCTACATCATGTTCGCGCTGGACGGCGCGGTGGTCGCCGCGCTCGGGGCCGTACAGGGAGAGGGTCAGCCGTCGGCATGGATGGTCTACTTCTCGACCGCCGATGCCGACGAGACCACACGCAAGGTCGAGGCGGCGGGCGGTAAGGTCATCGCCCCTGTGTTCGACGTGCTCGACGCGGGCAGGATGGGCGTGTTCGCCGACCCCACCGGGGCGTTCTTCGCCGTGTGGCAGGCGGGCACGACGAAGGGCGTTGGCAAACTGAATGAGCCCAATGCGTTCGGCTGGTGTGAGT
The DNA here is from genome assembly GCA_050998755.1 of Candidatus Dormibacteria bacterium. GTDB lineage: Bacteria > Chloroflexota > Dormibacteria > DASZGP01 > DASZGP01 > JAXDLW01. The sequence continues at coordinate 27,748 of JBPCPW010000089.1, forward strand.
TGAACACCCGCGGTGTTGACAAGGCGGCGGAGTTCTATAAGCAGGTCTTCGGTTGGGACGCACACCTCAGCGCGGCCAGCGAGGCCGTGGGAGGCGGTCCGCGCTACACCGAGTGGAAGCTGGACGGCGAGAGGTTGGGAGGGGCCATGGACATGGCCGACACGCAGATGCCCGAGGGGATTCCGCCGCACTGGCTGGTGTACTTCATCAGCAGCGACATCCAAGCCACCGTCGCCAAGGTAGGCGAGCTCGGTGGGGCGGTGATGATGGAGCCGACCGACTACCCGGGCGGCCAGTTCGCCGTGGTGGCCGACCCGGTGGGTGCGGCCTTCGGCCTGATGACCCCGGGCGAGTAGTTCAGCGGGCGCCCTCCTTAGGGGGGCGCCCTCGCTTCTGACCACCCCGCGGCCCAGGGAGGACGGGTGGGTGCGCGCGGCGTCATGCGAACTCAATTGCTGACTTCGGCGTGAATTCGCGTCACAATAGGTAGGTCGCGCGCGAAGGGGACCAATTTCGCGCATCCACCGGCACCAGGTGATTCATTTCTTCGCATGGCAATAACTGCAGCCGCACCCGTCCAGGCTCCTCGCCGAAGCTTCGCAGTCCTGCGACTGTGGCCGCGCGCCCTGCTGCTGCTGCTCATCGCCGCGATCGTCGCCGTAGCCGTCCTGACCACCGCGATCAGCGGTGCCGTGGCGGCGTTCAAGGTCTCCGAGAACGGTCTGGTGCGGTCGGTTCAGACCGCACGCGCGGCCGGCTACACCGACCAGGACCTCAAGCCCATCCTTGTCGGCCTCGCCGCCCTGCAGTCTGCCCCGGCGCCGCGGATCGGCGAGCGCCTCAGCTTCTACCAGCGCCAGAAGGCGGCCGCCGACGACCTCCGTGCCCAGCTCTCGGCGGTCGAGGCCTCCGCCCTCGCAGGCTACCGCCAGCAGCTGGATGGTGAGCTCAGCGCGACCAGGTCCGGCCTGGACCAGGCTCGCACCGCCGGCGTCGACGACCTGGCGCTGGCACCGTTCCAGAAGATCCTGGACGGGGTCAACACGAGCGTGGCGACGGCCGGAAGTGCCTTGCAGCTGCGCAAACTGATCACCGACATCAGCCCGGTCGCGGTGCAGCTCGACGCGATGGCCAAACAACAGGCCAGCGAGAACTCCCGCGTGGCCCAGGCCGTGGCGGCACTCAAAGGCGCCCACCCCAACGACATCGAAGCGATCCGGCACGAGGGCCTGGCTCCGCTCGCCGCCGGTCGCAATGACGGAACCCTGGCGGCGTTCCTCAAGCTGCCCACCCTGGACCGGTACACCAGCCGGTTGGAGGCGGCGGCCGCAACACTCAGCGGCGGCGACCTCGAACTGGTGACCCGCGCCGCAGCTCTCGCCCAGGTTCGCGGTGCTGATCTTCACAGCGCCCTGATGGCGGCGATGCCGGAAAAGGTCATCGCTGTCTCGCTCTCCGGTCAGCACATGTGGGCGTACGAGCAGGGCAAGATTGTTCAGGACACCCTGATCACCACGGGGCGACCCGCGCTGCCGACCGACATCGGCCCGATGACTGTGCTCCGCAAGTCCAGCCCCTGGAAGATGCACTCTCCCTGGAGCCGAGCCTCGCAGTACTGGTACCCCGACACCGTGGTGCGCAAGGTGGTCTGGTTCACCGACACCGGCGAGGGTTTCCACGACGCCAATTGGGAACCCCTGTCGCTGTACGGTCCGGGTGGGCAGTTCACCAGCTCGGCAAGCCACGGCTGCATCCACATGCCGGGAACGACGGTGGACTTCCTCTTCGACTGGGCGCCTGTGGGCGCGCCGGTGATCGTCATCCCCGGTGATGGCTCACCCACCGCGACCCAGGTTGCCGCTGACACCATCGACCTTCCCAGCGCCCAGTACGTCGCGCACGGGAGCTGAGCCGCCGACCATCCCTCAGCCAGCGGGCAGACTCCGCTGGGCACGCGGTCAGACGGCGTCGGGGGCGGCCAGCCGGGACAGGTACTCGAGCTCCGCAGCCACCTCCGCGGGCTCGAAGAGTGGGATGTCATGCGGGGTGTCGAACCAGCGGATGCGTGCGCCCGGCAGGTGGGCTTCCAGCTCCTGGACACCGTTCTCCTTCATGCGAATGAATTCGGGGGGACCGCTCTTGGCCAGGAGCACGGAGACGGGCGAGCGCACCTGCTGCCAGAGCCTCGCGGTGTCGGCGCCGAACATGTCGCGGAGGATGTCGTATCGCACAGTGACGGTCAGCGTCGATCGCCAACCTCCCTCCTCGCGTACCAGGCCGGCCTCGACGAATCTCTCCAGGTCGTCGCCCCATGCGCCCGGGATGTAGCGCGCCTGCGCCGCGTACGCCTCCTCGAGCGTGGAGTAGAGGGGAAAGGGAGGCTGGACGAAATCCTTGACGTCGTCCCACTTCATGCGGGTGGTCCACACGGGGCCGTCCATCACAGACAGTGCCCCCGTCTCCGCCGGGTGGTCCGCGCCGTACTCCAGCGCGATCGTCGCGCCCCAGGAATGGCCGGCCACCACCGGGCGCTCGAGCCCGAGCCGGGTGATCAGGGCGTGGGCATCGGCTACGAACGTGGGGTTGTGGTTGCCCCCCAGCGGGCGGTCGGACAGGCCGTGGCTGCGCTGGTCGAGGGCGACCACATGGCAGTCACCGAGGTGGGCCACCGTGCGTTCCCAGAAGCGCGCGTTCGAGGAGAGTCCGTGGAGGAGGAAGATCGACGGTCGGCCATCTGGGCGCTGGCCCCACTCCAGGTAGTGCAGCCGCACACCGTCGTTCTCGAAGTAACCGTGACGGGGGGTCACGTTCATCTCGCGCATTGCAAAACGTGTTTCACAAGCCTTAGTCCAGCATGACCTGGTTCCTGAAGGCGGCGTAGACGATGACGTCGTACACCACCTTGATTGCCCCCCCGGCGAAGAACGGCGCGCCGACCGCGCTTCGCATCAGCACGCCTCCAATCAGCGGGCCGAACGGCCGCGCGAGGTAGCGCGAAAGGTTGGTGTAGGCGGCGGCTCCGAGCCGCTCGTCGGCGGGCACCATGCCGGCGACAAAGGCCTGCCGCGCGGGGACGTCCATCTGCGAAAGTGCGAAGCGGGCCAGGATCAGCGTAACCGCCACTGGCAATGAGGGCGCGAACGCCACCGCCGCCAGGAGGATGTTGGAAGGCAGGTGGGTGAACACCATGACGCGCAATGGCCCGTAGCGTGCCGCCAGCCTCACCGCCAGGATCGACGACCCTGCCTGCATCAGGCCGCCCACAAAGAACATCGCGCCGATCAGCGCAGCGGAGGCGCCGAAGCGGAAATGCAGCCAGTAGGCGATGAATGCCTGGGTGATGAACCCACCACCGAAGGCGTCGAGGGCGAAGAGACTGCTCAACTGGACGATGCGCGCGCTGGGCTTTGACCGCGGTGTCCTGGCGCCGGCGCCCACCGACTCTCGCTGACCTCCACCGACCCGGACGGCAAGCGCCGCGCCGGCAATGCCGACCAGCGGAAATGCCAGGAACAATTGCTGCGACGACACCGGCAGCGCCGAGTGCTGCAGGACGTTGGCGCCCGCCGCCAGCAGTGACCCGACCGCACCGGCGAGGTAGGCGACCGCGTTGTAGCGGCCGAACAGTTTCAGCCGGCGTTCGGCGGTGGCCTGGCCGATGATCCCCTGCTCGACTGTCGTAATGGGCCCTGACTCATTTGGGTCGGTGGAGATCGTGCCGGTCAGGCCGGCGATGATCAGCGCCGGGAGCGACGCTGTGAGGGCGAACACCAGGCCGGCAGCGCCCATGATCACCAACAGCGATGGGTAGAGTGCGCGCGCGCCCAACCGCGGCCCGATGGCGCCGATCAGCAACGAGCTCACCGCCATGCCCGCGACCATCGCGGTGAGGATCAGGCCGACCTGGGCGGTGCTGAACCCGTGCGTCGCGAGCACATCGCCAAGCAGCACTGCCCCGAAGCCGTAGAGCGCGGCGCGCAGTGCCTGGACCGCCAGGACGATGTTGAGGTCATCTCTCATTTCCAAATCGTCCCGAGTATGAGGCCATGAGGATCAGCACGGTCCGGCGCTCGAGGCGAACTGATGTTCGCTACAATGGCTCTATGGGCGCCCCCGGCAAGCCGTTCCATGAGAAGCCCCCGGTGATCACCGAGGCCCGCGTGCCCAAACCTGGTCCTCAACCACCCCGCGAATCGGGATTCGCGGGGGCCCCGGCTCAATGGCAGCAGTTCTTCCAGGTCTGCCAGCGTCTCCAAGGATTTCCCCGTCACCTCTCCATCCACGTCGGCGGGATGCTGGTCACCGGCGAGCCCCTGGTCGACCTGATGCCGGTGGAGCGCGCCACCATGCCGGGTCGTGTCGTTGTGCAGTTCAACAAGGACGACGTCGAGGACCTGGGGCTGATCAAGATGGACATGCTCGGGCTGCGCACGCTGTCGGTCGTCGAGGAATGTCTCCAGCTGGTCGAGAAGGGGACGGGTCATCGTCCCGATCTCGACGAACTGGACCTCAAGGACCCTGAGGTCTACCGCACTGCCAGCGAGGCCGACACCATCGGCGTCTTCCAGATCGAGTCACGGGCCCAGATGGCGACGCTACCGCGCACCCGGCCCGACAAGTTCAGCGACCTCGTCGTCGAGGTGGCGATCATCCGTCCTGGTCCGATCCAGGGCAACGCCGTCAACCCCTACATCCGCCGCCGCCAAGGCCGTGAGCCGGTGACCTACCTGCACCCCAAACTGGAGCCCATCCTGCGGGATTCGCTGGGCGTCATCCTGTTCCAGGAGCAGATCCTGCAGATCGCCATGGAGCTGGGCGGGTACACGCCGGCGCAGGCCGACGGCTTCCGCCGCGCCATGGATCGCCACCGTCACCAGTCGGAGATGGATGCGCTGCGCGACGACTTCCTGGTTGCTTGCCGGCTTCACTCGGGCGTGGACAGCAAGGTGGGCCAGGAGCTTTTCAAGTCCATCTCCGGCTTCGCCCAGTTCGGCTTCTGTCGTTGCCTGGCGGGCGACACACGGGTCAGCGACCCGGTCACCGGGCGCACCTCAACGCTGTCCGAGCTGGCGGATGCGTTTGACGAATCGTGGGGTGGGGGACCGCTGCTGGCCCCGCCGGTGACCGCCGTCCTGAGCCACGTGGCCGGGCAGCTGGTGGCCTCCGCGGTGACCGCCGTCTATCGCAATGGCGTCCGCCCGGTGTACCGGGTTACCAGCGAGAGCGGGCGCGCGATAACCGCCACCGGCAATCATCCCTTTCTCACCCCGCAGGGCTATCGACAGTTGGACGACCTTGCACCGGGGGTGGAGGTGGCGATCCACTGGAGCGGCGCCGACATCTACTGGGAGAAGCTGCGTTCGATTCAACCGCACGGTGACGCTGAGACCTTTGACCTGACAGTTGATCCGCACCATAACTTCGTTGCCAATGGCTTCGTGGTACACAACTCCCACGCTGCCGCATTCGCGCGCACCACGTACGAGACGGTGTGGCTGCGCAACCACCACCCCGCGGAGTACTACTGCGGTCTGTTGAACAACCAGCCGATGGGTTTCTACCACCCATCGGTGCTGGTCGAGGATGCCAAACGCCATGGTGTCGCGGTGCTCCCGGTGGATATCAACGCCAGTCGCGAGCGCTGTCTGCCACTGGGCCCGGAGGAGATGAAAGGACTGCCGAAGAAGCCGGCGCGGGGCGCCTTCCGGCTGGGCTTCAACTACGTCCGCGGCATCGGCGACACCGGGCTTGACCGCATCCGGGCCGAGCGCCAGCGGGGTGAGTTCAAGGACCTGCGGGATTTCTGCGACCGTGTCTGCTCGCCGGCCCCCCAGGGTTTCCCGGTGGGCGCGCGGATCAAGCCCGAAGGGGTGGAGAACCTGGTCCTGGTGGGTGCGTTCGATGACTGGGGCATCCCTCGGCGCGAGCTGCTGTGGCAGGTGCGTGAGGCGGTGGAGGACGCCGGCAACGCGCGGCTGGTGGCCGCCTCGGTGGAACCGCTGGCTCTACCCGCGATGACCGAGCTGGAGGTCACCGCCAGTGATTACCGCGTCCTCGAGGTGACCACCGGGCGACACCTGGTGTCCTACTATCGCGACCAGCTGGCAGCCGCCGGGGCCATCGACAGCCGGGGGCTCGCCAGCGCGCTCAACGACACGCGCATCAAGATCGGCGGTCTGGTCATCACCCGCCAGGCCCCCGGCACCGCCAAGAACTTCCGTTTCTTCACCCTGGAGGATGAGTGGGGGCACATCAACCTCATCCTCCACCCCGACTTCTTCGCCAAGCACCGCGCCGTCGCCAACCGCAACCAGATGCTGTTGTTCGAGGGGGTCGTCCAGAACGTGGACAACGTCGTGTCGGTGAAAGCGACCGATGTCTCCGCACTATCGGCCCTTGAGATCACCATGAAGTCCCACGACTTCAGGTAGGCCTCTACAGCGAGCCGGGTCAGCCGCCTACGTCTTCGGCGGTGATGGTGTCGGGGGCGGTTGGAGAAGGGGCCTCGCGGAGGATGTGCACGTCGATCTGGGAGGCGCCGCGGATGATCTCACGCTTGATCGAACTGCCCAGCGGCCCGGCCTTCTCCTTATGGCCACCGCGCGCCAGGACGATCTCGGTAACGTGGGTCTTCTTGGCGTAGTCGAGCAGGGCCTGGGAGGGCTTGTTGCTGCGCAGGCTGACGAACTGCCCCCCGAGGGTCAGGGTCAACTCCTGGTAGCGTGCGGTCGCGGCGTCCTGCTCCGCCTGCTGCTCAGGTGGGATCTCGTCGGTCGACGCGACGCTGACCACCACCAGCTTGCCCTCGGCGCGGCGCGACTCGCGCGCGGAGCGCTCGATCAATCCTTCGAGGCCGGGCTGCGGCGCCGCGCAGGCCATGACCCGGGCCATCGATTCCCACGACTCGGTTATCCCGGTTGAGTCCATGTAGGCCAGCAGGCGCGCGTCGGTGTGGGTCGCCACCAGCCGCAGGGCGATCTCTCGCAGCCGGCTCAAGACCTCGATCGTGAAGACCCTGCGAAGCTCCTCCCGGCGCTCGGCGCTGACCGGGACATCGTGGTGTGACAACCTCTCCAGCAGCACCCCCGGGGGCACGTCGACCACCTCCAGTTCGGTCGACTCCCGCAGCACCCAGTCAGGGACGATTCCCACGCGGGGCTCGCCGATCGCCGACCCCACCAGCGGGGCCACGCTGGCGACGTCGCCAAGGTGCACCGTGGTGACCACCTTGAAGCCCGCACGGCGAAGCGCCTCGACCTCCTCGTAGCGGTAGCGGTACTCAGCTTCATTGGCGCGGTTCTCGTACCCCAGGTCATCCACGCAGACAACCTTCGCGCCGCTCTCCATCACAGCCTTCAGGTCCATGTCCGCGGATCCCCCCGGGCGGGTGGGCTGGGTGCGCGGCGGTACCACGGTGAGCCCGGTCAGGGCATCGAGGTTGACGGGCAGGTTGTAAGTGGCAGCTGACCCCACCACGACGCCGGTGCCGCGCCCGGCGCGGCGCTGTCCCTCGCGGAGCATTGTCGACGTGGTGCCGCACCCCGGTGCGTAGCCGACATATATCCGCAGGTACCCGCGCTCTCCACCCTCGGTCCCGACGGGGTCCGCGGTGGGTTCGGAGAGCGCGGCCTCGACCACCGCCTTGGGGTCGATCTTGGCGTCGCCGCCGCCCCCGGTGGGATCCAGCCTGGCAATGATGTGGAGGTCGACGTCGCGCAACTCTTCCATCAACTCGTCAAGCAGACTGCCCCGGTAGCGCTCGAGGAACTTCCCGCCCGGGGCGCCGATCACCAGCTGGCTGGCGTCATGGCGCCGGACGGCCTCGATGATCGCCTCCGGAGCCTCCCCGCTGGTCACCGCCTCGAAGTCTGCGTTGAGCGCAGCGGCCAGGTCCCTGCTCTCCTCCAGCGGCTCGCTGAGGAACTCTCCCGGTCGCAGCACAGTGATCACCGAGCACTTGCCACGATAGCGCCGGCTCATACGAATAGCGCGGCGGATGAGTGGCTGACTCTGCACCGGCTCGCGGATCGCGGCGACCACGTTCTCCGGCGGTCCCACCTCTTCAGAGGTGCGCTCGGCCTCACTGTTGGCCAACCACCCCAGTGCCAGCTCGCGTAGCGCGGCCAGGTTGCCGGCTTTGAAGTACCCCTCCAGGCCGCGCCGGATGTTCTGCGTGGGGTAGATGTTGCCGTGCATCATCCGCTTGCGCAGGGCCTCGGGGGAGATGTCCACCAGCTGGATCTCGCTGGCGTCGTCAAGCAGGCGATCGGGGATGGTTTCCCGAATGGTGGTGCCCGAGATCTGCTCGGCCACGTCTTTGAGGCTCTCGAGATGCTGGATGTTCATCGTGCTGAGCACGTCGATGCCGGCGTCCCGGATCTCCTCGACGTCCTGGTAGCGTTTCTCGTTCTTCACCCCGGGGGCGTTGGTGTGGTACAGCTCGTCGATCAGCACCACTCCCGGGTGCCGCCTGGTGATCCCCTCCAGGTCCAGCTCTTCGACCTCGACGCCCTTGTACGGCAGACGCTTGCGGGGCAGGATCTCAAGGCCCTTGAGGGCCTCCTCGGTGCGCGGGCGCCCGTAGGTTTCGACCACGCCGACGACCACCGTCTCGCCTGCCTCCTGCCGGCGCCGACCCTCCTCGAGCATCGCGTAGGTCTTGCCCGCGCCAGGCGCTGCGGCGACAAAGATGGTCAGGTTGCCGCGCGTGGCGGCCACGTTACTGCTCACCCTGCGCCGTCCAGGTGGTCGTCGCGGCCGTGGTCATGGTTGCGGTCATCGCGGAGGTGGTAGGGCACATTGATAACAACGGTTCCCTCGCGGAAAAGTAGCGCCGCCTTGAGTCGCAGCGCAGTCTGATTGTGCAGGAACTGATGCCACCAGCGTGTCTGCACCAACTCCGGTAGAACGACCATCAGCGTGTTCCCCTTCAACTGGTCCTCCAGCGCGTCGAGGAAGTTGACCAGCGGCCTGACGACGCTGCGGTAGGGGGACTCGATGATCTGGAGTTGGACGTGGTTGCCCCACTCGTCCCATTTGCGTTCCATACCCTGGATCTTTTCGGGGTCATCGCTGATGTACACCGCAATGACCTGGTCGGCGAGGCGGCGCGCGAGCGCCAGGGTGCCAAGCGTCACGTCCGTGAGGTCACTGATGGGGACCACGGCGATGGGGTGCACATCGCCAGGGGTCAACGGGGTCTCGGCCTGCAGCCGTCCCCGGGCTGATTCGTAGTGCCTGTGGATGGCCAGGAAGACGGCCACCAGCACCGGGATCAAGGCCACCACCACCCATGCCCCGGCGAGGAACTTGGTGTACGCGGCAATCACCAGGACCACGGCGGTGGCGATCGCGCCGGCGAGGTTCATCGCCAGCTTCCCCTGCCAGCCCCGGCGCTCCTCCGGGTCGGAGGAGTGGCTCAGCCGGCGCCAGCGCACGACCATGCCACCCTGGCTCAGGGTGAAGCTCAAAAAGACGCCGATGGTGTAGAGCGGGATGAGGGCGTCCGTGCTGCCGCGAAAGACGGTGTAGAGAATCGCCGCGAGGACCCCCAGGGTGATGATCCCGTTGGAGAAGGCGAGGCGGTCGCCGAGGCTGGCGAACTGCGACGGCGCGTACTTGTCGCGGGCCATGAAGAAGAGCAGGCGGGGGAAGTCGGAGAACGAGGTGTTGGCGGCCAGCGCGAGGATCAGGGCGGTGGTGACCTGGATGTAGAAATACGCCGGACCGTTGCCGAAGATGACGTGCGCGAGCTTCGACAGGGTGGACTGGTAGGCATCACCGTGCAGCAGGTGGGGGTCGAGCCCCGGGGTGCCGGTCTGGTAGCTGGGGCGGAGGTCGAAGGCGTGGGCCAGCAGGGTCACGCCCGCGAACGTTATGGCCAGGATGCCGACCATGTACATCAGCGTGGTGCGGGCATTGCGCCACTCTGGTGTCTTAAAAGCGGGCACGCCGTCGGAGATCGCCTCCACCCCGGTCAGGGCCGTGCACCCCGAGGCGAACGCCCGCAGGATCAGGACCCAGGTCAGTCCTTCGATCGCCGGCCCGGTGTAGTTGCTGGCGCGGATCGACACATCGACGTGCGTCCCCTGGGTTACGACGTGAATCGCCCCGATGGCGATCATCACCAGCATCCCGAACACGAAAAGGTAGGTCGGGGCAGTGAAGATGGTTCCCGCCTCCTTGATGCCTCGTAGGTTGGCGAGCACGATCAGGCCGATCACCGCCAGTCCCATCGGCACGGTGTACGGCGCCATCGAGGGGAAGGCGGAGACCACCGCCCCGATCCCGGCCGAAACCGACACCGCGACGGTGAGGATGTAGTCGGTCATCAGTGATGCGCCGGCGATCAGGCCGGCAAGAGGGCCGAGGTTGTCGCTGGCCACGATGTACGAGCCGCCTCCCTTGGGGTAGGCCCGGATGGTCTGGCGGTAAGACGCCCCGACGATCAGCAGCAGGCCGACAATCGCCGCCCCCAGGTACGGTGAGATGAGGAGGGCGGATGCCCCCGCCAGAAACAGCACCGCCTGGGTCTGCTCGGTGGCGTAGGCCACGGAGGAGAGGGCGTCCGACGAGAGCACGGCGAGGGCCTTGACCTTGGTCAGGCGCTCGTGCGCCGCGCGCGCGCTGGCCAGCGGCTTCCCCAGCAGGATGGTCCGAAAATCGGCGATCACCCTGCCGAACCCCTGGGTGGGGCGCTCGGCGAGGACCGTCGCCTTGAGGTAGCCCGGCCGGCCGCGCTCGAGCACTGCATTCTGGCTCCTGGCGAAGCGCATCACCCCAGTGCCGCCCCCGGTGTCCTCGTTCTCCTCGTAGAGCTCGACATCAGGCTCGATGTAGGCATTGGCCGCCGCCTTGCCCTGGGCGCCCCAGCGCCGACCGACCTCTATCAGGAATGGGTCGCCGGCGACAGTCTCCTCGCTGACCTCTGGTGGTAGCGCCATCGACTGATTATCTCGACGCGCGCTCATCGACTGACAACAGGGGCGTCAATGCCGGTTTCGAGTCTCGGGACTCAGAGCGGATGGTGCGCAGGACGGTGTCCAGTTCCTCGCCGCCAAATGGCCGGCCGTGGCGCTGGAGCACGAGGAGCCCGACGAAATGGCTGCCCTCCACAATCGGGACCGCCATCCAGGCGCTGACCCCGATGTCAGTGCGCGCCTGCACTTTGCTGGAGGGCGCCTCCGCCAGGAGAAGCGGCTTCCTGGTCTGGACGGTACGCAGGAGTTCCAGGGGTGGACGTTCGATCTCGGCGATGGCCATGGCGTACAGGCTCATCTCGTCGGCCGGCGCGGCCAGCAGTTCGACCTCGGCCGGCACCAGCGCTGCCACCCGTTCGACGATCGCGTGTCGCTGCCTGCCGTGGTCGCTGGCAACCCGCGGCGGGCGGCTCAGGATGCCGCGGTGGACCGCGTAGTTCACGGCCATCGCGACCAGCGCGCCGCCGAGCCCAGCCACCACCAACTGGGTGTGCAGCAACACCAGCGCCACGAACACAACCAGGTTGGCGGCCCCCCCCATCAGTGCCACTGGAAGGTAGATGGGGCGGCCGCGCCCTGCGGTGAAGGGGGATGCCACATCGGCAAACGTCACCAGGCGGTTGAGTTGCCAGTTGAGGAACAGGCTTGCCCCGAAGGCCGCGCCCCACGCCAGGATTGGCGCCACGTGCGCCTCATCCGCAACGGTCAGGATGCCGAGGAAGATCGCCAGACCGGCCGCGCCGACCGTGGCGTATTTCCAGAAGCGGGCCGAGCCGGGTACGTGGGCCAGCAGCGACCAGAGGTGACGGAGGTAGGCGACGCCCTGGGCCATCGAGGCGTTGCTGGTGCCGGCGTGGCGCCGGTCAAATGTCAGCGGCACGTCGCCCACCCGCGTCCCGGTCGCGCATACCAGGACCTCCAGGAGGATCTTGAAGCCGATCGGGCGGAACTCCAGGCCCTCGATTGCCGACCGGCGGAACAGGAAGTAGCCGGACAGCGGGTCGGTGGTCTTGCGCGCCTCGCGGAAGAGCATTTGCGCCAGGACCTTGCTGACGCCTGAGACAGCCACCCTGGCCGGCCCGTTGAGCCCGCGGGCGCTACCACCGCGGACGTAGCGCGAGGCGACGACGACGTCGAGGTCACCCTCCTCGAGGGCCTGGATCATGGTGGTGAGCAATTCCGGTGGGTGCTGGAGATCGCCGTCGATCACCGCGACCAGGTGTCCGGAGGCCAGCTTGAAGCCCTCGGCGGCGGCGGAACCGAGCCCGGTCTGTTGCGGTGGTGGCCGGTGGAGGACCCTCAGCGTGATCCCCTCCGGTGGCGCCGCGGAGATGCGTTCCAGGATCGCTGTCGTCTGGTCTGAACTGTCGTCGACAAAGATCAGCTCGGTCGGCACCCCGGCCAGCACCACGCCCAGCCGCCCAACCAGGGCCTCGACGTTCCCGGCCTCGTTCCTGGTGGGAACGACTACGCTGAGGAGGGGGCCTTCAGGCGCGCTCTGCGGCATCTCCGCCTCAGTTTAGGGGGCCCCCCTGAATTTCCAGCTGCCCGGCTAACCTCTAGCGTGAATCGCCGCCGCATCGTTCTGTTCGCGGCTGCCATCGTGGTCAGCGGCTGCGGCGCGGCGGCGCAGCAGGGAGGCCCGATCGTGGTGCCTCCCCCGGCCAGCGCCGCAGTGGAGCCGAGCCCGCTGACCCAGCCGGCGATCAACGTCAACCACGTCCATGCCCTGGCCACCCGCGATCACGGAAAGCGGCTGGTGGTCGCCGGGCACCACGGCGTGATGCTCGCTTCTCACAATGGCGGAGCCGCCCAGGCCATCGGAAACGGCAGCATCGGCGGGGACGTGCTGTCCGTCCTCTACGCCCCTGATGGGACGCTTTATGCGGGCGGGCACCTGGTGGGCGTGAAGGTCAGTCATGACGACGGCAACACGTTCACCGACGTTTCGACCACTCTCAAGGGGGCGGACGTGCACGGCCTGGCGATTGACCCATCGCACCCCGGCCGGCTCTATGTATACGTGGTGGGGAAGGGGATCCTGGTATCGGAGGACGGCGGTCGCACCTGGACCCATCGCGCTGGTGAGGCCGACAGCAACTACGTCACCGGTCTGGCCGTCACCGCGGACGGCACCCTGCTGGTGGGGACTCCCGGCCGCGGGGTGGCCGCAAGCACCGACCAGGGAGCCTCCTTCGTGGTCATCAGGGACAAGACCGGTCCTGTGTATTCGATCTCCGCCAGCGCCGGTGACCCCAACGTGGTGCTGGTGGCGGCCGAGAACGGGATCTTCCTGACCGGCGACGGCGGCAAGACCTGGAACGCCGGGGCGACCAACGTGGCGGTGACCGGCGTGCTCATCGACCCCGCGGACTCTCACCATTTCTTCGCCGGCGGCTCCGACGGCAGCATTGCCGAATCGACCGACGCGGCGATCACCTTCAAGCCGTACTGATGCGACAGCTCCATCTGCTCCGGCGCCCGGGCGACGCCCTGGCGCGCGACGTGGTTCGGCACCAGCTGGCGGGTGGCGATGAGGTGCGGGTGGTGCTGATGCTGGACGCCGCGGTCGAGGGCACCGGGTCACTTCCCGACGGCGCGGAGGGCCTGCTCATGCCACCGCTGCAATACGATCAACTGGTGGAACACCTGGCGTGGTGCGATCGCGTGGTCAGCTGGTGAACGCCGACCTGGCGGCGAAGGTCAGTGGCGCGGGTGAGTGCGTTCAACGCCTGGGCAGCGTGCTGGTCGCCTATTCGGGCGGGGTCGACAGCAGCCTGGCCCTGGAGATCGCGCACCGCGCCCTAGGTCCAGGCTGCACCGGCATCATCGCGCGCTCACCAAGCCTGCCCGCCTCGGAGCTCGACGCCGCACTGACCGTGGCCCGCGACCGCGGGATCGCGGTGCGGGTCATTGACACCGATGAGGTGGCGATCGAGGGCTACCGGCGCAACCAGCCGGACCGTTGCTACTACTGCAAGACGGAGTTGTACGGACGGCTGGTCGAACTGGCGACGGAGCTTCAGGTTGGCGGCGTCGTCGACGGGTTCAACAGCGACGATCGTTCCGACTGGCGCCCGGGCCGGAAGGCTGCGGTCGAGCTTGGCGTGATCAGCCCGCTCGACGAGGTGGGGATGACCAAGGCCGACGTCCGGGCTGCCGCGCGCGAGCTCGGCCTGCCCAACTGGGGCAAAGAGGAGGCGGCCTGCCTGTCCTCCCGCGTGCCCTATGGAACACTGATCGACCCGTCGATGCTGGGTCGCATCGAGCAGGCCGAGGCGGTTCTGCGCGACGAGGGGTTCCGCCAGGTGCGGGTGCGCCACGGTTCGGAAGCCGCCGTGGTCGAGGTTGCGCCCGAGCAGGTCTCGCGACTCATGGACACCGAGGTCCTGGCACGGGTGTCGACGCGGCTCCGGCGCATGGGCTACCTGTCTGTGATGGTGGATCCCGCCGGGTACCGCAAGGGCAACCTGAACGTCCAGGCCTGAGGCGGACCGCGAAGCGCGGCTCAGTGACCAGGATGTCGAGCGGTACAGCCGGCAGCTGATCCTCGATGGGGTGGGCGAGGCGGGCCAGCAGCGGCTGGCGGCGGCCTCGGTGCTGGTGGTCGGCGCGGGCGCGCTGGGCTCGCCGGTGGTCCAGTACCTGGCGGCCGCCGGCGTGGGGCAGATTGAGGTCTGGGACGGTGACCGCGTTGAGCCCTCCAACCTCACTCGGCAGCCGTTGCACATGGAGGCCGACCTGGGCGCCCCCAAGGCCACCTCGGCGGTCGCGGGCGCGCGCGCTATCAACTCATCGATCCGCCTAACAGGCGTCGAGCGCATGCTGACGATCGCGGAGATGGCCGGCGCGGTAAGAGGGCGTTCGGTCGTCTGTGACGCGAGCGACGACTTCGAGACGAAGTTCGGTCTCAACGATGCCTGCCTGTCTGCGGGAGTGCCGCTGGTCCATGCTGCCATCCTGGAATTTGGCGGGCAGCTGACGGTGATCTCGGGTAACGGCCCCTGTCTGCGCTGCCTCTTCGGCAAGCCGCCCCCACGCGGCGAGATTCCGACCTGCGCGCAGGCCGGCATCCTGGGCCCGGTGGCGGCTGTGGTGGGTGGTATGCAGGCAGCCGAGGCCATGAAACTGGTGCTCGGTGTTGGCGACCCGCTCTTGGGACGGATGCTGGTCTACGATGCGCTGCGCCCGCGTGCGCGCACTATTGATTTCGGGCGCGACCCTGCCTGCACTGCGCCTCACCCCTAATGGGGGGATGAACCCCCGGTCCACCCGTAACCCTCATCACACAGCAGTAGTAGATGGGGGTGGGGTCCGGGGAGGGGGTTGCATAACTCCCTCTTGTGGGGAAAAGTCGTCTGGCAGCC
>JBPCPW010000059.1:0-19724 GCA_050998755.1 Candidatus Dormibacteria bacterium
GTCATCGGCATCCGCGACGTCGAGGAGCGCGTGCTGATCATCGAGCGGCGTGAGCGTTGGGAGGAGGACCCTGAGGGCTTTGCGGCAGAGTACGCCGACAGCGAGTCCGATGCCGCGGCCCGGATCAGGGCGGCAATCGAGCGCCTCCCCAGTGTCGAGGTGCCCCGCGCGGTGCTGGAATCTATCGCCAGGCAGAACGTCAGCCTGGGCGTTGACGGCCACCGCGCGGACCTCGTTGCGCGCAAGGCGGCCCAGGCACTGGCCGCGCTCAACGGCTCACCCACCGCCGGCCAGGCAGAGGTGGACGAGGTTATCGACATGGTCCTGGCCCACCGCGTGAAGGCCCAGATGGGTCGCGCGGGCTACGAGTCCACCGCCGCCCGGCGGTAAGGCCCGCAAGCGGGTTACAGCCCTAGTTGCCGGTGTTGCTCTCGCCGCCCGAGATGACGCGCGGGTGAAACCCTGGCTTGCGGCGCGCGCGCGGTTTGGTGGCGGCGACGGCGGTCCTGGGCTTCGCCCGCGCCGGCCGGCGCGGCTTCGGGGCGGGCCTGGAATCTGACTCGCGCTTGCCCGGGCTGCCCGCCCCGGCCCTGTCCGGGCGCTCTCCCTGGACGTTGTCGCGCCTGTCGAGCACGGTCTGGAACAACCTGGCGACCACGTTGCCGCCCCGCTCCATGTCGTTGACCGGGACCTGCAGCGGCTTTCGGTCGACCACCCGGCGGGTGATCTCGATGCCGTGCTTGGGAAGAATCCGCGATAGGTAGGGCCAGGTCTTGTAGAGGCCGGAGGTGACCGTTTCGTAGCCGTGCTGCAGCACGATCATCTGGGCCGAGAAGCTCATCACCTCGTGGAAGAACATCTTCTCGTCGTCGGGGTTGGGCTCGATGAGCAGGAAGTCGACGTCGGGATGACTGGTACGCACCTCGCGCAGGTGGTCGACGAGGCTGTCGTGGAGCATGCCGCGGATTACCTGGTTGCCGATGGCCCGGATGCCCAGGTCGAATATCGAACGGGTGCCCTCAGGGGTGGTGGCCCGTTTGGCGATGGCGTAGGTGTCGAGCGGGACCAGGCCGTTGACGACCACCACCAGCTTGGCGCCGCGGGCGATGGCCACGTCGATCGCCGCGTGGCCCTTGATCCCGCCGTCGACGTAGTGGTGGCCATCGATCTCCACCGGCCGGAAGAGGATGGGGATGCAGCTGGAGGCGGCCACCGCCCGCGATATGGGCACGTCGGGGGTGGCGTGCCGGGAGAAGGTGACCCGGCGGTCCGCCTCGATGTCCGTGGCGACTATGTGCAGCTCGCGGGGGATGTCGCGGAAGTCGTCGCTCAGACCTGCGTTCTCCAGCGTCTCGCGCACGTAGTCCTCGATCCCGCTGTTGGTGAAGATGCCCGAGGGCAGCAGCGGCGCCAGGTTCAGCAGCGCTTCGGTCATTGAGATTCGATCGCGGAACTGCCAGTACTCGGCGGCCGCCTGGCGCACCAGTTGAGGAGCTCTCAGGAGCCGGGTGAAGGCCTCCCCGACATTCGGCCGGTACACCTGCATCCGGCTGAGGCGGGTGAAGCCGGGGACGGTGCCCGCCAGCAACCCGGCCAGGACGACCGGGGGCATGCCGCTGGCCAGCGCGGCGGTGACCACGGCCCCCGCGCTGGTGCCGACATAAATATCGAAATCGTTGACGGTGCGGTTGGTGAGGATGTGGTCGAGGGCCCGGAGGGCCCCGACCTCGTAGGCCACCCCGGTCAGCCCACCGCTGGCCAGGACCAGGGCCGTTTTGTCCTTTCTCCGCGCTGCCATCAGAGGGATTGTGGCATCTCCGCCCGAATCTGCCCCCGGGCTAGAATCGCCCGCCGTGTCCAAACCGCTTTCGCGCATCCGGAACTTCTGCATCATCGCGCACATCGACCACGGCAAGTCGACCCTTGCCGACCGCATGCTGGAGCTCACCGGGGCGATCCAGCTGCGGGACATGAAGTCCCAGCTCCTCGACCAGCTGGACCTAGAGCGCGAGCGGGGAATCACCATCAAGCTGGCCCCCGTCCGGCTCAACTACCGCGCCGACGACGGACACGACTACGAGCTCAACCTGATCGATACCCCGGGCCACGTCGACTTCGCCTACGAGGTCTCCCGCTCGCTGGCCGCCTGCGAGGGAGCGGTCCTGGTGGTCGACGCTGCCCAGGGAGTGGAGGCACAGACGCTGGCCAACGTCTACCAGGCGATCAACCACAACCTTGAGATCGTTGTGGTGATCAACAAGATCGACCTGCCCGCGGCGCAACCGGAGGTCGTGCGCCAGGAGGTGGAGGAGACCATCGGCCTGCATGCCGAGGACGCGATCCTGGCATCGGCCAAGGAGGGGGTCGGCGTCAGGGAGACCCTCGAGGCGGTGGTGCGCAAGGTCCCGCACCCCGCGGGGTCGCCGGAGGCCCCCCTGCAGGCCCTGATCTTTGACAGCCATTTCGACAGCTACAAGGGGGTGATCTCCTACGTGCGCGTCTTCAACGGGCGACTCAAGCCGGGGATGGAGATCAAGATGGGCAGCACCGGGCGCACCTATGAGGTCGAGGAGGTGGGGGCGTTCCGTCCCGCGATGCGCGAGGAGCAGGAGTTGACCGCGGGCGAGGTGGGCTACGTCGCGGCATCGATCAAGAACCTGCGTGATGCCCGCGTGGGCGATACCATGCTCGACTCCAGGAACGCGGCTGAGCCGCTCCCCGGATACAAGCAGGCGCAGCCGATGGTCTACGCCGGTATCTATCCCCAGGCGGCCGATGACTTCACCGACCTCAAGGACGCACTCGAGAAGCTCCAGCTGAACGACGCGGCGCTGGTGTACGAGCCGGAGTCCTCGGCGGCCCTGGGCTTCGGGTTCCGCTGCGGGTACCTCGGCCTGCTGCACATGGAGATCGTGCAGGAGCGCCTGGAACGGGAATTCGGCCTGGAGCTCATCGCCACCGCACCCACCGTGGTGTACCGGGTCACCTACCCCGACGGCCACGTCGAG
Source organism: Candidatus Dormibacteria bacterium (assembly GCA_050998755.1). GTDB lineage: Bacteria > Chloroflexota > Dormibacteria > DASZGP01 > DASZGP01 > JAXDLW01. The sequence goes on from JBPCPW010000059.1 coordinate 3,009, forward strand.
ATGGTCGACAACCCCCAGCACTTTCCGGCCTCTGACCGTCAGACGGTAATTGAGGAGCCGCGCGCCAAGATCTCGGTGATCGCACCGGCCGAATACACCGGGGCCATGATGCAGCTCTCACAGGACCGCCGCGGCGAGTTCATCAACCTGGAGCACCAGCCGGGTGACCGGGTCCTGCTGACGTACGACATCCCCATGGGCGAACTGATCCACGACTTCTACGACCAGCTCAAGTCGCGCTCCAAAGGCTACGCCTCGCTGGACTATGAGATGACCGGTTATCGCAGAGCCGACCTGGTCAAGCTGGACATCCTGGTGGGGGGTTCCCCGGTGGATGCGCTCTCCATGATCGTGCCCCGCCAGAACGCCAGCTTCCAGGGCCGGAAGCTGGCCGAGAAGTTGAAGACGCTGATCCCGCGGCAGATGTTCGAGGTGGCGATACAGGCGGCGATCGGCGGCAAGATAGTGGCCCGCGAGACGGTCTCCGCGTTCCGCAAGGACGTCATCGCCAAGTGCTACGGCGGGGACATCACGCGCAAGCGCAAGCTGCTCGAAAAGCAGAAGGTGGGCAAGTCGCGGATGAAGCGTGTGGGCAATGTCGAGATCCCGCAGGAGGCCTTCATGGCGGTGCTCAGCCTTGACTAGCACGCCGGTCCTGGACGCCGCGACACGGGCCCTGGCGGCCCAGCCGCAGCACTCCGCGCGCCTCCTGCTCCGACCCCTTGCAGCGGCCGACCGCGACCAGGTCGCGCGCATCTATCGCGACCCCGAGGTGATGAGATACATCGACCCCGGGCAGGACTTCACCGACGACGAGGTCGATCGGCGGATGGCCGCCGCCCAGGCCCGGTGGGTCGAGGCGGGGTTCGATATGTGGACCATGCTCGAGCGTGAGTCGGGGGAATTCGTCGGGCGCGGGGGACTGATTCTCAGCGACGAACTGGGCGAGGTGGAGGTGGGTTACATGCTGGCGCGAGAGAGGTGGGGAATGGGCTTTGCCACTGAGCTCACGGAGTTCGCGCTGGGCTTCGGCTTTAGAACCATTGGTCTCGACCGGGTCGTCGCGGTGGTCGATGGGCCCCACACCGCGTCCCAGCATGTCCTTCAAAAGGCCGGGCTTACGTACCAGAAGGAAACTACCTATAAGGGCGGCCCGGTTCGCTACTTTGCCATCGACCGCCCCGCCTGGGAGGGGCTGGCGTGACCCTACGCGCCGGAGAGCAGGGCGTCGAGGAGGGGTTTGTCGGGGGCCATCAGCTCCTTGGGCAGATAGGCCAGGCGAACCAGGCGGAGCTCGTGGCCCGGGGCTTCCGGCAGGCCCGGGATGCGCGCCCGGCGGAGCGCGAAGTGGCGGCCGTCGACGTCGCGGACGCCGAGGTCGTCATGGCTCAGGACCTGAAGACCGAGCCGCTCGATGAGGCGCGCGAAGGCGGCATCGGCGGTCTCCCCGTCCTTGGCGGTGGTCCTGGGAATGCGCCAGCTGTCCTCGCCAGCGTGGCGCACCAGCAGGACGTGCCCGGCGCTCAGCGCCAGCAGCCCGGCCTCGTCGAAGTGACCCATGGCGCAAGGGTAGAGGAGCCTCGCAAACCCGGCCTCCTCCCGCGCAGCCTGTACCTCCACGTCCCGTTCTGCGTCAGCAAGTGCCCCTACTGTGACTTCAACTCCCATGTCGGCCAGCAGCACCTGTTCAATTCCTATATCGGCGCGCTCCTCCTGGAGGTGGCCGCATGGGGCGACGCGCTGGGGCACCCAGAGCTCGACACCGTGTTCATCGGCGGGGGAACACCGAGCCTGGTGCCCGCTGCCCACATCGCCCGGCTGATGGATGGCGTTCGCCAGGCCTTCACCCTGGCGCCCGGGGCAGAGGTCAGCATGGAGGCCAATCCCCAGTCCGCGGAGGCCGAGAAGATGGGCGCCTGGCTGCAGGCGGGCATCAACCGGCTTTCACTTGGCGTGCAGAGCCTGGACGACCAGGCCCTGCGCTTCCTGGAGCGCGCGCACAGCGCCGCCGAGGCCAAAACGGTTATGGCCGCGGTTCGCGGCGCCGGGTTCGCCAGTGTCTCCTTCGACCTGATCTTCGCCATCCCCGGGCTGTCCACCCGGCGCTGGCAGGAGGTCCTAGAGGAGGCCCTCGCGTTCTCGCCAGACCACCTCTCGGCCTACGAGTTGACCCCCGAGCACGGCACCAGGTTGGGTGTGGAGGTCGAGGCGGGGCGAACCCTGTTGCCGGACGACGACACCCGGATTGAGCAATACGAACTGACGCAAGACCTTTTGGCAGCCGCCGGGTTCAGTCGTTACGAGGTCTCCAACTGGGCCCGTCCCGGCCACCGCTGTCGGCACAACATGACCTACTGGACCGGGATGCCGTATGCGGCGGCAGGTGCCGGCGCACATGCCTTCACCCATCGCTTACAACCGGGCGCACTCACGGTCCGTCAATGGAATATCGCGAGTCCCGCGGGGTACATCGCGGCGGTTCGCTCAAAAGGTGATGCCGTCAGCGGGTTTGAGAACCTCGACCTCGCTACCACCGCGTCGGACCTGATGATGATGGGGCTGCGCCTCGACCAGGGCGTGGACCTGGACGCGATGGAGTTGCGTTTCCCGGACCTCCGGGCAGTGCTCGACATCCCGCTGCGCCGGCTCACCGGCCAGGGTCTGCTCTTGGAGGAGGCCGGGAAGGTGCGGGCCACTGCCCGCGGCCGAGCGGTGTTGAACCAGGTGGTCGCCGAGTTCCTGCCTTCGACGCCCTCCGTCGGCTAAGATTGCTGGCACTCGCATTGGGTGAGTGCTAGACCCGTAATCGAGTGTGAAATGCCGGGACTGGACGATCGTAAAGAACAGGTCTTGAGGGCGGTGGTCGTCGATTACACGACCACGGCGGTGCCCGTCGGTTCGCAGGCCCTGGCCGAGCGTCATTTCGCAAGGTGGAGCTCGGCGACGATTCGCAACGAGCTGGCCCACCTGATGGAGACCGGACACCTGCATCAGCCCCACACCTCGTCCGGGCGGGTGCCCTCGGCACTGGGATATCGATACTTCGTCGACTACCTGATGGAGGAGGAGCGGGTCGAGCCGCGGCTGCGAGCCCAGATGGCGGCATTCTTCCAGGCCCTGCCGCTGGACCTGGAGGCGGTGCTTGAGGGCACCGCGCTCTCGCTGGCCCGGGCGGCCGACAGTGTCGGGGTGGTCAGCGCCCCGCGCACCAGCAGCAGCCGGCTGAAGTACCTCAACCTGGTCCACCTCGAGGGACAGCGCATCCTGGCCCTGGTGGTGCTGGAGGGCAACCTGGTCCGCCAGCAGCCGCTGGAGATGCCGCGTCCAGTGGAGCAGGCTGAGCTCGACCTGCTGTCCAACCGGCTCAACCTGCTCCTCAAGGGCCACAACACCGACCAGGTGGAGGCCTTTGTGCGGGAGGGTCCGGTGGAGGACTGGGTGGAGGCGGTGGTCCGAGGGATCGGAAGCGTCATGACGGCCTACGACGAGCAGTCGGCCCGGGTCATCGTCCATGACGGGCTGCGCAACCTGGTCAAGCAGCCGGAGTTCGTCGAGCCGGAGCGCCTGATGCCGGTCCTCGAGCTGCTCGAGGAGTCACGCCAACTGGCCCGGGTGCTGGAGTCCCTGGACCCCAGCGAGACCCTGTCGGTGGTCATCGGTGATGAGAACCCCGACAGTCACCTGCGGGACTGCACCGTCGTCCTCACCACCTATCGCGGTCCCGCCGGGGTCACCGGGACGATGGGCACGATCGGGCCCACCCGGATCCGCTACCCGGAGGTGGTCGCGCGGGTTCGGTACATCGCCAAGCTGGCGGGCGACACGCTCGGCCGGATGTACGCCTGAACCGGCGGGCAACTGGGTAGAGTCCCCGACATGTCCGAATCGCACGACGATGAAACCCTTCACTCCGGGTCGGAGAAGGTGACCGAGGCGGAGACCGAAGTCGACGACGCTCCGGAGGCCGTCGCCGGGCCCACGCGCCGGCAGCGCACGCGGGTCGACGAGATGGGGATCCCGCCGCTCTGGGCGGTCGGTGGGGACAAGGGCAAGACCAAGGAGTTCAAGAAGCAACTGGCCGCGGCCGAGCAGGCGCTGGAGAGTGCTCGCACCGATGCCCGGGACGCCAACGAGCGCTACCTCCGCACCGCCGCAGAGATGGAGAACATGCGCCGGCGACACCAGAAGGACCGGAGCGATCAACTGCTGTACGGCAACGCCGACCTGATCGTCCGCATACTGCCGCTGCTGGACAACTTTCACCGCGCCCTGGACCACGTCCCGGCGTCGGCCGAGAACGACGCCGAGGTACGGCAATGGGTGAGCGGCCTGCTGATGGTGGTGCGCCAGTTCGAGGACATCCTCGAGGGGGCGGGGGTGGAGGCCATCGACACGTCGGAGGGCCAGGCTTTCGACCCCGCCCTGCACCAGGCGGTGATGGGAGAGGCTTCAGAGGCCCACGAGGACGGGCAGGTGATCGCCGAGTTGCAGCGCGGTTACCGTCTTCGCGACCGTGTGCTACGGCCCGCCATGGTCAAAGTCGCCAACAACCAATAGTCTTGGCCACCACCCGCGATTATTACGAGATCCTCGAAGTCAGCCGCACTGCGACCGGCGAAGAGATCAAATCGGCCTTCCGCACGCTGGCCAAGAAATACCACCCCGACCGCAACCCCGGGGACGTCGCGGCCGAGAGTCGTTTCAAAGAGGCCAGCGAGGCCTACGAGGTTCTCTCCGACCCCCAGAAGCGCAGCCAATACGACACATTTGGCGCCGTGCCCGGGATGGGTGGTGGGGGCTTTCCCGGCGGCTTCCAGTCCGCGGGGTTCGGTGACATATTCGACATGTTCTTCGGCGGTCAGGGGCGTGGCGGTGGGCGTCCCGGCCCCCGTCGGGGATCGGACCTGCGGTACACCCTGCCACTGGACTTCCAGGAGGCGGTGTTCGGGGTCGAGAAGGAGATCGAGGTCCCGCGCCAGGACACCTGCAAGACGTGCTCGGGCAATGGTTCGGAGCCCGGCAAGAGCCTGACGCGGTGCCCTGAATGCAGCGGCTCCGGCCAGGTCCGACGCGTGTCCCAATCCTTTTTGGGACAGGTCGTCAACGTGGGCGTGTGTCCGCGATGCCGCGGCGAGGGTGAGCTGATCGAGCACCCCTGCGTCACCTGCCAGGGCGGTGGGCGGGTGCAGTCCACCAAGACCCTGCGCGTGAAGGTACCCGCCGGCGTGGACGATGGCGATCAAATTCGGCTCACCGGCGAGGGGGAGGCCGGGGTCAAGGGCGGCGGCTACGGGGACCTGTACGTGGCGATCTCGGTACGGCCCCATCCCGAGCTGCGGCGAAACGGCCGCGACGTCTACTACGACCTCGGCGTCGGCTTTGGACAGGCCGCCCTGGGAGACACCATCGAGGTCCCCACGGTGGACGGGCAGGTAAAGCTCGAGATCCCCGCCGGGACCCAGTACGGCAGCCGGCTGCGCATCGCGGGACACGGGATTCCCCACGTCCGCACCGGCCGGCGCGGCGACCAGATCGTGGTGGTCCACGTGCTGACCCCGACCAAGCTCACCCCGGAGCAGCGCAAGGCCCTGGAGGTCCTCGGTGGGCGGACCGGCCTGCCCACCGCCGCGCCCAAGGGCCTCTTCGACAAGCTCAAGGACTCGCTGGGGCTTTAAGGCCCTCCCGGAGGGCCCTAAGGGTCTAACCCGGGTGGCGCCCCTCGTGGGCGGCCTGGTTGGTCTTCAGGTAGTCGGCCAGCCCGCGCGACAGGGCGTTAAGAATCCCGGCGTAGAAGCCCGCACGACTGGCCTCGTCGGTGGCCGAGCGGTCCACCCATGGCGGGACCACAGCGGCCATGACCTGTCGCCCGACCATCGCCATCACCTCGCGGTCGTTATCCTCGCTCACCCGGATCACCAGCTTGGCCAGCGGACCGGTGTGGTCTGCCAGCTTCCAGCTCCTCTCCCAATACCGCTTTCGCGGCGTGCCCTCGAGTACCAGCTCCAGCGGTTCGGTCGAGACGGTGGACCCGGGCTGGGCGGAGCGCGCCTCCTGCATCGCGCCCATCACCCGAGCGTCGATCGCCGCGGCCACCCATTCGCAGAGGGATGGGGCGCGGTTCTCTATGTCCGGCGCCACAGCGTACGCGGAGCTGTGGTGGGTCAGGGCTCGGGCGATGGCCACGTGGCGGCGGCAGAACGGAGTGCCGTCCACCAGCTGGTAGTGATCCGGGCACCATTGCGTGTGGCAACTGCTGTCGCGCCGGTCCTTGTATGCGCACCGCACCCCGTCGTGACGGTTGCAGTCCGGGTGCTCGCAGGCCAGGTCCCCCGCAGGCCCGGACTCAGCGATCGCCGGTTGCACGGCCGGCGCGGGCGGGGCCGTAGCTTCGCTTTTCTTCCGTCCAAAAAGGGGCATGCTCGCAGATTACAACGGCAACCTGGAGCGCCTAACCAATGGAGGGCGGCTCGGCGCCCAAGGTGAAGGAGCGAGGGAGAAGCGGAGCGAGCGTACACGGAGTACGTGGGGGTACCCGCGTGCGGGTCGCATCGGACCAGGCGGAACGCCGGTTCGCGACGCCCAGATTGGGCGCCCAGGCGCCCGACTTACCCGGGGGGCCAGGTCATGAAGCGGCCTCCGATGAGGTGCAAATGAAGGTGATAGACGGTCTGCCCGCCGTTGGGACCGGCGTTGATGTTGAGGCGAAATCCCTGGTCGTGGATATCCCGTTCGCGGGCCAGCTTGTTGGCGATGTCAACCAGATTCTTCAACACCGGAGCGTCGGCGTCGCTGAGTTCGCGCACGCTGGGGATGTGCCTGGTTGGGATGATCAGCAGGTGGACCGGCGCGATCGGCTTGATGTCCTCAAACGCCACCACGTCGTCGTCGCGATAGACGACGTTCGCGGGCAGGTCCCCGCTCACGATTTTGCAGAAGATGCATTCGTCGCTCACTCAATCCTCCTTGGCAGGCAGGTCCAGGTCGTGGCTGCGGTCCAGCGCCACGGCCACCGCTGCGAGCACTGCGGGCAGTGGCCTCATGATCCGCGGTCCGAGGCTGACCGGTTCCGCGCCGGCCTCCCGCGCCAGCATAACCTCAGCCTCCGACCAGCCGCCTTCGGGGCCGACCACCAGGCAGCACGCGCCCTCGGCGGGGGCGACCGCGGACAGCCCGGGGAGGTCCTGCCCCTCGTACAGCAGGAATGTGCGCATGCGATCTTCAATGGCGCTTGCGACGGCGTCTTGGAGGGAGGCCGGCGCCAGCATTTCGGGGATCCGTCCGCGCTGCGCCAGTTCCGCCCCCTGACGACACACCTGGCGCCAACGGTCCATGCGGGTGAGCAACCTGTCCACCGCCGGCCGGGCGACGGTCCTCTCGGTGATCATCGGCTGGAAGGAACCGACCCCCAGCTCGCTGCCGTACTCCAGAATGCGCTCGAACTGATCCCCTTTGAGCAGGGCCTGGCAGACGCGTATGTGGCGCGCCGGCTCCGCACGCGAGGGCCGGCTGTCGAGGACCTCGGCGATCACCTCCTTGACACTGGCCGATAGGACACGACAGGTGTGCTCCACGCCATCCTCGGTGACGGCCACCAGCCCCTCGCCCGATCGGGCCCGCAGCGCGCCGCCGACGTGGCGTGCAGATTCGTGGGTGAGCACAAGGCGCCCCCCGACCAGGTCTGAGTTGGAAACGAACACCCTGATCATCGGAGGCCGATGGTAGATCACCCGCTACAGTCGCAGCCGTGACTGAGCTGTTGTCGCCGCAACATGGACTTCCGAGAGACGGCGAGTTGGCCGGCCTGCTGCGGGTCGTGGAGGCTGCTGTGACAGACGCGGACCCGCTGTCTGCGGCCCTGCTGGGGGGCCCCCTGAGGTTGCCCTACGCGGACCCGAAGGTAGAGGCCGCGGCCCTGGCTCGCCTGGCCGAGGCCGCTGAGGCTGTTGAGGCTCTCAAGCCTTGTCATGATGCGGACGACGACGCCGACCGCCTGGCGCTCGTGTACGGGTTACGAAGAGTCATCGCTGCCGCTCGTCCCGACGAACCCGCCGGCCCCCTGCTGGTGGAGCGCCACCTCCAGCTCCGCCTGCTGCGCTTGCTCGATCAGCCAACCGAGGGCATGCTCGACCTCGCCGAGGTTATCGAGGCCGGACCGTCGCTGCTGCTGCGGGCGCGCCGCAGCCCGGCGCGAGGCAGCCAGGTAGGCGGGCGACTGGCGCTGGAGTCTGCCCGCCGGATGCCGGCCCTCCTCGAGGCATGCGCCGGCGCGGCCGCGGAGGCCAGGTTCGAGATCCGTGCCCGGGTTGAGGCAGCGTTGGGAATGCTGTTGCAGGCCTCGGCGGAGGAGAGCGGCTGGCTGCTCAAGGAATACCTGCCGGCGGTGCCGCAGCCACTCGAACCCGTTCCCGCTGACCCGGTGTCCACCGGCTTTGGCATGTCGCTGGCAGAACTGGAGTCCGAGGCGGAGGCGGCGCTGGCGGAGGCGGTCGGCGACCCGGATGGACAGCCTGACAGCGCGGTAGGGATCGTCGACCCGGCTCCCATCTTCCGCGGGGGCGTGGCACGCGCCTGGGAGGTCGAGGCGGAAGAGGCCTCGCTGCGGTGGGGAGCCGCGCCCGGACCCTCGGCCATCGTCACCACCGCACCCGGCTGGCTCACCCCACTGGTACCGCCTCTGAGCATCTGGTCACCCGGCGCGCTGGCCCCGGGGCCGATTCGCCTGTTGGTGGGTAGTCCAACCGGAGGGCCAATGGGTGAACTGGTAAGCGAGGCCGACCAGGCCGACTTCAGGCCCGCCGCCTGCCAGCGGGCGGGGGTCAGGCGGGCCCGACTTCTGCTCCCGGGGGCGGAGCTGCAGCAGGGGTGGCGCGCCCAGGTCAGGGCCGCGGGCGCGGGGCCCTCAAACTGGCGCACGGAGTTGGCGTGGCGGGCGGCCCTGGCGCTGGCCGCGATCGCCTTGACGCGAGGGCGGGCCAGTATCTACGATGCCGCTGGTCTGATCGCGGCCGAGTCCGGCTTTGACGCGGACCAGGCGCTCCTGCAGGCCATGACCGTGGCCCAACGGCCCATGGCGGCGCTGGGCTTCATCGCCGGCCGAGTGACCGTCAGCCGGCTGCTCAGCTCGTGGTCCCCGGTGCGGTTGCTGTCGGAGGGGCCACTCCCGGCGGCGGCATTCGCGGGGTAGGCTGACCGCCATATACTTCCACTGGCCTCAGCGCGGTTTTGCCGCGCCCGGCCGGAATTTGATGCAAAGGAGGTGATCACACTCAATGTCAGAAGTTAAGGTCCGCGAAGGCGAGACCTTTGAGAGTTCCCTCCGCAGGTTCAATAAGAAGATCAAGCAGAACGGCATCCTCTCCGAGGTTCGCCGGCGTGAGCATTACGAGAAGCCCAGCGTGCGGCGCAAGAAGAAGCTGGTGGCCGCCCGCAAGCGGCGCTCCCGCTCCGGCTGATCCCCGGCCCACCGGCGGGACCGTAGCGGTCGTGCCGACCGGCATCCCAATCGCCATCTTGATCGAGTCCCGCACCCGGCCACTGGCCATCCGTGCGGTGATTCGGCGCGCCCTGCTGGCCGCCGCAAGGTTGGAGGCGATCCCGCCCGGCCTCTCGGTGTCGGTGCTGGTCACCGGCGACGAGGAGATCAGGGAACTCAACCAGCGGTTTGCCGGCGAGGATCACGCCACCGACGTGCTCTCGTTCGCCGCGGGTGATCAGCCCGGGCGCCCGGGCGAGGATGGGGAGCTCGGTGACATCGTGCTCTCGCTCGATCACCTTCGCGACCAGGCAGCGGCGGTAGGCCACAGCCTGGAACGCGAGGCGGCCATCCTGACCGTCCACGGCTTCCTGCACCTGCTTGGCTACGACCATGCCGACCCCGTCGCGGAGCGCAGGATGTTCGGTCGAACCGATGAGATCCTGGCCGGGATCCCGGGGCTTGGGGAGTGAGCTTCAGGCGCAAGCCGACCGAGCCCACCGCGGAGGTGGCGGCACTGGTGGTCGGGCTGGGAAACCCGGGCTCGGCCTACCGCGGCACCCGGCACAACATCGGGTTCGTCGTCGCTGACGCGTTGGCGTCCCGCCTCAACACCACCGTGTCCCGAAAGGAGGGGGCGGCGCAGGTCGGCCGAGGCCGGGTGGCCGGTGCCGGCGCGGACGTGGTGATCGCCAAACCGCAGACGTTCATGAACCTCAGCGGGAAGTCGGTCAGTCCGATGCTGCGCAAGTACGGGCTGGGACCGCAGGATCTCTGGGTGATCCACGACGACATCGACCTGCCGTTCGGTCGCCTGCGGATCCGCCCAGGCGGTAGCGCTGGGGGCCACAACGGACTGACGTCGATCATCGAGGCGCTGGGCGGCAACAGGGACTTCATCCGGCTTCGGCTGGGTGTCGGGCGGCCGGATCCAAGCCAGGCTGTCGACTATGTGCTGGGCCGGTTCGAGGACGCCGAGATCCCGCGGGTCGACACCCTGGTCGGACTGACCGTCGACGCCATCGTGACGGGCCTCGCCGAGGGCCTGGAGATGTCGATGAACCGGTTCAACGGGAAATCGGCGTAGTGGCGGCACCGATCAAGCTCGGCGAGGCTCTGCTGTCCGACCCCGGGATCAAGCGACTCGCGGCCCTGCTGGGTCAGGGAGAGCGGGGCAACGCGGGCGGCGCACCGGACGGTTCGTGGGGCCTGCTGGCCTGGGCGCTGTCGACAGCAGCCTCCACGTCGGTGCTGGTGGTAACGGCTGACGCCCAGTCGTTAGTTGACGACCTGGCCGGCGTCGACGACATCCCGCGACCCCTGCACTACCCGGCTGCCGACGTGCTGCCCATGGACCGGGCCGCGCCATCCCCCGAGATCGTCGCCGCGCGGCTCGACACCCAGGCCCGGCTGCTGGCCGCCACCGAGCCCCGGGTGGTGGTCACCACGCCCCAGGCCCTGCTCCGGCCGGCACCCCGACCGGATCTTTTCCGCGAGGGCATCCTGGGTGTGACGGTGGGGGGCGGACCTGCCCAGCACGACCTGGTCTCCTGGCTTGTGGACTGGGGATATGTGCGTGAGGCGCAGGTCGAGGAGCAGGGGCAGTTCGCCGCCCGCGGTGGAATCGTCGACGTCTACCCACCCGCGGGCATCGGAGGGCTACGAGTCGAGTACTTCGGCGACAAGGTCGAGTCGATCCGCGGCTTCGACGTCAACAGCCAGGCGTCCATAACCCGGCACAAGGAGGTCCGGCTGTTGCCGGCCCGGGAGTTTCCCCACCGCGCGGCCGAAACCGACGCCACCCTCGCGCGCCTTGCCCGGCTGGACCTGTCGCAGGCCCTGCCGGAGGTCGCCGAGGACTGGCAGACGCTGTTGGGCGCGATGACCGAGGCCGGCTATGCACCTGGTATCGAGGCCCTCTACCCATACCTGGTGGAGAGCCCGGCCTCGTTGATGGACTATTTCCAGGCGCCGCCGCTGGTGCTGGTGATCGAACCCGACCGCATGCGTCAGATCGCCCACCGCCAACGGCGCGACACCGAGGACCTTTTGACCAGCGAGTCTGAGCACGGCGAGCTGCCGCTGGGGCTCAGCACGGGACTGTTGGATTACGACGCGCTGGAAGCGGGATGGACGCGGCGAGTGGACCTCGAACGGCTGGCGGCGGAGGGCGGCGTGGATCTCGCCTGGGCCGCCCCGGCTTCGGTGGCCGGCCGCCTCGAGGGCCTGGGGGTGCAGGTGAAACAGGAACTCGCCGGTGGCCGCGTCATATTGATGAGTGGTCACACCAAGCGCACCGCGGAGCTGTTGAAATCCGGCGGAGTCGACCACCGTGAGGCGGACGGGCTCAGCCTGGACGACCCGCTGCCACCAGTCGGCGCGGCCACCGTCATCGACGCCACCCTGCGGACCGGTTTCGCATTGCCTGCGTCAGGACTGCTGGTCTACAGCGACCTTGAGCTGTACGGCAGCACGCGCCCCGCGCGGCGTCGTCGCACGCGCCAGGCGGGCACAGCCACTGACGCGGCGGCCGCGTTCCGCCTGGAGATCGAGCCCGGGTCGCTGGTGGTCCACAAAGACCATGGCATCGGCATTTTCCAGGGGCTTCGATCGCTTGAGGATGGCGGGGCCGAGCGTGAGTACATCAGTCTCGAGTACCACGGCGGGGACCGGGTGTTTGTCCCGGTCGAGCACATGGACCGCATCCAGCTGTACCTCGGTGGGGGAGGTGGTGGCGATGACGCGCTGGAAGCCCCGCGGCTCAGCCGCCTGGGCACTGGCGAGTGGGACCGGGCCAAGCAGAAGGTGCGTCGTGCGGTCATGGAGATGGCCGGTGAGTTGATCGCCATATATGCCAAGCGCGAGGTGGCCGAGGGTTACGCGTTCAGCCCCGACGGCACCTGGCAGGCCGAGTTGGAGGCGTCATTCCCCTACCAGGAAACGCCCGACCAGCTGCGTGCCCTGGAGGAGATCAAGGCCGACATGGAGGAGCCCAAACCGATGGATCGCTTGCTGGTCGGGGACGTCGGCTTCGGCAAGACCGAGGTCGCTCTGCGCGCCGCCTTCAAGGCCGCCGCCGACGGCAAGCAGGTGGCGGTCCTGGTGCCCACCACGGTGCTCGCCAACCAGCACTTCATGACCTTCACCGAACGCCTTAAGCCGTACCCCATGAAGGTCGGGATGCTGTCGCGATTTGTCGAGGATGACGAGGCCGCGGCGGTGACCGCCGGGCTTGCCGACGGCACCGTGGACATAGTGATCGCCACCCACCGCATCCTCACCAGCAAGGTCAGGTTCAAGGACCTCGGGCTGGTGGTGATCGATGAGGAGCAGCGCTTCGGCGTGGCGCAGAAGGAGCGGCTCAAGCGGCTGCGCGCGTCGGTCGATGTGCTCAGCATGTCCGCGACCCCGATCCCGCGCACCCTGCATATGTCGCTGGGCGGGATCCGCGACCTGAGCGTGCTGGCAACCCCTCCAGAAGAGCGGCAGCCGGTGCGCACGTTTGTCACCGCCGATGCCGATAACCTGGTGCGCGAGGTGGTGGTGCGCGAACTGCAGCGTGGCAGCCAGGCATTCTTCGTGCACAACCGCGTCCGCACCATCAAACGGGCCGCCGAGCGGATCAAGCGGTTGGTCCCGGAGGCACGGGTTATCACCGCCCACGGCCAGATGGAGGAGCACGAGCTGGCCAAGGTGATGGCGTCGTTCATCACCCGCGACTTCGACGTCCTGGTGTGCACCACCATCATCGAGTCGGGCATCGACATCCCGACGGCCAACGCGATCATGGTGCAGGACGCCGACCGCTTCGGCCTGGCCGACCTCTACCAGCTCCGCGGGCGCGTCGGACGAAGCGGCGCGCGCGCCTATGCCTACTTCCTGTACGACCCCCTGCGCTCGCTCACCGAGCACGCCGACAAGCGCCTGGACGTCATTGGTGAGTACCAGGAGTTGGGCTCGGGTTTCAAGCTCGCACTCAAGGACCTGGAGATCCGCGGCGCGGGGAACCTGCTGGGCCGCGAGCAGAGCGGGGAGATATCGGCGGTGGGCCTTGAGATGTACAACCAGATGCTGCGTGACGCGGTGAACCTGTTGCACGAAGGTGGCCCGGAGGCGGCTATCCAGGAGATCGCCGAGGTCAAGGCGGTCAACCCACTCGAACTCCCCATCGACCACTACCTGCCCCACGATTACGTGCCCGACGAGTCGGTCCGCCTGCAGGTCTACCAGATGCTGGCGGGCGCCCCTGACGATGGCGCCCTCAACACCCAGGCCCGCCGCCTCCGCGACCGTTTCGGGCCCCTGCCGGGCCCGGTTGAGAACCTCCTCTACAGCCTGCGCGTCAAGCTGGCGGCGCAGTCGGCGGGGGTGGCCGCGATCCAGGAGGTGGGGGACGCGCTGGAGATTCGGCTGCACGATGTCGAGGCGGTGAACATCGCCCAGGTGGCCAGTCGTCACCGCGAGGTGGAGGCCAGCCGGACGCGGCTTCGGTTCGTTTGGAGTCGCATGGGGGATCGGTGGCGGGACGGGCTGGTTACCCTGTTGGACGAACTGCGGGACGAGCGCGCCGCGGCGGCGTGATGACGCTGGTTAGCATCTCCCGGTGAGCGACACGGCGCCCCGCGTGAGTCACCCCAAGGTCAAGCCGACGGCCGACGAAAACGTCCTGCGCTTGCGAGAGATGCTGGAGGTGATCGAGGCGCTCCGCGCGCCAGGGGGGTGTCCGTGGGACATGGAGCAGACCCCGCGAACGCTGCGGCCCTACCTCCTGGAGGAGACCTATGAACTCCTCGAGGCCATCGAGAACGACGACGCCGACGAGATGAGCGAGGAACTGGGCGACGTCCTGTTGCAGGTCTTCATGCACCACGCCATCGCCCAGGAGCAAGGGCGCTTCACGATTGCCGACATCGCCCACCATGCCACCGCCAAGATGATCAACCGCCATCCCCACGTGTTCGGCGATGTCGAGGCGGCGACCGCCGAGCAGGTGCTGGCGAACTGGGAGGGCCTGAAGAGCAAGGAGGCCGGCAAGCGCGGGCGTGTCTCGGCGCTGGAGGGTGCGCCCAAGACCCTCCCGGCCCTGGCCTGGGCACTGTCAATACAGAAGCGCGCGGCCCGCGTGGGGTTTGATTGGCCCAGCGACGAGGGCGTGCTGGACAAGGTGGCCGAGGAGGCGACGGAGCTTGCAGCCGAGTCCACGCGCGAGCGCCAGGAGGAGGAATTGGGTGACCTGCTGTTCTCGCTGGTGAACCTGGCGCGCCGTCTCAAGGTCAACCCGGAGGACGCCCTGCGTCAGAGTTCGCGGCGTTTCTACAGTCGCTTTGAGTCCATGGAGCAGGCTGCCCGCGACGCCGGGACCGACGTGCGCGACATGACCCCCGACGAGCTCGATCGACTATGGGGCGCGGCCAAGGCGGGAGACGTCTGACCCAACCCAGCAGGAACTGCTGATTGCCCATCCGGGACGAGAGGTCTATGATCGGCCCGAACTCGCTCCGCAATTCAGCAAACGTCGCAGCAACATTTTTATGTCACGTCAAAGAACGAGCAGGCCTATCCGCCCGCATCTGATCACGCCCGGGCGCGTCGGCACCGTGGTTCTGATTCTGGCCGCCGTCTGGCTGGCGTCGGGTTTCATGTCGCGGATGATGCAGGCCAGCCGGCTGAACGCCGAGGTCAGGACGATCCAGGCCGACAACAGCCGGATCGCGCAGGCCAACCTGGAGTATCAGCAGCAGTTGCAGGCGCTCTCCGCACCAGATGGCGCCGAGGAGCAGGCACGGATGCACAACTACGTAAAACCCGATGAGAAGGTCTACATCGTGGCCCAACCGTCGCCCAGCCCAACCCCGGCACTCCGCGCCGCGAACTCACGCACTCACCCCCCCGAGGCCGCCAAACCCAACTTCTGGGGTGACCTCTGGAACGCGCTGAGCTCATCCTTCCACTGACACATGGCTCCGTTGGGGATGGGGCTGTTTGTTATATTCCGTCCGCGCGGTGGAGCAGTGGCAGCTCGTCGGGCTCATAACCCGAAGGTCGTCAGTTCGAATCTGACCCGCGCAACCAACTCTTCGAATATAAACGGGGCCTCCGCGAGGGGGCCTCGTCGTCGTTTAAGGGGCTGAATGCTCACAGAGCGCCCCGTTTTTCGGACTGGGCACTCCTCAACCGTCAACAACGGCGCCGATCTTGCTGCGGCCCCGTCCTGGATGTTCGGCCCCACATGGCTGTATCTGTCCAGAGTGACCATTGCAGAGGAGTGACCCAAACGCTCCTGTACGACCTTGGGGTGGATGCGGCCTGGAGCAATAGCGTGGCGCGTGTGTGGCGCAGGCCATGGAACCGGATGCGCTTGAGGCCAGCTGGACGGCCAATCGCCTCGAACTGGCTGGAGACGATATCCGGATCCAGTAGGCTTGTAGCCGGCGCCCGAGCCGAGCGAGGTTGCCGCTTGTGCCGCCTTCTGGGCTCTGAGGGCCTCCACGGTACCTGGATCGAGGCGGATGGACCTCCTCCCGGCCTGGTTTTTGGCGAGCCGAAGGTGAGCGCCTCAGCCCATTATTGAGACGTTCCGCTAGGCCCGTCGCCGAAGCAGGTACATCCGGAGCGCCCTCAACACGCCGGCACCGTGACGCCGGTGTCGTAGACGAAGTTGCTGAACACCGTCACCGTGCCAAACGTGAGGCTGTCCCTCTTTGTGGTCACGGCGGTGGCGGTCTTGACGATTTTCCCGGAGTTGGCCTCGATGTAGACGTCGGCGGTACCCGCCAGCGTTGCACCTGGTACCGACCGCGCTAACCGGCCCCGAGCGTGCCACTGAGGTGCGCCGCCCGGGTCGCTGGCGTATGACCATCCCGTGACCGAGTTCTGGAGTTCCGAAAATGGACTGACTGAAGCCGCGTCTGTGGACTGCCCTGTGAGGCGCTGCCGAGGTCCCGGCTGGACGGTGCAGAAGGTGCCCGCGGAATAGTCCTCGACACTGTCGAGCGCCGCGCCGCTACCTGATGTCGGGGCTGACTTGACCTCGGTCCGGGCCGGGTTCTTGGTGGCGACGATGGTCCCGGAAAAAGCAGAGACCGAAGTGCCTGCCGTGGTGGTGTTGAGCTGGTCGTATTTGACGTCAATGAAGCCGGCGGTCCGTGCGATGGCCTGCGCCACCGCGGTCGCAGCGTCCGCCGGCCGGGGAGTCGAGGTAACGGCGGGAGCGCCCGCCGCGGCACCGCACCCCGTGACCAGGA
>JBPCPW010000020.1:0-26769 GCA_050998755.1 Candidatus Dormibacteria bacterium
TGTGGAACGCCACGATATTCCCCAGGGGTCGCGCCAACTTATTCCCCACCCCGGGATCCTGTAAATCTCGCCTAGTTTAACCACCTCCTGGGGGCCGTGGGTGGTTCTGTCACAGAGTCCCCGAAAAGCGAGGCGCTGTGAGGCCGCGTACGGCCGGATCCGGTGAGGTCGTGACCGCTGGTACCCGTCGATCGCGTCATTTCTGCTTGCTGTCGGAACGTCCGGGACGCTTGTTGGGTCGGAATGATTTGCCCTCCATGAGGATGTGGTGGGCGGAGTTGATGAGGCGGTCGAGGATGCCCTCGGCGACGACGGGGTTGGGGAACAGCGCGTACCAGTCCGACGGCGCTCGGTTGGATGTCAGGATCATGCTGCCGTCGCGGATGCGCTCGCTTACGAGCTCGTAGAAATCGTCGGCCTGGGGCACGGTGAAGTCGCGAAGTCCGAAGTCGTCGAGGATGAGCAGGTCGTAGCGGGCGAACTTGCGGAGGCGGGATTCCCAGGACCCGTCGAGGTGACCGCCGGCGAGCTCGGCGAGGACGCGGCTGGTCTTGGCGAAGGCAACCGAGAGGCCGCGTCGGCAGGCCATGTGGCCAAGGCTCTGAGCGACGTGGGTCTTGCCCACGCCGACGGGACCGTAGAGGATGACCGACTCGTGCTGCTCGATGAAGTTGCAGCTGGCCAGGTCGCGGATGACGGGAGCCGGGATCTTGGGGTTGTAGGCGAAGTCGAATTCCTCGAGGGTGGTCGGCTCTTCGAAACGGGCCTTGTGGATGCGGACGGCGAGAGTCTTGCGACCGCGCCTGGCGATCTCGTCCTCGCACAGCGTCTGGAGGAACTCGATGTGACCGAGCTCCCCGGCCCGGGCCTGGCTGAGGCGGGCCTCGATGGTGTCGAGCATGCCCGACAGCTTGAGCTTGCGCAGGGTGGTCTCGAGCTGGTGGACCTCGGTCACGATCCGAGCTCCTCGAACAGGCCCTGCTGACCGTGGAGGTAAGCGGGTATGTCAGCGGCGCGATTGGTCGGCGCCTCGGGACCCTCGTACCCGGACTGCAGGACGCCCTTGATGGTGCGGTAGCTGGGGTCGCCGGCACCGGCAGCCAGCGCGCAGGCGGCGTCGAGCCGCTCGTTGCCGTACTTGTCGCCGAGCCGCAGGATGCCCTGGGCGGCGCGGAGGCGGTGGAGCACGTTGACAGAGAGCATCTCGGTGATGACTTCGGCGACCGCGGAGCCCCGCTCCTGGGCCTGGCGACGGCACCAGGCCGGGGTGCGCATGAGGAACGCGACCTTGTCCGGCGGGTAGTCCGACCAGTCAGTGTTCTTGCTTCCCTTGGCGCCCCGGACCCAGGTCTTGATGAGGTCGCCGTTGAGGAAGATCTGGATCTCGGTGGCGGTGGCGCGGACGTCGACCTCCTTCTCAAGGTACTGGGAAGGAACGGTGTAGAGGGCACCGGCTCCGGTGACGTGGAGGTCGGGCGGGACGGTGCGCGTCTCCCAGGTGACCATCTGGAACCGGGTCCTCGGCAGCGGCTGCAACGCGTCGGCCTCCCGGGCCCGGAAGACCCGTACGGGGTGTTCGCCGGCGAGCGCGCGGCACTCGCGGCCACCCGCCACCTGGACGCACCAGGACTCGGCGCCGTCGACCATCTGGTCGTAGCTGGTGAAGCTGCGACCCGCCCAGAAGGAGTCCCGGATGTACGGTTGCGGCCGCTCGATCCGCGGTTTGTCCTTGGGATGAGCGGCGCGGGCGGGGTCGACCAGGGCACCGTAGTGGACGGCCATCTCGGCGTAGGTGCGGTTGATCTTGGGGTCGTAGAGGTCGGGCTTGATCACCCCGCTCTTGAGACAGTCCGGGACGAGGCGCAGCGGTACGCCGTCAAAGAACTCGAAGGCCAGGACGTGGCACTCGATCCAGACCGGCAGGGTCATGTTGAACACGGGCCGGACGAACATATGGCGGCTGTTGGACAGCACCATGCTGAAAGCCCACACCCGCCGCCGGCGGCCGGTCAGCGGCTCGATCCAGATGCCCATGTACCCGAAGTCGATCTGGGCTTCTTCGCCGGGCGGCGGGTCGTCCTTGCGGACGGTGACCAGCGATTGAGCGGCGGCTCCGGGGAACTCGACCCGGACGTACCGGCGCAGGCTGCTCAGGCCGACGGTGAGCCCGTGCTCGTCCCGCAGCCGCTGATGGATGGTGCTGACCGTATTCGTCTTCAGGGCCTTGGCCACGTACTCGCGGTGGCGCCCGATCTCGGCCCAGGTCGGCGACCTCACCTCCGGCTTGACCAGCTCCGGGAACCACGCCCGGACCCGCGCCGCCCACTGCTCCGCGGGGACCGGCGGCCCCCCTGGCCGCAGCCCGGCGGCCCGGGCACCGTCAACGTATTTGCGCACCGTCTTGCGATCCACCCGCAGGCTGCGGGCGATCTCCGCCAGCTTCCGCCCCGCGTACCAGTGCACCAGGATCTCGGTCACGTCTGCCACCTTGAAAGTCCTCCTCGTCAAGCTCCGTCCTCCTTGTTACAAGCAAGGGGGATCGTCGGTGTTGGAGGACCCCGAGGGTGGGGAATAACTTGGCGCTCAGCCTGGGGAATAACTTGGCGCTGAGCCTGGGGAATAACTTGGCGTTAAGCCCTTCTCAAGTGGGGAATGTCCTGGCGTTCCACACTTCGGCAAGGATGGGCCGCCGTCGGAGGTCGTTCTGCCAGCCGGCACTCCCAGGATCCTGCCACCTGGGTCCGGGACCGAAACGAGGACGGCGGTTTCTGGACACGCGTATCTGCACGTGACATACGGAGCTGCGTGCAACGGGGGAGTGCCCACAGCCGCGGATCGACGGAAGCTGTATCCGCCTGGTGAGTTCGAGTCGATGAACGTGATCGACGCCGGGGCCGAGTATGCCTATTGCGGCCTGACCGTACTGCCGGTCACCACCAGGTCTAGGCCGGCAGGGCA
The DNA here is from genome assembly GCA_050998755.1 of Candidatus Dormibacteria bacterium. Lineage (GTDB taxonomy): Bacteria > Chloroflexota > Dormibacteria > DASZGP01 > DASZGP01 > JAXDLW01. The sequence continues at coordinate 2,959 of JBPCPW010000020.1, forward strand.
GTCACAAGGAAGGGGGTGCCCGAGGGCGCCCCCTTTGCTAACGGGTCTAGAGCTGAAACAATCATCAATCCGCACCCCAGGGACTAGCCGGCGTGATCCTTCTCGACGAGTTGTGCCTGACGATCTGAGCTCGCGAGTGTGCGTCGAACCTCCTTCAAGGCCGCAGCCATTTCGATGCCGGCATCTTCGGCACGAGCCTGGAGGCGTACTGGGCCTTCGCCCGATTCCGCCGCCGAGAAGAACATCGCAAGTTGCGGTCCGCGTTCCCGGTTGGGTACCGCCTTTTTCAACACCGCTACACACTTGTTAGCGTGGGCTCGGCGGGGTGGGCCGTCCACGAATGCAATTACTGCTTCGAGGCCCACGTTCAGGTCTCGTTCCCTTCGGAGGAGCGCACGCTCGGAGGCGGAACTCGTGTCGGCTGATGTCGCCGCGACCGACGCAGCACGCGTGCCCTTCCGCGCCCTTCCAGCACCAACCGCCGTGACCCGCGTGGGCTGCGCCGGTCGCCGCACGGGGCGATCGCGGGTCGTCTGGGACGGCTCCGGTTCGGGCTGGTAAAGGTGCGTCAACGCTCTTTCGTGCGGGGTGAGGTCGCCCTCCGCGACTTGGACGACCGGAACGACCGGAACGACCGGAACGATGCTCACGGCCAAGGGTGATATTCCTGGCTGTGGCACGACCACGCTGGAACTGGTGCGCAGGCACGGCCGCCACGGACTCGACGAAAGCCAGGGCTCAAAGTCGTAGCCGGGCATCGGCTTGGCGATGTAGTACCCCTGCGCCAGCTCACAATTGAAATCAGCCAGCATGCGGAATATCTGCGGGTTTTCGACGCCCTCAGCCACGACCTTGAGCCCACGCTTGCGTCCCAGCTCGACAATGGGTCCGACGATCGCGGCATCGTTCAATTCCTGGTCCATCCGCAGGACGAAGGACTTGTCGATCTTCAGTTCTGTCAGCGGCATCGCCTTGAGCGCGGACAGCGATGAGAAGCCGGTCCCGAAGTCGTCTGCAGAAAGCCCCACGCCGGTTCCGCGGATACCTTCCAGGGCACGGGCTGCACCAGTCGCCATCAGGGAGCTCTCAGTTATCTCGACGGTCAGCGCCTCTGGTTGGAGACCGATCTCTGCCAGGAGCCGGCCGATGTCCGTGCCGACGTCCGGGTTCGAGAGGTTGCCCGCCGATAGGTTGACGGAGACGCCGATGTCGAGGCCGGCGAGGTGCCACTTCCGGGCCTGGGTAAATGCCATCCTCATTATCGATTCCGTCATCGGCCACATCAGTTCGGTGCCCTCGACGACGGGGATGAAGTCGTCTGGGAAGATCAGCCCGGACATCGGATGCTGCCAGCGGACGAGGGCCTCGACGCCAACGACTTCGCCAGTTGCGATGGCGACCTTGGGCTGGTAATGAAGAACCAGTTCGTTGCGAATGATGGCGTTGTTGAGTTCGGCCAGACGAATCATTCGTTGGGCGCTGTGCTCGTCGCGCTCAGGCGAGTAGACGAACGTTCCGGAGTGGGCGGCTTTGGCCACATACATCGCTACGTCAGCCTGTCGGAGCAGAGATGCGTCGTCGGTCGAGTGCTCCGGGCAAAGTGCGACACCTATGCTGGCGCTGACTCTGACCACCTTTCCCTCCAGCACAAAGGGCGTGAGGAAAGCCTCCTGTAGGCGCTCGGCGAGGCGCGCCGTTGAACCCGTTTCGGCGACGTCGGGGGCGATGACCGCGAACTCGTCCCCGCCCAGCCGGGCGACCGTATCGGAATCGCGGACGCAACCAAGGAGCCTGTCCGTTACCTGCCGCAGCAACTGGTCTCCGCACTGATGTCCGAGCGAATCATTGATCTCTTTGAAGCCGTCAAGGTCCAACAGCAGCAGCCCGACGACCCCACGCTGACGAGCGCTGATCGAGATTGCGTTGCGAAGCCGATCCGTGAACAGGGCCCGGTTGGGCAGCCCCGTAAGTGGGTCGTGCATCGCGCGATACTCCAGGACCTCCATGCGCGCTTTGTGGTCGCTGATGTCGCGCATGTCGCACACGAACAGGCGCTCGTCGCCGCGAGCTATCTCGCCGACCCGCAGCTCGACGGTCAGGAAGTCCCCGCCGGCGCGGCGCAGCCGGGTCTCGTGCGAGCGGCTGAAGTAGGTGTCATCCAGCTTCGAGCTGATATTGACCCAGAGAAAGTATGCGAGAGCGTCCTTGTCAGCTTCCTCCACCATCTCGATGAGCTCTCGTCCCACCAGCGCATCCGTGTCGGTCGCCAGCAGCCGCGACGCACGCTCATTCGCGCCGACGACGCGGCTGTCCTGATCCAGCGTCAGCACTCCGTCGCTCACGCTTTCGAGAAGGCGCTCGACACGGAGGTCGCGATCCGTCTCGTTCTGAGTCGTCGCGGCCACGCCAACTTTCAATTGATTCCGCTCAAATCTGAGGCGTTTGATCACGTCGGCCTGCCACTGCACCAGGGCGGCGGCGCCGATGACGAAAGCTGAAGCGAAGAAGGAATCACCGGCGGCGGCTGGTAACTCACTCATGCGGTCTCCGTATTTGAGCAGGGAGATAACCCCCACGGTGTTGGCTGCCGTAAGGAGGCCAGCAGCCGTGAGCGCACCGAACCCGCGGCGGCGCTGGGTTGCGACAGTGACCAGAGTGAGCGCTGCCGCGAGCCTGACGGCGACAGGCAGGTGGATGAGAGCGAGGCAGAGACCGCCTACCAGCGCGTCCGTCGTGAACAGAACCGACGCGACCAGGCGGGGATCCGTGTCGGTCTCGCCCGAGATGTGCTCATATAGCGCCGCGGCGGAGAACACCACCAGGACCGCTCCCAGAGCCAGGAGGAGGACTCGATGATCGCCGACCAGCAGTCCGATCGCGCCGATCGCAAAGCCGACACCCACTCGGACGGCGCACAGTCGGACCTCGAGCGCCGACAGCCCGGACCGCGCTCGAGGCAATTTCTGCGGCACCATCGTCGGGGTCTCGTCCCGCACCACAGGGTCGGCCACGGGGTCGGCCACTGGACGCAGCGCCCGAGGTGGGGCCATATCCGTGAACGTCTGCAGCGGACCGGATGTGACGGCAGCACTCCGTGACTTCCGGGCCATACGCATCAGTCCTTACTCTACCGCGAGGACGGACTCCCACCGACGCCTACAAGTGCGGCGTCTCAGCTCACAAATTTCACAGTTTTTTACATCACCCACGACAACCTGTAGCCTTCGCTGTTCTTGGGGTACACCGGAGGTCGCTGTACCATACCCCGCTACGGTATGATTGGCTCATGAAGCGCGGCTATTCCAGCGATAAGGACAAGCTTGCCGCCCGCCTTGGTCGCGTCGAGGGCCAGGTCCGCGGTGTTGCCCGCATGGTCGCGGAGGACAAGTACTGCATCGACATCCTCACCCAGGTCAATGCCATCAAGGCAGCCCTAGACCAGGTCTCGCTGCTGTTGCTCGAGGACCATGTGCGGGGCTGTGTCGTGGATGCGGTCAAGCAGGGGGAACTGGAGAAGGTCGATGAACTTGTCGATGCGGTGGCCAGGTTTGCCCGTGCCTGACGCACCCTGGGGGAAGGTATGACCCACGTGGTGGCACTGGTCTTTTCCAGTCTGCGGATGGCGTTCTTCATGTTTTGGGACACCCTCTGGCCGCTGGTCTTTGGATTCGGGCTGTCCGGCATCGTTCAGGCCTTCGTGTCTCGCGATGACATGCGCCGCCTGATGGGTGATCACCATCCCCGCACCCTGGCTCGCGCGAGCATCTTTGGGGCGGCATCCTCGTCGTGCTCCTACGCGGCCAGTGCGATGGCCAAGTCGCTGTTCCAGAAGGGCGCCGACTTCACGACCGCCATGGTTTTCATGGTCGCGTCGACCAACCTGGTGCTGGAACTCGGGCTCGTCCTCTGGATATTGATCGGTTGGCAATTCGCCCTGAGCGAGTACATCGGCGGGGCCATCATGATCGGCCTGATGGCGGTATTGGCCCGCTTCTTCCTGACGCCGAGGCTCGTCGAGGCGGCCCGGGAGCGACTCAACCGCGGTGCGGCAGAGACGGCGGGCGATTCGGCCCATGCCGAAATCGCTGAGGCCCGCCAACACCTTCCCTGGTCGCAGCGTATTCGCTCGGCGGCCGGCTGGGCCGACGCGGCCAGTTACACGATGGCCGACATCATCATGCTGCGGAGGGAACTGGTCATCGGGTACGTCGTTGCCGGCTTCCTTGCCGTGCTGGTGCCCGACAGCCTGTGGAACGTCGTGTTCTTCCGTGGCCATGGGTTCGCGACGTCGCTCGAGAACGTGATCGTTGGTCCCTTTATCGCGGTGATCAGCTTCGTCTGCTCGATTGGCAATGTCCCGCTCGCGGCGGCGCTCTGGAAGGGCGGCATCAGCTTCGGAGGCGTCGTGAGCTTCATCTTTGCGGACCTCATCTCGATGCCGCTGATCCTGATCTATCGAAAGTTCTACGGGGCTGCGCTGACGCTGCGCTTAGTGGCGCTGATGTGGACCGTGATGTCCATCGCCGGCCTGGCCACCCAATACCTCTTTCAGGGCGTTGGATTGGTGCCGACCACCAGGCCAATCCAGGTCGTCGATCCGGCGTTCAGCTGGAACTACACCACCTTTTTGAACCTCGGCTTCCTCGTCGTGTTCGCCGGAATTTTCTACCTGTACAAGAATCGTGAGAATTTCGGCGGGGGAGTGGGGTACGCGCTCGACCCGGTCTGCGGCATGCAGGTCGAGACCGCCAATGCCCCAGCTCGGACAGAGCGTGCGGGGCACGCGATCTACTTCTGTTCCGACCACTGCCACGATCGCTTCGTCGCCAAGCTGGGGGAGCGCGTCCAGAGCTGAGATCGACCGTCAGCGCCCGAGGTCCTTGCGGGCAAACCGCGCCGCGGCGACGGTCAAAGCGCACATCCCCGCAGCAACGACGAGCAGCGTATTCCCCACCGCCAGGCCATGCACCAGCGGCGTCCCGTAGTAATAGAACGCGGATAGACGCAACGCGGCGTCCGGCCAGTTCAACTCGGGACCGATGAAGCTGACCAGGAACCAGAATGCCACCAGGAAGCTGAGTAGGCCGGTATCCACAGCAGTGCGCAGCCAGCCGGAGAAGAGGTAGCCGATCGCAGCCACCAGGAGTCCGAGCGGAATCATGCCCAGGGTGGCCCCGGCCAGGTTGCCGCCGTCCAACTTGACCCCAGAGACCGCGGAGGCGGATGCGGTGGTTGCAAGGGTCATCACCCCGATGAACACAGTGGCGGTTGTCAGCGCGCCGAAGCGCCCCATCAGCACCCGCACGCGTGGCTGCGGGGTGGCCAGCACCAATTCCAGCCGGCCGTCCTCTTCATCCGCGGACCAGCGATTGGCCTGGGTCACCGCGAAGGCCATCAGAACCACCGGCAGGAAAAAGAAGATCGCGCTCAAAAGCGTCGCGTTGACCGCGATGTCGCCACCTCCGAGCTTGGCGATGAAACTCTTCATCAGCGGCGAGCCCTGGTCGAGCGCCGCCATCTTCGACTCGAGTTGGTGCACCTCGGGCACCATCAGCCCGGCGTATCCAGCAATCCCGAGCGCCCACCACAGGGTGGGAAACGCGATCATTCCCAGGCTGCGGGCATAGACCGAGCGAAGCGACCAGTCCCCAATGGGCAACGGACGCTCGTCTCGCGGCGCCCGCGAAGGCAGGCGCAGCCATCCGGGCATCGTCGGGGTGCCGCCGACATCGCGGCGAGCAAACAGGTAGATGCCGGCGGCGCCCACGATCAGGGACAACCCCAGGAGAAAGGCCATCGCCCCGGCGTTGGCGCCGTAGGTGCGCACCAGCGGCTTGCTGAGGTTGTAGTAATAGACGGGCGAGAGGCGCGAGATCCACTCGGTGTTGGGCGTTACGCGGTGGATCATGTCGACCACGATGAAGACCAGCAACAGGCCGCCGGTTACCCCTGCGGCAGTCCGGCGCTCCCGGGTGAACTGCGAAATGAGGAGCGCGATGCTCCCGAACACGGCGCAGATCAGCGTGAGGTTGAGGCCGAAGAGCAGTCCGCCGCCAAGGCCGAAGCCGGCGTTGTACCTCTCTCCGCCAGCGAAGGCAAGCAGCCCGATCAGCAGCCCCATCGCCAGCAATGCGGTCCACATTGCAGCGACCTTCTCCAGTGCCATCCTCGTCCGCCCGCGCGGCAACGAAAGGAGCACGTCCATGGAGCCGCGCTCCTCCTCCCCGCGCAGCATCCGGCTGGCAGCGAGCAGCGGCCAGAGCGCGATCAGGAGCATGGAGAGGCCGACCTTCCAGGTCGTGTAGCCGCCCACGGTGTCGACGGCCACGGGGTCCCCGGCCCAGGCCAGTGAAACCGCAAGGCTGGCCAGTGCCGCGCGCGCCTCTGGCGTGGTCACCAGGGAGCCAACACTGGCCATGGTGACTACGGCGATCAGGCCCATTCCCAGACCCCAGCCCAGGATGGGGATGCGGTAGTCACGCAGGGTTTTGGCGTAGACGCTCCTAAACTGCATCGCGGGCTGCACCGAGCGCTTGGTCTTCGTCCTGGTAGTAGCGAAGGAAGATGTCCTCCAGGCTGGCCTCGTGGCTGGTGAGCGAAACGACGGAGTGTTTTGCCGCCTCCTTCACCACCGCGTCCGCCCCGCCCTGGATTGCGACGCGTAGCGTGCGGTCGCCAGCCAGGGATTCGACCTCGGACACGCCTTCCAGGCTCCTGAACGTGTCTGGCGAGACGGGCTCGGCGAAGGTGATCGTGAGCTCGTGGTGTTTGATGTCCTTCATCTCGGCCAGTCCGCCCACCCGGACGAGGCGGCCCTCGCGGATGATCCCCACCCGGGTGCAGGTCTGTTCGACCTCGCTCAGGATGTGCGAGGAAAGGAAGACCGTGCAGCCCTGGTCACGCACCTCCGTGACCATCCGCGCGAACTCCTGCTGGTTCAGCGGGTCGAGGCCGCTGGTCGGCTCATCCAGGACCAGCAGGCGCGGGCGGTGCATGAAGGCCTGGATCAGTACCAGCTTCCGTTTGTTGCCAGTGGAGTACTGGTGAAATTTTCGGTTGATGTCCAGCTCCAGCCGTTCCACCAGCTGTCTGAGGTAGGCTTGGTCGATCCCCCCGCGCAGATACCCGAAGTACTCCAGGATCTGTCCCCCCGTGAGTCCGGGGTCGAGCGCCGGCTCGCCGGGTGCGTAGCCGGTCAATCGTTTGATCTCGACGGACTGCCGCCAGGAATCCAACCCTGCGATTCGGGCGGTACCGGCGTCAGCTCGCAACATCGCCATCAGCAGCCGGATCGTGGTGCTTTTGCCGGCGCCATTGGGTCCGAGAAAACCGAAAACCTCTCCCTCCTCGACGGTGAACGACACAGCGTCGATGCCGCGACTTCCGCCGTAGCGTTTGGTCAGGCCCTCGATTTCGATAAGCGCGGTCATCGACCAAACCACAGGCGCAGGGAGGCGGGGTCGGACATCGTCAGCGTAAGTGGGGGCAGGCCGAGGATGCGTTCGAACGCCTCGGTGTAGGCGTCGAATGCCTCCTGGACGGTCTCGAAGGAAACTTGCTCTGCCTCTCGCGCGAAGAACAGCTCTGTGGCCGCATCGTTGAGGCTCTGTAACAGGGCAACGAGGACACGCGCGGCGTGGTCGGGGGAGGTCGCGGTGAAGACGCCCTCGGCCTGGCCCTGCCGGACGATCGTCGCCAGCACCGGTGCCAGGGTACCCACGGCGCCCCGGCGGAACTTCTCGCGGACGATGGCATTCGGGTCTGAGGCCCAGACGCGCAGGATCGCGACCATCAACTCCTTGCGGTCGCCCTTCCAGCGTCCGATCCCGGCAAAGAATCCCTCCAATTTCTGCAGCCCGGTCAGGCTCGGGTCGGCAACAAGGGGTGCCACCGCCGCCATCGCCGCTCCGACGATGCGCTCGACAACGGCCTCGAGCAGCGACTCCTTGGAGTCGAAATAGTGGTAGAAGGCCCCGCGAGAGGCGTCCAGCTCATCCAGGATGTCCTGGATGCTCATCAGTTCGTAGCCCTTCGTTTGGATGAGCTGCTGAGCAACCTCGACAAAGGCCTCCCTGCGCGTCGCATGAGCGGTTCGATCGAGCGTCCGTACCATGGCGTCAGCTTGACCGACCGACTGTCGGTCTGTCAATCACGCCGATGCGGGCCATCCCTCGCCTACGTCGTGAAGGGCGCCGTCGGCTACATCAAGGCAGACTGAGCACCGACCTGACCCGGCGTCAGCCCGAGGTTGGCCGGGCGCCTCCAGCCAGGCGGACTCGCGCGCCCACTATAGCTGCGGCAAGCAGCGCCAGGCCGACCCAGCCAGTCAGGCCCGAGATCCCCGCCAGCGGCGCGAACCACGCCGGCCGAAGGGATCGCAGCAGAGCGGCGAGCACACGGCAAGCGGCTGCTGCCATGAGCAGCACCCAGACAACCTCCGACCGTTTGAGCTGTTGACCAGGCCCCAGGCGCTCCATGGCGAATATCGGTGCGACCAGCTGCAGCATGCCCGCGATCAGGATGGTCACGGTGCCCGATGCCAACGCGTGCAGTGCCGCATCCTCGAGTTGGAGGCGACTGACTGCACGTGGCAGGACTGACGACGTGCTGTAAAGCAGTAGCAGCAGCCCAGCGAGCAGCGCCCAGCGGTTGGCCCAGGTGATGAAACGGCCGAGAGGTTGGGAGGCTGGTCGGAGGCGATGAGCGCGTCCGGTCACGGCGCCGCAGGTAATTCCCAGCCCGCCAATGGCGATCGCCGAGACCGCAAGACCCGCTGTCGACAATGCGGCGGCGAGGGACGGAAGGCCGCCGAAGTACCGCACCGGGATGGACCCGAGGATCGCCAGTACACCGAGGTTGTATGCGACTGCCGGCACGATCACGGCGCGAACCGACGGCAGGGTGCGGCCAAACGACACCGGCACCATGCGGCTCTGGACCGCCCAGATGAAGTTGCCGATCGCGCCGAGAATCACGACCCAGGTGGCGCTCCGGTCCAGTGCCTCGGGTGCAATGCCTTTCGACGCCGCCACCCACCCTGTCACCACCGACAGACCGGCCCACATCACCCACCATGCCGACCCGAACCAGGCAAGAAGGGACCATGGAGCGAGGCCGTGGCGGTTATTCCGCAGGGTGGCGACGAGCGAGCTCGCGACCCCCATCATCCCGACTGCGGCGGTCCCACCCCCCACAGCCACCATCCAGCCGAGCGGCGGACCGACCACCTGGCCCACGAGGCGCAAAAGCACGCCGGCCACCAGCAATGCCAGCACGGCGATTGCCTGGGAGGCCGAACGTTCGGGTCGACCCGCGAAGCGCGGTACCAGTCGTAGGGAGAACCCGGCCACGAAGATCCCGGCCCAGCCGAGCAGCTGGGCCCAACCGTGGGCTTCGATGAGCGCCCCCTCGCCATTCCCAGGCCCGGTCTGCGACGCCCACAGGAGCGCGCCCACCAGGGGTCCAGCCAGCAAGGTCAGCGCAAAAGCGCTGATGACGAAGTACACATATGGACCGGGTGACTCGACGACGTGCAGTTTGGGGTCGCTCACCACCACGCGATCGTACCGGTAGCCTTGGTCAGGGGCCAATCGGCCCGGAAGGGGCAAAGGTGGCGGTGGATCCCGGCGAAGCCAGTGACATGACTGGCTTTGCCGCCCTCGGGCTATCGGTCGGAACGCTTGCGGTAGTCGGCGAGCTCGGGTTCGAGGCGCCCACCCCGGTCCAGGAACAGACCATCCCGGCGCTCCTCGCCGGCCGGGATGTCATCGCGCAGGCTCCGACGGGCACCGGAAAGACGGCCGCCTACGGTCTGCCTATCGTCGAGCGGCTGGACGATGCGCGCCTCGAACCGCAGGTGCTGGTGCTGGTGCCGACGCGCGAATTGTCGATGCAGGTTGCCGAGGCGCTGCACGCTCTTGGCGAGCGCCGGCAGATGGTCACGCTGCCAATCTATGGAGGACAGCCCTACGAACGGCAGTTCCGGGCGCTGAAGCGTGGTGTCCAGGTGATCGTGGCGACGCCGGGGCGACTGATCGACCACCTTGACCGCGGGACCCTGGTGCCCACGACGATCCGGACCGTCGTGCTTGACGAGGCTGACGAGATGCTCACCATGGGGTTTGCCGAGGACATCGAGCGGGTGCTGTCGGTGCTACCTTCGGGGCACCAGACGGTGCTCTTTTCGGCGACTCTCCCGGCCCGGGTCCAGAAGCTCGCCAGTAAGTATCTCAAGGACCCGGTGCGGGTGAGTGTGTCAGCCCGTGACGCGGTCGCACCGCGTGTGCGGCAGGTCTACTACGAGGTGGCCTGGACCGCGAAGTCGGAGGCCCTGGCCCGCATCCTGGATTTCGAGCAGCCCGCGTCGGCGATCGTCTTCGTGCGCACGCGCCGCGATGCGGCGGCGGTCGCAGAGCAGCTCAACGCGGCTGGTTACATCGCCCAGGCCATCCACGGCGATATCGACCAGGCGCAGCGGGAGCGTGTGCTGGAACGATTCCGAACCGGGCACACGCAACTGTTGGTGGGCACTGACGTCGCAGCTCGCGGGCTGGACATCCCTGATGTCACGCACGTCATCAATTACGACCTACCCCTGGACCCCGATTCATACGTGCATCGCATCGGACGGACCGGCCGCGCGGGAAACTCGGGATCCGCCTTGACCCTGGTCACCGCGCGCGAAAGACGCCAGCTCAGCACCATCGAGCACGCGATCCACCGGCGTATACACCCCCTCAGGCTGCCCACCGACGACGAGATCGCGGAGAAGCGCCGCGTCGGCTTCAAGGATGAGGTCATGAAGATCCTCGATGGGGGGGAACTTGACCCATATCTCGAGATGGTGGACAGCCTGTCGGCGTCTCGTGACCTTGCCGAGGTCGCTGCGGCGGCCCTCAAGATGGCGGCGCACGCCCATCAACCGCGGGCCCGGAAGAAGCCGGCGTCGCCGGCCAAGCCACCAGCAAAGCCGGTGGTAGCCAGGACTCGGCCAGCTCTCACCCGCTCCCCGCCACTCCAGTCGGCCCCCACCGGCGACGGGAGCACGCGTCTCTTCTTACGCATCGGCAAGAGGCATGGGGTCAGGCCGGCTGACCTGGTCGGAGCCATCACCGGCGAGGGCGGTATCCCGGGAGACGATATCGGCGATATCGACCTCTACGACACGTTCTGCTTTATTGATGTGCCGACTGCGAGTGCGACCACCGTCCAGGACCTGCTCAATCGGACGCATGTCCGGGGACGCATCCCACGTGCGAGCCTCGCCGTGCCCAGCGGTCACCCCGGCGCCCGTCCGGTGCGCCCGGTCAAAGCTGTTAAGGGGAATCGGAACTGATGTGTGCGATTCGAGGCCTGCACCGGCTGATGGGGCACGGCCGGGCGGTGGCGATGGGGCTGGTCGCGGTGCTGGTGGGGGCGACCGGTGCCGGACTGGGCAGCGGCGCGCGCGCATCAGCGGCCGGGGCGCCCGCCATCCAGGTACTGGTTAATAGCAACCCGTTCCGGCTGACGATTGTCAACCGGACAACGGGTACGCGCCTGACCGAGGTGCAGTTCGGGACCTCGATGGCAGACCTGGTCACGCGGAGCACGGCGCTGAGCGGACGCGAGCCGGTGCGGCTCCGTGGGTCTTCGAGCCCTGGATGACCACCGTCGCCGCCCTCTCCGAAGGTGACCCGGCGCAGATGGACCCTGGGGGCGGGTCGCCTCCCGGGAGTCAGAACGGGGTGCGACAGCGGCTGATCGACAACCTGGCCACGATCCAGAAGGACAATGTGCCGTTCAAGGTGATGGGGATCGAGGGCGTGCATGCCATCCCAGACATCAACCAGCTTGTTGCGCAGGTGCACGCCCAGGGTATGCGCGTCATGCTCTATATGAACCCCTTTGTCGGGACCCGATCGGCTGATTACGGCGCGGCCGCGGCGGGGCATTTCCTGGCCACCAACAGTGGCGGGCAGCCTTACACGTTTTTCACCGTTTACAACGCCCCGTCCGCGATACCGGATTTCACCCAGGCCAGTCGGTCGGACGCCCAGGGCGCCGCATTTCGCCAGTGGTGGGGGAGCGAGATAGGCGTCATGCTGGGCACCGGTGCCGACGGGTTCATGCTGGATTTCGGCGAGGAGGTCCAGAACACCGTGCCACCGCTGGGAGACATGCACTTCGCCAACGGGATGGCCGGCCTCTCCCTGCACAACGCCTACCCCACGCTCTACCACGCGGCAACGCGCAGCGCCGCGGACAGCTGGGCGCAGGCTCACGATTAGCCGCTCCCGCAGTTCTACGTTCGAGCCGGCTACAACGGCTCGTCCGACGTGGGCGGACCCAGTTCGGTGACCTCGACGGGGATCGTCTTCCCGGGCGACGAGACCGTCGACTGGGGTGCCGGAACGGGGATCAAGACCGAGATCCCGGCGATGGTCAACCTCTCGGTGATAGGCGTGGGGGAATTCACCATGGATATCGCCGGGTACGCGGACATCGGCGAAACGTCAGACCCGGGGCTGTTCCAGCGATGGAGCCAGATGGGCGCGCTCAGCCCGGTGATGCGGGTTCACAACGGACCGATCTCGGGTGAGAAGCTTCCCTGGAGCTTCGACCGGGTTACTCTGCAGCGGTTCAACTCCCTCGCGCTGCTGCACCATAACCTGGGGCCGTACCTACGACAGTTCGCCCAGGTCGCCCACGACACCGGGATCGGGATTGCGCGACCGCTGTACATCGCGGACCAGTCTGCCCCAGACGCCGCGCTCAATTCGGAGTACCTGCTGGGAACGGACCTCCTGGTGGCGCCGATCCTCGACCCGGGCGCAGTGCGGCGCACCGTCTACCTCCCCGCGGGAGATGCCTGGCAGCGCCACGACGTGACCCCGGATGGTCATCTCCAGCCGGTTGGCCGCCCGGTCCCCGGGGGCACCACGATCACCGCACTGGCGACCCTGGACCAGGTTCCGGTGTTTGTCCGCGTCGGCTCGCGGGTCGCTGGTGGTCTGCCCCTGACCCAGCGCGGGCCGACGATCCTTCCCAACACCGAAGCGCCGTCGGCAGCGCTAGTGACAGCCAGTGCAATCGGATTGGCGGTTGTGGTGCTGGCCGCCGCGACCATCCGTCGACGGTGGTCGCCGAAAAACCAAACCAGCTGAGATTCCTGTCGCGCGCTGGGAAGTCTGGTCAGCACGACGCCATCGAGGCGAACAAGCCGGCACGACGATCGCGGATCCGCCGGTGCCGGATCCAAGAACGTCTCAGACCGGAGGGTGCTGAGGCAGATCGAGAGCTGGCGGTAACCAGCAAGCGTGGCTGCCACGACCAGGTCTTCGTCGCGGTCCCGAGAAACCCGCGGGACCGATCGTGGATCGACAATCTCGGCCAACTCATCTAGGTGCGATCTCCGTTGAACGAGTTGCAACGAACGTGTAACAAGGGGTTACCGACTCAGCTTGAGCGTGTCACTATCAAGTCACGCGCCATTCATCATGTCCGCGCTTTGATTCATTGCCGACGTTGTTCGGAAAGGAAGGTGGCACCAGTGTTCAAGCGCTTCTATCGCAACCGGCTGGCGGGGCCCTCCGCAGCCGTACTTGTGTCGGCGTCACTGGCGGCGGCGTTGCTGCCGCTGGCCGCGTCGGCCAACACCGGCGCCATCACCGACGCCAGCGGAGCCGGTCCCGCCACCGAAACCTGCTCCACCTGGTCGGCCAGGGTCCAGCTGGACAACAACGTCACCCCCGATCATCACTTTGACGTCGTCGTGTCACCCAACCTCCCCGCGGGGTTCCTGGACCACTCCATTGACACCACGACCAAGACCGGGCCGACCGTCGTCTGGGGGCCCTTCAGTGGCCCGACACCGCTTAGCGGCACCATCACGCTAACGATCCATCTGCCCGACGGGTCGGTTGAGAACACCCAGACCGCCACCCTGGCCCCGCCCACCAACTGCACCAAGACCAACCCGGCGATCACCACCAACCTCTCCGCCGGCACGATCACCGTGCCCGGCTCAGTGCATGACTCGGCCACGCTGACCGGCGCCACCGCGGACGCGGGCGGCACCGTGAACTACGCCGTCTACACCAACTCCGCCTGCAGCCAGGGGCTGCGCGATGCCGGCACCGTCACGGTGGCCAACGGCGCCGTGCCCGACTCGAACACCCTGGTCTTCGCCAGCGCAGGGACCTACTCCTGGCAGGCAACCTACAGCGGCGACTCAAAGAACAGCGGCGCCAAGAGCGCCTGCGGCACGGAGACCCTGACGGCCAACAACCCGGTCCAGAGCCTCACCGGTCACATCTTTATGTGTGACGCGACCGGCAACCAGACCCCGACCGAGGTCTCGCCGGCCGGCACCATCGCCGCCACCGGGCCCACCACCGTCGCGGCCGTGGCCAACCCGATGAGCTCCTCGGTCAAGGCCGGCACCTACGTCGAGAACGCCACGGCACCGGCCGGCTTCCACTTCGCGACCTGCCAGGGCAAGGCGACGGTGAGCTCTCCCACCACCGCGAACAGCCCGGATGTCGTGGTGCCCACGGGCGGGACCAACAACTTCAACTTCTACGTGGCACCCAACCCCGGCACCCTCGCCGGGCACATCTACGACTGCACCACCGGCGCGACCACCAATGAGGTCACCGGCGGTACGCTGGCGGCGACCGGCAGCACTCCGATCGCGGCTCAGGCCAACCCGCTGGCCCCGACGACGGTGAACGCGGGCGACTACGTTGTCACCGCGACCGCCCCGCCAAACTACAACCTGGTCGCGTGCAACGGCACCGGCACCGCACCCCAGACGGTCACCGTACCGCGGGACGGGACCGCCGCCGCCGTCTTCTACGTCGCCCACCAGACCGGCTCGCTCAGCGCCGACATCTTTGACTGCACCGCCGGTAATATCGGCACCACCAACGTCCCGGGCGGCACCCTCGCCGCGACGGGCGGGACCCCGGTGGCCGCGGCGGCCAATCCGATGCCGCTGACCACCGTTCTCACGGGCCCCTACACGGTCACCGCCACCGCCCCAGCCGCGTTCCACTTCGTGGCCTGCGCCAATCAGCCCGCCACCGGGACGCGCACGACCACGGTCGCGGCGAACACGCCGGGTTATGCGGTCTTCTACGTGAGCCATGACACGGGCAACCTCGCCGGCCACATCTACGACTGCACCAGCGGCGCGACCACCACAGAGGTTCCCGGTGGCACCCTGGGCGCGACTGGGGCCACGACCATCGCCACGCAGGCCAACCCCTTTGGCCCGGTGGTCGTCCAGACCGGTGACTACACCGTCACCGGTACCGCGCCGTCGGGTTACACCCTCGCCCTCTGCAACGGCAAGGGCGCGGGCGGCACCCAGGCCGTCACCGTCCCGGCTAACGGCACCATGGCAGCGACCTTCTACGTGACCAAGAACCCGACGCCGAACAACGGCGGGACCAACGGCGCCAACGGGAGCAATAACGGCAACGGGGTCAACGGCGCCAACGGGGCCAATAACGGCAACGGTGTCAACGGGGCCAACGGGGCCACCCAGCCGGTGACCGGGCGCTCGGACAGGGTCCGGGCCGCGATGGTCAGTCTCCTGCTGGTGATGCTCGGTATTGCGGTGGTCGCGTCCAGCCGTCGCGGGGGTCACGCCTCCGCCTAGAGCACCAGGCTGACGGCGGGCCCAGGAAATCTGGGGCCCGTCCCTCGGCCGGAAGGTAGATGCCGACCTCTGGAATGGGTACCTACCGGACGATGTGGAGAACGAAACGTTGTTGCGGCTGGAACAGCCGCTGAAGGAGTCGAGCCGTGATGTTCTACGCAGGATCTGGAGCCGGAACCTGGATCTGGATGATCCTGTCGATGATCGTCTTCTGGGGAGGCGTCGTCGCCCTTTTGACCTGGGCCGCCAGGTCGTACAGCCACCGCCAGTCCGCGATCCAGCCGGCTTCTGCCGCGCTTGGGGTGCTGCAAGGCCGTTTCGCGCGGGGCGAGATCTCCGCGGAAGAGTTCAGCGAGGGGAAGCGCCTGATCGGTTAGGGAGCCTTGCTCAGAGAGGCTCACAGGCTTCACGTGTCAGCCAGCCTTGACCGCGTACTCCTCGAAGGCGGCTATGGCGCGCGGCGCCCAGACGGTGCCGGGCCCGCCATTCATCAGGATCGCCACGCCGAGGGCCTCGGCAACCTCCTGCCGGCTGGCACCTGCGGACGCTGCGGCCCGCGCATGCGAGGCGATGCAGCCGTCGCATTCCCGGGTCACCGCTATGGCCAGGGCGACCAGCTGCTTGTGCTTGGCAGACAGCTCACCGTCGGCCATCGCAGCCTTGTCGAGCGCCGCGAACCCGCTGTAGACCTCGGGTATCGACTCTCGGAGGTGGCGCCCCTGGCCACCCAGCTCTCTCAGTACCTCATGCGCGTGCTCCATGAATCTCCTTGCGTGCTCCTTGCACTCTTGCCTGAACGGCGACCTGCTGACCTGGGGTTGAGAATCGGACCGATGGGCATGATGTTGCCACACGCCAACCCCGCCTGAGGAGACTGAATGAGCAGCACGCTGACCCCGCCGAACCCGACCGCCCCCGGCACCGCGCTTGTTCTCGAGGCACCGACGGCCGGCCCTCAGGTTACCCCGACGTCAGCCGATCGTATGGTGCAGTTGAACCCTGAGACCGTGACCACCATAGACGGCACGGTCACGGGCTTCGTGGACTCGCTGTTGGCGCTGGACCCGCACTCCGAGGAGTTCGCGACCAAGGTTCGCTCCGTCCAGGACCTCGGTGACCGCGAGATCCGTGACTCCGCCAACGTCTCCAATCGCCTGCTGGACCGACCTGTGGCGGCGATGTCCAAAGGCCCGCTTGATAAGACATCCCAGGTGTCGACGACGCTGGTGGAACTGCGTCGCCAGGTGGAGGACCTGGACCCCAGCCGGCAGGGGTTGGTGGGAACGCACAAAGTGCTCGGAATAATCCCCTTTGGCAACAAGCTGAAGGACTACTTCCAGAAATACCAGTCTGCCCAGGCGCACCTCGACAAGATCATCCAGGCGCTCTACCACGGCCAGGACGAGCTTCGTCGCGACAACGCCGCCGTGGAGCAGGAGAAGGTCAACCTCTGGCACATCATGCAGCGGCTCCAGGAGTACGCGTACATGGCACGCAAGCTCGACGAAAGCCTGCAGGCACGAATCGGCGAGGTCCAGGCAGCCGACCCGGAGCGGGCGAAGGTCCTCCAGGAGGACCTGCTCTTCTACGTCCGTCAGAAGGTGCAGGATTTGCTGACACAGCTGGCGGTGAGCGTCCAGGGCTATCTGGCACTGGAGGTCGTGCGCAAGAACAACATCGAGCTCATCAAAGGGGTGGACCGAGCCACCACCACCACCATCTCGGCGCTGCGGACCGCGGTCATCGTGGCCCAGGCCATGTCCAACCAGAAGCTGGTGCTGGAGCAGGTCACCGCCCTCAACACGACGACCAGCAACCTGATCGAATCGACCTCGGTGCTGTTGCGGCAGCAGAGCGTGGATATCCACGACGAGGCTGCCAGCGCGACGGTGAACATCCAGAAGCTACAGACAGCGTTTGCCAATATCTACGCCACCATGGACGCCATCGACGCCTACAAAGTGCAGGCGCTGCAGACGATGCAGCAGACGGTGAACGCACTATCCGGGCAGGTCACAACCGCCCAAGCCTACCTTGAACGCGCGCATCAGTCCCCGTCGACAGCCGAGGCGCTGGGGGACGGCAGTAGCCAGGGCGAGTTGAAGCTGCCGAGCGGTGGGTGAGATCGTGACGCGCCGCGCAGCCAGTGGATAGCAGCGGCAGCGGCCTGCCTCCGGGCGCCGGTACCCCGCTTGTCGCCGGCACCCCGCAGAGCCTGATCGCCGCCGGTCCCGGCCGGCCCATGGCGTACCTCTACGGTCGCAAGAACCTTCTGGCCACAGGCACGGCCGTGCTGGTCGGCATTGTCCTGGCGACCTCCGGGGTGGTGGGACTGTTGTGGCCGGTGGTGGTCGCGGGCGTTTACCTGGTCGCCGCCCTGGCAATTCCCGCCAAACGCCATCGTTCCCTCCGCTCCGGCAGTGAACCCGACGACGTGCGCCGGGCCCTGGCGGCCCAGGTGCGTGCCCTCGGAGGCAAGGTGCCCAATGACATCTACGCCAGGGTGGCCAGCATCCAGGCCTCAATCCTTGCCCTCCTGCCTCGGGTCGAGCACCTCCCGGCGGGATCCGAGGACCTCTACATCGTGCAGCGCACCGCCCTGGAGTACCTGCCCGCCGCCCTGGAGTCCTACCTCAACCTGCCCCGGGCCTACGCGACCCTGCACCCGGTCGAGAGCGGCAGGACTCCAAGCCAGGTCCTGGTCGCCCAGCTCGACGTGTTGGAGGTGAAGCTGAGCGAGATCTCCGACGACATCGCGGCCGGCGACTCCGACCGCCTTCTGGCCAACGGCCGATTCCTCAGGGAAAAGTTCGGTCGGTCGGAGCTCGAGCCGCCTGCCTAGGAGGGATTCCGCCGCCGGATACGGCACCGGTAGCTTGCTGCCGGGCTGAGGGCGCTCCTCGGGCGGCGAGTACCAGTCGACCGAGCTGCGCGTCGTCGTTGGGGGTTCCCGTGGCTCGACTGGCTCGTTAGGATGAGGCTCGAACAGCACCGACCGTCGAGATCCAACAGGGGGAGCGATGTCAGAACAGCCGCCCACAGGCGAAGAGGCTGCCCGGCCCGCTCCGCGCGCCTGGTGGGCAGGCCTTTTGCCAGCCGGGATGTCAGCGACATTGGCCGCGGTTTACGCCGGGATTGCAGCGGTGGGCGTGGTCGCCCTGGTTGTCGGGTTACTCCTCTACACCTCGGCTGCGAAGAGCGACACCTCCAAGCGTCTCGCCGCCGCGGACAGAACGATGGCCCAGGTGGTGCACAACGAGGCCAAGGTGGGGGACAAGCTAAAGGCCGCCTTCGAGCCGGAGAAGGGACCCGAAAGCCCGACCAAAACGTATAACGGCGATTCGATCCGGCAGGCGATCAAGGACGTACAGCCCGACCTCGATTCAGCCGCCAAGACCGTGGAGACGGACCAGGGGATCATGCGGACGGCGATTACAGCGATCAATGACCGAGGGCTGATCAGCCTGACCTCCGGAGACCAGCTCGACCGCAAGGCGGCACAACTCGAAGCGCTGGGTCGGGCAGTCGACGTCCGGTCTGACGAGGCCACCACAGCCCGCCAGCAGCTGACTCTGCTGGCCGATCTGACCACCGCCCAGGAGAATTTCAACGCCCTGGCGCAGGCCCTCGACAAACAGGACCTGGTGACCGCGACGGCCCGGTTCACTCCCAGCAACAACGCCATCAAAAAGACCGTTGACGAGGCCCAGCAGACCACCACTCCTGATGCGGTTCGCAGCTACGTCACCGAGGTCAGTGGCTTCATGGACGCCACGCAGTCGGTGATCAATTCATTGCAGGCGCGGGACTTCGGCGAGTACCAGGCGTCGATCCGGGTCTTCACGACCAAGCTCGAGAACCTCATCGCCTACGATCCCAAGACGATGCGGCAGCAGTACGACGACCTCACCAAGAGCTACAGCGACCGCTACAACTCCTATGTACACGATGCCGGCCTGGTAATCGGGACGAAAGCCGTTTAGGGGCGTTCATCGGCGCAGACTAGGAGTCGCAGAGAGAAGGAGATCCGAGATGGAAACGCCGCTTAGCCCGCTGGAGTTTGCCCGCCGCACGCGTCGCCTGTACCCCGACCAGGACGCCGTTGTTGACGGTCAGATGCGCCTCTCGTACCGGCAATTCTTCGACCGCACCGACCGCTGGTCGGCGGCGCTCCAGGGCCTGGGAGTGAAAGCCGGGGATCGCGTGGCATACATAGCTCCCAACACCCATGCCCAGCTGGAGTCGTTTTACGCGGTGCCCCAGGTCGGCGCGGTGTTGGTGCCGATCAATTACCGGCTCACGCCCGAGGACTTCGTGTACATCATCAATCACTCTGGGGCGACCGTGGTGTGTGCCGACGAGGACCACCTGGCCCAGGTCGACAGCATCAGGGGCCAGTTGTCAGATGTCGGTCATTTCGTCGCCCTCCGCGGCTCGGCGCCTGGGTGGATCGACTACGAACGGACCCTGGCGGCGGCTGAGCCGGTCTTCGACCGTCCGCCGGTTGGCGAGAACGATCTGCTCACCATCAACTACACCAGCGGCACCACGGCTCGGCCCAAGGGCGTCATGATCACCCACCGCAACGCGTACATGAACACCGTGGGGACCCTCCTGCACCTCCGGCTCGGGCTCCAGGATCGCTACCTGTGGACGCTGCCCATGTTCCACGCCAATGGGTGGACCTTCACCTGGACGGTGACCGCAGCTGGAGCCTGTCATGTTTGCCTCCCCAAGGTCGAGCCGGCACGGGCCTTTGATCTCGTCCGGCAGGAACACGTCACCTGGCTCTGCGCCGCACCGACCGTTCTCATCAGCCTCGCCGGTGCTCCAGAGGAAATGCGCCGGGACCTCCCGCGCGGTGTGCGGGTTATCACCGCGGGGGCGCCTCCTGCGGCGGCCACCATCGAGCGCATCGAGAGGGACCTCGACTGGGAGATCACCCAGGTCTACGGGCTGACCGAGACCGCCCCGTTCATCACCATCTGCGAACCTCGCCCCGAGCATGCCGACATGCCGCTTGAAGAGCTCGCAGTGCTCAAGTCGCGCCAGGGGGTGGAGCTGCTGACCTCGGGCGAGGTCAGGGTGGTCGACGGCGAGGGCGTCGAGGTTCCGGCCGACGGCGTGACGATGGGGGAGATCATCGTCGCTGGGAACGTCGTGATGAAGGGGTACTACGACGACCCGGAGGCAACCGAGAAGGCGATGGGCGACGGCTGGTTCCATTCCGGCGACGCCGCCGTCGTCCATCCCGGCGGCTACCTCGAGATCCGCGACCGGATCAAGGACGTGATCATCAGTGGGGGAGAGAACATCTCGACGGTCGAGGTCGAGGCGTGTCTGCTGCGGCACCCGGCGGTGCTTGAGGTGGCAATCGTCGGTATGCAGGATGAGAAGTGGGGCGAGGCGCCGCACGCATTCGTGGTGCTCCGAGACGGCGCCAGCGCCACTTCCGAAGAGCTGATCGACTTCACCCGCGGGCGGCTGGCCCATTTCAAGACGCCCAAGGAAGTCAACTTCGTCGACACTCTGCCTAAGACGGCCACCGGCAAGATCCAGAAGTTCGTCCTCCGCAGAGGCACGCCCGCGATTTCGCGCCAGTAGTTCACTACAATCAGCGGCTTTGACCTGGGTTCAGCTGATCGTCGTCGCCGCCGCCGGCCTCGCTGCCGGGGTGATCAACAGCATCGCCGGCTCCGGCTCGTTGATCACCTTTCCCACCCTGCTGGCGGTCGGCCTGCCGCCTCTGAACGCCAATGTCAGCAACTCGATCGGCCTGATTCCAGGATC
The DNA here is from genome assembly GCA_050998755.1 of Candidatus Dormibacteria bacterium. GTDB lineage: Bacteria > Chloroflexota > Dormibacteria > DASZGP01 > DASZGP01 > JAXDLW01. The sequence goes on from JBPCPW010000020.1 coordinate 24,395, forward strand.
CTTGAGCGGCGCGTACGGCTACCGGGCGGAGCTGCGCGGCCAGTTACGCAGGGTTGCCGCCCTCAGCCTACCCATGGGTACCGGCGCGGTGGTGGGTGCCCTCCTGCTTCTGCGGCTGCCTCCGCGCGTCTTCGAGGTCGTCGTGCCCTTGCTGGTGGCCGCATCAGCGACTCTGGTCATGGCCCAACCGGCAATCTCGAGGGCGCTCCGCCGCACCGGCGACAACCCGGTCGAGCTTGGCATCGGGCTGTTTCTCGTTGGCGTCTATGCCGGGTACTTCGGCGCTGCCCAGGGGATCATGTTGCTGGCCCTTCTCGGGCTGTTCCTGCAGGAGTCGCTGCAACGGGTCAACGCGTTCAAGACGTTGATTGCAGGTCTTGGAGCCTGCGTCGCCGCGATCATCTTTGTCGCGCTGGCACCGGTCTCCTGGCCCCACGTGCTGGTGCTCGGGGTGAGCAGCCTGGTGGGAGGGAGGCTTGGTGTGCTCATCGCCCGCAGGATTCCCGACAGGCCGCTGCGGCTGGGGATCGGGTTGTTCGGGTTGCTCGTCGCGCTGCGGCTGGCGTTCTCATATCACCTGTTCTGATGCGACCCGGTAGGTTTGAAGGTAGGTCCGCGGCGGCAGAATACAGCCGCGACTGACGAACCACAACCAGGAGGATCCCGGATGTACGATCCCAACAACCCGACCCGCTCAACCACCGGTGTCGGAGCCTATGACGTCACGGGACACACCACCTCCCTGCTGGACCGGGTGCTTGGCTGGCTGGCGCTGTCCCTGGTCCTGACCACCGCCGGGGTCTACGCCTCGTTCGCCTTCGGGTTCCACCTGCCATGGTTCCTGGCGTTCATCCTGATGATCGGCTTGATCTTCGGCATCCAGGCCGCGGTGCGATCAGGCAACACCGCCCTGGGCGCCGCGATGTTCGGGGTGTTCGCAGTGGCCGAGGGGATGTTCCTGGCCCCGGTCCTCCAGGTCTACCTCAGGGTGGACCCCGGCGCCGTCGGCAACGCGGTCCTGGGCACTGCCGCGATCTTCTTCGTCTGTGCCTCCGTGGTCTGGATCACCAACCGCAGCTTCGCGGCCTGGGGCAAGTGGCTGATGGTGGCGTTGGTCGTGGGCATCGTGCTGATGGTGGTGACGATCTTCCTGCCCAGTATCGGGATCCCGCAGCTGCTTCTCGACCTGTTCCTGGGCGCCGTCTTCGTTGGCCTGACGCTCTTCGACTTCTGGCGGGTCAAGGCCGCCCGGCCCGGCGATGACAACGCCCTGCTGATCGCTCTCTCGCTGTACCTCGACTTCATCAACCTCTTCCTGATCCTGCTGCGCATCTTCGGGCGTCGCAACTAAAGGCCGCGGCGCCACGTTCGCGGCCCGGTAGGGGACAATCCGCGCGTGGCACACCCGCGCAAGATCAAGCGCTACGGCTGGTTACCGGATCTTCCCGACCAGCGCGATCTTCTCTACAGCGCCTCGGCGGCGGTCCGGAGCGATCTCCCGCCAATGGTCGATCTCCGTCCGCAGTGTCCGCCAGTCTACGACCAGGGCGAGCTGGGCAGCTGTACGGCCCAGGCCATAGCCGGGGCAATCGAGTTCGATCAGCGTCGCCAGCGATTGCCCGAGTTCACTCCATCGCGGCTGTTCATCTACTACAACGAACGGGTCATCGAGGACTCCGTGGACCAGGACATGGGGGCGATGGCGCGCGATGGCATCAAGGCGGTCGCGGCTGTGGGCGCGCCGCCGGAGACCGACTGGCCGTACGACATCGACCGCTTTGCCGACCGGCCCCCGGAACGCGCATACCGCGACGGCGAGAAACACCGCATCGCGCGGTACGAACGCTTGCCCCGGGAACTCGACCATATGAAAGCCTGCCTGGCCGCAGGATTCCCGATCGTCTTCGGGTTCAGCGTCTACGAATCGTTCGAAGGCGAGGTGGTCCGGCGGTCGGGCCGGCTGGAGATGCCCGCCCCCGACGAGCGCGTCATCGGGGGCCACGCGGTGCTGGCCGTGGGCTACATACAGCAGGAGCGCCGATTCATCGTGCGCAACTCGTGGGGGCAGGGGTTTGGCATGGACGGCTACTTCACGATGCCCTATGACTACCTGCTCGAGCGCCGTATGTCCGCCGACTTCTGGACGATTCGCCTGGTGCGCTAGGGTGAACGGCTTCCGAGATAAGGCGACAGCGAAGACGCCACAGCCGGGGCTCTGACGCCCCTGGCGCAACCCCCGGCGGCGCACGGGGCCGACCCGCGCAACTGCCGCTTGCAGCGGCGGAATTTCACGGCCCCTCGGAATCTGCGCTCGCCTGCGATCGTCAGTGCCCCTGGGGAGCCCCTCGCGTGCTCGATACGCCGCACCGGGGGAT